>DLRM01000028.1 GCA_002500505.1 Planctomycetes bacterium UBA7888
GGGCCACTCTGCGCCCAAAGTGGGAATTGGACAAGGGTGCAGAAAGCAAAGAGGAGGGGAATGAAGCGTGGCATAAGGTTAAATAGGCTCCCAGAAAGGGTATTCGAGAATCCTGAAGACCCTCCCAAACTAGCACAAATCTCCAATATTTGGGGCCGCAGAGAGACAAGAAACCAATCCTGCGGAGCCCTTATTTAGAAACTCTCGATTCGCGCCGCCAGCGGGCGTGCTTCAGGATTTTCTCAATGACCCGCAAGTCTCGCGCCTCAATGTTGACGGCCTCCAGCCGTCTTAAGCAGTTCTTCGTCTCTTCTCCGCGGTCTGGAAATTCAATCGCCTCAATTTCCTCCGAAACTCGTTCGAGAACTCGAACACGACTTTCATAGTTCGACAGAACAGATTGAGAGGTTTGCTCCGAGTCGCATCGAGAAGGGGCCCGACTCAATTCATAAAGAGCAACTGCGACTGCATGGGAAAGATTCAAGGAACTCAAGTCGCGAGTTGGAATTCGACAGAGCTGAGAACATCGCTCAACCTCTTGAGTTTCCAAACCCCGATCTTCTCGACCAAAAACAAGGGCGATTCCCTCGTCACTCGGGAAAGTTAACTCTGGGAGTAATTCTGCTTGTCGATATTTCCCACTACGCGATGTAAAAGCAATGGAGTGAGTCATGCCCTCGAGTGCAACGTCAAGGGAGGGGACGCTCCGTAAAAGGTTCAATGTTTCTAAGGCCGACGCCCCAGTCCGCTCCGCTTCAGAGCCTGGTATTTCGACTCCACCAACTTGGACCCAATCCGACACCCCAAAATTAGCCAAAATGCGGGCAATGAACCCAACATTCGCAGGGTTCTTTGGCTCAACAAGGACAATCCTGAGAGACTCCACACCTTCATCCTAACTTACCGGAATCCCTCTAGCCTCACCTTCGGGAGTGGGCTATACTTCCCCGCTCAAATTCCCCGATAGCTCAGTTGGTAGAGCAGCTGACTGTTAATCAGCTTGTCACAAGTTCAAGTCTTGTTCGGGGAGCCAAAATAAGCCCTCGCCCCCCAAAGGCGGGGGTTTTTTATATGATGGAGCTATGAGAACATTGGCCCAAATCACTTTCGCCCTTCTTGCTCTTGCGGCCACTCTCCACGCCCAGGGCAACCATTACTACGACTTGGCCCAAGAACGAGGTCCAGCCACAATCCACTTTTCCGTTGGGACTCTCCTTGGTCCCCTGAAGGGCGATGACCGCTTTCATGGTGCAGGAGACCTGGGTCTCGAAGTTGCATCCGCCACGTTCCCCTTTGGAACGGGTCGGCTTATGACCGCCAGCACGGGTCCCATCGTAATGGTGGAGCCTGAAATTCATGGCTGGATTCCGAACCCAATCCCTGGATTTCCGCATTTAGCCGACGTCTATTTCAGAGGTGCAGAATGCTACTTTGACAGCAGTACATTTCCGATAGATCCCGCCACCGGGAATTACACAGGAGGTGGAACGATTACTTTCACTGCCGGTGAAATTGAACTGAATGCGATTTCAACTTCGACAATCATGCCGCTTGCTGGCTTGGGCTCTGATATTTTCCAAATTTCAGGAAGCCTGAATCAGTTTGGTGGAAAAGTTGAATTTACTTGTTCCTTTGCCCATCAATTCGTGGGAGATGTCGGTGGATTTTCCATCGCTGTTAACTTGGGAGGTGTACTTTATGGCGCAACGACGATTCCAGGCCTTGCACTTTCGCTCAACATTTCAACCTTGACCGCAGGACAGCTCGCCTCCTTTGACTGTAGCGGCGGACTTCCACAATCACCCATTTATCTTGGCGCGAGCACACGAGGCACGGGCAGTAATCCCATCAACGCCCTGCATGTCATTTGTGATTTGCTTCAACCGATTCCGGTTAAATCTGGGCTAACGGATGCTGCTGGAAATTGTTCTTGGGCGATACAAGTCCCAAATTTCCCTGGCTTATCAGTTTGGTTTCAAACGATTCAAATGGGCCTGAAGTCCCCCGTCGTCGCAACGGCTATTCAGTGACCTTTCAATTCAAAAGTGCATCCCCTCACCTCCGTAGCCACCCTTGCCCTCCTTGCGCCCTTTGTAAACGCCCAGTCGGATAACTCCGTAGCAGCGTGGGGCTCTAATCAATTCTCGCAAATTAGTAATCTTCCCATGGAAGATGACTTTCAAATGATTGCGAGTGGTTCCAATCACTGCTTGGCTTTAAGGGGTGACGGTTCCATCATGTCCTGGGGAGATGATGCCAACTTGGCCGTTTCAGGAACTCCAACAGGAACAGGCTTTCTCTCTATTGCATCAGGTCGCTTTCACTCACTTGCAATACAACTAGACGGCAGCATCGCTGCATGGGGGCTAGACAACGGGGGCCAAGTCTCTAATACACCTATCGACTCTGGCTTTGTTCAAGTTGCTGGCGGGCACGCTCACTCTTTAGCGCTGCACTCAGATGGCTCTCTCCATTCTTGGGGAAGAGACCAATGGGGCCAAATAAGTGGAACTCCATCAGGAAACGACTTCATTCAAATCGCTTCCGGTGGCGGCTGTTCATTTGCTCTACGAGCTGACGGCTCAATCGAGGCATGGGGCCTGGACGACTACGGCCAAGTTTCATCTACACCATCGGGAACGGGCTACAGCCAGGTTTCTGGTTTTGGACCTCACGCGGCTGCCCTTCGAAATGATGGGAGTTTAGTCTCTTGGGGCAACGACAACTCTGGCCAGGTAAGCAACACCCCTGCAGGCAATAATTTCACGCAAGTATCCGTCGGGATGTTTCACACAATTGCCTTACAGGCAGACGGACATGCAGTGGGATGGGGAAAAGACAACATCGGCCAAGCGCAAAATATTCCCCAAGGTCTCTATTCTCAAATTGCCTCCGGCCACTACCATTCGTGTGCATTGTCGAATACTGCCAAACTGGTCGTTTCGCCTCTTCAAGTAGGAGGCACGGCTACATTTGTTATTACAGAGGCCCCTCCATCTTCTCAGTTTTTCTTGTGCTATTCGCTTTCCCCGGCCGAACCGTACTGGATAAACAAGCACGCCCTACTTTTGTTTTTGAATTCGCCCTCTTCCCTTCCTGCGATTTCCTTGGACGTTTCGGGAGCAGGAGTCCTTGGCCCGATGGCTGTTCCCCCCAGAATCGCCGCCGGCACAAAGGTTTCGTTTCAAGGAGTCACTCTTTCTGGAGCTGGCGAGCTTGGAATTACTAACCTTGAAGAAGCTATTGTCCAGTAACTAGGAAACTTACTGCGCGAATATTGCGTGGGTGAAAAAATATTTCCACGATGCATCACCTGAAGAGTGATGTCGAATACAACCGGGCTTTCTATGCAACCGCGTGGGGAATCTCATTAAAGACGGCGGCCCACAAACATGCGCATCCCGCCATTACAAAAAGGTGCCATGCGAAGTGAAACCCTCTGCGGTTATCGAGCGAATAAAAAACGGTTCCTGTTGTGAAGAAAACTCCAGCACCCACAAGCCATGCAATCGTGCCTGGGAACATGCGGTCCATCATGGGGCCAAGCGCAATCACGCACATCCAACCGAGGGCAAGGTAGAGAAACAAGAAAAGGCGGTCAAAGCGTCCAGTAAAAAATATTTTGAGTACTGCACCGACGAGGGCAACAGACCAAGCAACCCCAAATAGATTCCAGCCCAATGGGCCTTTAAGGCTGGAAATGCAAAATGGAGTGTAAGCGCCGGCAATCAAAATAAAGATGCTGGCGTGGTCCACGGTGCGCAACCATTTGCGGAGATTGGGGCGAAAACAGCCGTGGTAGAGCGCGGACGCTCCGAGAGTTGCCGTTAAACAGGCCCCAAAAACAGCGCAACCAACGATATGCCAAGTGTCCCCTCGTTCAACAGCGTTGACTATGAGAAAAGGGAGCCCGATAGCGCTCAGGAGAAAGCCAAGAGCATGGGATCTGGAATTCCACTTCTCTTCATTCGGTCGAAAGGGCCTATCGCTCATCTTCTTTCTAGCCTAGCAAGGAAATCAGAGGGTGTTTCCACATCTCCCATACTTTTTGGGATAGGATGGAAAAGGCCCACCATCATCAATGTTGTTTACCTCCCTTCTCCTTTACGCAATCCAGCAAGAGCCGGTTTACCCGGAAGGCGTTGGCATTTCCCGAGCTTTGACCCCAGCTGAAATCGCCTGGATAGCGGCGAATCCTCCTGGGCCCGGTGGTCGTGCCGCCACTTCTCCTCCTTCAGGGCCAGTTCACTGTGTCGCTGAATACGAGCCTATGGAAGGGATTTTAATCGCGTGGGAAGGGACCAGTGGACAAAACACCGTCCTTGCCAAGATGGCAAAGCATGTAACGACAACTGGAAATGGAAAAGTATATTGCGTAGTCGATTCAACTTCCGAACAGAATTCGGCATCGAACACGATTTCAAATCAAGGCGCAGACATGAACAATGTTGAGTTCATTGTCAAAAATACCGACACCATCTGGATTCGAGATTACGGCCCACGATATATCTACCAGGGCGATTGTCGTTCTATTATTGACCATGACTACAACCGACCTCGAAATAACGACAATGCGTTCCCCTCTTTCTTTTCGAGTCACAAAAACCAAGCCTGGTATGACCATGACCTGGAACATGGTGGCGGCAACTACCACTTAGACGCTTTGGGCTACAGCTATGCGACAAAGCTCATCCTAAATGAAAACGGCAACAAATCCGAAGCTCAAATCAAACAAATCTTTCAGGATTTCCAAAACCTGAATACCACAATTTTGGACGCATTCCCCACGAGTGTGGATTCCACTCAACACCTCGATATGTGGATGCAAATCATTGGCGACCAGACAGTGGTTATCTCTGATTGGCCCGACCAATCGGGAACAACACAAGACAATATTTGTGATGCAGCCGCTGTAGACATGGCCGCTCGGGGTTATCAAGTCTTCCGGACTCCTGCGCGCCGGCCTTCAGGATGGAATGGGAACCACTACACCTATACAAATGTCGTGATGTTCAACAACATTGTGATGATTCCAACTTACAGCAATAGCCAGGTTTCTTCCTATAACTCTCAAGCTCTTTCAACTTGGCAACAAGCTTGCCCAAACAAAACTATTATTCAAATTAATTCCGACGCTGTTGTTTCGTACGCCGGCGTACTTCACTGCATCATGATGCATGTTCCGCCAAACTCCGGTGGAGCAATCCCAACGGCTTATCTGGTTCAACCGAACTCAGGCACATTTAACCCCGGCGACGCTGTTGACGTGGAATGGATTTCCGATGACGACGAAGGGGTGCAGTCCACAAAACTCCAGTTCTCTGATGATGGCGGCTCCACTTGGTCCACTGTTGCCAACAACCTTGGTCCTTCGGGAACTCACTCATGGACAGTTCCGTCTGTTTCGACCAGCCAAGGCCTGCTTCGCGTCGTAGTCAGCGACAGTAGCGGAAACTCTGGAAATGACGAGTGCGACAATGCCTTAGTCATCGGAGGTGGCGGCTCCACTGCTCAATTAATTCCCTATGGCAGTGGGAAATCCGGAACTCTTGGTGTTCCTGTTTTGAATGCCTCCGCCCTTCCTGTTCTTGGAACGCTGGTCACTCTGGAAGTTTCCCAAGGACTCCCAAATGGAAACGGTTGGCTGATTGCTGGCCCGAGAAAAAGAAGCGCTTCATTTGACGGAGGAACGATTTTAGTGGACTACAAAAGGACCTACACCTTCAACATCAATGCCCAAGGGCAAGGTGGAATGTCTGCAACTGTCCCCTCGAGCCCTTCATTAGCTGGCCTCTCCTGGTTCTGGCAGGCTTGGATTCGGAATGACCCCGCCGCAACTGGACAGGGTTGGACCTGTTCGAACGGCTTAGAAACCGTTCTTGGCTACTAAGGGTCTAGCTCCGCTCCGATAGGGCTACAATTTGCGGATGAAGACGTCTGAGACATCTCTTTTTGTGGGCTTCATTGTGCTCAGCCCCTTGCTGCTCGCTTACCTTCCAACTCAAGAACCACATCACCATGAGTCGGAACACGAGGAGTCTCCGCTTGAAGAATCTATGGAAGCCTTAAAAGATGGCTTCAAATCCTTGCGTCGCACTCTAGGGAATCCGGAAGCGCAGGCCCACCACCTAAAGACCCTTCACTCCATGCAAGACGCAGCCCTGGAGTCCTTCCCTCTTTGTCCAGACCCACTCTCTCCTCTCTCGGAAAAAGAAACCCTGCTCTGGAACCTTGAATATCGGCGCGCCATGCTCCAAGTTTGCTCTGAACTTTGCGAGCTGGAGCTTGCAGTAATCGAGGGCAGACAGGATGATGCGCAATCCTTGCTCCGAGCATTAGGCTCCATCAAAAAGAAGGGCCACCGCGCCTACAAAGAAGAGGACGAATGATCCTCTCCCCCCTTACAAGACTTTCGCCTGAGCGAACCCATTCCAACATGAAAAATGCCTTCCTCCTTTTCGCAGGACTTTTGCTTACATCTCCTGTTTCTGCTCAAGACGACTCCCATTCGGATTGGTATGACGACTTTGACAAAGCCACCGCAGCTGCAAAAGCTGAGGGCAAGAACCTTCTGGTAGATTTCACTGGATCCGATTGGTGTGGTTGGTGCATCCGCCTTCATGATGAAGTCTTCCAGTTTGACGCATTCCTAGATGCCGCAAAGAAAGAGTACATCTTGGTCGCATTGGACTTTCCCCAGGACGAAGCCATTAAAGCCAAGGTTCCAAACCCTGAACGCAATGACGAACTGAACAACAAGTATGGGATTCGTGGTTATCCAACCATCCTCTTGATGAATGCGGAAGGTGAAGTCTTTGGACGCACGGGATATCAGGAAGGTGGGCCAGAAAAGTATGTCGCCCATATGGAAGAAATCGCAGAAGCCGGAAGAAAGGGTCTTGCTAATGCGAAAAAACTAAACGAATCTTACCTTTCTGCAACAACGCAAGAAGAGAAGATTGCTGTCGTCAAAACTGCAATTGAGAGTATGGAAGGCGGCGACCCTGACACGCCGGGTTCTTCTACCATTGCCGATATTGTCCGCTATGGTTTTGAGCTTGGCCTGGAAATCGAAGCCCTGAAAGCTCTTCTCAACAATGGACATTTTGATGCTGAGCTTGCGGAAAAGGGACGGAAGCTTGACCCTGAAAACAATGAAGGAATTTTAGAGCAAGTGGTCCTTGCTCAATGTCGTTCAGTGGACAGCCTCGAAGCTGTACAGGCTGCCGTCGAAGCTGTCGTCGCGCTTGACAAAAATGGAATCAAAGACCCCGAAACCACTCGTGAGCTTTATGTCAATACCGCTTTCTGGTGCAATCGATTCGTGAAAGATCAAGAAAAGGCGATGGTTTTTGCGAAGAAAGCCAAACTCCTTGCTGGGGATGATGAACGCCTTCACGAAATGTTAGACGAAATCATCAATAGCGAGGAATAGAAGCCCCACACACAGGGCGGCTTTTGAAGTATCCTTGGGGGGATGCTCACCTCCTCACTTCTCCTACTTGCCGCCCTCCAACAGGCTCCTGTGCAGCTGGATTTGCCAGCTGGCCTTCCTGAGCGATTTCAAACGACTCTAGAGCTCAAGGGCAGACGGGTCGACCTAGTCCTAAAGCGCCGCTCCCTGCGGGCAGAGGGCTTTATTCTCCAAAACACCGAAGGGCCGATTGAAAAAATCCCCCCTTCTCGAACCTATTTTGGCTTCGTGGATGGTTTGCCCGGCGCAACAGTTGCCGCAAGCCTGGAGCCGCGCGGCCTGCTTGCTTCGGTTTTTATGCCAGACGATTCTATTTGGCGACTTAGCCCAAATGAAACTTACGGCAATGGCTGGCACCAGATTGCGAAAGCGCCTCCGATTCCGATGGAGATGTGTGGTGTCGATGGGCAAACTTGGTCTGCAAACTCAACTGGCCCAAGCGGTAGAGCCGCAAGTGTTCCCCCACCCACAGGAGGAGGCCTTTTTGTTTCTCCATTCCCTTGGGATTGGAACATGCGGAAATCCAGAGTTGCTTTTGACGCAACATATGATTATTGGCTTCGAGAAGGGCAAACCGTTGCAGGCGTTACGGCTGGAGTGGAATACCAACTCGCCGAAAATAATCTTGTTTGTTCGAGAGATGCCATGGTCTCCTATGAACTAACAGGAATTGTCATCCGGCAAGCACAATACTACGTCGGCACAACATCTGGCGCACTCTTGGATGAATTCAGAATTGAATGGGACAACAACCAAGGTCATATCCCCCGTGAATCCGCAGTCGTACTTGAAGATTATCAAGGTGATGGCATCGCCGGCCTTGCGTGGGTTGGAACTTTAGGTGGTGGCCATGCTTACGCCGGGCTTTACTGGGACCGCGGCTATAGCCCCGGCATCATTGCTCACGAGATTGGGCACAACTGGGGTTGCGGACATATTGACTGTTGGCCATGGGGCGGTTCTGCAATGTGCGGTTCCTGGCTTTTGTATGGTCCGGGGTCAACAGACATCATTCAAAGTCGCGCTTCCTGGCTGAATCTGCCCATCATCCCACCTTATGCTGATGCCGTTCGACCTTATGCAGACCCTGATTGGACTGCTACTGACGCACAGGCAGATCTTCTAGTTGACGCCCTGGACAATGACTACGACGCGAACATGGAACACATTCATGTTTCCGGCACGGACCCCGTTTCAGAACAAGGGGGAACAGTTTCGATTGCAAGTGGCGTCGGCCCTGGTGGAAGAGATCTCCTTTTGTATGAACCCGACCGAACTCGAGTGGGCAACTATACGGATACATTCTGGTACGCCGCTTCAGACTCAGGCGGAAACGAACACTGGACTCCTGTCACGATTGATGTCACCGATCGGAAAATGGTCGCCGAGTGGGCTTTTGAAGAAGGCGCGGGCGATCTTGTCGAGGACACCTCTGGAAGCAACAACCAAGGCAGAATTCATGGCCCAAGCTTACTCGCCGAAACAGCAGACCCTTCCATTGTCCTTGATTGCGACACTTGGGGATGGTCACCTTCCAGAAACCTGTTCGACAACAGCACCGGAACCGAATTCGCATCGGCGAACCAAGGCGTTGTCTCGACTAACTTAACTCGAGACCCCCTCGATGGGACTTGGTTGGAAATGGCATTTTCCGCCCCCACAGACATTGCGGGAATTCGCTTCATGGACCGAGCAAACTCGGGCGACTGGCTTTCATCCTTTAGGCTTTGGTTTTCAACGGACAACGTTTTTGATTTAAATGATCCTTGGATGGATATCTCTGTAACTTCTCATACAGAGTTGGTGGATTATCCTTTTGATCCAGTCAACGCTCAATTTGTTCGCCTAGAAGTTACTGCCCAGGATAACCCAAACTCGAATAGCCACTCCTTAGGCGGATGCGAGTTGGCCTTTTTGTTTGAGACTGGTTTAACGGAGTTCTCGCCACCAAGCATCACTCTTTCTTCCAATGCCCTTGCTGGTTTCCCTTCATCCAATCTCGTTGACGAAGATTCCTCTACAGAATTCATTTCGAACAATCAGGGAACTGTTGGGTCTCCTCTCACTCAAGACCCAAGCAATGGAACTTGGGTAGAGTTTGATTTTGGGGCTACTCTAGACATTGGCGGTGTTCAATTTTTGGACCGACTCGATAATGCCGCTTGGACGAAAGAATCTCGCCTATGGTTCAGTAACTCCCCCGGCTTTTCCTCTTCGAATCCGGTTAAAGTTCTTAACCACGCCAACCAAGCCGCAAAACAAGTCCTTCCCTTTGCCGTTCAGCAAGGGCGCTACTTGCGTTGGGAAATCTCAAAGAAAGAAATGCTTTCATGGAAGAACTCTCTTGGTGGAAGCGAACTCACTTTCCTAACCGATATCAACAATAACCCGGGATTTAATCGAGTTCCCGGGCTCCACGGAGATTGCCTTGAAGTTACGGGCTCTACCCAAGTTTCAGCGGAAAACGCAACCGATGTCCCAAGTTCAGCAAACGCACCGTTCACGATTAATTTGTTCGTGAACCCAAGCACTTCTCTTTCAGATGGGACTTTGCTTGGAGGATTCGGTTCCCCGCTGGAATCGCCCTCGAATCAGCGAATGTTTGAAATCGTAGGCGGCTCAGTGAGATTTGCTGGGCTTGATACCGCTTGGCCACTGCCCCTTTCTTCCTGGACTATGCTAACAGCAAGCCATGACGGATCTCTTCTTTCCGTCTATGCTGACGGGGTTGAGATTGGCAACTGGTCTCACACTTTCTCGGCTTCCTCCAATGAGCTGCACTTGCTGGCCAAGAACCCGAACTTTCCAGATGCTCGGTTCCTCGGGAAATTGGACGAGTTTGCTGTTTGGGACTGGGGCATGTCAGGTGTTGAAGTTTCTGAACTTCTTTCTGGCGGCGCCGCTCACGGTCCCCTCCCCTTTGACACGCAGGCCCTTGTTTCAACCTCTCCTCAGCTCGAGTGGGCCTCGGGGCACAACTCCCCACTTCACAATATTTACTTTGGCACTAACTTCCAAAGTGTGCGCAATGCCGACACAAGCTCGCCTGAGTTCTTAACCCAACAAGGTTCCAACCAGATTACCCTAAACAACCTCCAAGATTTAACTTGGTACTTCTGGAGAGTTGACGAAGTCTACCCTAATGGCGACACGATTCCTGGCCGTGTCTGGCGGTTCCGAACTGAGCTCCCTTGGACTACAACCGTTTACGAAGGTTTCAATGACGGAAATGATGGCGATCACCTCGACGGCTTAGCTGGCGGAACTGCCTTTGCTGCACCTTGGGTTGTTCCCGCATACAATGGCTACAAACATCGAACGGGCAGTATTGGCGCATATCCCTCTAACTTGCCACTGAGTGAAGCCGATGGATTCTTTGAAAGAAAAGCGGTTAGCAACCTTTCCATGGAAGGCGGACGCGACCTTGACCAAACTCAAGTCAATGTCGACCTTGCGGGGGATGCACTTTACTACCTTTCCTTTGCCGTAAAACTTGAAGGGAATGAGCAAGGAATGACAGCCATGGCTGGAATTAAGGACCCCGCTTCTGGAAACACATTGCTGGTAGGCTCTGAGGCCGGAAAATGGGCAATAAGCGGGTCAACTGGTGACATTACCGGAATAGCCGCAGCTAAAGGAAGAACTCAATTCGTTGTACTCCGCATTCAAGCCAAAGGCCAAAATGTAGATCAATGCTGGATGAAAGTTTACGACACCCTTTCGGAAACTGTGCATCAGTCGGACTCCCTACTTTCTGGAATGGGGAGCGGCACAAATGAATGGGATTTAATCTCCCCTGGCCTTCAAAGCTCTGGAAACTTCACTCAGCTCTTCATCCGTGCTGGCGGAAGCAAAACGTACTCTACTTCAAAAGTCTATCTTGACGAAATCCGCATAGGGAGGACTTGGACGGACGTTACGGGGCTCTGATAACATGCGCACTCGAAAGTCGTTGCCTTCTTCAACGACCACTTGATTCGCATGAAATACTCCCTCTTGCTCCTTTTTTTGGCCACCGCAGCGCTCCAAGACGAAGTGCCTCCGTACCTGACGATGCCGGCCAAAGGTTACACCGACACTCCAACCCTACCTGGACAAAAGTGGAAAGTGCATGATAAAGATCGGCCTATCCCATCCTTTGTTGGACCTGCAGGCCAAAACCTCCCGATTGCCGCGCCTTCTGACGCAACCATTCTTTTTGACGGAAGTAGTCTCGACAGTTGGCAAGCCAACAATGGCAAACCCGCAAAGTGGAAACTTACAGAGGGTGCTTCGATGGAAGTGAATGGAACTGGAGACATTCAAACTGCTGAGAGTTTTGGGGATTGCCAACTTCATGTGGAATGGATGTCTCCTGTGAGCGAACACGCCAGCCAAGGAGCAAGCAACAGCGGTGTTTACATGATGAATCTTTATGAGATTCAAGTTTTGGATTCTTGGTCCTCTCGAACCTATCCCGACGGCCAGGCGGCTGCTCTTTACGGGCAATACCCACCACTAGTAAATTCGAGTCGCAGACCGGGGACTTGGCAAAGTTACGACATCGTTTTTCGTGCCCCGAAATTTAAGGGAGGCAAGCTTGTTGCTCCTGCGACCATTACCCTTTTCCACAACGGCGTGCTTGCACACAACAACCAGGAATTCATTGGCCGAACTGTGCACAAAAAAGTGGCGACTTACGAAGCTCATCCTGCGAAGTTACCCCTAAAGCTTCAGGACCACGGAAATCCCGTTCGTTATCGGAATATTTGGATTCGTCCTCTTTAGACGACCTATTTCACAATCAAACTCTTTCGGCACTCCGAAATGGGATACTGTCCCCTTTCGGAAACTCTAGGATTTAGATTGTGACCTTACGAGACTCAACCTTTGTTGTCGCCACCGCTTTACTTGCCATTTTACTGGCCTGTGGAGGGGAACCATCGGGCACTACCGAACCTCTTTCTGCCAGTGCCTGGGCAGGTTCAGACTCCTGCCGCGCATGCCACCCAAACGAATGGGAGGCTTGGTCCGCAAGCAACCACGCGCACGCTGAGAAACTCCTTGACGAATCTCAATCCCTGACAGCAACGAACAAAGAAGGGCACCAGATTAAATTTTCAGCATCTCGTTCAATCGGGGTTGAACCTTTGGTTCAATATGTCATTGAGGAAGACAGCAAAGGCCAAGTCGCCCAAAGGGCATGGGATCCGAAAAAAGAAGAGTGGTTTGATATTTTTGAGGATGGCCGCCAACCTGGTGATTGGGGACATTGGACTGGTCGAGGCATGAACTGGAATTCCATGTGCGCTCGTTGCCACAACACTGGATTCGAGAAAAATTGGGATTCAGAAACAGATACATATTCCTCAACAATTCAAGAATATGGCGTGACCTGTGAAGCTTGCCATGGTCCAGCCAAGCAACACGCCCTCGACAATGGAAAGACTATTCTCGGAAAGGCGGCCGACGCCGTGGAAGCTTGCGCGCCTTGCCATTCGAGACGTGGAGAATTAACTGAATCGTCTCACCCGCACGACCATCTCTTGGATGCTTTTCTTCCTGAGCTTCCGGGTTTAAGCGAAACCTGGTACGCAGATGGCCAAATCAGGGATGAGGATTATGAATGGGCCTCTTTCCGCTTAAGTCGAATGTCAGAAGCGGGTGTAACTTGCCTGGATTGTCACGACCCTCATTCCGGACAAAAAAAATACCAGGGGGATGCTCTGTGCATGCAATGCCATGCGGAAACCCAAGGCGAAATCCTTCCTATTCAGCCTGACTCCCACACCTTTCACTTATCGGAATCAGAAGGGTCGAGGTGCGTGAACTGCCACATGCCCACAACCACTTATATGCAACGGGATCCACGACACGACCACAGTTTCAGTGTCCCAGACCCGCACTTAACACTTGAACTCGGAATCCCAAACGCCTGCAACCGGTGCCACGACGACCAAAGCGCAGAGTGGGCCGATTCCTTTACAACTGAATGGTATGGAGCCAAGATGAATCGCCCTATTCGAAAACGCGCCAAACTCCTCAGTGAGGCGCGAAGCGGAAACCCCAGCGCGTGGCCTCCTCTTTTATCGCACCTAGCCAATGAAACCCACTCTACCTGGAAAGCTGTTCTTGTCGGTGCACTGGAAGCCTGGCCTGAAGTACCAGAGGTCCAAACCGCTCTCACTCACGCCCTAAAGGACGATGAAGAACTTGTTCGCTTCCAGGCTGTACGAGCGCTTGGACCTTCCCTCTCTGAAACTTATCCCATTCGAAATCACTCACCCAGTTTCTCTGACTCTTTCAAAGGAATTCGCGTGGAAGCCGCTCGCTCTTTTGGGCCCCTATTGAATTTGGATACAGAACCTGCAAAGGAGCTCGTTGAATTCCTAACTCACAACCGCGACCAGCCTGCTGGTGCTGCCGCATGGTCCACATGGCTCCGTGACCGGAATCTCCCATTAGATGCTGTAGCAGAACTAGAGCGAGCTCGAACATGGGGCACGGAAGGACCCGAGCTTGATATTGCACTTGCAAGCGCCCTAGATGCTGCGGGGAACCCCAAGAAAGCTCAGGTCCTCCTGGAAAGCTCAGTCAAGCGGTCCCCCAATAATTTCCATCTTTGGTTCCTGCTAGGCCTAGCGCGAGGCGCTAACGGAAGTTCATTCGCCGACTTCAATTCTGCCGCATTTGCAATGGAAAAGGCTTTAGAGCTCGCCCCAACTGAGGGGCGCATCTGGTACAACTTGGGGATTCTACGCCTCCGTAACAAACAATACCCCGCTGCAAAAACCGCCTTTGAGGAGGCACTCAAGCTTAACCCATACGATTTAGATGCTCAAGACGCATTGCGCTCTATTCCCCCACAATGATTCTGGCATTAATCCTCGCATCGGCAATCGGCCTTCCGCAAGAAGTGGAGGGAGATACTCTTCACTCTGACATTCGCAAATCGAGCGCGTTAGGGGTTGATTTTTTGCTTGGGGAGCAACTTCCTGATGGGTCATGGACCGGTTGGTCGAACTCTTATCCAAGTGGAGTATCTGCGCTCTGCCTTTATTCCTTGTTAAGCGCAAATGTTCCTCCAAACCATCCCGCAATACTTCGCGGGTTCGAATACCTCCGAAATGTTCCACCTCAGCATACGTACAATTCAGGATTTCTCCTTCTTGCACTCTCTAAAACCCAAGATGAAATTTATCTACCTGGAGCAAAGAAAGTTGCTGAGCGGCTCATTAAATGGCAAAACCCAAGTGGATTATGGGGATATCCGGGCGGAGCCGAAGACCTCTCAAACGCCCTTGTGGCCGTCCTTGCGCTTGAAGCGGCTTCGAGGTGGGGAATAAAAATTGAAGATGATGTATGGAGATTAGCTTTGCGAGGAGCAGAGGCTTGCATCGCAAAAAAAGAGTACCAAGAGGGGAAATCAAAAAAGAACGGGCTCTTCCAAGGATTCGGTTATCGACCAATGGATGCAGCGTCAGGTTCCATGACAGCAGCAGGAATAACAATTGCAACAATTTGCATGGAGAGGTTGGGGAAGAAACTCCCAAGCAGAAAGAGGAAATACTGGATTTCTCAAATTGAGCGAGCCAATACCTGGATGGACGAGAACCACACCTTTGTAGGCAACCCTCCAAACAGGTCATGGGGCCCGTGGCATCTTTGGGGCCTTGAGCGAGTTGGCGCTTATTTGAATATTGAAAAAATTGGGAACGTTGAGTGGTACAAAGAGGGAGCCTCTTATCTTTTAGGAAAACAAAAGAAAAAGGGAAGCTGGAGTTATGAGCCTGGGGAAATCGGATTAACTTTCTCTCAACAAGGCGATGCCGAGCTCAACACTTGCATGCACCTTTTGTTCTTAAATCGTGCGAGCTCCCGAAATGTCACTGGCGGGAAACTGCCTCCAGTGGGGTATTCAACTCCTAGCGGAGAAGAAGTCGTTCTCCGGGCCGCAGGAGATACTCCAATGACTATTTGGGTCAGCTCCTCGGATTTAGAAGCTAAAGAAGCCCGATTTTTTGCCCGCGAGATGGGTAGCGAAGAATGGGAGCTGATTGCCGAGGACAAGGACTCCAACCGGGGAATGAGCACCCGCTACTCTTTCCCCAAATCTGGAAACTGGGAATTGCGGTGTGAGATTGAAACGGAGGGCGGAGTCTTAAAAAGTTCGCTACTTCCTGTAACAGTAGAAATGGTCATGGCCGAGGGAGCACTTGAAAGCATCCAAGAAGCAAAATTTAATCTCTTCCCAAGTCTACAAAAAATAATTACAGCGAGTAGCTCTGTAAAAGGTTCTGGACCGAATCTTGCTTTTGATCAACTTCTGAGTAAATCGTGGATCAGCAAGCCTGATGATTCCGAACCGTGGATAGAAATCAAGATTCGGGAAAAGTTCAAGGCAAAGAAACTCCTCTTCACAAGCTCTCTTCTGCGCGCACGCTCTTCTAATCTTCCGAGGCCAAGAAAACTCCTTATAACTATTAATGAGCGCTCCGATTTTGAGCTGGAGGTGCCTGAAGAATTCGGCAAGAGGGCAGTCCTCTCCTTCTCCTCTCCAAAGCTGATTCGTACACTCAAAATCAAGCTGTTAGACATTGAAGGAGATGGTTTGGGGAAAATTGGGCCTGGGTTGGCAGAAATCGAGGCCCAATAGCCCGATTCCGTGGTAGGATTGCTTTAACCAACCTGCCCACCTTTTTTATATGAAAAAAAACAACATTGCCCCCCTTTTCCTTCTCTTCGCTTCCTGTGGCGGAAATGAGGTCACCTATAGTGACTCAAGTGAAGAGATATCACTTGGGTCAGCAGCCGTATCCGTCGAAGCCACCCGTGGAGGAGGCAGATATGGTGGTCGAAAGAGCCGAGTTCGAACTCGGGAGATGATTGACGAGTTCGAGGAAATCCAGGTAGAGAATTCCATGGTTCGCGGTGAGACTCATGTCCACTTTGGCAACCTCTTTGAATTTGACCCAAAAGGTAGTGCCAAAGTTGGGGAAGTGGACAGTCGTGCTATCTACATGAACATCCCTGCCTATCAAACGGTACGAAAAGAAAAGCTAAAGAAAGGGAGTGCGCGGCGAGCCCAGCTAATGGCCGAGGCTACCCAAGTCCATTCAAGAATCGTCCTTAAGGTGGCCCAAGGAGAAGGCTACTCACTCGTCATTGAAATGGGGAAAGCCGAAGAACTTCCACGGCTCCCTTCGGATTACCCAAGGAATGATTTGACCGATTCCTGCATTCGGGCAATCGGACAGTAGGCTACGCAGGCCGTGAGCCTGCTACTCCCACTCTTGACCCTCCTCTCTCTTCAGGGAGAGACTCATCCGACTCCTCAAGTTCCTGATGGATTTGAAGTAAAACTTTGGGCTTCGGACCCGCTCTTAGCCAACCCTGTTGTCTTTTACCCAGACGCTTTGGGGGGGGTGTATGTCTGCGAATCCTACCGACAAGAGACTGAAGGCATCCCTGACAACCGCGCTCATCAATATTGGACAGAAGATGACCTTCGGTGCATGACCGTGGAAGACCGTGCGGAAATGTACCTCAGGCACCATCCTGAATACGCAACGGAGTGGACGGATAAGGAAGACCGAATTGTGTTGGTCGAGGACCAAGATGAAGATGGGTTCGCCGACTCATCGAAAGTTTTTGCGGATGGCTTTAACGATTTACTGGACGGAACAGGTGCAGGCTTCTTGATTCGGCCCCGGCCTGGCGGAGGAACAAATTCGTGGTACACCTGCATCCCCCACCTCTGGAAAATCCTAGATGAAGACGGTGATGGGGTTTCAGAGACGCGCGCTTCACTTCACCGAGGTTATGGGGTTCGCGTTGCCCTTAGAGGCCATGACATGCATGGGCTACAAATTGGCCCTGATGGCCGACTCTATTTTTCACTGGGAGACCGTGGTTATGCCGTCAATAACGACAATGGTGAGCTCCTCACTAACCCGGGCAGCGGAGCAGTATTTCGTTGCGAGTTAGACGGATCTGGCCTTGAAATTTTTTGCGTCGGACTTCGCAATCCGCAAGAGCTTTGTTTCGACGACTACGGAAACCTCTGGACCGGCGACAACAACTGCGACGCAGGCGACTCTGCCCGGATTGTATACCTAACAGAAGGGGGCGATTGCGGATGGAGGATGAATTACCAATATCTGCCTGATCGCGGGCCATGGATGCCAGAGTCTTGGTGGAAGCCTGCACACCAAGGACAACCCGCTTTCCTGAACGCACCAATTGCAAACCTCACCAGTGGACCAAGTGGAATCTCGTATTACCCTGGCACTGGACTGCCTGAGTCTTTCTCCGAATCCTTCTTCATTGCCGATTTTCTCGGTGGAAAAGACTGGAGTGGAATTCGACGCTTCATGGTGGAGCCTATAGGGGCAGGTTTTCAGCTGTCCTTTGATGAAGAGTTCATTTGGAAAACTCTCGCAACGGATGTGGACTTTATGCCCAACGGCTCCCTCATGGTCTCGGACTGGATAGAAGGTTGGTATGGCGTTGGAAAGGGGCGCCTTTGGGAGGTCCAGTCGACAGATGAATTTGCTCGCCTTGAAGGAAAAGAAACCGCAAAGATACTTCGCAAATTTTGGGACTCGACTCAGAAGCAAACCCCTCTTCCAACCTCAGAACTCGTATCCCTTCTTTCCCATCCCGATCGTCGAGTTCGGATGGAAGCGCAATTCGCCCTTGCAGAATTAGAAAGAGGCGATTTACTTCTCCAAACATTCCTTCAATCCAAACATCAGTTAGCCAGGATTCATTCTGTTTGGGGGCTTTCGCAGATTGAAAGAAAGGAACAATCCGGCCGAGTCTTACCTGTTCTAGTTCCGGCTCTTAACTCTGACCCTGACCCCGAAATTCGCGCCCAGCTTGCAAAAGCCATGGGGGAGCAAAAGGTTGCATCAGCAAAGAAAAATCTTCGGAACCTCCTAAAAGACTCCTCCCTAAGAGTTCGCTACTTTGCGGCTTTGAGCCTAGGAAAACTAGGGGAAAATGACCTGAGCTCCAAAGCTCTTCTTCAGCTCGTTACCCAAAACACGACGCAAGACAGGTTTATCCGGCATGCCGCTTCTATCGCACTCTCTAAAACTGCAAGCGATGATTTCCTCAAAGCTCTATCCAGCCATACCGAATCAAGTGTTCGGATGGCGGCGGTTCTCGCCCTGCGGCATCAACACTCGCCTGCCCTTCGCGCTTTCCTCCGCGACAAAGATCCACTTATTGCCACGGAAGCGGCAATTGCAATTTATGACTTGCCTATCTCGGATGCCTTGGGTGATCTTGCCGAGTCGTTGAATCAGGACGGCCTCTCAGATTCTCATCTACGAAGAGCAATCCACGCATGCTATCTCAGTGGACGCGACAGCGATGCTGCCAGCCTTCACCGCTTCGTTCTTGCAAGCCCCGCTGAGAATAAACTCCGAGAAGAGGCTTTGGTAATTCTTTGGAGTTGGCACGAAACCTCTGGATTCGACCGGCTCCACAATACTTGGCGCCCAGAACTTCCTCGGGAAGATGTCAGCTGGGCGAATAACCAAGACCTTCCCCCACTCAAGGAGAAAGGACTTGCAGCTTCGCAAAAAGGGAAAAAAGTCTTCTTCGAAAATGCATCGGCTTCTTGCCAGAAATGTCATTGGATTCAGGGAGAGTCTTCAGGGGAAGCTCCTAGTGAAGTAGGACCAGAGCTTTCTTCGATTGGATTTTTTCTAAGCAAACAAGAACTTCAGAACTCGATTGCAAATCCTTCTGCCCAAATCGCACCCGGCTTTGAGATTCGTGATTCTTCAGGAAGCGATTTAGGAATTTCTGCGATGACTCCAAACTTGGGGGAAGTGCTCGGGGAAACTGAAGTAAAGAATTTGGTGGAGTATCTTGACTCCCTTCGTCGACCTAAAAAAGTGTTGGTGCATGTTTTCTCAGCGGGTTACGAGCACGCTGTTGCAAGAATGACGCCAGGTAAATTATCGCTCGTAGAGCGAAGCTGGACTTCATGGGCAAAGGAAAACCCTTGGCTGGAAGTCGTAGTTGATCGATCTCCAGAACAATTTTCCAAAGAAAATCTCGCTGATTTTGACGCCATCTTCCTTTACACCACCGGAGAACTTCCTTGGCCGGAAGGCGGAAAGCTCGCATTGCTTGACTTTGTTCAAAATGGAGGCGCTCTGATCGGAGCGCATTGCGCAAGCGACACTTTTTATGAATGGCCCGAGTTCGGCGAATTACTTGGTGGGTATTTCAACGGCCACCCTTGGCATGAGGAGGTTGGAATTAAGGTTGAAGACCCAGACCATCTTTCCACACAAAACCTGCCCACCTCGTTCGAAATCGTAGACGAAATCTATCAATTTAAGGATTGGACCCGCGAAGGAAAACGAGTTCTGCTTTCCCTTGACACCGATTCCGTGGACATGACTCGGCCTACAATTCGCAGAGAAGATGGAGATTTTGGAATTACATGGACACGGCGCCATGGGAAGGGGCGAATCTTTTACACTGCTCTTGGCCATCGCCCCGAAGTCTGGAAGTCCACCCTCTTCCAAGAGCATCTCCTCGGCGGAACCCTTTGGGCTACCCGAAAATGAACCACCTTTCACGAAGAACATTCCTCGCTACGGTTGCAGCGACAAGTGCGGCTAGACAACTCCTGAGTCATAATTTCACGCCACAGCCTTTCAAAAAGGCCGTCAAAATTGGCATGGTTCAAGAGGGAGACACGCTTCTTGAAAAATTCAAACTTTTAAAAGAATTGGGTTTTGATGGTGTGGAGATGGATAGTCCAAATGGCTACTCCACCAAGGAAGTCCTTGAAGCTCGGGACAAGTCAGGGCTCCCCATTCATGGTGTTGTCGATTCAACCCACTGGCGCAAAACTTTCAATCATGCGGACGAGAACACCCGCGATGAGGCTATCCAGGACCTCAAGACTGCCCTGCAAGATGCTCATGATTTCGGCGCATCCACCGTTCTCGTTGTGCCAGCGGTTGTCAATAAAGGTGAATATTACGGAGTGGCCTGGAAGCGTGCACACGAGGCCATTTCCTCTCAACTAGACTTAGCCGAAAAATTAGGGGTCAAGATAGCTTTTGAAAATGTTTGGAATAACTTTTTGATTTCTCCAGTTGAGATGTCCCATTGGATAGACACCTTTGACTCTAATCAAGTTGGCGCTTATTTCGATGTGGGAAACATTCTTCGCTATGGGTGGCCCGAACACTGGATACGTGAGCTTGGCCACCGCATTTTAAAAATCGATGTCAAAGAATACAGCCGGACCAAGGCCAATGAGGAGGGAATCTGGGCTGGTTTTAGCGCTGAACTCTTAGAGGGCGATTGCGATTGGCCTGTTGTGATGAAAGAGCTTCGCAACCTTGATTACGATGGTTGGTTCACCGCTGAAATTGGCGGAGGTGGGCGAAAACGCTTACAACAAATCGCAACGAACATGGACAAGATTTTGGCAAGCTGATGCGCTTTCCATTTTTTCTCCTCCCCATCTTTTTATTAACTGCTTGTCAGCGGCCTGCACCTTCAGGGCCAAAAGTCCTCCTCATTGGAATTGACGGGTGCCGCCCGGATGCATTGAAACTTGCTGACACTCCCAACCTGGACCGCTTGATTGCCGTCGGCGCTTTCAACCCCCAGGCGCAAACCTGCGCCCGCACCGTAAGTGGCCCTAGCTGGATGAGCATCCTAACTGGCGTTTGGCCTAATGTTCATCAGGTGGTGGACAATTCCTTTGAGGGGTATGCCCAAAGCAACGCCCCTCATTTCTTGACGAGAATTGAACAGGCGCATCCGGAATACCGAACAGCTTCTATTACTGAATGGGCACCCCTTGCTGATTTAGCGAAACCTGGTGCTGATTTAGCTTTGGCCCCTGAAAGTACAACTGAAGTTGCCAATCAGGCCATTTCTGAACTAAATAAAAATAGCCCAAATGTCCTTTTTCTTCACTTTGACGAAGTAGATCATGCGGGACATGCTTTTGGTTACGGACCAGAAATTCCGGAATACCAGAGAGCTATTGAGGAAGTGGACTCTGAGCTGGGTCGCATTTTTAACGTAATGGACGATCTCGAGGATTGGCTCATACTCGCCACCACAGATCATGGTGGAACTGGAACCAGCCATGGGCAAGACATCCCTCTACACCGCACTGTTTTCCTGTTAGCCTCTGGCAATTACGATGGTGGTCCTAAAAGATGGCGTCGTTATGCCGAGGTGGTTGATATTGTCCCTACAATTCTTCGCCATCTTCAAATCCCTCTGAGCCCCGACTGGGGGATGTCTGGAGTTTCGTTGGGAATGAGTGCGCCTAGCTTCCCTGCTCCTCCGCCTGAACCATTTATTCAATCATTTGAAAACTCTTCCGCCACCATTGAAATGCTCCCAGTTCTTAATGGCGACTATTACTTATCCAAAACTGAAATTACTTGGGATGTTTTTGATTTATTTTTCTTACGTTCTCCAAACGAGATTGAAGTTGATGGAGTTTCTGGACCAAGCAAATCCGTCTTTCCCGTTGACCGCGGTTATGGGCATGATGGTCACCCCGCGCTTGGAATGACCTTGAACTCCGCTCTTCATTTCTGCGAATGGCTCAGCGAAAAAACAGGGCGAAAGTATCGCCTCCCCACTGAAGCGGAGTGGGCCATGGCCGCCAAGGGCGCTCAACACGGCTGGAGTCTCGATAATTCAGGTGGCAAGCCTCATTCCGGTGGTGAGCTCCCGGTTGAGAAGGGCGGCTTTTATGACATCGTTGGCAACCTTGCGGAGTGGGCAATCGATTCAGAAAAACAAGGAATAGCTTGTGGAGGATCCTTTTTGGATGAAACTGTTTCTCCGGATTCCCGCGCCCAATACGACATCAGTTGGCAAGCACGCGACCCCCAATGGCCAAAAAGCTCGTGGTGGATGTCAGATTGTGGCTGGGTTGGCATTCGCGTACTCTGCGAAGTCCCCTAAACTATTGGCATGTCAATAAATCGCCGACAATTCTTGGCTGCTGGCGCGGCCCTCCCCATTCTTGCCTCCGAGTCTACTTCTTGTCAGGAGCCAATCGCCACAAGCCGACCCGGAGAAGGATTGCGCCACCAATTCGCCATTAATATTGAAATGTGGTTCAGGAATTTGGATTTTTCCGACCGTATTCGAGCTACAGCTGACTTGGGTTTCAAGTGGGTAGAGTTTTGGCCATGGAGGAATAAAGACTTGGATGAAATTCAAATTGTTTGCGAGGATGTTGGAGTTCAAGTTGCGCAGTTCACTGGGTGGGGATTTTTTCCAGGAATGAACAACCCCAAAAACCATGACAAATTTGAAAACGAAATTCGAGAATCTTGCGCTGCTGCAAAAAAAATTGGTGCTCCGATGATGACCGTGGTTGGTGGAAATGACCAACGCGGAATGAGCCAAGAGGAAATGCTCCAAAATATCACAACAGGGCTCAAGCGAGTTGCCCCAATTGCTGAAGAAAATGAAGTCATGCTCATTCTTGAACCCATGAACATCAGGGTAGACCACAAAGGGCATTGCCTTTATGGATCACCTGATGCGGTCCGCATCTGCCGCCAAGTGGACTCCCCCATGGTCAAAATCAATTGGGACCTTTACCACATGCAAATTTCAGAAGGGGATTTGTGTGGACGTCTACGGGAAGGCTTTGACCAAGTGGGCTACATCCAGCTTGCCGATCACCCTGGTCGCCATGAGCCGGGAACCGGAGAAATCCAATATGGAAGGGTTTTTGAAGAGCTTGAAAAGCTAGGTTATGACGGCCCTATTGGTTGTGAGTGTAGCCCAAAAAACGGAGAACTTGAAGCTGCAAACAATATTGCGACTGCAGACCGATGGCGTTCTCGAAAATAAATTGAGAGAGTAGATTGAACGTTAAGGTCCACTCCAATCAAAATGAAGCCGCTCAAGAAATTGCTCTTGAGATTAAAGCACTTAGGAGCCAGTCCCTCAAAGAGACCTTGAACCTTGGGTTCGCAACCGGTTCCAGTATGATTCCGGTTTATGCTGCCCTCCGAAAAGAACTTGGGAAAAACCTACAAGGACTCTTTGGTTGGAATCTAGACGAATATTGGCCTCTCAAAAGCGTTGGAGAACTTTCTTTCTCTACCTTTATGAAAAACCAAATACCTGGCGCACTCAACCCTCCGCGCTTGCCAGCGACTGATTTCGAGGGCCAAGAACTTGAAGACTTCTGTCAAAACTTTGAATTAGATATTAGAAAGGGAGGAGGAATTGACCTTCAACTTCTCGGGATTGGCATCAATGGCCACATTGGATTCAACGAACCTGGGTCTGAGATAACCTCTCGAACTCGGCTCGTAAGACTGAGCCAGAGCACAATCCAACGAGCAGGATTTCTTCAATGCCATGCACCAAAGTTTGCTATAACACAAGGGGTTGCCACAATTTTAGAAACAAAGCGAATTCGAATTGTTGCCTTTGGGGCAGAGAAATCTGCGGCGGTCGCCAAGGCAATTCATGGGCCCCAAGACCCCCAGTGCCCCGCATCTTTTCTTCAAAAACATAGAGATGTCATTTGGCATCTTGATTCAGACGCAGCGAAACTTCTCGGCTAAGACCTTAGGAGGTTTTAACTCCACCCACCCAAGTGCTCAGGATTTTTCCTGTCGGTCCAAGGGCCACTAAGTCCGCCAACTTCCCTTTCAGAAAAACGCCGCGATTGCCAAACATCTCTCCAGGGCGAATACAACCTCCTTGAATTATTTGAGCCCAATTAAGGCTACCGTCTTTGAGGCGCGCAAAGAGAAGGCGGGGAAGGGCATCCATTGTTCCCCCTAGGCCTCCGTCGGGCCTCTTAGCGGCAGACCCTTTGCGGCTCAGCAAGAGGCCACCAGCTTTAAATGACTTAACTGGTGTTCCCGCATGAGAAAGATTATCGCTCTGGAACATAATCTGTTTCATCAACCTAGGCGTGTTGGCCCATAGCTTTAGAGTCTCAGGGCAAACATGATTCCCATCAGGAATCACACCAACCCAAGGAATCTTCCCTTCCATAGCAAGCCCAATTGGGCCTAGTTCTCTCGCTTGCAAAGGGAGCATCCGGTTCCCAAGGTGTGTCATTCCGATTGAACCACCAGCTCTGGCCAATATTTGAGAACAAGTGGAATAACCTGCTTGGGTGTGACCAAAGCTTGGAATACACCCTTGAGATTGCAAAGCTACAACCAATTCTAAAGCGCCTGGAAGGCATGGGTCCAAGGTCATCATTCGCAAATACCCTCCGACAGCCTTGAAGATGTCGCGAACGGCTCTTTTGGTCGGCCTCCTTAACTCTCCTTGTGGAAGAGCTCCAGCCATCTCCTTTCCAAGGAATGGACCCTCTAGGTGCCATCCTTCTAAACGAGCAGTTCCCCGCGAATCCGCGCTTCGCCTCCCGTGCTGGCGAAGTTTGCTCCATCGCTCACGCGCTACGCGGAGTTGAGCATTGCTAATGGGATAAAAACCAGAAAGAACGCTTGTAACTCCTTCCTTCGCGAGGGAATGCGCCATCTCAAGAAGCTCTTCCACCGTTGCGAAGGGAGCAGAATGTCCACAAAAACCGTGACAAAGGGTGTCAACAAATCCAGGTGCTATCCGAGCATTTCCCAAATCTTCAATTGAAGATGCCAATCGACGTGGAGGGCTTCCCCTGGCAACCCGAACAATCTTGCCGCCTTTCCACGACAGCCACCCAGAATGGAACTCTCCATTCAGCCAAAGTCGACCGCGCACTCCCTTCATACTCCTATGCTAATCTTTCACCCGTGCATCCCCTAAAATTTGCCCTTCTTCTTGCCCCCACTCTTGTCGCTTGTGGCAAAGGGAAAGCGCCCATGCTCGCTTTCGAAGAGACGATTCCGGGGACTACAGTTGTTCTCGCAATGGAGCCAATTGATTTGGGCAATGATTCCAAGAGTTTTTGGATTGGGAAACATGAAGTCACTTGGGACCTTTACATGCTTTTTCAGGCAGGAGGCCCCGACCCAGTCGATGGGATTACAGGTCCCACAACACCTTATGTTCCCATGGATTTTGGAATGGGTGTTGAAGGATATCCTGCGATTTCGATGACCCATTATGCGGCGCGTCAGTTTTGTCGGTGGCTTTCAAATAGAACCGGTCACTTTTATCGCCTCCCAACAGCCAAAGAATGGACCTTGGCTTGCGCAGGCGCAAAAGGAGGTTGGGGATATGAGAATTCTGGAGAAAGCTACCATCAAGTGGGAGAACTTGACCCTAATCAATATGGCCTCTATGACATGTTGGGAAATGTTGCAGAGTGGGTTGATGATCTACCAGAAAGCCCAAATCGAGCCTGGGGACACCTTGTTCTTGGCGGAAGCTGGGATGATAATGCGAAAAACCTAAGCTCCAGTTTTCACCGCCAGTCTAAACCTAGCTGGCAGCAGCAAGACCCTCAAATTCCAAGGAGCATTTGGTTTTTAACCAATGCTCAAACCGTAGGATTCAGAGTCATTCGCCCCCTAACTCCTCCCCCTCGAAATCAATGGAGTCAATACTGGAATTCTTCCGTAGAGAGCATTCAAAAAATTCACGCTCGTCAGCAACGCGGCGAGCGCTAGCCCCCCTGTCTTCAAAATGAAACCTCCACCAACCCGTCGCACCTTCCTCACTCAAAGCTCCGCGATTACCAGCTCCCTCCTTTTAGGAAACTCCCTTGTGGGAAGGTCAACCAATCCCCATGCTCTCGCTTCAGGAAATGGGCAGGGACGAGCGGCTGGCAATGAAGAGCTTCGCGTCGCCCTTATTGGATGTGGCGGTCGAGGCGCTGGGGCTGCGCACCAAGCGCTGAGTACGAAGGGAAATGTGCGCCTAGTCGCCATGGCTGACGCCTTTAGCGACCGACTAGAAGGTACGCTGAATTGGCTCGCTGAGAACCACGTTGAGCAAGTCGATGTCCCCGAAGAACGTCGGTTTGTCGGCTTCGATGCCTATCAAAAAGCAATCGACTGCGGAGTAGATGTTGTCGTTTTGGCAACTCCGCCAGGTTTCCGCCCCATTCACTTTGAATATGCCATCCAACAGGACAAGCATGTTTTTATGGAAAAACCAGTCGCTGTCGATGGTCCCGGAGTTCGGCGAGTACTTGCGGCGGCGGCAATCGCGAAAACAAAGGCCCTCAAAGTTGGAGTTGGGCTTCAGCGACATCACCAAGCCCCTTACCTCGAATTGATTCGGCGCATCCGCGCTGGAGAGATTGGCAAAATCAATCTTTTGAGATGTTATTGGAATTCTGCCGGTGTCTGGGTTCGAGAAAGGCAGCCTGATTGGAACGAGATGACCTACCAGATGCGAAACTGGTACTACTTCAACTGGCTTTGTGGTGACCACATTACGGAACAGCACATTCACAATCTGGATGTTTGCAATTGGGTCATGAACGACTTCCCAGCAAAGGCACACGGGCAAGGAGGGCGGCAAGTCAGAACTGGCCTCGATCATGGTGAGATTTTTGACCACCACATGATTGAATTTACTTATCCGGATGGGACCAAAATGTTTTCTCAATGTCGGCACATTCCTGATACCCGCTCAGAGGTTAATGAGCATGCGCACGGCAGCTTGGGCACTGTTAACTTCGGGCGATCGAGTATTGAATTCTCGAATGGAGAACGTTGGCGTTTCGTCGACGAATACAAGGACCCCTATCAAGTTGAGCATGACGAACTCTTTGCTGCCATCCGAAGCGGGGCCGCTTTCAACGAAGCCGACTATGGCGCAAAAAGCACCCTGACTTCTATCCTAGGTCGTATGGCTTCTTATTCAGGAAAGGAGGTGAGCTGGGAGCAGGCACTCAATTCTGAGCTCGACCTTTCACCCACCGCCTACGCATGGGATGCCGAACCTTCCTCTTTGCCAGACGAAAATGGCCGCTACTTAGTCCCTGTCCCAGGGGTAACAGTCGCATTCTAATCTTACCTAGCGAGTTTTTGGAGTTGAGGGTAGGGTAAGGCCATGCGAATTCACTATCGCCGACTTTCACTCCTTGCTTTTTTCTTCATCTCTCTGAGTTCAATTGCATTTGCGAGTGGTGGACTAAAAGGTAAATGGATCGGAAGCTCAGATTGGAATCTCGGCGAGGTTCTAATTTTTGGCGAAGGAGGCAAAGCCAGCCTTGACGGAGAATCTTTTAAGTACTCCGTCCCCTATGAGGGTCTCGTTGTTTATAGCGATAGAGGCCTTGACCTTGAAATGACTTACACCATCCAAGGTGACACGCTCAAGATGTCCCTGATGGGTGAAGAGGTCACCTACCGACGCGCACTTGATCAGCCGCCACCGCCGGCCCCCAAAGTCAAAACTCCTGTCAAAACTCCCCCTCCAGCCCCTAACCCAACTGGAGCGCGCCACCCCAATAAACCCTCTGGGAACCCACTTGCTTCCGGAAATAATCCACTTTCTGGGGCAAACAAAGCTAGTGCACCACCTGACCCGTTCTTAAGAAATTTCAAGGGTGGCGGACTTGTGCTTACGCTGACGTCAAAAGTTGGCACTTTGTATTCTGGCACCCTTACTTTTGGCGAAGAGTCTTGGGCTATTTCCTCAAATCAAAATGCGAATTCACTCTCGGGAACTTTCAATGTTGGCGAAGAGTCTTTTCCTTTTACTGCCAAACTAACGGGAGATAAGCTCAGCTTTGAAACTGGTGGCAACAAGTTTCAACTCCTAGGGGACCCCCTTCCCTCTGGGAATACGGGAATTCCTCCGAAATTACAGAAAATCGCTGACGGGCCTACGCACCCTTGGAAACACCCACGAGGCTGGTTCTCAATGGAATTGCCTCAAGGCTGGTCTATCGGAGAAACAGATCAAGACTTTATCTTGATTAACCCGGGCTTTAAAGAGACTGACACCCTAGATGCAATTATTCTTCTCACCTTCGGAACTCTTGAGAAAAGAGAACAGAATCTGGACGTCGCAGAATTAATGACTAAGAGAATTCCAGATTTTCAAACTTTTTTTCGTGACCAACTCATTCAAGTAGACCAACCGGATGGGCCTGCCCAAAAAGTCCTTGCAGGAAACGTCCCTGGCGCAACTTTGAGCTGGCAGGGAAAGGCAGCCAATGGACAGGCTGTAAAAGTATGGACTGCTTCGGTCATAAAGAGGAATGCATTTTTAACCATGATTGCAATTGTCCTCGGCGAAAACTCTGATAAGTATCTTCCTAAATCAAAGCAAGTTTTTATGTCGCTCCAACCAAATCCTCCTGAACTGAACCCACAGCTCATGCGAGCGATTGCTGGAAGAAAGTTGGTTCTCAATCTCTCGGGAGAAGGAGGAACCTTCTTTACGACGTATCAATTTTCTGCAGACAGAAGCGTTAGTCGTGAGACCATGGCCGGTGGCATTACGGGGGGCTACGACGTGAATGCCAACTCGACTCTTTCTGGAACCTGGGAAGTCATCGGTGATGAACTCTATATGTACTTCAAAGACGGCCAGGAGGGCGGACAAATCCTCCTTTCAAATGGTGCGCCTGCGCATGTGCAGCTCTCTTCTCAAAAGGCCAACTTTCAGTAGCCCGAGCCCTCCCCCCGTGGACAAGTCAACGCTAAACTAGTGCCATGAATAGACGTGATTTCATCAAGGGCGCGGCCGTGACTTTGGCTGCGACTTCCTCCCCAGCTCTCTCTCGATCTGCCTATGCAGGTGGCGCTGACACCCTCAAAGTCGGCCTAATTGGTTGCGGCGGACGAGGCACCGGTGCGGCCTTGCAAGCCCTAGCAGCCGACAGAGGAACTGTGATTTGGGCTATGGCTGATGTTTTCATGGACCGTCTCCAATCCTCCCTCAATGGACTAGAAAAAAATGGTGGCGAAGGTCGAGTCAATGTTCCTGCAGAGCGGCAATTTGATGGCTTTGAAGGCTACAAAAAGGTCGTGGAAGAGTGTGATGTTGTTCTGCTTGCCACAACACCTGCCTTCCGTCCTTTGCATTTGCGTTATGCCGTCGACAACGGATGCCAAGTCTTCTGCGAAAAACCTGTTGCGGTGGACGGACCTGGACTTCGATCCGTTCTAGAGTCTGCCCGCATAGCCCAAGAAAAGGGTCTCTGCCTTGCCCATGGCTTCTGCTGGCGCGCTCATCTTGGAAAACGAGCAGTGTATGGAGAAATTAATTCTGGTCGAATTGGCGAAGTACGTCTCGCTTATGGGACTTACCTTGCGGGCGGCGTATGGCACCGCGGAGACAAACCAGAATGGACTGAAATGGAGCGCCACTTGCGTAACTGGTACTACCACACTTATCTCGGCGGTGACCACATTGTGGAGCAAGCCGTACATAGCATAGATAAAATTCTATGGGCGTTCGGAGATCAGGCTCCGAAAAATGCCATTGCCGTTGGCGGACGCCAACAACGAACGGACAAGAAGTATGGTGATATTTGGGACCACTTCTCCGTCATTTATGAATTTGAAGGTGGCGCACAGGGGCACTTGATGACTCGGCAATGGGACGGAACCTCGATGGAAAACCTTGACCGAGTACTTGGCTCTGACGGTATAGCGCATATTGACGGCTGGGCAGACAAGTTTAGAGTCGAGGGAAAGAGGCCCTGGAACTACGAAGGACCCGGAAACAATATGTACCAAACAGAGCATGACGAACTGTTTGCTGCTATTCGGGAAGGGCGACAACTCAATCAAGGTGCAGCAATGGTGCGATCCACGCAAGCTGCAATACTTGGGCGCATGGCGGCCTATACCGGCAAGCGCGTTTCTTGGGACGAGTGCCTAAACTCTGAGGAGCAACTCACGCCGAATACTTGGGAATGGGGAGATCGACCCAACCCAGCCCCACCCATTCCAGGCAAAGCCTAGGGAACTGGCCGCCAGAATAGGTCGGCGATTTCAAGTCCGGCCCCTTCTCCCAAAACAAATTGAATTGGGGTCTGGCTGACACCGCTCATCTGATTGAAGATGGAGTTGTTCAAAATGACTTGCATAGTTCCTTGGACACACCGCAAGTCAAAGTCGAACCAAGTGTCCGCTTGAAGTAAATCAGTTTTAATTGGTGATTCAGGAAGAATACTGCCAGTACGAGCGCTACTTGACCCAATTGCATTAAAGCGAACCGAGTGCTCGCCAATCTTCAATTCAGACACACCTTCTCCGATTTTCAGACGTGCGTGCAACTCGAAATCGCCTTCGATTTTAAGCTTCTCAAATGGGCTATTAATGGGATTCCAACCGTCAAGATTGACAGGGTCGTAAAGGGGACGAACTCGAATATCCGCCAATGCAGCTTCTCCCATAGTTCCTTGAAAACGCAATGGCCCGAAAGAAGTCTCCCCCTCTAAGCCTCCCCCAGTTGGCCCAGGACATTCTGCCGATTGAATCACAACTACACTGTCAATCTCAATGTCCTCGAAACGGGCATTTTTTATTTTATTGCCAGCTCTGTCGAAGCGGGGGGCGAAAAAGCGACCTGTAATGGTGTGCCAATCATGGGGCCCACGCCAAACTTTAGCGCGAGGATTTTTTACTCCCACAATTCCGGCAAACTGCTGCCAATCATCAACCAACTCCAACTCGTAACGGTCCATTAAGTACAGCCCGCTATTTCCTCCCTTCGGAAGCATGACATTGAATCGAAACTCTATGTCACCGAACGAAGCATAACTTCGCAAATCCTTCTGGCCCTTATTATTCACAATTGCCGAATTGCCTACGGTGGTCAAAAAGGCGGAAGGGTTGTCTGGATTGGCCTGGACCGCGCAAAGTTCCCATCCCTCGCTTTCCCAAACATTGAGAGCGTCCCCCCAGGTAAGAGTCAGCCAGCCTTCGTTTTCATTTTTCCGAGGGGCGGGAGGTTCCACCTTCTTTGCAACCTGTTCTGTTGCAAGTGGCCCTTCAGGCAATTGGTTAATCGTGTAATCAAACGTGTCATGCAAAAGTCCAAATCCAACAAGGTGGCCGCGCACACATTTTCCAGGAACCAAACCATCGGTGCGAACCTGAAGCCTCAATCGGTCATCGGACAAGCTTGTTTTTTTCACGCGCAACATCCGGTCACGCATTTCGGGCGAACCATAATCCCACCACCAGTTGTAATCGTATTCACGTAAAGTCAACTGCTTCATCACTTCAGAAGTTACTTCTTCTGGAACCGGCTTCGTAAATTCAATCTCAAATCCGTCCTGCAAAAGGTGGACGGTCTTCATTTCAAAAGGAGTTCTGCCAGTCCAGCGAATTCGTGCTAATCCATCGCCCGGAGCGCGGCCGCCCCAACCTCTGTTGGTATAGCCGACAAAAAGCGACCCATCCTCTGCGAAGCGAACTCGAGCAGCTGAGCCAATCTCCGCGCGTAATGGGAAGCACGCGCCTTGCCATTGCCCTCGTACTTTCTCCATTTGCAAACGAACAATCATGCCATTTGTTAGTTCGGCTGCGACCATCTGCCCGTCAAATGGACCAAATTTCCCGGCTTGCTCAACCGCAACAAGGTTTCCAGTCGAGCGGGACCACTCATAAGGAATCCAAATTGCCGCAGGCTTTCGTTCGACCGTTGGCGGAATCGTGCTCGAGGGAAGTTCTTCCCCACCCGGTTCTCGCCACCGCAACGAGGATGGATGACTGAAAAAGTCGCCCTCCTCTACATGAAAAACTCCACAAGCCGGCATCCAGTCACCTTGGTTATCGGTATAGAACAAATCGCCCTGGTTATTCATCCCTAATCCACATGGAGAACGGACACCGCTTGCAATTGGCTCAACAACTCCCTCGGGAGTAATTCGCGAAATCCAACCGCGATAAGGAGCTTTGGACAAACCATGCCACCATTCCGGTGACCAGAACCCAACATTAGTACTGATATAGAAATTGCCGTCAGCATCAATGGGTAGGCCAAAAGCAAACTCATGGTAGTTACCAGACATCCCCCAGTCTTGGGTAATGGTGTCGATAGTTTCAGCCAAGCCATCGCCATCGTTATCGCTAAGGCGAGACAATTCCCCACGCTGCACCACATAAACTTCATCATCCACCACCTTCAAGCCCAAACCTGAATGAAGGCCTTCCGCCCACATCGTCCATTTTGCATCTTCTGGGCTTTCTGCAAGTGGATTTTCAATCTTCCAAACTCGTCCGCGACGAGTTGACACAAACAAATTTCCGTTTGAATCGAAATCCAAACCACCTACTTCGATGACTTCACCGGTCGGCGGTGTAAATTCCTCAACTGTGTAATAGGTTGCTTCATTTTGAAGTGCGAGAAAGAAAAGGCCAAATATCATTTCGAAAACTCCTTCGGGAGGCCTGGAACAAAGTTAATTTTCAAGTCTTCGTATTGAATTGCAACCGCCTCCCTAGAACCAACAAATTGAAAGTGGCGAACTGGTTTCAATTCCCCCCCTTCCATGCTTGAACTGCACCACAATTCTGCGGTGCCGACTCGCTCTTTGTCCGCGCCTTCCAAACGAATAAGAACGAGAGCTCTCCCCTCGCGAATTGTCGTACCGCTGAGCTTGGCCGTGAGAGTCTCTTCGCCTTCTTCAGTGAGCAAACGCCATGGAGGAGCCGGATCTCCTCCCTGGTTCAGCCAAAGGACCTCACCAAGTGGCTTGAGGGGAGTTCCCCCACGACCACCCCAATCGGAGCGTTCCACAAAACCACCTCGCCTCATAGCCAGGAGACGGACGTCGTCGGCGCGGTACTCCCAACTCAAACCATCGGCGGTACCAATAAGGATTCCTCGGGGACGCTCAGGGGCTTTGTCCGAAACAGAAGGTAAATGCCCACGCACAATCAAAGGTTTGCCTGTCACTCGCATCACGGGATCCCCCGCACGCTCCTGAGAGTTTTCTGGGTTGAATGCGAGAACGTATTCAGTCACTGCTCGCCTTTCTGCTTCACTCAAGGATTCCTGAAAGGGTGGCATCTCGGTTCCCCCAATGCCGTTACTAATCGTTCGGTAGACCGCATCCGGTGTGTTGCCAAAAGAAAACCCGCCATCCACAAAACTGCGGGCTTTTGTTTTTAAAACCACAATCCCTTTGCCATCGCCCGTTTCGCCATGGCACATGGAACACATCAACTCGTAAACTTTCTTTCCACTTAAAGATGGACTTTGTTCGGTAGCTGCCTCCGCTTGCCCCTGATTTCCAGACTGCGGATTGCGCGAGTCCGCACAAGCCCCCAGCAGAGGGAGCAGGCAACAAAGAGAAAAAACTAGTCGCATGGAATCATGTTGGCTTCGCACCGCAAGAATGACCATATCCTTCGCTTGGAAAACGAATCGCCTCTCCGCAACTTAGGGTCATGCGTTCATGAGCTTAAGCAGTGAAGCCCATCGAGTATTGCATTAAAGGTGGGACTGGGCCGCATAGCTTTGGAGCAGAGCTGTGGGTCTGGGTGGTAATATCCACCGAGATCGACTGCCTGCCCTTGCGCCTCAAGAAGTTCACTCAAAATGGCGTCTTCATTTTCCACAAGAGCCTCGGCAAGAGGCTGGAAACGGTTTTTCAATTCTTCGTCATCCTCTTGGCTAGACAAGGCTTCCGCCCAGTAGCGGGCAAGAAAATAAGTCGAGCCACGGTTGTCGAGTTCGTCAACTTTACGTGACGGCATGCGACTATTTTCCAAATACTTGCCAACTGCTTTATCTAGCGTTTGCGCCAAAATCGAAATACGGTTTTCGCCAGTACTCGCCGCCGCTTGCTCAAAAGAAGGGACAAGCGCACAGTACTCACCCAAAGAATCCCAGCGAAGATGGCCTTCCTTCACAAATTGCTGGACATGCTTTGGAGCGGAGCCACCAGCACCTGTTTCATAAAGTCCGCCGCCTTGTAATAGAGGAACAATTGACAGCATCCGAGCACTGGTACCAAGCTCTAAGATTGGAAACAGGTCGGTGAGGTAGTCTCGGAGAACATTACCCGTAACAGCAACGGTGTCCTCTCCTCGACGAACCCGATTCAAGGAAAACTTCATGGCCTCCACCGGAGCAAGAACCTGGATTTCCAAACCTGACGTGTCGTGGTCGGGAAGATAGGATTCGACCTTTTGAATGAGTTGTGCATCGTGAGCGCGGTTTTTATCCAACCAGAAGACGGCTGGGCTGCCAGAAGCACGAGCCCGAGTTACGCAAAGCTTGACCCAATCACGAATCGCTTCGTCTTTAGTTTGACACATTCTGTAGATATCCCCTTCAGAAACGGCCTGTTCTAACAAAGTGTCTCCGCTGGCATCCTTCACCAGAATGGAGCCGTTGCCCGGGGCCACAAAGGTTTTGTCGTGTGAGCCGTATTCTTCAGCTTTCTTGGCCATCAAGCCCACATTGGCGACATTCCCCATTGTCGCTGGATTAAATTGTCCATGCTCTTGGCAGTCTTCAAGGATAGCTTGATACATGGTGGCATAACAGCGATCAGGAATCATCGCAACCGTGTCTTGTAGGGCGTCATCACGATTCCACATCTTTCCACCGTCCCGGACAACGACCGGCATTGAGGCATCGATAATGACATCGTTCGGAACATGCAAGTTGGTGATTCCGCGACGAGAATCCACCATGGCCAATGCAGGCCTATTTTCGTAACAAGCATTAATGTCGGCTTCGACTTCCGCTTTCTTTTCTTCTGGGAGGCGATCCAGTTTCGAAATCACGTCGGCTAGACCAAAATTCACATTCGCCCCAACCCCGGCAAGCACATCGGAATGCTTCTCAAGTGCATCCTCAAAGAAGACCGAAACGCAGTGCCCAAACAATATCGGGTCCGAAACCTTCATCATGGTTGCTTTCAAGTGAAGTGACAACAAAACTCCGTCCTTCTTGGCAGCAGCAATCTGTTCAGCATAAAAATCGCGTAGAGCACCAACATTCATTGCGGAAGAGTCAATCACTTCGCCCGCAAGAAGAGAGAGTTCAGATTTCAGGCATTTGGAATCTCCTCCTTCGTCCACGAACTCAATTGTTACGGTTGTGTCCTGCGATACAGTTGTCGAAACTTCACTTCCATAAAAGTCGCCTTCGGTCATGTGCGAAACGCGAGTTTGCGACTTGGATTCGGGCCAATCTTTCATCATGCGATGTGGCACTTTTTGGGCAAAGCTCTTTACTGCGGTGGCAGGGCGGCGGTCGGAATTCCCCTCGCGCAAAACTGGATTCACCGCAGACCCTAGAACGACAGCAAAGCGGGCCTGGAGCTCTCGCTCCGCGCCATCCTTTGGCTCTTCAGGATAGGTCGGCACAGCAAAACCCTGACCTTGCAATTCCCGAATAGCGTCCTGCAATTGTGGAATTGAGGCGCTGATGTTGGGCAGCTTAATCATGTTCGCCGCTGGCGTTTTCGCCATTTCGCCTAGGCGTGACAATTCATCTGGAATGCGTTGCGCCTCAGTAAGAGTCTCTGGGAAATGGGCCAAAATCCGCCCTGCAAGGGAGATATCGGCTGTTTCCATTTCAACTCCAGTGCCTTGCGTAAAGGCCTTTAGGACAGGGAAGAGTGAATAGCTGGCGAGCGCTGGGGCCTCGTCAACCAAGGTCCAGGTAATCTTGGCGGATGACATGTTGGGGAGTCAGGTTCAGGGGGTTGCCGGTGGCTGAGGAATTATAGGCGCAACTCTATTTCCCATTCACGATTAAGGCTGCCAATACCGAGCAACATTACACCCCCCACTGGAACAACCCGGACAATCCCTGCCTGTGACCGAAAAAAAGTATTTTAGAGAAAAGCCGAGCCGTCAATCATGGGAACAAATGGGTCAACAATTCCCAGAATTCATTCTTCCTCGGCACTGACTCGATCCGCAACAGCATTCTTCGAATGCCGTAATGGCCGACTCATTGGACTCATAATCATATGTAATTTCTTCCCCAGCTGAAATATCTTGCGTCGCAATGAAATCGAAACCACCACTCTTATTTTTCTCCAACCTGCAATTGGGAGAACAAGAATGGTTTACCAAAACACCAGGCTCATCTATCAAGATATGTTCGCCATTAAACTCCATTGAGTACTTGTCCCTTTTAGGAAGCGGTCTAACAATCCGGCTCTCAATGACAACTTCATGTTCCCGGACATTAACGGAAGCATATACAGCCCTCCCAATGTCCTTGCTTAAGTGTTTCTCTACGGCAACCTTGTCAATTGTTTTATCCATTGTTTGTTATTATAGAGCTCTTATAACTTCATCAATGTTTAATGTATCAATATCTTCGTGTAGAGCACTTCCACCTTCAATGAATTGAATCGTCTAGTGCTCGGTCAAAGAACTTGAATGCTGCAGGAAGTGTCTCTTGGGCAATAGTTAGGCGCTCGACACCTTCACAAAGGTCGAACTCAACGGGACACTCATGCTAACGCAAAGATTCAGCCAGAAATCCTGCGCTGATGATCTTATTTCCCAATTACTTAACATCAACCTCTTCACTCCCGGCCGCAAGCATGACATTTTGCGCAAGGAATTCATAGTCATCGCGCACGTTGTATAGCTGGGAAGATACACGCAAAATACGCAAATCATTCCAGCTAAAAACTGGGACCTCGATTCCAAGGGAAAGCAGTTGGCTGTAAAACAATTCTGGGTCTCCTGGTGGAAGTGGAATGCTGGCGATTGCCCCAATCATGGCATCCGGAGCGGGCGGCGCAATTGAAAGAGCCGTGCACAAAATATCCCTCGCTTCCAGAGCCATCTTCCGGTTGGCCTGCATGATGTCAGGCCATCCCCCACTTGCCAAACTGTCCAAAGCTGCGATTGCAGCCGGCACACACAACCAAGGCGTAAAATCATCAGTCCCCTTCCAAGAGAACTCTTCCACGAAACGACTTGGCTCTGGGCTGCCTTCGCTCGCACCATGAGAAATAGACACGGGTCGGACTTCATCCTGGCAATCTTCCCGGACCCACAAAAAACCCGCCCCCTTCGGAGCGCACATCCATTTATGACAGTTCCCCGTATAGTAATCTGCACCGACATGATTCAGATTGAGAGGCAACATTCCTGGTGCATGAGCACCGTCAACTAACACGCGAACACCTTCTGAACGAAGGACTGGAATCATCCGGTCAATGGGGAGCACCAAAGCCGTTGGTGACGTGACATGGTCCAACAAGGCAAGTCGTGTTCGTGGAGTGACCATTTCTAAAACCTGGTCCACCGCAATATCAGGCGACACCAGCGGGAATGGGATTTCGGCAACATCAACTTCAAGGCCAAACTGTCCCGCAACAAAATCAACCGCATTGCGACAAGCCTGATATCCATGATCGGTCACTAAAACGCGATCTCCCGCCTCCCACGGAAAAGAACGCAACACCGAATTTACCCCCTCCGTTGCATTATTCACGAAAACCAAATCATTTGGTTGTGCTCCCAAAAAGGAAGCCAAGATTAATCGCGCTTCATCAAGAGCGGGACGTAATTGTCGCACCATAAAATCAATAGGCTGCTCCTCCATGCGGCGGCGCAGTTCATTTTGATGCTCCTGTACCACACTCAGGACAGCGCCATAAGAACCATGGTTCAGGTAGGTCACCCCAGAATCGAGGGTCCAGTAACGTAGCAGCTCCTTGTCCACGGCCTTATGCTAACGGAAATGAAGAGCCGACGAAACTTCCTCCGATCCATGCTCGCCGCAACGAGCCTCCCCCTCCTTCCGGGATGCGCCAATAACGCGGGCGTATTGACCCAAAGCCCCTGGTTTAGGCTCTCTCTTGCAGAATGGTCCTTTCACCGCACCCTTTTCAGCAAAAAGATGACCAACCTCGATTTTCCGTCAGCTGCAGCTGAACTCGGATTTGAAGGTGTGGAATACGTAAATCAATTTTTTAAAGACAAAGCCAAAGACGAAGCATACTTGGCTGAGCTAAATAATCGCTGTACGGACTCCGGTGTTCAATCCTTGCTCATTATGTGCGACGGCGAAGGTGCCCTCGGTGACCCCAATGAGGCAAAGCGCAAACGCGCGGTTGAAAACCACCTCAAATGGCTCGACGCCGCAAATGCGCTCGACTGTCATTCAATCCGGGTCAACGCCAGTAGCAGTGGAAGCTGGGAGGAGCAAGCTCAACGTGCTGCCGACGGGCTTCGTGCACTAACCGAAGAAGGCGCAAAACGTGGGCTCTCCATAATTGTCGAGAATCATGGCGGCCTTTCCTCCAATGGGGCCTGGCTTTCTCAAGTGATTAGAGAGGTGGACCACCAAGGTTGTGGCACGCTCCCCGACTTTGGAAACTTCAATCTCGGTGGTGGCAAAACCTATGACCGCTACAAAGGTGTTTCAGAAATGATGCCCTTCGCCAAAGCCGTCAGCGCAAAGTCTCACGAGTTTGATGACTCTGGAATCGAAGTACACACCGATTATGCCCGAATGTTAAAAATCGTAAAAGACGCCGGCTATCGTGGCTTCATTGGTGTGGAGTACGAAGGGGGCGCCCACTCCGAGCTTGAAGGCATTGTCCTAACCCGCGATTTGCTTAAGCGGCACCAATGCTCCTAACCCTCGCCCTTCTTCAGCTTAATTTGGAGCCCGTAGTCGAAGGTCTTAACTCCCCGATTCATGCAACTGCAATTCAGTCCGACCCTTTGGCTCTTTATATCGCCGAACGCAAAGGACGCATTCTTCGACTTCAGGGCAAAAACTTAAGCCTCATTTTAGATATCTCCGACAAAATCGACACTAAAAGCGAACGTGGCCTCTTGGCAATCGCTTTCCCGCCTAACGCAAAAAACGCTGATACTCTCTTTGCTCACTATAGCGACGAAAAAGGTACGACCCATCTCTCGAAATTTGAAATCGACCTTCAAGGAAACCGTGAAACGATTCTCTTTACTCAGAAACAACCGTGGGCGAATCACAACGGCGGCCAAATTTGCTTCGGCCCTGACGACGCCCTCTATCTAGGGCTCGGCGACGGTGGAGCGGCCAACGACCCGCACGATAACGGGCAAAATCGAGAAACCTATCTCGGTGGAATCATCCGTTTCGACCTTACCCAAAAAGAAGTCAGGCCTGAGCTCTGGCACTGGGGCCTTCGCAACCCTTGGCGTTTTTCATTCGACCGAAAGACAGGTGACTTGTGGATTGGCGATGTTGGCCAAAACAAGTGGGAAGAAATTGATTTTGCCTCCGTGAGCGAAAAACATCTCAACTTTGGTTGGCGTTGGCGCGAAGGGCAGCACGATTTCAAGCCTGCAAAATCAACTGATCAAGATGCGCCTTGGCGAGCCACTCTACGTGAACCGGCTTGGGAATATGCCCAAGGCGGAACTCCTCGATCCTGCTCCGTCACTGGAGGATTTGTTTATCGAGGAAAGAAACTTGGAGACTCCCTCCAGGGGCACTACTTCTTCGGGGACTGGGCTAGCGGTGTAGTCTGGTCTGGAAAACCAACCCTTAAGGAGGGGGCCACTATCCTTACGGATATCAAAGAGCACCCGAAACTAAACCTTGGCTTCGGTCTCGCCTCCTTTGCAGAGGACGAAAACGGCGAAATTTATCTCATCAACATGCCAGAAGGGTCCATTTCTCGGCTAATTATCGATTCTTGAAACTCTTACGCGGGCTCCACCTTTTAAGGTCAGAATCCCCGCCGGCGAAAGCTGCAAATCGAAGCTGCAACAGAAACCAAAGAAACCGCCGCAAGGGTGCAAGCCTCCTGCATAGGGAACTCACCTCTTGTAAATTTCAGAGTCACATCCAGATCAATAATATTAAAGATGGAGTAATTCCAAAGCTCGGGAATAAGGTAAAAGGCCATCTGGAGAATAGACACACCTAAAACAAGAATTGCCGCCTTGATTTGATTCGAAAACAACGTGGAAAAAAACATGGTGATTGAAAAAGCAGCCAAAGGAAACAGCCAAGCAAAGACAGTTGCAGCAAGGGCGGTCTTTATATCTAAAACCTCTTCCACCTGCGGCGCAAGATAAGCCGCGAGACAAGTCGTTGCCAAGAGGGGAACAAGCAGAAGGACAGCCCCTGCAAACCACCGTTCCATAAGGATTCGTGAGCGAGAAATGGGTCGCGATAAAAGAAGTTCCGCCGTCCGATTGTCCACTTCCCGGGCAACAATACCTGAGCCCATCAAACCAGCAGCGGCAACCCCGAACATTCCCGCCCCTCGGAACAAATGTTGAACGGCAAAGTAAGCCCAGAACCCCTCTCGTTCAAAACCTTCGGCGAACTCCTTAAGCGGTTCGAAGGGCAAATACTGAACAAGAGTCAAAATTCCAGCATCACGAAGGTTGGGCCAATAAAGAGTGGCTGCAGTAAGCGCAGCCCCCAATATACCGGTATAACCCAACGCCAACATCCGGTGCTCTCGCCAAAACAAACGCGCAAGCATCATTGTTTTCCTTCCTTGCCCTCAGGGCCATACAAGCTTGCGAATACATCTTCCAAATCACCCGAAACGGCAGAGACTTCGGCAGGAATACCTTTAAGGGCTGCAAAAACCTTCTCACGGTTTTCCTCTTGAAAACTAAGTTGTAAAAATTGGGAAGCTTCCGACAAAATTTCTTCTAGAGCTCCGCAACGCATAAGTTCCCCATTGCGCAAGAATCCAACTCTATCGCAAACCCGTTCCACGCTTGAAAGATCATGCGAGGAAAAGAAAACGGTGCGCCCTTGAGAGGCACAATCTCGAATAATGGCCTCTACTTTCCTTCGAGCCTCAGGGTCCAATCCCTCCATCGGTTCATCCAGTAAAATAACTTCACCCCCGCTAGCAATCGCTTGAGTAAGAAGCAATTTTCGTTTCATGCCATGAGAAAGCGCGCGCACCCTTTGATGCAGAGGGATACCAAATGTTTCTACCATCTGAAGAGCTCCTGAAAAGTCAGCGCTTTTGTAGAAAGAAAGGCAAAAGCTCAAAAATCCTTTCACGCGCATGGATTCGTAGAGCGAAGTTTCCCCTGGGGCGTACCCAAGTCGTTTTCGTGCGGCCAAAGGGTTCTTGAGAACATTCACCCCACAGATATCCAAGCTTCCTGAATCTGGTCTTGCAATTCCGGCAAGACACTTCAAGAAGGTGGTCTTTCCGGAGCCATTTGAGCCTACAAAACCAAACACTTCGCCCTTCTGAATAGTCAGGCTCACATCCCGCAGCACTTCATTGCTGCCGTAACTTTTTCGGAGTTCTACGCTCTGAATCATGGGAAGATTTTAAAGTAGCGGGCTCATTTCATGTTTAAAGTCCCCTTCTTCCTGCGTCGACCGTGGATATTGTTGCGTGACGCCTTTTTGGACCGGGACCAGCCGAATTTAACGCGCCTACGAGAAATTCAAAACCCAGAAGCTTTTCTTTGGGCCATTCTCCCCCATGCCGCCCGAACTTTCTCCGCCTGTATTGCCATGCTTCCCGCTCGTCAAGCCAGAGCAGCCGCAGTCGGCTATCTATATTGCCGCATTTTGGACACCTATGAAGACTTGCACCCCAATCCAGAAAAACGAGAACAGGTTCTCAGAGGGTTTGGGGAACGCCTCCGCAATCCACCCTTCCACACAGCTCCCCCAGTCCCCAAAGACACGAATTATGGAAACCGCGACCTGTCACATCTGCTTTTGGTGGATCGGTGCCATTTAGTTGACCAAGTCTTCCTAACGCTACCTGAAGAACAAAAGAACGCGATTCGAGAGCTTGTTTCAAACATGGCAGAGGGAATGGCCTGGGCTTCCCAGCGTTTCCGAGAACAAAAGGGAGCTCTAGTCGGTGAAGACCAACTTCTCCAATACTGCCGTCATGTGTTGGGGAATCCTGTTTTATTCTCCATTCGCCTTATGCAAGGCAAACCCGCATCTCCGGAACAGGCGATGGACGCTTTGAAGGTTGGGGAGCTTGTCCAGCTTGCTAATGTGACAAGAGATATCGAAAAGGATCTCGACCGAGGCGTGGGCTACCACGAAGACTTGCTTCCCATCCTCCAAGGAGAACGTTCAGGGGAGCACTCAACCAAGACTGAAGTCATCCGGCAAACGCGAGAACAAATCTTGCGCATCGCTCTTCTTCGCGGAGACTCTTACCGCCGCATGGTTGAAGGAATGAACCTCCCAACTTGGAGCCTTGCGAGGGGAGCCGCTGTCCTCATGTTTCTTTTCACAGACCGTTACTGGCGATCATGCGCGCGGCGCACGGGAATTCCTCATTGGGAGGGGCCCAAGGGGGCCCTCCCTATTCTGCTACACACCCTTCCAGCAGTTATTTCAGCTCGTTGGTGCGACCGTATCCTCAGGCGCATCGAAAGAAGTTTCGCTTCGGTCGCTTCCACCCCCACTCGAAGCTGAATCCCGGTTTCGCTCAGCGGTCGCAAAATATTCTTCCTCGTCAAATGAGTCCACTTGAATGGCATCCCATCGAGCCTCTTCTGCACGGGCCACAAGATCAGCCTCTTCCGAGCTAATCACTCCAGCCTCAACGGCGGCTTCCACCAAAGCAAGGGGCTTGCCCTTCGGAAGTTTGCGGGCGCGTACTGCGGTGCGAATCTTTGCCGCAACCGCATCAGCCTGATAACAGATTTCAAAGGCGTTCTCGAGGCGAGTGAGGGCATCTTCCGGATCTTCGGAGTGGTGTAGCCCGCAACCTAAACGGTCGCGCAGTTCGCCAGGAACTTGCATGAGTTTTGCAACCTCATGACCAGAACGATCACTGGGATTTAAGCCAATCGGGTTCAAGCGCGACCAACCAGCACCAATAGTTTTCATGAATCCACCGAAGACGGGAACGTCAAAGTTGGAAAAAATCCCGTCGAACCCTTCCTGAATGCGTGCAAGGGAATAATCCATAGACCATTTAAAGAGAGGTTCATCTTCCTCACGGCAACCCTCAGCTTCGAAGCGACGGATAACCGCAGTACCCAAGTACATCCAAGAGAGAACATCAGAGAAACGGCCTGTTAAGGCCTCCTTGCGTTTCAGGTTACCACCGATCAAGCCCATTGCCACATCAGCCAAGTAAGCAAAGCTAGCTGAAGACCACTCCAACTTTTGCGCGTAACGACGAGCCGGCTTTGAAACTGCGGGGCGCGCAAGGTGACCACGAGTAAGGCTTAACAAAACCGAGCGCTGTTTATTACGGTAAACATGGCCCACATGGCCCCAAAACGCTTGGTCAAAACCAACAACATCCCCCGCTGCAAGGGTGGTGATTTCTTTGTAAGCCCAGGGATGACACCGAATCGCTCCTTGGCCAAAAATCATGAGAGTTCGCGTAAGGATGTTGGCCCCTTCTACGGTAATACTGATGGGTGCCCCCATGTATGCGTGAGCAAGCAAGTTTCGTGGCCCGCGGCTAATCCCGGCACCTCCGCAAATATCCATGGCATCATTGACGGCCTTCCGGAAAATTTCCGTGAATTGATATTTTGCAATAGCCGAAACGACTGCGGGCTTGTTTCCTTCCAGCCCCCCGCAGGTGTAACGACGAGTAGCCTCAAGGATGTAAGCCCAACCCCCGATGCGAGCCATGGGCTCTTCAATGCCTTCAAATTTACCGATGGACATTCCAAACTGTTTCCGAACAACAGAATAGGCGCCAACAGCACGCGCGCCCATCTTGGTTCCAGCAGCAGCCTGAGCCGGCAACATGATGCCGCGGCCTGCGGCCAAGCACTCCATGAGCATGCGCCAACCATTCCCAGCACCCTCCGCTTCGCCAATGATGTTGTTCACCGGAATTACCACATCTGTTCCTTGAGTTGGGCAATTGACAAATGGAACGACCAAGGGATCGTGTTGGCGATCGTTTACCACGCCGGGTGTGTCGGTTGGCACTAATACACAGGTAATCCCAGGGTGAAAACCTTTGCCCAGCAAATTGGATGGGTCATGAAGCTTGACTGCCAAGCCCAAAACGGTCGCCCGCGAGGCGAGGGTGATGTAACGCTTATTCCAATTTAGCTTGAGTTTTGGTTTGCCGTCTTCTCCTTCAAACACATCGGCGGTGGACTGAATTCCGCCAGCATCCGAACCTGCACCTGGCTCGGTCAATGCAAAGCAAGGGGTCTCGCTTCCGTTCGCCAAACGGGGAAGCCAGCTCTCTTTTTGAGCATCTGTCCCGTAATGGTAAATCAGCTCACCAGGCCCCAACGAGTTTGGAAGCATTGCCGTAATTCCCAAAGGCATCGAACGAGCGGATAGCTTTGCAATGATGGAGCTAATCGCAATCGGCGAAAACTCCAGGCCCCCATATTTTTTTGGAATTATCATTCCAAAGAAGCCTTTGCTCTTCAAAAATTCCCAAACTTCAGGCTCAAGGTCGCGGTCTTGAAATACTTTCCAATCGTCCACCATGCGACATACATCCTCGGCAGGCCCATCAAAGAAGGCCTGTTCTTCCTCATTCATTTGAGGATATGCTTCGCTCATAAGGAATTTGAAGTCGGGTTTGCCAGAGAAAAGTTCACCTTCCGCCCATACGGTTCCAGCTTCTAAAGCTTGCCTCTCGGTATCTGAAATCGCCGGAATGAAACCCAACTTCTTCATAACAGACATTAGAGGCCCGCTCACGATGGCGCGACGTAAAGGAAGCAAGTTGAATACCGCAGCAACTACACCAAAAGTCACCCAAATCCAGGTTGGCACAGCAAAGCCCGCCAAAACAACGGCAGCACCCAAAGTAATAACAATGAAGGGCGCTTCGAGGAACCCAAGAACAACAAGACCGGCGATGATCCCGAAGAAGGTGTAGAGGAATGGGATGTCAGAGAGGAATCCTTGCATGGTTTAGTTTTCAATGGGGCGTGCGGCAACCGTGGCCACAGCCTGTTCAATGGCGAGGTCGCGAAGTTCGTCGCGTGAGAATTTATTGTCGATGCGCTGAGCAATGAGAAGAGAAATGGTTCCGTGAAGTGCGGACCAAATCTGGATGCCAACAACGGGTTGAGATGGACCCTCTGGAAGTTGTTCCGCAAAGAGTTCCAAGTTCCGGCGCGCACTCCGATACTTTGCCGCCGGGTATCTATCCATGTGCTGTGGATGCAACATGAACATGACTTCGTAGTATTCCTGGTTTTCCAGGCCAAAATCGAAATAAGCTCCGGCGAGGGCTCGCATCCGCTCAACAGAACATCCCTCGGAGCTCTCCTCTAAAGCCTGAATTAGTCTCCCGTGAAGCATATTCATGCCCTCATCAATCAAGGTATGAATGAGAGAATCCTTGTTCTTGAAATAAAGATAGATGGTTGTGGGAGTGCAGCCGATAGCTGCCGCTAGAGAACGCATAGATAGAGAGGTATAGCCCTGGTCCAAGAGGACACGCCGTGCCTCTTCCAGGATGGCAGCTCGAGTCTCGGATCCTCCGTTTCGGGTCATTTTTTGCCGGAGGCGAAAAAAAGTAGAAGTTTTTCCGCCATGTTTACACTGTAAAGTTTACACTGTTATCTGACCCACGCAACATAAATCCATGGTTCATTACCCAAAATCCGAAAATGGCCCCTCCATTGTGTTGGCCGCTGGCATCCGAACCCCTTGGGTTCGTGCTGGAGGCGCCTACAAAGACGAGGATGCCGCTCACTTGGGCGCCCAAGTGGTCCGAGAGCTAATCGCTCGGACCCAATTGGACCCATCCACAATTGACGAAGTGGTTGCCGGCTGCGTCGGCAATCCCTTTAATCAGGCCAATGTCGGCCGTGTGATTGCTCTCCGAGCTGGAATTCCCCGATCCGTTTCCGCACGCACGGTAGCTCGAAATTGCGCGAGCGGCATTGAAGCCGTTACTTCCGCAATCACACACATTCAGGCTGGACTAGGCGATACCTACCTTTGCGTTGGAGTCGAACACATGTCTGCCTACCCGCTTACCTTCGGCAAAAAGATGACCGGGTTTTTCGAAAGGATGATGAAGGCACGCTCCCCCATAGCCAAGCTTTCAACTCTTATGAGCTTTCGGCCCACATGGTTGGCGCCCACTATTACTTTAGTTGAGGGCCTAACCGATCCGACCACTGGGCTCATCATGGGCAAGACTGCAGAACTCCTCGCACGCGACTTTGGAATCACCCGAGAAGATGCAGACCAATTTGCATGTGAAAGCCACAACCGCGCGCAAGCTGCTCGGGACCGAGGGAGGTTCAAACGAGAAATACTTCCCATGATTCCCTTGGGTTCCAAGAAAAGGCGGGTTGAACACGATGACTCCATTCGCGATGGGCAAAGCATTGAGAAGCTCTCCAGAATGCGACCCTACTTTGAGAAACCCGATGGAGTGGTCACGATTGGAAATGCATGTGGCATCACCGATGGTGCCGCCGCCCTCTTAATTTGCACTGAAGCACGAGCCAAAGAACTTGGCCTCACACCTCTGGCGAAGTTCCGGTCTTGGGCGTGGGAGGGTTGTGACCCGGAACGTATGGGGATTGGCCCTGTCCACTCCACAGCCACAGCTCTTGATGCCGCCGGCTGTGAACTCAAAGATATGGGAGTGGTGGAGCTCAATGAAGCCTTCGCTACTCAAGTCCTTGCTTGCCAGCGTGCCTTTGATTCCGATGAGTATGCCAAGAAAAAATTGGGGCGCGACAAGGCCTTAGGCCATTTGGACATCGCAATAACCAATCCTAACGGGGGCGCAATCGCCCTTGGGCATCCTGTTGGAGCCACTGGCGCCCGACTCCTTCTCACTACTGCACACGAACTTCAGGCCGGCGACCACGAGCTCGGCCTCGCAACCCTTTGTATCGGCGGTGGCCAAGGCGGCTCTGTCGTACTGGAGCGCATGTCATGACCGATTTCTCTGGATATCCTCTCCCCGACAACTGCCCCGAAGCCGGGGAATGTATTCGCGTCGAGCGCCCCGAACCCGGCCTCGCAGTCGTTATTTTGGATCCCCCTCACCGCTCGCTAGCGGTTTTGGATGCACCCTTAATCCGCGATTTAGATGCCGTTGTCGAGGACTTAGAGCAAGACACATCCCTCAACGGAATCGTACTGACGGGCCGCGCTCCGGGCCAGTTTGCTGCAGGTGCGGACATTGACGCCATTGCCCAGCTCACCGACCCAAAAGTGATTGAAAAAATGGTCTTGGCCGTACACGAACTTTTTAATCGTATTGAAGATTTGAAGCCGCGCACAGTCGCCGCCATTTCTGGCCCCGTCCCTGGTGGTGCTTTTGAAATATCTTTGGCCTGCGATTTGATTGTTGCGTCGGATGACGACAAAACACGCATTGGTTTGCCGGAAACTCAACTGGGAATTCTTCCAGGCTGGGGCGGCTCCCACCGCCTTCCAAAGCGGATTGGCCTACCACTTTCACTCGATGCCATCTTGACTGGCCGTTTGTTCAAAGCTCGCGTGGCTTGGAAACGCGGGATGGTGGACCGCATTGCCAAACCTGAGTATTTGCTCGAAGTGGCGAAAGACATTGCCATGGGTCGCAAAAAGCTCCAGCGCAAACATCGCGGATGGAAGGCTTGGGCGATGGACAAAAATCCGTTAATGGCAAAGTTCATTGCAAGCCAAGCGCGCAAAACCATCATGAAGAAAACACGCGGGAAGTACCCCGCCGTTCTCCGAGCGTTGGACATGGTGATTGCGGCCCCATCAGAAAGCCGCGAGTCCGGCGCTCGCAAAGAGGCCATCGCAATTGCTGAATTAGCTTCAGGTCCTGTTTGCAAAGCTCTTGTTTCTATTTTCAAAGGCTCTGAAGCCGCAAAGAAATTAGGGAAAGGTCCAGATGGTTGGAAGCCTTCCCGCATTGAACACGGGGCTGTCATTGGCGGCGGAATCATGGGCGGAGGCATTGCAAGCGCCATGGCTGACCGCGGGATTTGGACCCGCATTTGCGACCTATCTGCTGACGCATTAGATGCCGCAGTGATGGACCACCGCAAAGATATTGACAAACGCAAAAGGCGCCGACGTATTCGCCAACACCAGGCAAATGAAGCTCTCGACCACTTGGACATGACTTTAGATTCCAACACTCTGGGCAAATCTCAAGTTGTCATCGAAGCTGTCGCCGAAGTCCTTCCTGTCAAACAAAAGGTTCTTGGTGGGCTTGCGGAAATTGTGTCAAGCGACTGCATCATTGCAACGAACACTTCCTCCTTAAGCGTAACCGCGATAGCTAATGACATCCCAAACCCGGAGCGCGTGGTGGGAATGCACTTTTTTAATCCGGTCAAGCGAATGCCTCTTGTTGAGGTCATTCGCGGAGAGAAGACTTCAGATGAAGTCGTATCCGCGACCTGTGCCCTTGCCCTGCGACTTGGGAAAACACCTGTTGTCGTTAAAGATGTTGCCGGGTTCCAGGTCAATCGCCTCTTGGCCCCCTACCTTGACGAAGCTATGCGCCTGTTCGTTGCTGGCGCAGATCCGTCCCGCATGGACCGACTCATGCTGGACTTTGGCATGCCGATGGGCCCATTCACTCTGATAGATGAAGTGGGCTTTGATATCGCTCTTCACACGGGGACCTCTTTGCACGAAGCTTACGGCACACGCTTTACTCCTTGCCCCGCCATGAATGATGGGCTTGGTGAAAACAGGCTTGGCAAGAAAACAGGAAAAGGCTTCTATGTGCACCCCAAAGGCAAGAAAGCGAAGCCAAGCCTGGCAACGGATCTAGCCAAGTTCCAAACAGAGACCTGGGCGAACAAACTCAACAACGCGGAGCTTGTGGACCGCATGGTCCTCTCCATGGTGGGTGAAGCCGCCCGCTGCCTGGAAGAGGGCGTGACAGAAAATGCTCAAATGTTGGACCTCGCCACTGTCTTTGGAACTGGATTCGCTCCTTTCCACGGCGGAGTTCTTGGCTACGCAGACTCCGTCGGAACCACCGAAGTCGTAAAAAGACTCAACATTATTGCAGCTTCGCCTGAGATGACCGACCGTGAAGGCGGAGTCGAAAAATTCACCCCCGCAAAAATCCTGATTGACCTCGCCGCTTCGGGCGGAAAATTTAGGGTATAAGGACACCATGAAACTCGATGTTCGCGCGATGGCCTTGACTCTCGGCATCCTTGGCGGCGCAGTCGTTGCCTGGCTGTACAACCGAATCGCTTCGGGCCACTCTTGAGGACTGCTTGATGGAAAAAACCGACCTTGTTCTGGTCGGCGGAGGGATTGTTGGACTCGCTTGCGCACGAGCCTACTTAGAACTTTTTCCGACCTCGACGGTGGCTGTTCTTGAAAAAGAACCGGAGGTCGGGCTACACCAAAGCGGGCGAAACTCAAATGTGCTCCACTCTGGTCTCTATTACAAGCCAGGCTCTTATAAAGCGAAGTTGTGCCGCAAGGGAGCCTTGGCAATGAAGGAGTTCTGCCAAGGTGAAAACCTCCCCTATCTTGAATGCGGGAAGGTGGTTGTTGCTACCAAAGCGAGTGAACTTTCTCGTTTGCACGACCTTCATGAGCGAGCTTTAACAAATGGAGTGAATTGCCGACTTATTGAAAAAGCCGAGCTCAAGGAAATTGAACCGCAAGCAACCGGGTTGAAGGCTCTTCATGTTCCGGAAGCTGCTGTTGTGGACTACAAAGAAGTTTGCAATGAACTTGCGAGACAATTGCAATCACAAGGTGCCCAAATTTTCCTTGGTACTGCAGTGAAAGATATACAGTCCGAACCCGACTCAATTGTTTTTGATACAGAAATCGGTCCAATCAAGGCAAAACAAGGAATCAACTGTGCTGGCCTTTACTCTGACAAGATTGCAGCCATGTGCGGTCTGAAGCCAAAGGCCCGCGTGATTCCTTTTCGGGGTGAATACTTCGCTTTAAGCTCCAAAGCAGAGGGCATGATTCGCGGAATGATTTATCCCACTCCCAATCCGCGCTTCCCATTCCTAGGAGTTCATTTCACGCCCACTGCAATGGGTGGAGCCGAGTGTGGCCCCAACGCCGTTCCAGCACTCGCGCGAGAGGGCTACAGATGGCGGGACATCCACCTACGAGAATGCGCCCACATCCTTTCATGGCCTGGGACCTGGGCACTTCTAGCCCGCTATGGGCCAACTGCTCTGGCAGAAGTTGCTCGATCACTATCAAAATCAGCGTTCACCAAAGCCCTTCAAAAACTAGTCCCCGCTATTCAAAAGGGCGACCTTCTATTACATCCATCCGGAGTACGTGCCCAAACCGTACTCCGCAACGGCACCCTTGTGGATGATTTCATGTGGATGCGCTCCAACCGCATGCTCCATGTGCTGAACGCTCCATCGCCAGCCGCAACTGCGTCCCTGGCAATAGGGCGTTTCGTTATTCAGAAAGTTTGTTCGACCTAGAAGGTGTAGGTGACGAGATTGCTTATCGTGCAAACATTGGTGTCTGCAGATTGAAGATAAATCGTTCGACCGGCGACTGAGCCTGGAACGACCCCCAGGAATTCGCCGTAACCATTTTGATCCAAGGAAATGCTACCGGCTAGACGGGCACCCTTTATGTCCAGAGTCAAACCAGAACAACCTGGGACAGAGGTCGTCCCATTGTTATTGAAGCTGAAAAGGAAGAATGCTGAACCGTTGGCCTCGCCATTCTTGATGCTCACTTTGTTGTAACGACCAGCAATACCCGGTGATGGAGCACTCAAGGTCATTGATGGGCCCGTGCCACATCCATCCACGGCACATGCTGCACTATTATTTCGGTACTGATTAATGCTCGAAATGCTTTGAGAGCCAAATTTGCTCACATTTCCAGAGCAACCGCCCATTCCGGGGCACATGATGTGGCAGCCGGAGCATCCCGAAGAACTCGAACAACAATGGTCAGCGCCCCAAGTGTGGCCCAGTTCGTGAGCCGACAAAGCAATGCGCCTTGACCAATTTGAGGTGTAACGAGACTGAACCATGGAGTAGTGAATTCCACTTTTACAAACCACGCCTAAGTAGGCGATACCAATGGTCGACCCACTGACGCTTCGGCCAGTGAAAAGCTGGACGACATCACGAGCGATATGAGTTTGGTTTGCATTCCACTCAGCTTGCACTTGGTTCAGCAAAGTGCTTGCATTGTTTGATGTATAAGGATCGCTGGCGCTGGACGTTCTCACCACAACGGATGAAATTCTCCAGCAAACACTGACGTCGCGCTGATAAATAACTTCGACATCGTTAATAATGTCCTCAATATCCTGAACGGTATTCGATGTGGAATTGCCATTCTTCTTATAAAACTCGTAGTCGGCATCACAACCAATGGCTACCGTCTTGTCAGCGGAACGACCTGCTCCTCCGCCGGAACCATTAAAGGCGCCAGGGGCAGGAGAAATCCCAAATGGAGTCCCCCACGAGTTGATAGATCCTGGGGAATTGGGGGCATGCGCACCCGGCCCGGAAGGACTTACTCCAGTAGCATGAGGAATCTCAGAACCTTCTGCTATCAAAGGTTCCGCCATGACCCATTGGTTATCGGGTACTAACTCAGCAGTGTCATAAACCACATGCAAGTTGCTTGCGGCACCCTCTTCAAGTTCAGAAAGAGGCTGAATAACCCGCATGCCATTGCCAGCGCCCAAGAAAATGCTAGCGCGAAGTTGGCCATTGTGAAGGTTCGCACTCACCTGACTGTCTGGAATCCCCGCAACGAAACCTCGGTAAGTCGAAATGGCTGGAGCTGCCACGGCCCGAAGGGTTCCATCAGCGCCCTGCTCCCAAACGGTGAAATTGTCAGCGCGCACCGAGTAAGGATGCAATACAAGCTCGGTATCAAAAACATCATCCAAAACAACAGAGACTTGGAAATCCTCACCCGAAGTGGCGGGAAGCTCTAAAGACTGAACGCTCCAAGAAAAGAATTGTTCGTCAAGATTGGTTCCAGTTTCGTCCACGCCGTGGATGGAGCCGAGGAAAAGGGGAAAAAGAGTCAGAAGTGAAAGCATGGGGAGTGATTTTGGGGGAAGAGGCGAGCACCTACAAGGATACCTCACTTTAGGACGGTTGTGTCTTGGGAATGTTCCCAAGCTTTTGTCCGCCACTGCAGATTTACCGGCATTCGTCTATCATTGGAAAAGGCTCATCCATGCGCATGTCATTCCCTACCCTTCCCCTCCTTTTGGCCTTTTTGGCTGCGATGTGCCCCATTTCTGCCCAAACAAGCTACGAAGTGGACCATTTAGGGGCCTTTGGGGGCTCCAAGAGCTTCCCCACCGACATCAACGACGCTGGAATCGTGGTGGGCTATACCGAGCATATTTATCCCCTCGGATCGCAATTCACCTCCTGGCAGTGGGTAAATGGTGCTGCGTTTGACATCCCTACCCTGGGTGGCATTAACAGCTTCGTTTATGGCCTCAACAACTCGCAAGAAGTATGCGGGCTGGTGGACTGGGGCCAAGACCCTAGCGGCTCTTGGGAAGCTGGCCTCTTCCCTGTTCAATCGGATCTTTGGCTGGACACTCCCACAAATCAACTTTCAGGAATTTGGGGCTCCTTTGGCCGCCCCTCTGATGTAAACGACGCCGGCGTCATCGTGGGCGTTGCCGCCAGCGCCGATGTCAGTGGAATGGTTCATGAGTTCCACGGTGTGATTTGGGACCACGGAACCGTGACCGAATTGCCCACCTTGGGTGGTGACTACTCAGCCGCAAGTGATATCAACAATGTAGGTCAAGTCGCTGTAAGCGCTAAAGACGCAGGCGGAATGATTCGTGCCGCCATTTGGGAAAACGGTGTCTATCGACAACTCCCTGACTTTGGTTACGGTGCTGGTTTACGCGCCATTAACGATAACGGTGTTGCTGTCGGCTTTGCGATAGACGCAAATGGCTACTCCCGCGCTGCAATGTGGGACCACGTAGGCATCCATGACCTTGGCACTTTGGGTGGTGGCCTTGAAAGTTGGGCAAACGATATCAACACTGACGGCATCATCGTTGGACAATCCGGATGGACTTCGGGTGGAGGCACTGGCTCCCACGCTTTTGTCATTGAACATGGAGTCATGCATGATTTGAATAACCTACCTACCGGCACGCACAACTTTGCAGTGATGACAAACGCTCCTGCGATTAATTCTGCAGGTCAGATTGTTGGATTTGGCGAAACAACCGGCGGATACATCCGAGGCTGGATTGCCGATCCTTTAAAGCTACGCTTGTTTGGTCCCGAGGCCGCTGTTGCGCCGAGCCAAAATGGTGGCCTCGAGATTCAGTGTGAAGGTGCCACTCCAAATGGCCTGCTTTACGCTTTCTGGGGAACTCATTCCGGCCACTCCGCCCATCACGGCACTGATGTGGGAATTTCAAACCCTCGCGCCCTTGGCGTGATGACCGCTGACGCCCTTGGCCACGCCGAACTGGGCCAGCTTCAAGTTCCAGCAAGCGCTGCGGGATACCGAATCATCCTCCAGATTGTCGATGCCTCCCCCGCCGGCTCTACCCCAAGCAACCGCATCACACTAATTTTTAGGCCATAGCCTGAGCAAGCTTACTTTAGAATTCCAGGGTGCCCGCTAAGCCTCACGCATTCCCTCTCCGAGGGGTTCTCGCTCTCCCCTTTGTGCTGTTATGGGCCTTTGGATATGTGGGCTTTGTTTTGGGAATGTTTTTTGTCGCACCAAAACTAGCTCAAAAGAACAAAGACCAATACATTCGCTGCTGGGGCATTGGGATTCTCAAAATATTGGGGGTGCACCTAGAAATTCAAGGTAAAGAAAATCTTGTTTCTGGAACCGCTCTTTACATGCCAAACCATGTCAGTGTTCTAGATCTGGGATTGTGGTCTGCGAGTTGGCCGGGCAATGCTGTCGTTCTATACAAAAACGAATTTGACAAGATTCCCTTTTTGGGAAGAACCTTGCGGCAACTTCAAATGATTCCAATTGACCGCAGGAATCGTGAAAATGCAATGAAGTCTCTTGAGAGAGCTGCCGAATGCGCTCACAAAAAAGGGCAGAGCATTTGGATTGCTCCTGAGGGTACGCGTTCTAAAAACGGGCGAGTCCTGCCTTTCAAAAAAGGCCCTTTCCACTTGGCAGTTGCCGTGGGCGCCCCCATTGTGCCGTGTATCTTTTGCGGAGTAACCGATATCGTCCCAAACGGGTCTTGGCTTGCGCGACCTGGAAAAGTCACCGCAAAATTTCTCAGTCCGATTCAAACAAAAAGCTGGTCTACTGAATCACTCGATGAGCATATCACCGAAATCCGTAAGGTGTTCCTAAGCCACCTGCCCGATTCTTAATAGTAGGGGGAAGCGCTTAGCGCCATTCACCAGCAAGCACGAATGCGCCCCAGGTACTAGGCCATCCATCCGTCCCATTGTCTCGCCAATGGTTCAGCATGCTCAATTGAGCATTCCGCAAAGCTTCACTGCGACCCTGCTTTTTGACCCACATGTTTTCATAAAACGACTTCATTAACTCAGCAGTGCTTTCATCTCCGACCTTCCACATACTCGAAATGACAGAATCAGCGCCAGCAATTGTAAAAGCACGGCGGAGGCTCTGGAGTCCTTCGCCAGCTTGAACACTTCCCAAAGCAGTCTCACAGGCGGACAAAACGACCATATAGCAATCATGAAGATCGAGGTAAGAGACTTCTTCAGCAGTCAGCAGACCATCATCCTGACCTTCTTCCTGCTCTTCGTTTGCATTAGCGCACACTAAGCCAGCAGAGAGGCCTGGGAGCTGATTATCCAATTCAGGAGGGTTAAAGAAGCCATGCGTTGCGATATGGATAAAGTTGTATCTTGGCAACTCTTCTTTAAGTCTCGTTTCAGTGGCACGTTCCTCACTAAGTATTCCACGCGGCACATCCTCACCCGAGGTAAACGCATGCATTCCAGCTATCACGCGCGCCTCGACCTTAGTTGCCTCCAAAGGAATCCATGCTGTATCCATCGCAGCGCGCAAGTCTATATTTCTTGCCATCGCAAGATAATCTTGCTCCTTGGTCGATTCCAGTGCACGTGGTTTCTTCCCGTAATCCACATTCCCAACTGCAAGAAGACTTCCATCAGAAACTGTCACTTCTTTGGGCCACTTCACGTGAGCGGTCGGGTCTTCCAGGTAAATAAAATCGTGGCGTTCAAGAAGATATGTCCCTTCTTCGTCTTGCAAAACGGCAAAAGGGAGCTTTCCTAGAAAACCGTCAGGACAAAGTAGAATTTGTTCTCTTCCAGTTAAATCTTCTTTAAGCGGCTTCCAAATTTTTTCGTATAGCTTCGCATTAAAATCGGGAGCATCCTCCATCGAAAGTCCTTCTGCGCCTCGACGGGAAATCAGGTCTGACAAAAACGCCTCAGACATTTCTTTCACCTCATCCGCCTCGCCTAAATAGTGGAGCCGGATTTCGCCTTCAGTGTTTGCGGTCCAAGCAAACAAATGGTCATTGACGTAGTAGTCCACCATGGCTGCCCCCTCAGGGATGGCAGCAATAAGGGTTTCAAAATTAGGGGTCGCCATAATGGCATCTAGCCCAAGAGAGCGGTTCAGTGCTCGTTCATTCTCTTGCCTCTCTTTTCGTAAAGCGACCAATTGCTCTTCAAAATCTTCTGGGCGTTTCGAGGCAGGCAAGTTCACTAAAGTAGACAGTGATTTGCTCGCAATCTGAACTGCTCCCATCAACTTGTTTTGCTCAGGGGTGCGCTCCTTCGATAAAACCAGCGTGCTCGCTGCCTGGATTCGAGTTGCCTGTCCCTTCCAGGCTGCACAAAGGGTAAAGTCTTCTCGCAAGTCCAATTCGGGGGACTGTGTGTTCACTAAAGAAGGCGTGGTTCCTCCAGAAGCCTCCTGGGCCGGCAATATTGCTGCAAAAGAAAGGACAGAAAGTAGGGCAATGAAACGAGCATGAATCATGCCTACAGCTTAGCCTTCTCCTCCACGACTAGGGCAAGGAAATACTACTTATAACAAGCCAAATCGGGCAACACTTCTGAATCCTGGGATAAAGGTTGGTTTGGCCCTTTATTTCCCAACTGTTCCAGTCTTGTCCTTCCACTGCATCAAGGCTTTGGGGCCATGAATGTACAAGGGAGTCCCACCTTCGACACAGTTGTAAATACTGCAGTCTTCAACACCGCATTCCTCGAGCCAATCCTCATCAATCAAGTCGCGACCACTGACTTCAGCGATGGGTTTTCCAATTGCCGCAATCAGCGCATCGGAAAGAATATCTGGAGAGCGCCAATTTTCTCGCGTTCCCAATTGGTGGTTGATTGTTGCCTGGGATTCAATCGCTGTTGCCGGCCAGAGATTAAAAGCGGCTATATCATCGCGAGCAAGTTCTCCTGCCATCCCATTGGTAAGCATGGTCATTCCAAACTTAGTAATGAGATAGGGCGTCTTCCCTGGCAACATGCGTAAATCGACAGGCGGGGCAAGATTCACAATGTGCCCCCCAGTCCCTTGTTTGGACATGATGTTGGAGGCGAGATGGGCTAAATGAAATGGTCCTCGTAAATTCACATCGAGCAACAGATCGAAGCGGCGAAGAGGGGTATCTTTGACTCCCTGCCACCAAAGAGCACCAGCGTTATTCACTACGATGTCGAGGCTGCCAAACTCCTCGATGGTCTTTGCAACCATAGCCTCCACCTCTTCGGCATCGCGGACATTGCACCGAAAGGCTAGGGCGCGGCCCCCCGCCTCGGTGATTTCAGTAGCGGTCATATGAATCGTGCCGGGAAGGTTTTCCCTTTCTGTTTCAGACTTGGCAGCGCACACAACTGCGCAGCCCTGCTTTGCTAAGGCGATGGCTAAGGCCTTGCCGATTCCACGGGAGGCACCAGTAACGATGGCGGTCTTGCCAGAAAGGTCAGGGAGTTGAAGGCTCATGCACAAAGTTTAGCCTTGCCCCTAGAAAAATGAACGAGTATTCAGGATCGCAACGCCTTCTCAAGCATTCGAGAAAGAGGGGCGGCAGAGTCGACTAGAGCACGGTTGTTTTCAGAAAGTGCCCACGAAATTACGACCTCATCTAAGGCACCAGAAATCAGCTGGCGCGCAAGGCGAGGGCTCAAATCTGGATCAAACTCGCCCGCTTGAATTCCCTCCTCCACCACACGATCCATCGCTGCGAAGAAGGAACGCAACGAGGGAAGAATCCCTTGTCGTATCAAGGGTTGAACCTCCCGCCAGTGAACATGAAAAACACGGGCAACACCGCGTTCTTCCCCAAAGACTTCAAAGTGGCGACGAACAAATCCACTCAACTGTTCTTGACCAGGTTTTTCAGAATCCAGTCCAGCCGTTTGCAAAACCAAGTACCGCTCCGAGTACCGATGAAATAATTCAATTAATAGATCTTCTTTGCGCTCAAAATAATTGTAAATGGTGCCAGTTGCGACGCCAGCCTCTTTTGCAACATCCGCAACAGTCGAAGCGTGATAGCCACGCAAACTGAAAACAGCCACAGCTGCTTTCAAAATTGCTGCACCCTTGCCTACGGGCTCAGCTTGGACGGCAATTGGTTGCGACTCAGGATCCACCTTGCATCTTCGCTTCTTCTTCCGCGCGAAGGTCCTTCCGCAACAGCTTCATCATGGAAGACTTTGGCAATTCATCTCGGAACTCCCAGCCTTTTGGAATTTTATAAGCGGCAAGTCGGTCGCGACACCACTGATCCAATTCGTCTTCACTTGCAGATTTCCCTTCCTCAAAGACAACAAAAGACTTCACAGTTTCACCTCGACTTTCATCAGGAACACCAATCGTGCATGCTTCCGAAATAGCTGGGTGATCTGTCAGGGCTCGGTCAATTTCATCCGGATAAATGTTGTAGCCACCGGCAATAATCATGTCCTTCTTGCGGCCGCAAATCCGAAAATATCCGTCCTCATCTACTACTGCAAGATCGCCGGTGTAAATCCAGTTATTCCTAATCATATGTGCCGTTTCATCCGGCATATTCAAGTAACCCATCATGACTTGCGGACCGCGAGCGATTAATTCGCCTTCGGCCCCAACTGGCATTTCAGTCAAGCCATCTTCAGGATCAACAATTTTGACTTCGGTGCTCGGAACCGGAATTCCAATGTGGCCAATTTTTCGATTCCCCTGAAGAGGGTTCACCGTTAGAACAGGCGAAGTCTCCGTTAAACCAAAACCTTCCACAATGATTGCGCCCGTTAGGCTTTCAAAACGGCGCTGAACATCTTCGGGGAGCGGAGCAGATCCTGAGAAGCAGTACTTCACAGAAGACAAATCTTGGTCTTCAATACCCTGGTATTGGTTAATCGCATTAAACAATGCCGGCAAAGCAGGGAACAAGGTAACTTTGTGTTTAGTAATATTTTTCACCATCATGGGGATATCTCGTGGGTTTGGCATCAGAACCATGCACGCGCCCGCCGAGATGGGCCAGTTCATGCAAACGGTCAGCCCAAAGATGTGAAAGTATGGCAAACAAGAAAGCAAGACTTCTTCACCTTCTTGAACACCGGTAAACCAAGGACGAACTTGCTGAACATTAAAAGAAATATTTCGTTGAGTAAGCTGAGCACCTTTACTGACTCCGGTCGTCCCCCCCGTGTATTGCAAGGCGGCAACATCATCCATTGAACACTTCACTTGGGGTGGATTCGGCTCGGATTCAGCAATCACTTTCTTAAAAAAGTGCACGCCTGCTTCAGGTGCAACTTTCGCCCATGATGGTGGGTCCATCTTCTTCAATTTCAATGGAGCCAAGAGATTCAAAGGAAACTTCAGGTAATCTGGAATGCTCGTAACGATGTAATTCTTCACCGGCAATTTATCTCGCATTCCTTTCAAGTGACGGTCCCATAAGAAGTCAGCCGTAATCGCCAACTCTACTGAGGCATCATTCCATTGATGCTCAATTTCGGGTGGGACATATAGGGGGTTGGTCATGACCGCTTTGGCGCCCAATCGCTGAATCGCATAAAAGGAAATCACTGTTTGGGGAACGTTAGGCAAATGCACGGCGACACTTGTCCCCTTCTGGACGCCCATCCCTGCCAGCGCAGTCGCCAGGCGGTCCACCTGGTCCTTCAGTTGGGAATAGTTCAAGCAGCAGTTCATGAACTTAACTGCCGGTCGGTCGCCAAACTTCTCAGTGGCGCTATCCAGGTAATCGATAAGGGAAATGTCCTGGAAATCCACCTCAGCGGGGACCCCAGGATCGTAAGACTTGTGCCAGACCTTTTGTTCCATGGCAAAAGGATAGCGACAGCCCTCCAAAAGGGGTCCTCTACAAATACTTTTCCAAGGTTTTTCTGCCGATTCCGGATTCCTAGGGTAGATTTCAATTGCATCGTGACTGAACAGAAAAACAATACTTTTGGCCTAATATCTCGGGCGATTCCGGCTCCTCTCCGGGACCTACAAGAACCTATCAACACCCTCAGTCACGCGGCCGGATTCCTCCTCGCCGCCATCGGCCTGGCTTGGCTCCTTGAGCTCTCCGATGGCGACCCTCGCAAAATCTTCGCCTTCACCATTTACATGGTGACCATGATGATTCAGTACGCAATGAGCACTGCCCTACACGGCCTCCGCCTCTCGCGCTGGAAAATGCGGCAGCTCACCCGCCTCGACCATGTGGCAATCTTCCTTTTCATTGCCGGAGTTTTCACCCCTATTTGCGTTCTGGCAAATGACCATGCGGCAGGGATGGCAGCGGTTTTCTTCGTTTGGGCAATCGCCCTCGCGGGTATTTGCCTCAAATTATTCTGGCTCGACGCCCCTCGCTGGGCTTCCACGATCGCATTCCAAATCGTCGTGGTGGCTTCCTACTTCGTTGCATACCCTTTCCTGGCAGAAATTCCTGCCCAAGGCGCTTACTGGCTAGCTCTCGGAGGAAAATTCTACCTCGCCGGCTCCCTTTTCTACGCCTTCCGGCGTCCTAATATTCTCCCTGGTATTTTGGGCCACCACGAACTGCTTCATTTTTTCGTGCTGGCCGGTAGCGCCTGCCATTACATGGTGATGGTCGGATATGCCAGCTAACCCCCTAATTCAGTAAAGGAACATAGTTTTCAGGCATGGAAATGGAAAGGCTCGTCGCCCCCCGCGGCGAGTCTTTCTTTCTTGTTGGCAACCAATTTCAGCTCGCCTTTCTTGCCCGTTTCTTCTTCTTATGGGGTAGAATTTAATGCTCCATGCTCGACTCCCCTCAAACTTACCTGGACCTCGGCAAACGTTCCGTTTCGCCGAAGGGAGTCTCTGTTTGGGCCTGGCCAGCTGAGGACAGTCGTTTCGCGGAAGTCATCGCTCATGCTCTCGGTCTCAAGCCCGCGAGGGAACTCAACAATCCGGAGAAGGATGTTTGGAGCATCGGCGATGAAGACCCGACACCCGAAAACATCTGTGGAGTTATTTTTGTTTCGCTTGAAGATCCGACCACTGGCTTGGAATCTCTTCAGACAATTCGAAGCACCTGGCCTAACCTTCGGGCGATTCCAGTCGGCCAATCTGAACTGGTTCAGAATTGCTGTGAAGAATCCCCTACCGCCTTGCGACTGGCCTTCAACAAGGCTACAGCTCAAGGCCTCTTTGCCTTAGTCAATCGACACCCTCGAGAAATCAAGTTTGGTGGTTCTGTTTTGGCCGCTATTGTTTTGATTGCCGCGGGCCTCATGTTACGTGGAGACACAGAGGAACCCCTCGAGGCAAGTGCTGGGGAATTCAATGTTCATAATTCAGCAACTGAACTTGTCCTCGGCGGCAATCGAGGAGTAGAGGCCAACCTTACGCCACTAGAGGGCCAGCTTTTCATGGCGGAATCCTCCGTACGGATTCCCCAAACCGGCGTCGTTCGCAAATTGCTCGTCGAAGAGGGTGATCTTGTTGAAAAGGGCACCCTCATCGCCATCCTGGCCGACCTTCAGCATGCCGCAAAAGCAGAGGCCCTTCGGGTTAAACTTGCTATGTTGGAACAAGAATTTGAGCGGCGGCAGGTGCGCGCAACCGATTCCACTCGTTCTGCGGATGACTCTCGAGGTTCTACAGCAACCGAAGCCACTTTGCTTGCCACGCAACACCGCGATGCCGCAGCAAAAGTGGCTGAGCGAATCACCTGGCTCGACGACCAAGTTGAAACGTGCCAAGAATGGGTCACTCTTTACGAGGAACGAATTTCGGAAGACCCCAATATGCGCCTTGCCTATGAGACTCCACTTGCCGCTCTCCATAAAAGAATGCGAACCCTTGCTTCCGACAAAGAGAACCTTCAAAAATCTGCAAGACAAGAGATTGCGTCGGCTTTGAGCATGGAATCCCTGACAGAAACGATTCGCCGCAACGAGAGCGAACGGACACTTGAGTCGGACATGTCCCTGAACAGATTGGAGTCGGAAATCGAAGACACCAAAACTCAGGTGAAGCACCATGCAGATTTTGAGAACATCCCCTTTGTCTCCCCATGGGCTGGCGAAGTCACTCAGTTCGACGCAAAGGTGGGAAGTGTGATTCCTGCTCAGAGTGAATTCCTAAAGCTTCGTTCCGATAGTAGCCTCTTCGTCCTCCTTCCCTTTCAGAAGAGATACCTTGTTGCTGTCGGAGACAACGCCGCCATCCGAGGAAAAGGGAACTTCCATGCCTCGGGATTTGTTACCGAAATTAATGACTCCAAAAACGGACTTCTTGCCAAAATAAATGTAATGGAAGTCCACTCGGGTAGGATTCAAAACAAGATGCCTGTTCAAGTCTTTCCCGAGGAGGGGTCCTACTAATTCCCGCACCTCCTCCGCATCCTTCGGGTCTTCCCGAAGAAGAATTGCTTAGGGATGTCCAAGTAGAGCAAACACGAGGGTCTGGGCCGGGCGGTCAGCATCGCAATCGGGTTGCGACTGAAATTCGCCTCACCCATAAGCCCACCGGCATCCGAGGCGCTGCTGGTGAAAGGAGGCAATCCAAAGACAATCGGCGAATGGCACTTTTCAGGCTAAGGCTCAACCTCGCTCTGAACTTTCGGATTGAACATCAGGAGATAGAGCCTCCGGCCCCGGCGAGTTTTCAGGCAAGCGAACTCTGGTCGGAGAGAGTGCGAGCTTCCAAAATCGCCTGCAACTCTGAGCACCATGACTTTCCTACCTTGCTTGCCGAAGCCCTCGACACCCTCGCTTGGTATGGAGATGATCACAAGCGCGCAGCCGTAGCTTTGGGGATTTCAAACTCGCAATTTTTAAAATTTATCGGAAAAGCTCCAAAGGCATTGGCTGATTATCGAAGCCGCACCAAAGCTTCGAAAGGATAAGGCTTTACTCTCCGACGAACCGAAGGAACACGGCTTCGCCCAAAAAAACACAAGCAATACCAACTCCATTTTGGGCGAAAACATTGAGCACGGCTAGGCCATGTTGAGATTCACGAATCATTTGCGCAGTTTCAAAACCAAATGTTGAAAAAGTCGTAAATGCACCAAGGAATCCAACCAAAACCACTACACGCACTTCCGAAGTTAGAAGGTTCCGATGTTCGGCCATTGCCCAAACGGCCCCAAACAGAAGACAGCCGATCGCATTTACGGCAAGTGTTCCAACAGGAAATCCACTCACGTGCCACCTCGTTCCTAATCCGGAAACGAAGTAGCGACAAATCGATCCGAGGGCACCAGCGGCGGCAATCCAAAGAAGGCGTTGAAGCATGACTGAAAAGTCTAACGGTGCTCTAACTTCGACCCAACCGATGTTTGGCTTCGTCGATCGTCATATCTGACGACCATGGTGGGTCTCTTCGTTGAGAGAAACGCCATAGACAAAATCCATCTCTGCAATACCGATTCCCATTTCCGAGTCATAAACCTTGCAAAGGACTTTAAAAAGAGCCTAAAGAATCACCGTCTTAAAAGCTTACACTACCCAGATGCCCTCCAATAAAAGCTCTGTCCTTGGAATTGTTTTCTTAACAGTCTTCCTTGATATTGTGGGCTTCTCCATCATATTTCCACTATTCCCTGGGATGCTGGATCACTATGTGAGTTTGGAAGGTTCCGGAAGTGCTGTAGGAAGACTTGCGCAATGGTTATCCGGATTTGCGGGTTCGGACAGCAACGCTGTCACGACCCTATTCGGAGGTCTTCTCGGCTCTCTCTACGGGCTCTTGCAATTCATCTTTTCGACAGTCTGGGGTGGTCTTTCCGACCGAGTTGGGCGCCGACCCACTCTACTCTTCACTCTCCTGGGCACGGTTGCTTCCTATTTCCTTTGGATGTGGGCGGGCACCTTTGTCGTCCTGATTGCTGCCCGAATTCTTGGTGGAATTATGGCCGGAAATATATCGACGGCTTCTGCGGCTGTGGCGGACACAACAACCGCACAAGATCGAGCCAAGGGAATGGGCATTGTGGGCATGGCCATCGGCTTGGGTTTCATTTTGGGGCCCGCCATCGGTGGATTCTCCATGAGCATCTCTTTGCCGGGTGCGAACTCAATCCAAACAGCCCAAGCATTTGCACTGAATCCCTTTTCCGCCCCCGCCCTTCTTTCTGCCGTTTTGGCTATCCTCAACTTCCTTTGGGTTTGGAAGCGATTCCCTGAAACTTTTCCTAAAGGGGCTCGTGCGACTTGCCCAAGCCTACGCTCCTTTAACCCAATCGTTCGCCTACGCTCACTTTCCTTCCCGGGAATCCGGCGCACAAATTTTCTTTACTTGAGTTACCTGACGGCCTTTGCCGCTGTGGAATTTACGCTCACTTTTTTGGCAGTCGAACGACTTCAATACTCTGAAATCGACCTGGCTTGGGTCTTTGTTTACATTGGACTCATCATTGCCTTGGTTCAAGGAGGATTTGTCAGACGCCTCGCCCCGCGTTTTGGCGAACGGCGCCTGGCATTCACTGGACTCTGTATCACCGCACCTGGTTTTATTTTGCTCGCCGGCGCCCAATCAAGTTCAGGACTTTACCTTGCTCTTGGTTTTATGGCTGTGGGCTCCGCCTTGGTTATGCCTTGCTTGTCTGCTCTGATTTCGCGGTACGCCCCTTCGGATCGCCAAGGACTTGCCCTTGGAACTTTTCGCTCAATGGGCTCTCTAAGCCGGGCACTTGGTCCCGTCATGGGAGCGGCTCTTTATTGGAAATTGGGCTCGGCCGCACCTTGCGAATGGGGCGCTGGCCTTCTCCTCATTCCTCTTGGGGTAGCCCTCACCCTTCCCTCGCCGCCATTCGAAGAAACGGAGTATGCTGTCCGGCCCGAGGAGGCATCCTCGACCTCTGATGGCTGATTCTGTGCTAACTACCAAACCAAGTATCGACAGCATTCTTGCTCGCGCAGCTAGGCTGGCAAGTGACTATTTGAGTGAGAATAAAAACCGCGACCGACTCGTCGTGGATTGGCTTCCCCCCGGAAAACTTCGTGAAAAATTGGGCCTCAAACTTCCCAAAGAGGGGCGAGGTTTGGAAGCCGCCTTCACCGATGCTCAGAGCTTTCTCAAGCGAAGCGTGCGGACGGGCCATCCCTACTTTCTGAACCAACTTTACACGGGGTCTGACCCTGCCGCCTTACTCGGCGAGTGGATCGCTTCCCTCGCAAATGCGTCCATGTACACCTATGAAGTGGCGCCTGTTTTTACATTGCTGGAAGAAGAACTGGTTCGAAAAATGGGAAAGATGGCTGGCTGGGAGGACTGCGAAGGCATTTTTAACCCGGGTGGTTCTATTTCGAATTTGATGGCCGTCCTTGCAGCTCGAAATGCCGCATTCCCCCATGCCAAACAGCGCGGGCTCCTCGCCGAAGATCGCCCGGTCCTCTTTTGCTCTGAAGAGGCACATTACTCTGTACCGCGAGCGGCCAGTGTTGCGGGAATTGGCATCGACGCAGCAAGGAAAGTGCCGGTTGACTCCATTGGCCGAATGCGACCTGATGCCTTAGCGAGCATGATTCAAAAAGCTCTAGCAGATGGCTTCAAGCCATTCATGGTTTCTGCCACTTGTGGCACAACGATGCCCGGTGCTTTCGACCCTCTTGAAGAGTTAGCCGACTTGTGTGAAGAACACAAACTATGGCTTCACGCCGATGCCGCCTTTGGCGGGTCGGTCCTCTTCTCGAAAAAACACCGAAACCTTATGGATGGGGTTGAGCGCACAAACTCCCTTTCATGGAACCCTCACAAAACGATGGGGGTCCCTCTCTCCTGTTCGGCTCTCTTGCTTCCGGAGAAGGGTCAGCTCAAGGCAACCAATGCCCTAGATGCCGATTACTTGTTCCATGACACCGCCGAAGCCTATTGCGACCGCGGAGACATGACTATTCAATGTGGCCGCCGGGTTGATGTTCTCAAACTTTGGCTCTCATGGCAGTCCCACGGGGACGAAGGGTATCGCCGAAGAGTTGAGCGGGCCTTTGATTTAACCGCCTCAGGCCGCGACCTCCTTAAGCTTCGGGATTCCTTTGAACTGGTCCGCGAGCCTGAAGGATGTACTCTCCTCTTTCGTTTTCTACCCCCGAGTTTACGGGAACAAGAGCGTGACGAAGCTTGGAACGAAAAACTGGAGCGGGCGAACATCACTTTGCGGGAAAGACTCAAACACGAAGGCCGCATAATGTTGAACTACGCCAGCTTGGATGGTCTTGCCACACTTCGACTTGTTCTCACTCACCCCGACCTCACAGTCGAAGATTTGCGCTTCATTCTCGATGAGATGGAGCGAGCCGGCGCAAACCTTTAAGGCGCCACAAACTCAAGGATGTAGTTTTCCTTGAGGATGTCATGCTTTCCTGCAAGACGGAAACCAGCGGCTTCGATTTCCTTAGTGAATGTGGCCTCGTCGGCGCGAACGTGTTCCATAATCCAGTCACTGGACTCTCCTTCAATCCGATGGAAGTCAACAATAAACAAACGGCCTCCAGACTTCAGGGCAGAATTCATGGATGCGAGGGTGTCTTCTGGAAAGCCGAAGTGATGGTAGGTGTCGCAGACAAACATCAAATCAACCGTGTCTTTGGAAAGCCCCGTGGAATGCTCGTCGCAAAGCACCGTCTCCACATTCCCCAATCCCATTCCTTGAATTCTTTCCAAAAATCCCTGGGCAATATCCACCGCTAAGACTTTTCCATTTTCCCCAACTTTTTTGGCAAAAAGCGCCTCAAAAAGACCCGTTCCAGCTCCAATGTCGGCCACCACCATTTTTTTTGTGATACCAAGAGCGTCTACAATTTCTTGGCGTTGGTCAAATATTTCACGACCCTCTTTTTCAAACCTTTCTACCCACTGAGTAACATCCAAATCCTTGGAGAGGAACTTGTCATTGAGTCCACTGTTTTGGTGTTCCTGTTCTTGTCCGGAGCACGCGAATAGAACGACCAGCGAAATCGGGTTTAGGATACAAAGAAAGCGATTCATGTGAATCATTCTACTCCCAGAAAGAAGCGTCGCCATAGGAATAAAAACGGTAACTTTCCTGAATGGCTTCCTTGTAGGCAGCCTTTACAAACTCAAGTCCGGGCTTTGCGCCACGATGTTCTGCAAAGGCTGACACCAATGCCAAAAGCGTGGATTGCGGGGTGTGGAAGTTTGTCAAAAGGGCGTCCACCCACTGAAAAGAAAAGCCAGGGAGAATAAAAAGTTGACTCAGTCCAACTGCTTTTCCACTTCGTCCATAGGACTCCAGTGCGCGGCAAACAGTGGTTCCTACGGAGATGATTCTCCCGCCTTGCGCTCGCGTCTCTTCAAGAGCCTTCACGGTATCCGATGGAATCTCGTACCACTCTTCATGGATGGGGTGTTCCTCAATCTCCTCCGTTTCAACGGGCAAAAAAGTGCCCTCCCCAACATGCAGAGTCAAAGTGGCGACATGCACTCCGCTGGCCTTCAAATCATCTATGAGCCCTTGGCCGAAGTGCAGACTTGCCGTTGGAGCAGCAACTGCTCCAGCCTTTTCAGCCCAAACGCTCTGGTAGCGGGCCTGATCTTCAGCGGACTCGTCTTCCTCCCCCTCCTGACGCCGACGATTACGGATATAGGGCGGAAGAGGGGTCAAACCAACTTGCCTCAGGAAGGAGAACCAATCCAGGTCGCTTTCCTTTTCCACAAGCCAACGACCGGGTGCGGTTTTTTCAACCAACCGGATGCGGAAATCCTTGGGCTGGAGAAGTAGCTCCGTCCCCGACCGCAACCGACTTCCGGAAATTAAAAAGTGGGCTTGCCCATTCTCCGCAGTAGAAAGCCAGAGGCCCTCCACTTTTCCGCCTGTAGGCTTCTTTGCCAAAATGCGGGCAGGAACCACCCGTGTATCGTTAAGGACTAATAGGTCTCCACTTCCAAGAAGAGAGGCAAAGTCGGAAAACTCTCGATGGCTAAAACTCTGTTTTGAACACTGAACGGCCAGTAATTTGGAGTCTTGCCGGCGCGGAAGTGGGTGTCGCGCAATCAACTGCTCCGGCAAATCAAAATCGTACTCGTCGGTGCGAGACATGCCAGGAGATTAGCCTTGTGGATGTCTTTCCGAATCGCTAACCCAGCGCCGGAAGGTATCCATTTGCCGATGGAAGTCATGAACTCGAGTTCCTAGTGGCGCCTTAAAGAATGGAGAGGCCGCCCCAAGCGGTCCCCCTTCCCCGCGCGACTTTGCCAGCAAAGCAATTCGGGCCAAGTCCAGCACAAGGGGAGCAGCAAGCGCACTATCACAACCCTGCCAAGTGAATTGCAAACTCATTTGAGTACCCAGGAAACCCTCGAAATGAATGAAGTCCCAGGCCGTTTTCCAATCGTGAAGGCTTGGAACAAAATCAATACTCACCCCGGTATGCCTTTGCCCCGGGCCCAAAATGGAACCCAAGACATTGTCCTTGTTTTTTAATTTCCCTTCTCGGCGTTCAGGGTCGGCTAAAGCGGCGCCATCGCGATTACCCAACATGTTGTAGCCTTCCCAAGCCATCACATTCAGGCCACGGTCTCGAAACATGGGAGCAAGAACCGTTTTCAGCAAAGTCTCGCCTGTCTTGCCGTCATTCCCCAAAACTGGAACCCCTTGGCGTTTTGCATATTCCGCAAGAGCTGTGACTTGAGGACCAGGAGCGGGAGTGAAGTTTACAAACGGCAAGCCTTCTGCAACTGCAGCCAACCCATACAAAATAGACGGTGACAAATCCCCAGGGCTTTGCTCCAGCAATTCAAAGGGGTCCGCTTCAGGATTCTGCCATTCCTCCGGAACGTCACTTGTCCGTTCCGCTGTTGCCAAGTAAACCACAACAGCCTCAGCAAAAGGCTCTTCGGCCATCCATGCCCGAATGTCTTCACGAAGCACCGATACGCGCTGGCTATGCGTCATAGCCAAACGGTCTCGGACTTCAGGAGGAACAATGTCAGAATCTTTGGCCTCAGCAATGCCCGGAGCAATGGACATTTCAAGCCGATCGCGGAGGTTGGCACATAAATCGGCCATGTCCGAGGAAAGCACTCCCGTACGCACTAGCTCAGAGGCAGTTTGATGGCAATCGCCGGCAATATCCCAGCCACGAACACGGAATGAAGTCGTAGGCGCAAAAGGAACGGCATCGAAATCGGGAATGGCCGTCACCATTCCAATTGGGGAAACTCCCGAGCGGAGGGCCTCCAATCCGTGCAAGACCGTTGTGGCGATGGCACCGCGAGCGCCAACTAAAAATAAACCTAATTTTCGAGGGTCTGGACTCATTTGTTGGACTGGGGACGAAGTTGTTCGAATCGTTTTATTACGGAAGGGTGCAGACCGTAATTCAAGCCACCCAGTATCCCCTCGCCAAAACCTGGTTCAAGGGGCGAAACGTGGGTCCAACCTTCTACTTCAAGCGCAGGCCCCGGTTCAGGAAGTTCTTCCATTTCAGCTTCTTTCCGCATGGCGACTGAATCCCCCACTGCGCTTTCTTCCGAATCAACAGAAGCGGCAACCTTAGGAGACGCCGACATCGTGTTTGAGTTTGGGACACTTGCAGGGGTTCCAGAAGTGACCCATAGAAAAAGAAATCCCATGCCGCAAAAAAGAGCGAAAAGTGGGAGCAGGTCTGATACAGGCCGAAAACGAATGCTCCGCTTTGAAGACTCCTGAAGAATCCGCTTAGAAAACGGGTGGTCTTCCGAGATGGAAAGCGCCGCGCGAAGCAGGCCATCGGAATCGTGCTCTGGGTGAATCTCTTTGGTTGGACAGCGATATGGGAAGCGAAGCGCAGAGGCAATACCCGCAACTCCTGCTCCAAAAACAAATGGCCAAAGAACCTCAAGGCCTTCACTCTTGGCTGCGAAGGCAATTGCGCCCCCTCCGAAAAAGGCGCAAAGGGACCAGGAAAAGAAGCGGGTTCCTGCTAACTTTCCACGCGCTCGCCAACGCAAGGAGGCTTGAGGACTAAAGCTCATCCTCCGGGCCATTCAGATAAGGGTTTTCGACTCAACCAAAGTTTTACAGGTGTTCCAATAGCGGGCAAAAGCCAACTATTCGGGTACCAAACATATTGATCGTCGGCCTCCGGGTCAGAACCCGTCAACAAATGGTTTGCTGGGTCAAAGTAAACCAAACTAACCAAGTTGCCCTCTGCATCTGCAGCAAAGAGTTCTTTGGCATCTTGATGAGGTTTAATAAATCGAGAGCCCAAATAAACGAACTTCCCCCGACGGTATGTGTCCCCTCGTCGAGAATTAATCACCAAATCCTCGGCGCGAAAGAAAAACCTTTCTCTTTTACTTTCTTCACCGTCGACTGCAAGTAGCTCCCGCTCCCAACCAGCGTAGATATAAAAGCCGTCGCCCGAAGCATGCTCAACATCGTAAAGAGGAACTCCTGCTTCATATTCCTCGCGCGTCGGGATGGGGTCCTTGGAAACCAATCGCCCGTTCTCCCCTTTTGATACGCCGAGCAGTAGCATTCCAGTATTCAAGGCAGCCGCACTCAAGCCTTCATCCAAAATAAAGAGGGCTTCATGGTCCTTTCCTCGCTGTTTCACAATTAGGTATTCCAGCGGCTCTTGAGTTTGGCAAACAGAAGCAGACAACTCCATAAGCCCCTTTTCGAGTTTCAAGTGAACACCCTGCTTGGCAAGCTCGGCTACAACCTCATCTTGAGCTGTGGTGGAAGAGTATGGCTCTTCCAAGCCTTGGGGAAATGCGAGAAGGAAGGCGGTAAGAATCATGTCAGGGAAACGGTTTTCAGGGTGATTCGGTTCAACTTCAGCCTATCTTAGGGTGTGGAAGCCTGGAGGCCTTCTTGGGCTTCATGAAACCAGTCAGAATCTGGGGGAGCAAGTCGCAATGCGTTTTCAAAAGCAAAAGAAGCTTGCCGGCGCTCACCATGTTTCAAATGGGTATTACCAAGCTCCAGGTAAGGTCGAGCGTCGGTCGGAGCCCAATCCAGAGCTCGATAGCAAAGCCTGAGCGCCACAGTCTTGGCAAGCCGCTGGTCCACAGAATCCCGAAAGGGGTGTTTGCGAAGAATGCGGGCGGCGACAAGCAAGCGAGAAGGCGACGTGAATCCAAGAAGAAGACGGGAACTCAATTCCAACTTTTTCTTTGAGGGCGCCTCGCGAATTTCAGCGATTGCCAATTCTCGCTGAAGGCGGTCTGCAGGAAGAACCCAAGCGATAGAGTCTGCTGAACGAAGGCCCGCACTGAGGTCCCAAGGGTAAGCCCGTAAGTGTTGAGGAGCAGAAAGAAGTTTGCGCAAGCTTTCGCGGTAGGCCGAAGAGGACTTCAGATACGATTGCGAACACAAGCTTGCCAAGGACCGGGTTAGAACACTTGCTTCAAGCGAAGAGCGGTTGGCCAGGTCGTATGCAACTTCCCAAGCAGAACCTGAAGGAAGAGCTGACAGAGCGTGCAAAATCGGAGCCACGGCTGCGCCATCTATTCTTTCATGAAAGGAGCTTGAGAGTTTCTCTCCAAAGCGGCGAAGGTTTGCGCCTAGGGCTCGAGCACAAAAATGGATGCGGGGAAACTCCCCCGCCAAGCGGCGGACATCGGGAAGACCCGTTTCGAATAAATTTTTTGCAGAAAGAATCTCGTCGGCCAATTCCAATTCCAAGATTCCTTGCTCTTCTAGGAGAGGGTGTGCCTCTTGAGACTGCCATAGACTTAAACGCAAGGAAAGTGATTCAGCGATTTGATCTTCGGTTGCCTCTGGTCTGCTCGATTCTTTTTCAAAGTCTTGGACAAAAGAACGAATCTGTTTGCGTTCAGCCGCTGTTCCATAAAGTGCGAGTTCTCTGACAAGTGCGTCTAATAATTCAAAATCGTTCAAGGATTTATTGAGCCAACTCTGAAGCTCTTCTCGACCAAGAGGATGGCGGGCAATCCCTGAAACCGCAGCGGCCCTCATTCCAGAACCGAGAGTCCAATCTCGGGCTACATCAAGCAAGAAAGGGAGGTCGGAAACTTTCGAAAGCTTGGCCAACGTTTCAATCGCCTGAAGTTCTCGCGCGCTTTCACCAACCCAGGACATCGACCTCAACCACTCGCGCGCAGGTTGTGAAAACTCCGCCCGGGCAATCGCTAAGGGGAACCCAACCTCAATGGGAAGTTCTTCGATGGAAAATAATTGGGATAGCTTGGAATCAACTTTGGAATCCTTAGCGAGTTCTCGGGCAACCGTTCGCGCCATGGCCGTGGAACGCCAACCGCCACCGAGAAGCCATTCTGTGGCTATAGTGCGTGCTTCTTGAATAGGCATGCGCGCTAAAGAAACCATGCGTTGCGCTCGAGCAAGGGGATGCGCATTTGGGTCCAATCGAAGGGCGTACTCCTTCCAAAGCTCTTCAGGCTTCAAGAACCCAGGCAAGAACCTTTCTGCGTAATCCCTTTGCTTGTCATCGGGGGATTGAAGGTTAGCTGCGAGACGTGCTGCGATTTCGGAGTGTGGACCTTGAAGAGCCAAATTAGCCGTAATGGCATCGCGCCGATTCGCCTCAAGAGACTGCGCCTCAAAGAAAAGCTGATTTCGTAAGCCCACATCCTGAGTTTTGCGGGCTAAAAGCATCCGAGCACTCTGATCAACTCCATCCGAACTTACTTCAATCATTTCGAGGAGAAAAGAAACATCTTTCGGTTTCCAAACTTTGTCCCAAGCTTGGAGAAGGCTCAAGAGAAGCGGCTCGTTTCCTTCCGAGAGAAGGGCGTTGGCCGCAACGAGAACTGCGGTGCGACCTTCAGCCTCCAACCATTTCCTGAGTAGGCGAGAGCGCTCAGTATTAGGCAAGGCTTGCTGGAGAGCCAAAGCCTGATGAAAATCACGCGTCTCGGACCAAGGCCCATCCAAAATAATTTCCAAAGCCGTACGCATATCGGATTCTTCTGGAGCGCCATTACCCAAAAGAACCGTCGCGCAAAGTTGATAGCCTTCGGGAGAAACCCATCCACGCAAACGGTGACGCAAAGCAGAGTCTTCTCCCCCTTCACCCTCTAACAATAGCCAAGTCAAAATTCGCTCAACGGACTCGCTTTGTCTTTCTTCGGGGCAATCGAGTCTGGAAAAGGGAATCAGGACCGAAGAAGAAACCCAAGCAAGCTCTTCTTCGTTCTCACAGCGACGAAGTAATCTTTCCCATTCCGATAATTCGGCTGGAGGTTCGAAAATCAAATCAGGGCTTGGCTCTTGTGGTGCCGCCAGACAAAGAGCGAAAGCGAGGATCAACTCGTTGCTCCGTAGGCCTTTATGGCCTGAGGCAAAAATTGAAGGATATCCGAAGCAATGATGGATTCCTCACCCAACTCCTGGGCCGCAAAATCACCTGCAAGGCCATGAAGGTGGGCCGCAAGGCGGGTGGCCTCCCAAACTTCCATCCCTCGAGTCAAAAGTCCGCCCAAGATTCCGGTGAGAACATCGCCACTTCCCGCAGTAGCCATCCCAGGGTTACCCGTTTCATTTTTCCAAACCTCTTTTCCGGGGGCGGCCACCAAGCTCCCCTCTCCTTTCAGCAAAACCGTCGCCTGATATTTTTCTACTAAAGCTAAAAGCGTCTCCTCTCGATTCGCTTGAACCTCCTTTGCATTTTCCCAACCCAGCAAGCGAGCCGCTTCACCAGGGTGAGGCGTCAAAATGAAACGTCCTGAAAGCTCCAAGGGAGAAGAGGCGAGGGCGTTGAGGCCATCGGCATCCAGAACGCAAGGGGTTGGAAAGGAGGCGAGAACCTCAAGGACCAAGGTGAAAGTGTCAGCGCTTTGCCCCAAGCCAGGCCCAAGAGCGATGGCGTCTGCCTCTTGAGCTTCTTTTAAGACTAAACTTTGATGCTCCAACCCTAAGTGGCCACAATCCTGGCCCCCTCCCAGCTTCAGGACAGCGCTTGGAATGGCGGCGGTAAGCTCCGCAGCGATTGCACCTGGGGAAATTAACACTGCATACCCAACCCCGGAACGAAGACTCGCCTCAGCCGCCAAAGCTGCGGCACCAGCCATTCCCGAAGAACCCGCAACAAGAACAAGGCGACCCATGGATCCTTTGTGCGCGTCCGATGGTCGCGGCGGGAGAGGTACCAAGGGTCTAGGCATGGCAGTAGGATATTCTGTTTCATGGTGCCCCGCCCCGAAAAGCTGACGACCTACCGTTCCGAGGAGGTCGCTCGCGACTATGACCAGCGATGGTCAGGGTTGAATGGCCGTCGCCGAGATGCACGAAAAGGGGCCGTTTTGCTCAAGGCACTTGCTTCTCTTTCCGAACAAACCGGGGAAACTGTGCACTCTGTCTTGGATGTCCCGTGCGGAACCGCTCGGTTCGCCGAACGATTGACCAAACACGGCTACGCATGGACGGGCGCAGACTTGTCCCTCCCCATGCTTCAACACGGAAAATCAAAAACTGAGTGCCAACGAAGTCTTTGCGCAGACTTGGCCAAACTCCCCTTTCCAGACCAGTCTTTCGACTCCGTCGTTTGCATTCGCTTTTTACATTTAGTGCGCGATTCAGATTTGCGCCTTGCTTTTCTCCGGGAACTCCACCGGGTTGCGCGACTTGGAGTTGTAACAGGCTGGCATCACTCACACAGCTTTCGAGTTTGGGGTCGAATTCTCCGCCATCGCGCAGGTCTGCGAAAAAAGTCCCCTTCTAATCCACCGCCCGCAAGGATTCGAGCAGAACTCCAGTTGGCGGGATTTGAAAACAGCACCTGGCTTCCCGTTCGCCAAATCCCATGGACAAGTGATAAGGTTCTTGTCCTATCTCAATCATCATGAAAACTGGGCTTACGGAATGGTTTGAAAACCAAGGGGCTGACTTTGTTGAAACTGACGGCGTTCAACTCCCGGTGCGCGTTTCTGGCGCAGGGAAAGAGTACGCCGCCGCCCGCGAAAGCCTTGCCTTGTTTGACGGAGGCGACCGCGGCTGGATGGAAATGAGTGGTCCCGATACTGCGGACTTTCTTCAACGGATGTTGAGCAGTGATGTGCGCGAGCTATCTGCGGGCGGAGGCCAGTGGTCGGCTCTTCTCAACGGAAAAGGGAAGTGGGTGAGCGATTTTCTACTCTTTGGGCTGGAAGGCAGAGGGGTGGACGTAATTGGCATTGACCTTCCTGCCTCTCGGCTTGCCCCAGTGCGTCAGGTTTTTGAGATGGCTCATTTTGGGGAAGAGCTCTCTTGGTCGTCGCCACCCTCGAACCGACTTTTGGTTCTTGGCCCCCAAGCGGAAACTACTGTGGCGGGACTAGGCCTGCCTCTTCCAAAGAAGGAGTCTCCTAGTTGCGTTTCAACTCCGGAACTTACGATACTTCGTCGCCCCGATCGCGGAGAAAGCTGCCTCGAGCTCATAGGGAATCGAGAATCCGTCCTCGAACAAGCCGAAAGACTTGTTGCGGAGGGCGGAGTCCCTTCGGGGCTTGCTGCCCTAGACATTTTAAGAGTGGAGGCTTTGGTTCCCAGGTGGGGAACGGACTTCGGAGAGGAATCCACTCTCCCCGAAACCAACGAGTGGCATCGGGCGTCCTTTACTAAGGGCTGCTACACCGGGCAGGAGGTGGTTGCCAAAATTCACACCTATGGCGAGGCACCGCGCCAACTCTGCCACTTGAGCTTTCACTCGGGAACCACTCCCCTTCATGGGGCTGAAATCCAGGACGAAGAAGGGGAGAGCGTGGGCCGAGTCACCTCCTGGGTTTGGTCCCCTCTCCAAGATCGCCCTATTGGG
>DLRM01000025.1 GCA_002500505.1 Planctomycetes bacterium UBA7888
AACCCAATTTCCGTATCGGGCTACCATATGCGCGAAGCAGGCTGCACAGCTGTTCAAGAGATTGCCTTCACCTTGGGGGATGGCGTGGCTTACCTTGAAGAGGCCCGAGCTGCCGGTTTGAATTTAGCCGCAACGGCTCGGCGGATGTCCTTTTTCTTCAACTGCCACAACGAACTCTTTGAAGAAGTTGCCAAGTTCCGCGCTGCTCGAAGGATGTGGGCTCGCATTGTGAAAGAGCGTTTCGGTGTTGACGATGCGCGGGCTCAAATGTTGCGCTTCCATACCCAAACGGGCGGCTCCACCTTGACTTCTCAACAGCCTCTTGTGAATTCGGCAAGAGTGACCATTCAAGCCCTCGCTGCCGTCTTGGGCGGTACCCAGTCTCTTCACACAAACAGCTACGACGAAGCACTTTCTCTTCCATCGGAAGAGTCCGCCTTGCTCGCCTTGCGGACACAACAAGTCATTGCCCATGAATCCGGAGTGGCCGCAGTAGCCGACCCTCTTGGTGGCGCTCCTTTTGTAGAAAAAATGACGGATGATGTTGAAAGCGAGGCTCTAGCTCTTCTCGCAAAAGTGGACGAAGAATTTGATGGCATGGTGGGGGCCGTCAATGCTGGTTTTGTTCAGCGAGAGATCCATCGCGAGGCGGTGCGACACCAGCGGTGTGTCGAGACGGGCGAACGAGTCGTAGTGGGTGTGAATGATTTCACACTTCCCGATGAAACACCTGCTCCGATTTTCCGGCCGGATCCCTCCGCACGAGAAGAGATTTTTGCTGGCCTAGCTGCTTGCCGAGAGGGCAGGGAGGACCAACTTGCCAAGGAAGCCTTAGAGCGTTTAGCCGCCTTAGCGGAAACCAAAACTCCCTTAGGGCCTGCAGTCTTGGAGGCGGTCGAAGCCTACGCCACCATTGGCGAAATCTGTGGAACTTTGGAAAAGGTTTTTCCTCTTTATCACCCACCGGCTTTGTTTTAAGCTGATTCGAATCATGGGAACCACTGCGGCTTTTATCGGTTATGGGCGTTTTGGGAGCGCTTTTGGTGAGCGACTTCTTGCCACCGGTGCCACGGTCCGAGCTTTTGATTCAGGGGCTCCGCCGCCCCCGCGACGTCGCGCGGACAGTATGGCCGAAGCTCTGGATGGCTCGGAGTTTGTTGTCATTGCTGTCCCGGTTCCTCGCATGGAAAAGGTGATGCAGGATGTTCGACCGCTATTGAAACCCGGGCAAATTGTTTTAGATGTCGGCTCTGTGAAATCGGGACCGAGTCGTTGGATGCGCCGTATCTTTGGTGAAGAAATACCTTGGGTGGCAACTCACCCTTTGTTTGGTCCAATTTCCTTGGCTTTGGGAGAACCTCTCCGTGTAGTGGTCTGCCCAACCGAAGCGCATCCGAATGCTGTAGCTAGCGTTTCTGCCCTTTATGAGTCGGTTGGTGGCATTCCGGTTTCGATGGAGCCCGAAGAGCACGACCGCGAAATGGCTCAAACCCATGCGCTGACCTTTTTCATCGCAAAAGGGTTTATGGAAGCCGGGGTAGATCTGGAGTCTCCGAATGCCCCGCCAAGCGCTCGTGCTATTGCCAGAGTGGTCGAAGCAGTTCAACGAGATGCTGGACACCTTTTTGCAGCTCTTCATAGGGAGAATCCCTATTCCGATGAGGCCCGAAGGACTTTGTTGGATGCCTTGGCTCGCGTGGATCGAGCTTTGTCTCTTCCTGTTTCTGAGGGAGAGCAAGATCCAGCACTCATCCCTGAGATTCTCAAGATCTCCTCACCATCCGACACGCCTCGACAGCTTTTGGAAGCGCGAGAGGTGATTGACCAACTGGACCAAGAACTCTTGGATCTCCTTGCGCGTCGAGCTGTTTTGTCTTTGCGCGCTGCTCAAGCTAAAGCAGATGTGGGTCGTGGGATTCGGGATGCAGGCCGTGAGCAAGAGCTCCTTCAGCGTCGTCGTCAGATGGCAGATGAACGAGACATGGACCCCGTTGCCGTTGCCGAGATTTTTCAAGCAGTTCTGCGTTTTTCGCGAGCACACCAAGCTCGGTGCGGGGAAAAGTCATAATAGGCTATGCCGGAAACCGAAGCCCCCTTGGATTTCATTCGCGAAATCGTTTCTAAAGACCTAGAAAGCGGCAAGCACGCTTCTCCGGTCACTCGCTTCCCTCCGGAGCCCAACGGTTATTTGCACATTGGGCATGCCAAGGCGATTTGCTTAGTTTTTGGGGTTGCAGAAGAGTTTGGGGGGAAGTGTTTCTTGCGTATGGATGACACTAACCCTGAAAAGGAGGAGGCGCATTACGCCGAAGCTATTCAGCGGGATATTCAGTGGTTGGGTTTTCAGTGGGATGGCGAAGTCCGCCACACTTCAGATTATTATTCCACCTTGCATGATTGGGCGATTCACCTCATTCGTGAAGGCAAAGCTTATATAGATGAACAGTCTGCCGAAGAAATGCGCGCAAACCGTGGCAGTTTGACCGAGCCTGGAAGGAACAGCCCATTTAGAGGCCGTCCACAGGAAGAGAACCTTGAGCGGTTTGAGCAAATGCGCGCCGGCGAATTAGAAGAAGGAACCTGTGTTTTGCGCGCCAAAATCGATATGGCTTCGCCCAACTTGAATTTACGCGACCCAGCCCTTTATCGGATTTTGAAAAAGGCACACCCGCGAACAGGGAATGAATGGTGCATTTATCCTATGTATGATTTTGCCCATGGCCAATCGGATGCCATTGAGGGAATTACGCACTCTTTGTGTTCTTTGGAATTTGAGAACCACCGCCCTCTCTACGATTGGTTTGTGGAAAACCTCCCTGTTCCGAATAAGCCTCGTCAAATCGAATTCTCTCGATTGAACTTAACAGGTACGGTTATGTCGAAGCGAAAGTTGCTCCGACTTGTAGAAGATAGTGTTGTGGATGGTTGGGATGACCCGCGCATGCCAACTCTCTCTGGCCTTCGCCGTCGTGGCTTCACTCCTGCATCCATTCGAGACTTTATTGCTCGTGCTGGAGTGACCAAAACTGCGCAAACGATGGATTTGCGCTTGCTTCAGCATTGTCTCCGACAAGATTTGGAACATTCTGCTGAGCGGCGGATGGCAGTCCTCCGCCCCCTGAAAGTTGTTTTGACCGACTATCCAGAAGATAGAACTGAGGAGATAGAGCTTCCCAATCACGCGGGTCGAGAAGAGTTAGGCAAGCGAAAAATTCCTTTCTCCCGAGAGTTCTACATAGAACAATCTGACTTTTTGGAAGACGCTCCAAAGAAGTTCTTTCGACTAACTCCAGGAAAGGAGGTCAAGCTTCGATACGCCTATGTCATCAAGTGTGAGGAGGTGGTCAAGGATCAAGATGGCAACATCGTGGAACTTCGCTGCACTCACGATCCGGAAACGCGTCATGGGTTGCCCAAAGACCGCAAAGTGAAGGGAATCCTCCATTGGGTGCCTGCAAAGGAATCCATTGAATGCGAAGTGCGCATCTATGACGAACTCTTCACGGTCGAAAACCCGGATGGCGAAGACGACTTCATGTCTGTTCTTAATTCCGAGTCACTTGAGCGCGTCCGAGCTCGTTGTGAACCTTCATTGTTAGATGCTGCGCCAGAGGAGCGATTTCAGTTCGAACGAAATGGCTACTTTGTCGTGGACATGGATTCCAAAAAAGGAGTTCCTATATTCAACCGATCTGTTTCATTGAAGGACTCGTTTTCTAAAAAGTAATCCCCTATTGGGGTTTTTTAATCAGCGAGAAATGCACGGAAGGTGTGCGGGCAGATTTCATGAGGCCATTGAGCTCTTCGCTCAGACCAGGCTCTTGCGAGGCCAAGTCAGTGGTTTCGTTGGGGTCGGAGTCAAGGTTGAATAATTGAAGAGGGGCGTTTGGTTTAATTCGAAGAGCTTTCCAGTCGCCCATTCGGATGGCTTGCCATTTCCGGCCGGTTTCCCAGTAAAGGAAATCGTGTTGCTTTTGTTCTTCTGGGTTGCCTAGTAAAGTCGGAAGGAGGGAAAGCCCATCTTCAAGAAAGCTCTCATTTGAGCCGGCTAGTGCCAGTGCCGTTGCAGGGAAGTCCCACTGCGCAGAAATGTGATTGCTTTGGCTTCCAGCAGAAATCTTACCTGGCCAGCGTGCCAGGAAGGGAACGCGAATTCCACCCTCGTAAAGTTGAGCTTTGCGGCCCCGAAGCCCCGCAGTGGATTGGAAAAACTCGCGGTCCACGCCGCCAACCCAAGTAGGGCCGTTATCCGAACCGAAAAAAACAATAGTGTTTTCCTCGAGCCCATTGCGTTCAAGTTCATCCAGGATTTTGCCCACATTCTCGTCCATTCGCGAAATCATTGCGGCGTAAGCGGCCCGGGGTCGAAAGTTGGGCAAATAACCAGCAGTGCCTAAATAGGGTGAGTCTTGATCCCATTCTTCTGGATAGGGAGCAAGGGAGTCTTCAGGAACCTGGAGAGCGAGATGGGGTATGGGAGTCGCATAAACCAGGCAAAAGGGCTCCTTCTTCTTCTCGCGGATAAAGCCAAGGGCTTCTTCAATCATGAAGTCCGGGGCATAGTCTTTTTGCTGCCATTGCTGGTATGAATCGGAGTTTGAGGCATCCTCGCCCTCAGGAAAAATTTGATGCGAAGGAAATGGGGAATTATTGAGAGGGAAACGTTTCTGGTTTTTCCAAAGGTGCGTTGGGTAGTAATTGTGAGCTTCTCTCTGGCAGGTATATCCGAAAAAGAAATCAAAGCCCTGTTCATTGGGGTCGCCCTCAGATTGCGTCCACCCAAGACCCCACTTTCCAACAAAACCAGTTTGGTATCCTCGTTCTTGAAGAAGTTCTCCAATCGTTTTTTCTTCGGCGGGAAGAGGTCGCTGACCTTCCAACGACGGGTCGTTCCAAACATCACCCCGAGCATTCATTTCATCATTTCCACGGATGGCGGCGTGGCCGGAATGTTTTCCCGTTAAAAGAATGCATCGAGTCGGAGCGCAAACCGCACTCCCTGAGTAGTGGTTTGTGAATCGCATTCCCTCCGAGGCAAGTCGGTCTAGGTGTGGCGTATTTATTTTTTCTTGGCCATAACTCCCTAGCTCACCGTATCCGAGGTCATCAGCCAGAATGTAAATAATGTTCGGTGGGCCTGAGCGCTCGGAGCCACTGCAGCCCAGCAGAAGGGCGAGGGGGGTGAAGATGAAGGGTGAAAGTCTTAACATTCCAGGTTCGCGTCCACGAGCTTTAGGATTTCCGTTTCAGAACGGCCGGTTTTCTCAGAAAGTTCAGCAGCGCGTTGAAGTAGTTCCTGACGTTTAGCTTCATCTTTCAAATCGCCAGCATTAATGCGGACATTGAGGTGGGCTCCCATAACAGCAGAACGAGCGCAGAGGGCGGCCACGCCTGCATCCGAAAGGGAGGCCGGAAGGCCAGACTTTGCCATCTCCCGAGCGACTTCCATGGATTGGTGGGCGACTTCCATGACTCGGAGAGGAACTTCAATGGCGTGAAGGACGGCCGCTTGGACGGCAAGGTCCTTGGCTTTCTCCTCGGCCTCGCTACCGTCTGGTAAGCGCCAGGCTTCCATGACTGCAGTGAAGGAGTCCGTGTCTGCATCAATCAAGTGCAGGAGTTCGTCCTGGAAGGCCTTCCCCTTTTCAGCCCAGTCAGAAAACTCTTCCCATCGCTCATCCCATCCCCGTTTGTGGCTAGAAAGATTGGCAACCATTGAGCCCAGAGCAGCACCAAAAGCACCCATTGCCGCTGAAACGGAGCCTCCACCGGGGGCAGGGGATTCCGACGCGGTTTCTTCGGTAAACCCGCGAATAGATAAATCGCAGAGGCGTTTTTCTTGTCCCATGGCCTGGATGGCGTACTCAATAATAGCTTTGTCGGGTTCGAAAGGTTTGAGTTCATTCAAGCCCATCGACTTCACCGCAATTTTAATAAGTTCATTATCGGAAACGCCGGTAGAGCGTTTTTGCTTTCGAAGATAATGGCGGCCGGCTTCCAGTACAGCGGAAAGGGGAATCAATCCAACTAGTTCGGAGCCGGTAACCCGCACGCCGCGGGCTTGTGCTTTTGCGCAGACTTCATCAAAAGCAAGGTGGGCTGGAGTCTCAGCAATGTTTGTTAGGTTCATGGAAACTTGGCAAATACCAAATTCTTCGATGAACCACCCGATGCCTTTACACGCCTTTAGGCTTCCAGGAATCCAAACGGGTTTTCCCTTTTCATCTCGAACAATCTCCCCAGTTAGTGGGCACGGTTCTCGCTTGATTCGGCCTTTTTCCCGAACATCAAATGCAATTGCATTTGCTCGACGGGAAGAAGTTGTGTTGAGGTTAATGTTGTAAGCAACTAAAAAGTCCCGCGCACTCACGGCAGTTGCTCCAGTACGCGGTTGGAATTTAGTGGGCCCGAAATCCGGTCCCCATTCTGGGTCTTGCAATCTCTCAGGCAAAGCTTCATATTCACCCGCCCGCACGATTGCGAGATTCTTGCGTTCGGGACGAGTGGCAGCGTGTTCGTAGCAATAAATAGTGAGGCCAACTTCTTCGCCGAGTCTACGCCCAAGTTCGCGGGCGTATCCCACAGTTTCTTCCATGCTCACACCAGAAACGGGAACGAGGGGGCAAACATCCATGGCACCAAAGCGAGGGTGCTCGCCGCTGTGCTTGGACATGTCAATGAGCTCGGCAGATTTTTTTGCAACGGCGACTGCGGCATCCAGAACTTTTTCAGGTTCGCCAACATAAGTCACAACGGTTCGGTTGGTTGCAGCGCCAGGGTCCACGTCCAACAAGTTGACGCCATCAGCTTCTCGAATCACAGCCGCAAGAGCTTCAATAACTGCGGGGTCTCGTCCCTCGGAGAAATTGGGAACACATTCAATGAGTTTTTTCATGAGCTTGTGGGAGTGGGATTCTAGCGCAGGATACAGAAGCGGCTAGGAGTCAGGAAGTTGGGGCCATGGCGCGGCGAAAGGCCTCGGGTGCATTGGTGGAGGACTTCGTTTTTGGGTCCCACCAAACCATGGCGGCTTCTGCTTCGGCCAAAGGGGTGCCGGAGGAATCAAAGACTCGGTAGGCCTGGTGAAAGGAACGATTTCCCATGTGGGTAGTCCCCATTTCAACGGTGAGTTCGGCAGGACCATGAGCTGGCGAAAGGAAACGGATATTGGTTTGTCCTAGGAGGAAACCAAAGCCAACCCTTTCTTCGTATAGACCCAAGTCTTGAAAATATTGGAATCGAGCCTCTTCAAGGAGGTTGAGGAAGACGGCATTGTTGACGACTCCAACTTTGTCTTCATCGGACCATCGAGTCTGGACGGTGCAGCGGAAGGAGAGCTCTTCAGAAGGGGGAACGGTGGGGGCATCCATGCGGCGGTACTCTAGCCTCGCACTTCTATACTTCTCCTTCGGAGTTGTTCTCCGGACCCAACCATGAACAAAATTCAAGGAATTGACCACATCGCTGTTGTTGTGGAAGACCTCGACGAGGCCATTCAAGTATGGCGCGATCGCTTGGGGCTCCGCGAGGGCTCACGGGAGGTCGTAGAAGATCAGGGTGTGGAAATACAAATGATGTACGCCGGTGAGACTCGGATTGAGCTGGTTTGCCCGCTGAGTGCGGAGACTCCCATCCAAGCCTGGCTGGAAAAATGTGGCCCTGGTTTGCATCACTTGGCGCTTGCGGTTGAAGACTGCACTACGGCCATTCAGGAAACAGAATCTGCCGGAGCGCGCATGATTGACTCTGAACCTAGGACTGGCGCCCACGGCACTCGAATTGCCTTTGTTCATCCAAAGAGTGTGGGCGGAGTTCTCACCGAATTTGTTGAAGGTGGAGAAGCATGACTAAAGATATTGTGGACCGATTGGATGAGTTGCGCGCAGCCGCCGTTCTTGGTGGTGGGCAAAAGCGAATCGATGCCCAGCACGCTAAAGGCCGTTTAACTGCACGTGAACGCATGGACTTGTTGTTGGACCAAGGTAGTTTCGAGGAGATTGGTGCGCTTGTTACCCATCGCTGTTCAAATTTCGGAATGGCGGACCAGAAGATTCCTGGGGACGGGGTTGTTACGGGAACTGGGACTATCGCTGGCCGCCCAGTAGCTGTCTATTCTCAGGATTTCACGGTGTTCGGTGGGTCGTTGAGCGAGGCTTATGCTCAGAAGATTTGCAGTTTGATGGATTTGGCCATGAAGCTTGGCATTCCCATTATTGGTCTCAACGATTCTGGTGGCGCACGGATTCAGGAAGGGGTGGTTTCTCTTGCTGGTTACTCCGACATTTTTTTACGAAACACACTTGCCTCCGGTGTCGTGCCTCAAATCTCTGCCATCCTCGGACCATGTGCCGGTGGAGCAGTTTATTCACCAGCCCTTACCGACTTCATTTTTATGGTAGATGGCAGTTCTTATATGCATATCACAGGTCCCGATGTTGTGAAAACTGTTACACATGAAGATGTGTCATCTGAAGATTTGGGTGGCGCAACTGTGCATGAATCCGTTTCTGGAGTTAGCCACTTCACTTGTGCAGATGATGCCGAGTGTATGGCGAGAATTCGCCGCCTGCTTTCTTTTCTTCCACAGAACAATGCCGACGACCTCCCTCTCAAGAACTCGGATGACCCCGTACAAAGAGAAGCTCCTGAATTGGACGAGTTGGTTCCGGAGTCTCCAGACCAACCTTACGACATTAAGAAAGCTCTTCTTGTCATCGTGGATGACGGCGACTTCCTGGAGGTCCAAGAGGGATTTGCTCGAAACATTGTGTGCGGTTTAGCTCGCTTAGGCGGAAGGAGTATTGGGATTGTTGCCAACCAACCCGCTGTTTTGGCCGGAGTCCTTGACATCGACGCAAGCGTGAAAGCCGCCCGCTTCATTCGCTTTTGTGATGCTTTCAATATTCCTATTTTGACCTTTGAAGATGTCCCTGGCTTTATGCCTGGAACTTCTCAGGAGCATGGGGGAATTATTCGACATGGCGCAAAACTCCTTTACGCCTACTGTGAAGCGACTGTTCCCAAACTAACCGTCATTACTAGGAAGGCCTACGGCGGCGCTTATTGTGTTTTGTCGTCTAAACATATTCGTGGAGATTACAACGTAGCTTGGCCAACCGCTCAAATTGCTGTGATGGGCGCCGAAGGGGCGGCAAAAATTATTTTCCGCAAAGAAATCATGGCCGCTAAAGATTCGGCGGCGAAAGAAGCCGAAAAGATTGCGGAATATGAAGAAAGATTCGCCAACCCCATCGTTGCAGCGGAACGTGGTTACGTGGATGATGTTATTAAGCCTTCCGAAACGCGGGCCCGCTTGATTCGGGCGATGGAACTCTTGCGGACTAAGCGAGATGTTAATCCACCTAAGAAGCATGGATCCATTCCGCTTTAATCAGTCGTGAGCGAAGCTCCTCCCTTCACGAAGCTTCTCATCGCAAACCGAGGAGAAATTGCTGTTCGGATTCTGCGTACTTGCCGGGAATTGGGAATTCGGACCGTTGCGGTGTATTCGGAACCAGACCGGCAAGCTTTGCATGTTCGCTACTCCGATGAAGCCTATGCCTTAGGTGGAAAAACTCCTGCGGAGTCTTATCTCCGCGGGGAAGCTATTTTGGAAATTGCAAAAAAGTGTGGTGCCGACGCGATTCATCCTGGGTTTGGTTTTCTTGCTGAGAATGGTGAGTTTGCCCAGTCGGTGATAGATGCGGGCATTTGTTTTGTGGGTCCCTCCCCTCATGCAATGAAGGTGATGGGAGACAAGTTGGCTTCCCGCCAAGCGATGGTGGCCACGGGGGTCCCTGTGGTTCCTGGTGCGACTGAACCCTCTGCGGATTCCACCGACGCTGCCGAAGTTGCGGAAGACATTGGCTATCCGGTCATGTTGAAGGCATCGGCTGGAGGTGGCGGAAAGGGAATCCGGATTGTTCGGACTTCCGATGAAATGGAATCCGCCTTCAATACTGCAAGCGGGGAGGCGACCTCCGCATTTGGAGATGGTCGCATGTATGTTGAGAAGTTTGTTGAAGAGCCTCGACACGTTGAAATCCAAGTTCTTGGAGATCAAAGCGGAAAAGTTGTTTTTGTTGGAGAACGAGAATGCTCTATCCAAAGGCGGCACCAAAAACTCATTGAAGAATCCCCATGCCCTGTTATTGACTTAGAAATGCGGCGAAGGATGGGGGAAGCAGCTGTCGCTGCTGCGAAAGCTGTGGATTATGTCACTGCGGGAACTGTTGAGTTTTTGTGGTCGCACGGCGAGTTCTACTTTTTAGAAATGAACACGCGCATCCAAGTTGAGCATGGGATAACTGAAGAGGTATATGGCATCGACCTCATTGAATGGATGTTGCGGACTGCCGCTGGCGAATCCTTACCTTTTGATAGTTTTGAAGAACCTCGCGGGCATTCCATCGAGGTTCGTCTCAATGCCGAAGACCCTGAAAAAGGTTTCCTCCCTTCTATCGGAAAGGTGAACAACCTTCGTCTTCCGGGAGGACCTGGTGTGCGAGTAGACTCAGCTCTTTACCGAGGAATGGAGGTGACTCCGTACTACGATTCAATGCTGGCGAAGTTGATTTCGACCGGGCCAACAAGAGCGCATGCCATCCGCCGAATGGAACGCATGTTGCGGGAACTCCATGTGGGCGGTCTGACCACTTCGGCAAGCGTTGCCTTGGAGGCCATTCTTTCCAAAGAATTCCAGTCGGGTCAATACGATACTGGAACTCTTGAGCGCATGATGGAAAACGGGCGCTCGCCAGACCACTCTTATCGCGAAACTGCGGCCATTATTGCTGCTCTCCACCGCCACCATGAAGCTAAGCGCCAGGCCATGCGGCCAAACGAAAGCGAGGGTAGTAGCCAAAAGCCATGGGTCGCTCTCGGGCGGCAGGCTCAAATGCGAGGAGGGGCAATTCGATGAAATACTTTGTTGAAGGAATAGATGGCTATCAAGTTGAATTAAATTTGAGGGACTTAGGTGGCGGAAAATACGAAATACAAGTGGATGGAAAAATCCACGAGGCAGATATTTCGGCAGTGGACCGCCTTGGTCAGTACACCATCGGATTAAATCATGCGACCTACGCCGCAAGTATTGAGCAAAACAGCGACCCGACAGATTTGCATGTCGGGATTGCAGGTGGTCGTTGGCATTTCCAAGTTCTGGATGAACGTGAGAGAGCGGCGAGCGAATTGTCGTCGTCTGTCGGCGGAAAGGCAGAGTTAGTTAAATCTCAAATGCCCGGACTTGTTGTGGCCATCAAGGTGTCCGTAGGGGATGTTCTCCAACCGGGCGAAGCCCTCCTCGTTCTAGAGGCCATGAAGATGCAAAACGAGGTTGTAACCGAACAAGGTGGTCGCGTGTGTGAGATATCTGTGGAAGAAGGGCAGCCCGTAGAAAACGGCGTGCCCATGATTCGACTCGAACCAGTTGAAGACTAAGACTTGATGATATTGCCGCGAAGTTTGGGCGGTAAAATGTTATGGAGCCCATCCTCAAGTAGCTTTATCTTGCATTCCGAAACCAACCGTTTAATTTCGGTGCGAATATCCTTGCCCGCTTTTTCCATTTCTTGAAGCTCAGGAAACATGACCAGGATATGGCGAACATGGGTTTTGTTGTCTTTTGGGTCAGTTTTTTGTTCGTACTGGGTGACTTCCAAGAAATGAAATCCGTATACAGTTAAAAATGGATTCGAAGGAGCGCCTTCTTGTAGGGTGTGAGAGAAACGATCGAAAGGTTGAACTGCAACTTCACGGCCGAAGACATAGGCTCCGTCTTTAGGGGAATCATCTTCATTGTCATCCGAAAATTCTGTGACAACAGGAGTCCAATCCTCAAGGCCAATTACTTTTTTCAAGGCAGCATTAATTCTCTTCTCCATTGCTGGTAGGCTCCTTCCAAAGTGGGCCCGCATCACGCTTCGAGGGACGAGGGCTTGAACTGCGTCCCGAAGGAGGATGTCTACGCTTCCATCTCGAAAGCTGCGGTAATAAGCAACCATTGCATTGATATCCCCTGACATGATGGGGACTCCGTCAACCAGCAAGAGAGGGCGGTTATTGGAGAAGGGGTCGGGTTTCAAAGAGGTCGAACGACTCTTATCCATCTGTGCGTGTTGGGGGGGATGAACCTGTTTAATAGGGTCTTGACGAATGATGGGCGGCGGACCGGTTTGTCGTCCGCCAGCTTGAGCAAAGGCAGGGTTGTAGCAGACGCTAAGGAAGATAAGGAGGAGGGGCTTATTCATCTTCTTCGTCCTCATCGGAGTAGCCCAAGCCCGCAAGAGCTTCCTTGGTCGCATCATCAACGGCGGCTTCGGATGCTTCCATGGCATCGGCCGACCAGCGAGTATGAGCGGCTTCTAAGCTCGCCCTGAGCTCTGCAGCTTCATGCGATGAAAGGTCGGATTCGTGTTGCTCCATGCGATCCGAGGGAAGAAAAAATCGATTCGAGTGCTCGCCTTGAAAGGCGGCGCGAAGAAAAGTACCCGAAGCGTGACGCATGGATCGAGCCCAATGGCCACCCCAGTGAACTTCAGAGAATCCTTCTCGATGCTGGTCTTCATTATCCAGTGGAAGGGCGATGCCGCCGATTTGGTCTGGGCTTCTGAGCTCAACTAGGTTTAACAAAGTAGGAAGAATGTCCACACTTCGAACTTGAGAATCGATGCGCCGATTCTCCGGGAGATGGTTTGGCCAAGAGAGGATAAGGGGGACATGAACCAATTCGCGATGCAGAGAATGGCCGTGGCCCCAGCCACCGTGGTCGAAAAACTCCTCTCCATGATCCGAGGTCACCACAATTAAGGTATTTTCCAGCTCACCACGTTCCTCAAGTTCGTCGATGAGAGAACCAATTTGGGAATCCACTTCATGAATGCAGGCGTCGTAGTTTGCGAGGAGTTTATTTAACTCCCCCTCCGCTGGTTGAGGACCTGTCACAAAAGGAAGGAACATTGTTTCTTTTCCGGCCGGAAACCAAACACCCTCCGGTGCTGGGGGGTTGTCGAAAATTTGATGTTCTTGCGAAGGTTCATAAGGCGCGTGCGGCTCCATGAACTGTAAGTATGCAAACCAAGGGTCCTCTTGGACCTCGTCCAGCCAGGACAGAAACTCCTGATTGATTTGGTAGCCCGTCATGCCATGTTGATAGTCATTGCCTTGAGGCATGAAAGGCCAAAAAACAAGGGCTCGCAAAAAATCCCAAGGCGCGCGCCAAGTATGAAGATCTTTTACAAAGATGCGGCGCAACCGGTGGAAAACTTCCGAGCCTGCAAGTTGGAAGGCCGGGTTTACGATGGAGCCTTGGAAGTGTTCGACGCCGGAACCGAAACCGTAAGTGGGAGAGAGGAAAGTATTGGCCGACAATAAAGCCGTCCTCCATCCTGCGCTGTGTAGGATTTCATGAAGGGTTTGAGCTTCAGGTGGAAGACTGGATGTGAAATGTTCCACGCGATGAGTCGGTGGATAGAGCGAGGTCAAAATACTCGCAGTTGAAGGTTTTGTATGAGGTGCTTGGGAAATGCACTCTTCAAAAAGCACGCCTTTACGGGAAAGTTCGTCCAGTCTTGGAGAAGTCCTGCGTTCATAGCCGTAGCAAGAAAGGTGGTCTGCTCGCAATGTGTCGACCAGGATAAAAAGGATATTAGGAGCTTGCGGTGGCGCAGTTTGAGAAGGAGGCTCTGCGCCTTGTGTCGGATTGGGGCCAAGCATTCCCAAGGCACCCAGAACCAAAAGAGCTGCGGTGATTCTGAATCCAAATGAAGCACTCTGGTTGGAGAAGCGAGATCCCCGAGCAAAAGCGGAACGTAAAATGAGGAAAAGGAAGGGCCAACCCAGCAGAAAAAGAGCCGCATCCACAAGGAGTGAGGTCGTGTCCAGGGAACCTCCAAGCATGTTTTGGTTGAGCCAAAGTCCAACCCCCATTACAGGGAGAAGGGAGATCCAAAGTGCGCAATAAAGTTCTTGGGAAGGCCTGGGGCCTTTCCCCATTCTTTGGAGGAGGCCCAAGAAGAGACCCAAGGGAATGGCAGCCATGAGGCCCAGAATCAGGTAAAGCACAACGCTCGAGGCAATCAAGCGAGAGCCGCCGACGACTTCGGCATCACCGAACCACCAGTACCAGCAGGCTTCCAGTACTCCCCAGATTAAAGCAATGGGTAGACCCCATGCGAGCGATTGTCCCAAGTGGCGCAACATGAGGGTGGATGATACTCCAGCTGAGCCTTGGGCTATCGCTTGTGTTTGAAGAACTCGTCTAGGTTTCCCTGAAAGTTTTCCAGCTCGGAGGCAGTCGCGCCGTCGGAGTCGGGTGGATGTGCTTCGGATTCGACGGCGGGCTCATCTTCCTTGCCCCGAATTCCCCGGAGAAAACGAGCGAAGACTTGGCCAGGTGTCAAGGAAGGCGCTTGCCCTGTCCGCAGAATGACTTGCACCAACTCCATGCGGCCTACAAACCAAATATATAAAGCGAAGAGGATGCCCACGAAAAGGGAGTCTGCCATTGCAGCGAGGAGCAAGATCCCAACAGCCATCCAGCTAGCAAAGCTCGTTACGGCCCGAGTAGCATCGGAAAGTGGAGAGTGTCGGCAAAGAAAGGAACGTAAGACTCGGCCCCCATCGAGGGGAAAAGCGGGAATTAAATTGCCCAAACCAAGAATCAGATTGATGCCGCCTGCGTAAAGAAAGAACTTTCCTGGAAAAGGAATCAACAAAGCCGCAAAAATCAAATTGACGAGAGGACCGGCAAGGGCAACTTTGGCCTCAGCGCGAGGGCGATTGGCAATACCCTCCATGCGGGCCATTCCACCGAAAGGCCAGATGACAATGTCCACGACCCGGTAGCCCACCCGTTGGGCGACAAGTGCGTGGGCAAGCTCGTGAGCTAAAAGAGAGAAACCCAAAACAGCCAACAGGCCAAGGGTCAGCAAAAAGTTACCGTTGGTTTCTGGAGTCGCGCCTGGTGCGTAATCTTCAGTAGGGGATGGTGGGGCTCCGGCAACGCTTGCCAAAAGGAAAAGCGTGAGCAATACCACGGCAGGCATTACCCGAACGGGAATCCCGAAAGGGCGACCGACGAGGACGGGGCGAAACAGGAAAGCAATCACAGTTTCTGAGAGGTGGGGGTTGGGGTAAAGCGCAACCGCAGGAGAGTAACCGCTGCTTTCAAGATTTCAGTGCGATTGATTTTGCTATTGCCTTGGCGGCGTTCTTCGAAAAGGATCGGAGTTTCGGCGACCCGAAACCCTGCTTTATGAATGCGCCAAAGGCTTTCTTCCAAAAAAGAGTAACCTTCCGCTTGGACGGAATCCGGACCAAGGTTTTCAAGAACTTGAGCTCGGTACGCCCGGAAACCCGCAGTGGCATCATGGGCGGGGAGTTGGAGGATGAACCTGCTGAGGCTATTGGCAACTTTGGAGAGTAAGCGCCGGTGGAAGGGCCAATTGCGAATCCCCCCTCCAGGGATGTAGCGAGAGCCAATTCCCAAACCAGTACGCCCATCTTGCACAAGGGAAAGAAGTGCGGGGAGATGGCGCGGATGGTGGGAGCCATCCGCATCCATGGTCACAATGGGATCGTGTCCTGCACTTAAGCCCCAGTTCCATCCCGCACGGTAGGCGGAGCCAAGGCCTTGTTTGGAGCCGCGCTGAAGGACATGAAGCCGGGTCTCTTTTTGAGCTTCTTGGGAGGCCCACTCTCCGGTTCCATCCGGCGAGCCGTCGTCCACGATGAGTACAGAAGCGTGTGGCAGAGTTCGGAGAATTTCTCCTACAAGCTCTGGCAAGTTGGCTTTTTCGTTGTAAGTCGGAAGGACAATGAGGGGGCGCCCACCCGCATGCAGGTTCTCGGGCTGCGGAGGGGTGTCCAGAGAATTAGCCACCGACTGTCGCGCCGAAAAGCATGCTGGCAAAGGAAGAGACGGGTTGAGCTTCCCGTGCGTCTTCTAAGAGGCCATTGAGCGTCCGCACAGCCTGCATGGCTTCTTCATAGGCTTCGTCGCGTGCAACTAATTTCCCGATGGAACCTTTTCCTTCTCGAACATCGCGAATCGCAGCCGCAAGGTCGTGGAGGAAGGCGCTCGCATCACGAGCTAAGGACTCGTCAGCAACGATGCGACCGAAGAGGCCACGGCCTTTGGTGGCATCCTCCAACATTGCGGTGAGCAGGTCAGAGGTGTCTCGCATATTTTCAATAAGAGCGGCTGAATCCTCTTGAAGTTTTTCATCCATTAAGAGGGCACCCATAGTGCCTCGTCCTGCGGCAACCTCTTCGACCAGAACACGCAAGCCCAACATGGATGCGGCGCCGTCTCGAAGTAAGTTCACAACGCGGTCTCGCGATGCGTCATCTTCTACTAGCATCCCTAAGGTCCCTTTCCCAGATCGAATGTCATTGGTTACGGTTTCTACGTCCGTAAAGATGTTCTCCATTCGATCCCTAAGCGACTCGTCATTGAGTAAAGAACCAACGACACCCTTTCCGTTTTTTAAGTTGTCAGTCAAAGTGCGAAGGTTGGAAACAATGGCTCGAAGGTCGTCGCGGTTTTCAGAAACCAACTGCCCCATTGCGGCCAAAGCGGAAGGGCCAACTTGCCCAATGAGCTCAACGCCATCTGGAAGGATGGGGGAAGAAAAGTGGCCCGGAAAGACCTCAACAACCCTGCCACCGAGCATAGTAAATTCAGAAATTTGAATTTGATAGCCTCGGCGGAGGGTGACTGGAGAATCGAACTCCATTTCTACATAAATTCTTCGATCGTCGGGTTGGTCGTCGCGAAAAGAAACGGAAGACACATTTCCGAATTGATGTCCACTTACTAAAACGACATCGCCTGTTTTGAGTCCGCTTGCCCCAGGAAAGGAAACTTGCAAATAGGTTTTGTCGCTGAAAGAGAAGCCCGTGAGGATCACTGTGTAATACAGCAACATTCCGACCGTCCCGAAGAAAATAAGGCCGAGAAGGAAGTCGCGTTTGCGAGTTGTGTTGGTGTCCATGTTAGGTGGAGCGGGCGCCGAAGAAGGCGCGCGCACGGGGGTGGTCGGAGTGGAGCACCTCCTCAGGGACTCCTTCTACCACAAACTGCCCGCCATCAAAGATAGCCATGCGGTCAGCGGCAATGGAAGCGCAATCGGAGCTGTGCGTTACGATGACAGAGGTCATCCCGTATTCAGCCTGAAGTCTTCGGATGAGTTCAGAGATGGCGATGGACATCCCTGGATCCAAGCCAGCCTCAGGTTCGTCATAAAGAATAATGTTCGGTTGGGTGACCAAAGCTCTCGCTAGTCCAACCCGCTTTTGCATCCCACCTGATATTTCTGATGGGAATTTTTGGTCTGCACCTTCAAGTCGAACCATTTCCAGAACAGATGCGACCCGTTCTTTGATTTCAGGCTCTGGCATGTTCGTGGTTTCTCGAAGCGGGAGGGCAATGTTGTCTTCAACGTTGAGCCAATTGATGAGAGCTCCAAATTGAAAGAGGTAGCCCATATCTCTTCGCAAACCACGAAGCTCCTCGCGGGACAAATCAGGAACCGAGCGGCCGCTCACAATCACTTGCCCTTCGTCAGGCCGAAGGAGTCCAATTAAGTGTTTGAGGAGGACGCTTTTTCCGGTTCCAGAGGGGCCCATGACGGCAAAGGAGCTTCCGGCCGGCACGAAGAGGTCGACCCCGTTCAGCACCGCTTGGTTGCCGAAACTTTTCACTACGGAGCGCATTTCAATCATTCGAGTAAGAAGCGGCTGAGGAAAAAGTTCAGAACAATGATGAGGATGATGGAGTTTCGTACAGCGGCGCGGGTGGTGCGGCCAACTCCGCGAGCTCCTTCGGAGGCTTGCATTCCGCTGGAGCAACCAACCACCGCAATCGTGAAACCAAAGAAAACCGATTTAATCAGGCCCACGAATAAGTCTCGAGGGAGGGGGATGAGGTCACCGGTAATTTTGAGCGCTTCAATGACTTTGAGGAGATAGCCGTCAAAGTCCAAGTGAAGTTGTGTGACGGCAATCACGCCGCCTCCCATAATGCCCACAAAGTCCGCAACGGCCGTGAGCATGGGAGCAATCAGCGTTAGAGCAAGAACTCGCGGTAGAACCAAATAGCTAATGGAGTTCACGGAAAGGACTTCCAGAGCAGTGAGTTCTTCTTGGACTTTCATGGTCCCTAATTCTGCAGCCATGGCACTTGCCGAGCTTGCGGCGAGAATGATGGCGGTAATAAAAGGTCCCATCTCACGAGCCATTGTTACTGCCACTAAGAGCCCAATGGCTTCCTGTTGTCCAAAACGCGCGAGTTCAAGGCCAACTTGCAAGGACACAATCATGCCCACAAAAAAGGAGACCAAAAGGACAACATGGAAGCCTTTGATTCCAGTCAAGAACATTTGGTCCAAAATGGATCGCCATCGTCGAGGAATATCTACCACAAGGCGAATCGTTGACCCTGCCAAACCCATGGCAAAGCCGGCCTGCTCAACCAGAGGGGTCAAGAAAGCAGAACCGAATTTTGTGATGGTATTCAAGGAGTGGAAGAGAAGAGCTTTGGCCAGCCAGGACCAGGGAAAGCGGGGGGCTCTAACTGAGCCTTTTCTTCAGATGCCTTTTGCCAACGCAAAAGGCCGAGCAAGAAGGAGAAATGGCGAGTGCCATCAGGTTCAATCCAACGGCCACCAAGCACAGGCAAGGACCAGCGGTGATGCTGTTCGGACTGAGCTTCATGGTATAGGTTTCCCCAAGCGCGTTTGTGGGACCAGTCTTCTCGTTGCCGCTTACGGTCCGTCCAAAGCTCAAACCACGGGCCCAGATTGCGGGCCAGCTGGTCAGGCTCCACGATGGGGGCCATGCCAGGTGAAGGAATCCTTAGTTCCTCGCTTCCGTCTGCGCGGACGGATTTGCGGGCAAGGGGCCAAAAATGCCATTCTTCGTTCAATGTTTTGTCTTTAGAGCGAAGCTTCTTTTGGAACCAAAACGGAATGAAGCGGAATGATTCGGAGACGACTTCGCCTAGCTCGGAATGATGGTGCCAGAAAAGGGGCCACATCCACGAAGTCCATTGGCCAATTTGGCTAGTGGTACGCATCCAGAACGGCCAAACTTTTTTGAACTCCTTTTCTTTTTCTGGCGAATTCTCAAATTTCAAAAAAGGCATCAAGCTCCAAGATTCGTAACCGGTGGAGGGCCGTGATGCCCATGCAAAAAACGGCCAAAGGAAAGTGTGTGCTTCAAAGTCGTCTTGGCGAATCACTCCGTAAAGTGGCCATAACATCCAACCCCGAAGTGGGTGAGGTTTTTGTAGCTGCTCCTCTGTGCGAGTGAAAAAAGGCCAAAGGAAGTAATGTCGTTTGTAGTGATTGCCAAATTGGGATTGGCCGTAAACCGGCCATGCGTGCCAACCCGAAGTTTCGCCGCCTTCGCGCCAGCCAAAGAATGGCCACATGAGGAACGTATGTGTTCGATCTTCTTGGGTGGTTCGAACAAAGAGAGGAAAAAGGAGCCATTCCACTTTATCTAGAACCATAAAGTTCCGAACTTTTCCCCAAAACGGAAAGATGCCTAATGACTCATCACTGCCATCCGAACTGGTTCCCCGAACGATAGGAAAAAGGAACCAGTCGGTTTCTTCAACGCCATTTCTGCGAAGCTCACGCTGATACCAAAAGAAAGGGAGAATGCGTGTGGCAGTACGCGGTCGCGAGGGGTCTTTTTCGTAACGGCCTAATGGATAGAAGAAATCTGCGAGGATTTTTCCGTTGGCGTCGACTTGTCGCCAAAGCAACGGGCTGAGAGTCCAGGATGTTGCTTGTGGAGTTTGTTCGCGACTCAGGATGCCCCCTGCGGCCTCGGCTCGATCCCAGCCGGGCACCGAGTGATGGGAGAAAAGGGGGGCTAGGTGAATCTCCGAGCTGGGAGAAGCACAAGCCGCAAGAAGAAGCCCCATTCCCATTACGATTGGCGTGGCGCGAAACATCATGAAAGCGAGGATTGTAGGAGTGCCGCACGGGGACAATGACTCCACTCTGCCCAGGCAAAGGGGTAGACTTTCCCTAATGACCTCCCTTTCATTCCGTCTTTCTTGGGTTCTGTTGCTCATGCCCGCATGCGGTTTGTTTAAGAATGAACCCACTTTGCCAGACGCAGAGGACATCCAAGAAGCACGAGAAGATGCGGCTCAAGATTGGTTTGTCCTAGAAAAAGCTGCGAGCCTTTGGACGATTCAAGGCGAGGATGTATTGCCACAATTGAAGGATTGGTGTCAGCAACCTCACGCTTCCCTTCGATTGAGGGCTTTCGTGTTGGATTTGGAATTCCGGAGTTTAGAATCAGGCCCTGACAAGAGCGCCTTTTCTAGAAGGCTCAGCAAGCGGTGGGAGGAAACTCAACAACCAGAAGATGCTTATTTGGCTGCGCGTTTTTCTCCCCACCCAGATGCTCTTGAATTGGTGAACGCCGCCTTGGAGTTGAGTCCGGATTTGGTCCCCGCCCAAGTTCTTCAATTGGGCTTGCAGGCCCAAGCGGGCGACCCTCTACATCTCAACCGACTGATTGCTTTATTAGAAGAGAATCCTGGAAACGCCGAAGCTTGGCGTTTATTAAGTCGCTTAGCTCTGTTTTTTAACCGCCCTGATTTGGCTTTTGCTGCCGCGGAACAAGAACCTTGGATTCAATCGGAATGGAACCCAGCCGGGTATCAAGCGGCTTTGGCTTTGGATGCTGGCCAAGCTGATTTAGCTTTGTCCTATTTAGAAAAGGCAGAGGATGGAATTCAAATTACCTTGCTTCGCGCTCAAGCATTTTTAGACCAAGGCGATGCTTTGGAAGCGGGAAGGCTGTTAGACGAACTGGTTCGGGAATACCCTGACAGCCTTACAGTCCACTTCAATTATGGCGTGTTGGCCCAAGGGCCCTTGAAGCAACCCGAACTTGCTCGCCGAGAATTTGAAGCTGTTCTACGACTTGCGGGTGAGGGGCAGACTCTTCCTATTCAAAGGCGACTTCAGGTTGAACTTTGGTTAGAGCGGCTTTAAGCCCAATGGGGGTTCTTGTAGGTGTGGAATAGGGCAGGATTGATGAGGGAAGGGCCTCTCCTTTTGGCAGCTAGGAAAAAGCTTGTATTCGGGGACTTGACGAATCGGTGCAAGTCCTAATACTGAAAGGACTAGGGGAGACGCCGGTCCCCCCTTGCCCCCAAGAAATTAAAACTTACCGGCCATGAGCGAATCAAATTCTCTTACCGTCACCAAGCGCGACCTTGTTCAGCGCATCTCCGACTCCACCGGACAGACCAAAGTTCTTGTCCGGGATATCGTTCAAAAGTTCTTGGACGAAGTGTCCAATGAACTCATTCGGGGAAACCGTCTTGAGTTCCGGAAGTTTGGTGTCTTTGAGGTTCGAGCTCGCCCGGGGCGCATCGCTCAGAATCCGAAGACTTTAGAAAAGGTCCAAGTCCCGCCGAAGCGCGTCGTGAAGTTTAAGGTTGGAAATGTGCTTAAAAAGAGAGTGGAATCTGGTGTCCTTGAGGCTCCGAAGGAAACCCCGCTAACCAGCGCGCCGCCTCCAGCTCATCCGGGCAACTCCGACGGCATCCCAGGTTTTTAAGAAACGCTTTCTGCGAGCGCTTGATCTAGGTCAGCAAGAAGATCATTGGAATCTTCGATGCCTACCGACAACCTCACCAGGCCATCTTCGATACCGATTTCTTTTCGCTTTTCAGGAGAGAGTGAAGCGTGAGTCATTGGAGCGGGAAGCTCAATCAGAGATTCCACTCCGCCTAAAGATTCAGCGAGCGAAAAGAGTTTGCAGGCTTCCACAAAGCGAGTGGACTGAGGTACTCCACCAGGCAAGACGAAAGAGACCATTCCGCCAAAGGCCTTCATTTGCCGCTTTGCAGAATCGTGATTGAGATGATTGGGAAGTCCGGGGTAGAGAACTTTTCCGACCCCTTCGTGCTGGTCAAGCCACTCCGCAATCTGAAGAGCAGTAGTGCAGTGACGTTCCATTCGAAGGTGCAAGGTTCGCAGACCGCGAAGAGTGAGAAAGGCGTCGAATGGGGAGTTGGAGGTGCCGGCAGAGTTCTGATGAAACCAAATATCATCAGCTAGCTTCTCATCTTTGACGATGAGAGCACCGCCCACAACATCTGAATGGCCGCAAATGTATTTTGTCGTGGAATGAAGCACGTAATCTGCGCCAAGGTCCAGGGGGCGCTGTAGGGCAGGTGTAGCGAAGGTGTTGTCCACAGCAGTTCTTGCCCCAACCTTTTTTGCGCCGGCGATTGCTGCTTCCAAATCGGTCACGCACAAAGTGGGATTCGACGGCGTTTCTAAGTAGAGGAGGGTGGTGTCTTCGGGGAGGTTGTCGAGGACATCGGCTTGGGTGGTGTCCACGTACAAATAACGAAGGCCGAAACGAGCTTGGATTTCATCGAAAAGCCGATGGGAGCCACCGTAAAGGTCACGCCCGGCAACGATGAGGTCGCCTGGCTTTAAAGTGAGCATAAGGGTGTGTACCGCAGCCATTCCAGACGCACACGTAAAGGCGGCCTTACCGTTTTCGAGGGCTGCCAAAGCATCTTGGAGAGCGAATCGAGTTGGGTTTTGAGTACGGGTGTACTCGTAACCCATTCGAGGTTTGGCCGGTCCATCTTGGATATAAGTGCTCGTCATGTAGATGGGTGGCATGACCGCACCGGTGGGCTCGGCATGGGCATCCCAACCAGCATGAACCACTTGAGTGTCGAAGGAGAAGTTGGCGTATCGTTCGCCCTGTTTTCGGTCGGTAGGTTCGGACATGATTAGGCTTCGTGTTTAAGGCGGGGAAGGGCGCGAATCAAATCCCGCCGCGAAAAGGGGACCAACCCCTTCCCGTCGCGAACGAGGACGCACTCGGATTCTTGTAGCTGAGAGAGGGCTTCTGACCAAGGGCTTGTGGCCTCAAGAACGGTCGGGGCGGGTTGTATGAAATCAGCGACACGGAGCTGGTCAAGGTCTTCTCCTTGGACCATGCAGGCGATGGCGGCATCTTCATCCAGAACCCCAGCGAGCTCGCCGTTTTGTAGAACAGGAAGGGGACGAACTCCGCGTTCTCCTGTTTGGTGAACTGCCCAAGCTAAAGTGTCTTCGGGTGAAACGGCGGCGCGTTCTCTATTGCGGAGGAGGTCTTGCAATGTGGCGCCGTTTTGGGAGACCGGCGGGAGGAAACGCCGATCACGCATCCAATCCTTGGAGTAAACCTTGCTGAGGTAGGCGCGGCCTCCATCGGGAAGAATGGTGACGACTCGGGCGGAGGCCGGGAGTTTGCGAGCGACCTTCAAAGCTGCAGCGAGGTTCATCCCTGAAGAGCCACCAGCAAAAATGCCAGTTTCACTAGCGAGTTTGCGTGCGGTGTGGAAGGACAAAGCATCTTCAATGACAAAGTAATCATCAATGATGTCTGGATCCCATGCGCCCGGCACTTCTTCTTCGCCGGCACCTTCCACGGCATAGGGACCCGATTCGCACATCTCTCGGTGTTTCCACCAGTGCGCTAGAATCGAGCCCGGAGGATCTACGCCGACAATTTGAACAGAGGGGTCCACCTCTTTCATGTATTGGGCAACCCCTGTCAAAGTTCCGCCCGTGCCCGCTCCGGCGACAAAGGCGTCCAGGCGACCCTCGCATTGTTTCCAAATTTCTGGACCAGTGGTTCGATAGTGGGCATCGGTGTTGTCGGTGTTGTGATATTGGTCTGGCCACCAGCCTCCGCATTCTTTTGCAATTTGACCCGCTACTTTTGTGTAGTGGCGAGGATCATCAATGTCTACATTTGCAGGCGTGATGACGACATCGGCTCCAAGGGCTTCGATAGCGGAGATTTTCTCTTGGCTCATCTTGTCGGGAATAACCACGGTGATGTCAAAGCCCAGAGCAGAAGCAGCCATTGCCAAACCTGCGCCGGTGTTTCCAGAACTACACTCGACGATGCGCCCTCCGGGGATAAGGTCCCCACGCTCCACGGCGGTACGAATCATATGAATTGCGATTCGGTCTTTGAGGCTGCCACCTGGATTACCAAATTCAAGCTTCAGAAGGACTTCGCATTGGACCTCCGGGTCGAAGTCCGCGGGAAGCCGGACGAGAGGGGTGTTCCCAACGGCATCCAGAATATTGTCATGGATTAAGGTATCTTTGTTTGCAGATGCGGCCGTCATGATGCGCCATTCTAGGCTCCTGCAACGCCGAATTCATGCCCAACCCCTCCCTGGACCCCTTTCCCACTGAAGCACTCGAAGTTCTCGGTTTTCCTGAGACTCTGAGTTGGATTGCAGAGTTTGCCGCAACTCCCGCAGGGCGACGAGCTTTGGCCGCTGTGCACCCTGAAATGGAGCCCTCCAAGCGTGAAGGGGTTCGGAAACGAGGGCTTGAAGCCAGCCGAGCCTTGCGGGGAGATGCGTCTCCGTCTTTTGGCCGTGGGGGAGACATCCCAGCTTTACTGGAACATGCCACCCATCGTTCTTTGGATGGCGATGAGTTGGCGAGCCTGCTCGACGCCCTTCGGCGCGTTGAGAATTTGAACGCCTGGGCCGCTTCCCACCCAGAGTTTCCCGCCTTGAATGCCCTCTTGGCCGGAGCACCTTCTTTGAGTGATTTGCTTTCATTGTTAGAAGTCACCATTGATGAACGGGGTGAAGTAAGAGACTCCGCAGATACTGCCATTCCTCCTTTGCGCAAAGACCTCATTAAGGCGGAAGGGCACCGGAAGAAAGCCTTGCAAGAGGCCCTTGAGCAATGGGGTCGCCAAGGTTTTTTGCAGGAAACTCGGCCGGTTTTCCGTGGTGATCGCCCTGCCCTCGCTGTGAAAAGCACCCATCAGGGGCGAGCTCGAGGCATTCTTCATGACCGTTCCAAATCGGGTGACACCGTTTATTTGGAACCCGACTCGGTCGTGGAATGGTCCAATCAAATGGCCTCCATCGAGAGTCGGCTTCGGCAAGTCATCCAAAGAGTTCTTTCGGAATGTACGCGGAGCTTTGTCCGTCGCCGGAGGGATTTGGAAGATTCGGATTATCGTTTAGGGCAAACCGATCTTGCGTTTGCCACAGCGAAATGGGCTGTGGAAGTGAATGGTCAATGGCCAGAGATGCCAAGCCAATCTTTGCGACTATTGGAAGCTCGGCATCCCTTGCTTGGGCGGCAACTAGGTTTCCAAGAAGTGACGCCGCTCAATATTGAATTGGGCACGGACTTCGACCTGTTGGTGATTACGGGACCTAACACCGGTGGGAAAACTGTGGCTCTAAAAACCGTTGGCTTGCTTTGTGCTTTAGCCTGTGCGGGTTTACCGATTTCTACCGCTGAAGGAAGTGCAGTACCTTTTTTGCCCGGAATTGATGCGGACATTGGGGACCACCAATCTCTTGAATCCAGTCTCTCTACCTTCTCCGGACACCTCCGGAAAATCCTTCGCATATTGGAGGGAGTGCAAAAGGGGAGCTTGGTTCTATTAGACGAGTTGGGGACCGGGACGGATCCGGAAGAGGGAAGTGCTTTAGGGCAAGCCATACTGGAAACCCTTCTTGAAAGTCATGCACTTGTGATGGCGAACACTCACTTGGGCTCTTTGAAATTATTTTCGGTCCAATCCAACCGAGCCGAAAATGCATCTATGGAGTTCGACCCAGAAAATTTAGCTCCTAGTTTTAGATTGCTTGTGGGGGTGCCAGGTGCAAGTCATGCCTTAGATGTGGCGCAAACCATGGGAATGCCTTCGCCTATTTTGGAGAGAGCTCAATCGTTAGGTCGGCGAGGCGGTGGTATGGAGGATTTGATTGCAGATGCCGCTGGAGTTCGCCGACATGCTGAAGAAATCCGAGAGCGGGCCCGCGATACAGAGGCTGAAGTCAGGGAGACTCTTCGTTCTGCTGAGGAGCAAGAGAATGCCGCCAGATTTCGCGCCAAGTTAAGAGAGAACGAAGCTGAAATGGCCTTTCGCGAGTTGCGTTCTCGACTCGAAGCTCTTTTGCAAAGCCGAGGCGGTGCCTTGACTGGGCAAATGACAAAGGAGGCTCGGACCCAGTTTGATGACTTCCAATTGGAGCTTCGAAAAGTTCTGGACGAGTCTGATTTGGCTCTACGGTGGGACGCCTTTGTGCGCGGACTCAAGAAAGGTATGACCGTTTGGGTTCCCGAGTATCGTTCCCGAATGCAGGTTTTGAAGTTGGATTCCAAGAGGGGCCGCATCAAACTGCGTCATGGGCAGTTGGAAATTGAACTCCCCATTCACGAAATCAGCTGGTTGGACTCTTCATGACACCTCGGGTTCTTGTTCTCGATAACGATTCTTCCCTTCGCGATTTGCTAACGCTTGCCTTAGGGCGGGTAGATTGTGAGGCCGTGCCTTGTGCTCATGCTGCGGCCGCCGAAGAAATGCTCCCCTCTGTCGACTTCCTTTTGTTAGACCTCAATTTAAGCGAAGGGAATTCTGGGGAGCAACTTGCGCTTCGATGGCAAGAAATGAGTATTTTGCCGCCCTTCCTCCTCGTGACCGGAGCGCCAGACGATGCTCGCATCCAATGTTTGGAATCCATCCCGAGTTTCCGTGGCGTGGTCTCGAAGCCTTTCTCTATCCTAGAGCTTGTGGAACAGGTTCGAACCCTTGCCTTAGGTGATGAAATCGAAACGGAATCATGACTCACAAATCTTCCCCCCATACCAATGGTCTTCAATGGACAACTGCCGGCGAGTCTCATGGCCCCACTTTGGTTGCTGTTTTGGAAGGCCTTCCCGCCGGCCTTCCCATCGATTTTGAGGCCGTTCAGCGGGGCATGATGCGGCGATGGGAGGCTTATGGCCGGGGAAAGAGAGCCGACTTTGAAAAAGATGCCCTCTCTGTGCTTTCGGGAATGAAGAAGGGGGTGACTTTGGGAAGTCCTTTGACCTTGGGCATTGGGAATGCCGATCAAAAAATTGATGAGTTACCCAATCTCGCTGCGCCTCGCCCTGGCCATGTGGATTTAGCGGGTGTTCAGCGAAACCAATGCCGAGATATCCGGGCCCTGTTAGAGCGGGCAAGCGCCCGAGAAACGGCTTCGAGGACGGCTTTGGGTGAGGTTGCCAGCCAACTTTTGGCACCCTTTGGCATTCAGGTCCATGCTTGGGTGCGTGGAATTGGTGGCGTGGATGCGGACTGGGCGTTTCCTTCCGATGAGAGGGAAATAGCGGCTTCAAGCGCCAAAAGCGCCTTTTTTGGTCTGGATTCCAGCATGGATGAGGCTTGGAAAAGTAAAATCGAAGAAGCGGAGGAAGCCGGAGATTCCCTTGGCGGAGTCTTTGAAGTTGCCGTTTTCGGCTGCCCACCGGGTTTGGGCGGCTTTGAGCAGCCCGTGGACCGGTTGGATGCTCGCTTGATGGCCGCTTTGGCCTCGGTGCCGGCCATTAAAGGAGTCTCGATTGGGGCGGGCTTTTCTGCTGCGTCAACGCCTGGAAGTGTTTTCCATGACGGTATTTACGTCGATTCAGAATCCTGGTCCGGCTTGGGGCGGCGCTCGAATCACGCTGGCGGTGTTGAGGGAGGGCTGACTAATGGACAACCTCTTTCTCTCAGAGCCGCAATGAAGCCGATTCCCACTCTCCGGCATGGGGTCGAATCGGTGGATCTGGAGCAGCACAAAGAATCACGCGCAACATATGAACGTAGCGACGTTTGCGCCGTTTCCGCTGCTTCCGTGGTGGGGCGGGCAGTGGTGGCTCTAGAGATTGCCTCTGCGCTTCGAGCTCGCCTGGGCGGGGTGACTTTCCGCGAAATGATGACCCGATTTCGAGCTTTGGGGAGCGAGCAAAAACCGGCCGAATGGCCTGCGGAATTGGGAGATTTATAGGGCGTAGGTAATTGCGTTTTCGGAAGATTGAGCTTTTCCGGTTTTTTCCCAAGTCTATTGATTGACTGCCCCTCGAGGGAATGTATGATGTTTGGCCCTTTCGGCCTCCGGGTGCCTTGCTAGCGTAGCTCAGTTGGTAGAGCTCCGGTTTTGTAAACCGGTGGTCAAGGGTTCAAGTCCCTTCGCTAGCTCCATTTCCGGGCGTTTCTTGCGCCTCTGGTGCTCTTGAAGGTTGTTCTTTCTCGTCTCTTGTCGCCGCCTGAAGCTTGAGTGCTTCTCGGGGAGATTCCGGAGTGGCCAAACGGGACGGACTGTAAATCCGTTGGCTCCGCCTTCGGAGGTTCGAATCCTCCTCTCCCCACCAACATACAGCGTGCCAGCACGCATCCGTTCAAGCGGGTGTAGCTCAATGGTAGAGCTCCAGCCTTCCAAGCTGGTCACGTGGGTTCGATTCCCATCACCCGCTCCACGGTGCGAACCACGCTGCTGTAGCTCAGGGGTAGAGCACCTCCTTGGTAAGGAGGAGGTCACGGGTTCAAATCCCGTCAGCAGCTCCACGGCGACCCATCAATTCCGGTAATCTACCGGATCGACTTCAAGGATTCCCTTGAAGTTTCCCTTAAACCAACCATCAACCTGTCAAAACCCTGAAATTGCGCCCCTAATCCGGGCAGCCTAAAAAAATGGCCAAGGAAGTCTTTGAGCGTACCAAGCCACACGTCAATGTGGGCACCGTCGGTCACGTGGACCACGGTAAAACCACGCTGACATCTGCCATCACCGGTTATCTCGCCATGAAATCTGGCGGTAAAGCGATGGCCTTTGATGAAATCGATAAGGCCCCGGAAGAGAAGGCACGAGGCATCACAATCTCCACCGCCCACGTTGAGTATGAGACTGAAAACCGTCACTACGCTCACGTGGATTGTCCTGGACACGCTGATTATGTGAAAAACATGATTACAGGTGCTGCCCAAATGGACGGTGGCATTTTGGTTGTGTCGGCCAACGATGGCCCGATGCCCCAAACTCGTGAGCACATCTTGCTCGCCCGCCAGGTAAACGTACCTGCACTTGTTGTTTACATGAACAAGTGTGACATGGTGGACGATGAAGAGCTCCTCGACCTCGTTGAGATGGAGATTCGCGAACTGTTGAGTGAGTACCAGTTCCCTGGTGATGACATTCCTGTCATTCGTGGCTCTGCTTTGCAGGCTATGGAAGGCGTACTTAATAGCGTTGCCACTGATGATGACTGCTTTAAGTCTATTCAGGAACTTATGGCTGCCGTGGATGAGTACATCCCTGAACCCGAGCGTGATGTGGATAAGCCTTTCCTCATGCCTGTGGAAGATGTGTTCTCCATCGAAGGTCGCGGAACCGTGGTAACGGGTCGTATCGAAACTGGAATCGTAAAGACTGGCGAAGAAATTGCGATTGTTGGTTTTAAGGACACTGTCAAGACCACTTGTACTGGTGTTGAAATGTTCCAGAAGACTTTGGATGAAGGCCGGGCTGGCGACAACGTGGGTTGTCTCCTCCGTGGCGTTAAGAAGGACGAGGTCGAGCGTGGCCAAGTTCTCGCCGCTCCTGGTTCCATTACCCCTCACACGAAGTTTGAGTCTGAGGTATACATCTTGAGCAAAAAGGAAGGTGGACGCGAGAAGCCTTTCTTCTCTGGATACCGCCCTCAGTTCTACTTCCGTACTACTGACGTAACCGGTTCCATTACTTTGCCTGATGGCGTTGAGATGGTCATGCCTGGTGACAACGTCAAGATGACGGTTGAGTTGATTACTCCTGTTGCAATGGACGAGCAGTTGCGCTTCGCGATTCGTGAAGGCGGCCGGACCGTTGGCGCTGGAGTGGTTTCCGCAGTCGTTGAATAAACAGAATTGGATGCCGGTTTGACCTTTTGGTTAAACCGGCATCTGCCCTTGAATCATGAAAAACAAGGAACGACACGTCTTCCTCGAGTGCACAGATTGCCGCAACCGGAATTACACAACCGGAAAGCGGGCTCGTGCTGAATACAAGCTTGAGAAGAAAAAGTTTTGCCGCTTTTGTGGCAAACACACCCTACACCGCGAAAAGAAGCTCTAGGTCTTAGGGCCTATTTCCATGTACCGCTATAAGCCCGAAGAAGGACGAAACGCCCGCCAAGCAGCATTCTGGCTGGGTGAGGGCATGATTGTCTATGGTTGCTTCGCACTTCGTGGAACTTTGGATCGTTGGGAGGGGCTACGAGCCCCTTTGTTGGAGAGCTTTGAGAGCCTGCCTATTCTGGGCGTGACTTTGAATGGGTCATTCTTGGGCGCACTTGGTGTTTTCCTCCTTCTGACTTGGCTTCTTGTGGGCAAGTTGGCGGTAGAGAAGAATGCCGACAAACTTATAGAAGTTGAAACAGAGATGAAGAAAGTGACTTGGCCTACTTTTAAGGAGGCCAGTAACTCTTCTATCGTTGTTGTTAGCACGGTTCTCATCCTGATGGGCTTCTTGGCCTTTAGTGATGCCGTTCTTGGACGTTTATTCAACTTTATCCTCTGGAAAGAGGTGGGAGAATAAAAGAGTGTCGATGAACTGGTATGTCGTGCGTGTTCCAACGAACCAAGAGGACAAGGTTCGTGAGCGCCTTTTGCGCCGCATTAAGGCTGATGGCCTTGAGGACCGCTTGCCCCAAGTATTGGTTCCCATTGAGCGGATTACTGAGATTAAAGCCGGTAAGAAAAAAGTGAGCAGTCACAAAATCTACCCCGGTTATGTTCTGCTTCAAGCAGATATGGGAAAGCATGAGCCGGACGAAAAGTCGGAAGAAGACCAAAGGGTTTGGTTCGCTCTCCGTGAGACCAAAGGTTTTGGCGATTTTGTAGGTGGGGGCGCAGAGCCTGTCGCTATGAGTGATGAAGAGGTCGCGCAGCTTTTGGCGCGCATGGATGACACCGCTGAGACACCACGCATGGCGGTCGCGGTCAAGGTTGGAGACCTTGTTCGCATCAAAGAGGGCCCGTTTGAGGGCTTCGACGGAACAGTTGAGGAATCCGTTGACGACAAAGGATTGCTGAAAATCTCGGTCACCATCTTTGGCCGGGCAACCAGCGTGGAAATCCAACAATGGCAGGTTGAGGCAACTTAATCTGCCCGGATTCCTCGGAACTCCTGAGGCGTCCAACACATAACCCGTTCGGACCACCCAAGGCCTCGGCCGTAAGTGGGAGGGAGACAAAAATGGCAAAAGAATTAACAGCACAAATCAAACTGCAGTGCCCGGGAGGGGCTGCGACTCCTGCGCCTCCAGTTGGCCCCGCATTGGGTGCTCACGGTGTCCCCATTGGGGAATTCGTGAAGCAATTCAACGATGCTACGGCTGACAAGCGAGGCCTCGTCATTCCGGTAGTGATTTCGGTCTTCAAAGACCGGTCCTTCAGTTTTGTTCTGAAATCCCCCCCTGCAGCCGTCCTTCTTTTGAAAGCGGCTGGGCTTGAAAAAGCTTCAGGTGTGGTTGGAACTGAAATTGTCGGCTCGGTGACACGGGCTCAGGTCATGGAGATTGTCGATATTAAGCGCGAAGATTTAAATGCCGCTTCGGACGAAGCTGCATCGCGCATTATCGAAGGAACCGCCCGTTCCATGGGCATCGAGGTGAGTGACTGACATGGTTATAAGTCGACGCACACGAGAAAATTTCGAAAAGCTTGAGGAAGACCAGGTTTACGAACTTGCGGACGCATTGAGCACCCTGAAGGGGCTTCGCCTAGCCAAGTTCGATGAAACCGTTGAGGTCGTTGCCCGCTTGGGTGTAGATCCCCGAAAGTCCGACCAAATGGTTCGAGGCGCGGTGAGTCTTCCACATGGTCTTGGCAAAACAGTACGAGTTATCGTTTTTGCCGAAGGCGATGCCGCTGACCAGGCCAGTGAAGCTGGCGCGATGGAGGTAGGCGGAGATGAGCTGGCGAAGAAGATTGAAGGCGGTTGGCAAGATTTTGACATCGTCATTGCCCACCCTGCCATGATGAAAGTCGTGGGCCGTTTGGGCCGGGTCTTGGGGCCCCAAGGCAAGATGCCTTCCCCCAAATCAGGCACAGTGACCCCGGATGTCGTGAAAGCAACTACTGAATTCTTGGCTGGTAAAGTTGAATTCAGAGTGGATTCTGCTGGCAACATTCATGTTCCGGTTGGAAAAGCTTCCTTCTCGGCCGAAAAGCTGGTTGAAAACGCTTCCACATTTCTTGACCTCATCATTTCTATGCGCCCCGCCACTGCAAAGGGCACATACCTGCGCAACGTCAGCATTAGTACCACGATGGGTCCTGGCCTCAAAGTGAGCTACGGGAGTTAAACCATGGTCAGCACACTGAATGAATGGATTGTTTCGGAGTACAACGCCTTGGTGGAAGACCAAGGGGGTGTTGTTCTTCTTGAACTCAACGGACTCAACATTGACGAGTCCACGGCTCTGCGGAATTCAGTCCGCGAGAAGGGTGCTCAAGTAAAGGTGATTAAAAATCGCCTTGCTAAGGTTGCCTTAGAAGGTGCCGGTGTTCCAATTTCCTTAGAGGAAATCTCTGGGACCTTTGCCCTTCTTGTTGGCGATGTCGAGTCCACAATTGCAGCTTCAAAGGCAATTGAGGAGCTTGCGAAGAAACGCAAGAAAGACCGCAGGATTCATTTCCTTGCGGCTTATCTCGACGGTTCTGCCATGGATGCCGCAGAAGCGGCTTCCATTCCAAGTATGCCAGACAAGGACACCTTGCGCGGCATGCTCTGTGGTGCTCTTTCGGGTCCTGCCCGTTCGATTGCCACGCTCCTCTCGGAGGTTCAGGCCTCCACTGCCCGTGTCGTGCAAGCACGGGCGGACCAGGGGGATGCCGCCTAGGGCCCCCTTTCCCCAATCATCTGCACAAGTTCCTACCCAATAAGAAAAATGTCCGAAGAAGCCCAAGCCACCATTGAACTCGACTCCGATCTTGAAAAGATTTTCGAGCAGCTCGACGCACTTCCTCTTGGCAAAGCCAGCCAGCTGGTAAAAGCCATGGAAGAACGTTGGGGTGTTAGTGCCGCTGCTCCTGTTGCTGTTGCTGCAGGTCCTGCTGGTGCTGCCGAAGAAGCTGAAGAGAAGACTTCCTTTGATGTCATTCTCGAAGACTTTGGCGACAAGAAGATTGATGTCATCAAGGCCGTCCGCGCCATTACTGGTGTTGGCCTGAAAGAGGCAAAAGAGCTCGTTGAAGGCGCACCTGCTCCGATTAAGGAAGGCGCGTCCAAGGACGAGGCCGAAGACCTCAAGAAGCAACTCGAAGAAGCCGGGGCCACCGTCAAACTTGCCTAGTTGGAATCGGGTACGGAACTTGTCCGTTCTTCCGGTTTCTGCCGTCTACCCTCGGTCGCAAAGCTTTCTTTGCGGTCTGGGGTGGCCTTCTGTAATGGCTGAAGGGCAAATCGCTCTTCGGTCCGGCTCTCCTGCCGCGCCCGTGATTCTTACCCCTGAGAATTACTTCCCCTTCACGCAACGCACGCCTTTCCAGGCCCCGAGGGTATGACCGCCGTCCAAAACAAGCCAATCGACCAATTCGAAATCCGGGATTTCCGCAAATTCGCTTACCGCGAAGAATCTTTGCTACCCGGTCTTTCCGATCTTCAACTTCGCGCCTATCGTGAGTTCTTACAGATGGGTGTTGCGCCTAAGCGGCGTAAAAGTCTCGGCCTCGAGGCACTCTTCCAGAATGTGTTTCCTATTGAGAGCTTGGACAAGACCTTGGCTCTTGAATACTTGGGATACACGCTTGGTCGCCCTCGTTACGAGCCCAATGAATGTCGCAAGCTGAAGTACAGCTACGCATTCCCGCTTCGCGCTCGCATTGCCTTGCGCCGTGGTTCAGAGCGGACTGAAGAGGACATCTTCCTTGGCGAAATTCCCGTCATGATGGGTGGGGGAGAGTTCATCGTAAACGGCTCGGAGCGGTGCATCGTTGCGCAGCTTCACCGCTCACCTGGCATCGACTTTTCTGTGGATTTCCATACTGGGGACAAGAAACTTCACAGTGCTCGAATCATCCCTGAACGAGGCTCATGGATTGAGATTTCAGTTTCAGGGAAAGGTATGCTGCAGGTGCGGATTGACCAGCAGTCCAAATTCTCAGCATTGACTCTGCTTCGCGCCCTTCAGCCAACTGGTATTGAAGAAGGCACAACGGATGAAATTCTCCGTTTGTTCTACCCTGTTGAGGTAATCTCCCGCGCCAAACTGTCGAAGCCGAAATTTGCAAAGGCGATTGAAGGTAAGAAGGCTCTTGGTCAAATTCGCGATTTGAAAACTGGAGAAGTTTGGGCTGATCCAGGTCAGGAAATCACACCAGAGGCTGCAGAAAGGATTGCTGCCTCTGATTTAAAGGAAGTCGAACTTCTTGGGAATGCCGAGGACAATCTTATTCTCGATTCCTTAAAAGAAGATACGGCAACCACTCACGAAGAGGCATTGGCCGCGATTTACCAAAAGCTGCGTCCGGGGAACCCGGTTCAGCTTGAAAAGGCTCGCGACCTTCTGAGAGACCGTTTCTTTGATGCCCAGCGCTATAGCTTGGGCCGCGTTGGCCGCTTCCGCATTAGCCGGAAGTTTGGACGCCCAGAAGAAGCGGACAAGGGTCCTACAACCCTTCAGCCCGATGACTTTCTGGATGCCGTTAAATACCTACTTGGATTACGCAGCGGTGTTGGCGAAGTAGACGACATTGATCACCTTGGTATTCGCCGAGTTCGAACCATTGGCGAACTTGCTACGGAGGAGTTCCGGAAAGGATTGGTTAAAGTCGCACGGGGTGCTGTGGACCGAATGTCTCAGCAAGAGGACACAGAAACCCTGACTCCAAGAAGCCTCATCAACGCAAAAGCGTTCTCGACTTCCGTGGATCAGTTCTTCTCTCGAGGGGAATTGAGTCAAGTTGTTGACCAAACCAACCCTTTATCTCAGCTTGCTCATGAACGCCGCTTGTCGGCTTTGGGCCCAGGCGGATTGAACCGAAAGCGTGCGGGCTTCCAGGAACGAGATGTTCACATCAGTCACTACGGTCGCTTATGTCCAATCGAAACCCCTGAAGGTGCCAACATTGGTCTGATATCTTCCTTGGCTCTATACGGCGTTGTGGACGACTATGGTTTCTTGGTCTCTCCTTACCGAACGGTGAAGAAAGGCAAGGCAACCGACGAAGTTCGCTTCCTACGTGCCGACGAAGAATACGAGCGAGTCTTTGCACCTGCCGACGCAGATTTGGATCCTAAGACCGGAGCCATTATTCCTGATGAACATGGTCTCGTCATGACTCGTCACCATGGGGAATTCCAGCTCAAGACTCTTGATGAAGTTGAGTTCCTGGATGTGGACCCTGGGCAAATCGTTGGAATTTCGGCTTCTCTGATTCCATTCTTGGAGCACGATGACGCAAACCGTGCCTTGATGGGTTCGAACATGCAGCGCCAGGCCGTTCCTCTAATTCGTACGGAGCCGCCGTTAGTGGGCACTGGGCTAGAACGCGCGATTGCTCATAACACCGGCATGGCCGTGAAGGCCCGAGCTGCTGGAACTGTGGAAGCTGTTGATGGTGACCACATCAAGTTGAGTGGCGATCCCGAATTGTACCGAATGCGCAAGTTCCACAAGTTGAATGAGCGCACTTGTCTCAACCAAAAGCCATTGGTTGAGCCTGGTCAAAAGGTAAAGAAGGGTGAACTGATTGCGGATGGAGCGGCCACCCACAATGGTGAATTGTCCTTGGGTAAAAATCTCCTCGTAGCTTTCATGTCCTGGGAGGGTTACAACTATGAGGATGCGATTATCGTTTCGGAGAGACTTGTCAAAGACGATGTCTTCACTTCAATTCACATTGAAGAGTACACCGCTGAAATTCGCGAAACGACCCTCGGAAAAGAGGAGTTCACGCGAGATATTCCGAATGCAGGCGAGCGAGCTCTTCGTAACTTGGATGAGTCTGGAATCGTTCGCATCGGTACGCGAGTAGGTCCGAGCGACATTCTTGTTGGCAAGATTGCGCCAAAATCCAAAACGGAACTCACTCCTGAAGAACGCCTTCTCCACGCAATCTTTGGGCGCGCTGGTGAAGACGTGAAGAACGTTTCCATGAAGCTTTCTTCGGGTGTTCGAGGTATCGTGATTGCAGCCGAGCACTTCACTCGCAAGGTGAACATGACGCCTGCTGAACGTCGGGCAGCTCATGAACAAATTCGCAAGATTGAAGCTGAGTACGATGAAGTTGTTCGTACGGAGCTTCAAGCTGCCGTAAGTGAACTTCAAGAGTACCTTAAGGAAACGATTAAGGACCCTGAAACCAAGAAAGGGATTGCCATTACTGAAGCAACTTTGTTTGGCGACCTCACCCGATTGATTGCTCACATTAAGGCTTACGCTGAAGGTGTGCAGCACCCTTCTCGTCGAAACAAAGCGGAAGAAATTGTCCGTGTGCACTTTGATCGCATCGAGGACAAGGAAGCCTGGAAAGTCAAAATGACCAACCGCCTTAGCCGTGGAGATGACCTCCCTAATGGCGTATTGGAAATGGTGAAAGTCTTTATTGCCACGAAGCGGAACCTGTCCGTAGGTGACAAGATGGCTGGACGCCACGGGAACAAAGGTGTTGTTTCCATCGTGCTTCCTGAGGAAGACATGCCCTTCCTGGACGATGGCACTCCTGTTGACATCATTCTTAACCCCCTCGGTGTGCCTAGCCGTATGAATGTTGGGCAGATCCTGGAGACCCACCTCGGGTGGGCGGCCAAGAAAGCTGGATTCCGTGCGATTACGGGCGCTTTTGATGGCGCTTCTGAGGCGGATATTGAAGCCGCACTGGAAGAAGCAGGTCTCCCGAAATCAGGGGTGACTACTCTCTTCGATGGCCGTACGGGCGCACCTTTTGAACAAGAAACTTGCGTGGGTTATATGTATGTACTGAAGCTTCACCACCTTGTTGATGAGAAAGTGCACGCACGCTCCACAGGTCCTTACAGCCTAATCACGCAGCAGCCGCTTGGTGGTAAAGCACGATTTGGTGGCCAGCGATTTGGTGAAATGGAAGTGTGGGCCTTGGAAGCTTATGGCGCCGCTTATCTGTTGCAAGAGCTCTTGACCGTGAAGTCAGATGACGTGGACGGTCGCACCAAGATTTACGAATCTATGGTGAAGGGCAAGAACATCCTTGAACCTGGCACACCGGTCAGCTTTGAGGTACTGATGAACGAGATTCGAGGTTTAGGCCTCAACATTCAGCTCGAAACAAAAGAGGGCTAAGGGGGAATCAAGATGACTGACAGCACAATCACTGCCAATACTGCGGAACAAGTACCAATCGCTCCGCCACCACCTCCTGCGAGCTTGGATTACCAAGATTACAAAGGCGTTTCCATTCGCTTGGGTTCACCAGAGGATTTCCGCTCGTCTTCCTACGGTGAAGTCAAAAAGCCGGAGACTATTAACTACCGAACTTTTCGCCCTGAAAAGGATGGCTTGTTTTGTGAGCGCATTTTTGGTCCAGAGCGCGATTACGAGTGCCATTGCGGCAAGTACCGGGGTCAGAAACACATGGGCATCGTTTGTGACAAGTGTGGCGTTATGGTCACCACGAGTCGTGAGCGGCGCAAGCGAATGGGGCATATCAGCCTAGCCGCCCCAGTCGCTCATATTTGGTTCTTCTCAGTCACTCCTAGTCGGATTGGTTCGCTTCTTGGAATGAAGAAGAATCAACTTGAGAGAGTCATTTACTTCCAGGACTATGTTGTAATTTCTCCTGGTGAGTCCGAATTTAAAGAGTGCCAGCTCATTACTGAAGATGAGTATCGGCGAGCTCGCGCACAATACGGCACCTCTTTCGTTGCCGGAATGGGTGCCGAATCCATTGGTGAGCTTCTTCGGAACATGAACTTGCCCACGCTTGCTTCTGAACTGCGAGAAGCACTCAAGACCTGCACTTCGCGCCAAAAGATGGCTGACTTGGTGAAACGTCTTCGTACGGTGGAGATGCTGAAGGACTCGCCCAATGATCCTGCTTGGATGATTTTGGATGTTGTTCCTGTCATTCCCCCCGAATTGCGACCTCTAGTTCGTTTGGATTCCGGTAACTTTGCCAGCTCCGATTTGAACGACCTTTATCGCCGACTCATCAACCGGAACAACCGCCTGAAGCGACTGATTGAGTTGAATGCTCCAGAGGTCATTATTCGGAATGAGAAGCGTATGCTTCAACAGTCCGTTGATGCTCTCTTTGACAACGGCCGCTGCAAGCGACAGGTCATGAGCACTTCGAATCAGCCGCTGAAATCCTTGACCGACATGATCAAGGGTAAGCAAGGGCGTTTCCGTCTCAACTTGTTGGGTAAGCGAGTGGACTATTCTGCTCGTTCGGTCATTGTTGTGGGTCCTGAATTGCACCTTCATCAGTGTGGATTGCCAAAAGTCATTGCTCTGGAGTTATTCCAGCCCTTCATTATTCGGCGCTTGAAAGAGTTGAAGCTTGCTGAAACAATTAAGGCAGCGAAAAAGATGCTTGAACGCCGTGATGAGGAGGTTTGGGACATTTTGGAAGAAGTCATCCAGGGGCATCCCATTCTTTTGAACCGTGCTCCGACCTTGCACCGCATGGGCATTCAGGCATTCGAGCCTGTCCTCATTGAGGGTAATGCAATTCAATTGCACCCCTTGGTTTGCCCTGCCTTTAATGCTGACTTTGACGGTGACCAAATGGCTGTCCACTTGCCTCTTTCCTACGAAGCGCAAGTCGAAGCAGCCACTCTCATGTTGTCGCCGAACAACGTGTTCTCGCCTGCAAACGGCAACCCTTTGATTTCACCTCACCAGGACATCATTCTTGGCATCTTCTTTATGACTGCTGATAAAGCGGAGTGTAAGAATGAGTGGCAAGAAGGGAAGCGTGGGGGAGTCTATGCCGATTTGACGGAATTGCTTCTTGCAAACTCCCACGGCCATGTGGAAATGCACTCAAAGGTTCAGGTCAGGCTTCCTGCAGGAACTTTGCTTACAGAAAAATTTGGTGACCCATTCCGGACACTTGAGAAGCCTGAGCGAGTTTTGACCACACCAGGTCGCGCAATTGTGAATGATGTGCTTCCAGAAGGTATGCCTTATTACAACTGGGCATTGGACAAGAAATCTATCCACAACCTAATCCATGATTGTCACCACCTTTGTGGTCGGACCGCAACATTGGTGCTTCTAGACGACTTGAAGTCTTTGGGCTTTAAGGGGGCAACTCGTTCAGGGATGTCCTTTGCCAAAGATGACATGGTGATTCCTGATGACAAGTGGAGCATCATTGAAGATACGCAGTCCCAGGTTGATCAAGTTCAGAAAGATTTTGAAGAAGGTGCGATTACAAACAATGAACGCTCCTCCAAAGTCATTGACCACTGGACCACAGCTCGAGAAAAGATTTCAACATCTTTGTTGCAAGCCCTGCAGAGTGACCGTCGAGATGGCAAACCCTATCTGAACCCTGTCTTCGTGATGGCGCACTCCGGCGCCCGTGGTGGTGTGGACCAGATTCGCCAGCTTTCGGGCATGCGAGGTTTGATGGCAAAGCCAAGTGGTGAAATTATCGAAACTCCTATTCGTGCAAACTTCCGTGAAGGCCTTCGTATTTTGGAGTACTTCTCCTCAACACACGGTGCTCGGAAAGGTTTGGCGGATACCGCGCTCAAGACTGCTGACTCAGGTTACTTGACCAGAAAGTTGGCCGATGTTGCCCAAAACGTCACCATCACCATGGAAGACTGTGGAGCACCGAATGGTATTCCAAAGGAAGCGGTTTACCAGGGGGACAAGATGGTTGTTCCTTTATCGCAAGTTGTTCGCGGACGCGTAGCCTGCGATACGATTCGGGATCGAATTTCTGACGATCTTGTTGTCGGAAAGGGTCAGATTCTTTCTGCGAAAATTGCAAAGCGTATTGAGGATTTGGGCTACACCAAAATCCGGGTCCGAACTCCTTTACAGTGCGAGGCAGGCGATGGCCTTTGTCAGAAGTGCTACGGCGAAGACCTCTCGCGCGGAAATATTGCCGAGCTTGGCTTAGCGGCCGGCATTGTTGCTGCCCAGTCGATTGGTGAACCGGGTACTCAGTTGACTATGCGTACTTTCCACATTGGTGGTACTGCAAGTCGTGCCTTGGTTGTTTCGGAAACAAAAGTTCGTCGTGGCGGTACTGTGGAGTATCACGACTTAAAGGTCACGAAGAACCCTGACGGGCACACCGTTGCTCTTTCACGAACCGGAGAAATCATCATTCGAGATTCCAAGGGTCGCGAACTTGATCGGTACGCTGTCCCTGTTGGCTCAATTTTGCACGCCGAAAACGGAGCCAAAATTACAAAGAGCTCCAAGCTTGTGGAATGGGATGCTCACTTCTTGCCTATCCTCGCAGACTTTGACGGGAAAGTTCGCTTCGAAGATGTTGTCCTTGGAAAAACAATGAATGTGGAGGAGGACCCCAAGACTGGGGTGCAACGCCGCAAGATTATTGAATCCAAAGGTGATCTTCATCCACAGGTTCTGCTTGTTGGAAAAGACGGTGAGGTTCTTTACTACACCGCACTCCCCGAAAATGCTTACTTGGAAGTTGAAGATGGTAATCAGGTCACTGCTGGAACTATGCTGGCCAAGTCTCCTCGAGGAATTGGTGGTACCCAGGACATTACGGGTGGATTGCCCCGCGTCACAGAACTCTTTGAAGCTCGGATTCCGAAAAACCCGTCCACCATGGCTGAGATTGATGGAATCGTGGAGCTTGGGGACAAGCGACGAGGAAAGAGAATTATCCTTGTTCGTAACGATGACCTTGATGAGGAACGCGAGCACCTAGTTGCTCAATCCAAGCACCTTGCTGTTCACACCGGTGACCGAGTAAAAGCTGGCGAACCTCTTGTGGATGGTCCAAAGCCACCTCAGGACATTCTCAAAATTGAAGGACCTGAAAAACTTCAGCGCTACCTCGTGGACGAAGTTCAGAAGGTATATCGTGCACAGGGTGTAGGCATCAACGACAAGCACATTGAAATCATCGTCATGCAAATGATGCGGAAGGTGCAAGTTGAGGCTTCTGGAGATTCCAAACTCCTTCCGAACTCTCTCATTGATCGCCATCAATTCAAGGCGATTGTTGAGGAGATGCTTGAGAAAGGAGAAACTCCACCCTCAGCCTCGCCCATGGTGATGGGCATTACGAAGGCCTCCGTTCAGTCCGAGTCTTTCATTTCTGCGGCTTCTTTCCAAGAGACGACCAAGGTGCTCACTGAGGCTTCTCTTCGCGGCAAGCTCGACCAACTACAAGGCCTGAAGGAAAACGTCATCCTCGGAAACCTGATTCCTGCGGGAACTGGTGCTCGAGGCCTGTTAGATAACCGTGTCCAGAAGAAGGTGGATTTCACTCAGTTTGGAAGCCTTTCTTTTGAGAGGGAACCCTCCATTCTGGAAGAAATTGAAGCTGAAGACGCCAAGTCTGCCGAATAATCCCTCCATTCCTTGGACTTGACCAAAACAACTAAAACGCTAGACTTCTAGACCCTTTTGTCCCTACCCCCCTGGGGCTTAAAGGCACCAAGACAACATGCCAACCATCAACCAGCTCGTTCGCAAAGGCCGTAAGCCTATGCGGAAGAAGTCTAAAAGCCCTGTGCTTGATCGCTGCCCTCAAAAGCGCGGTGTTTGCACTCAGGTAAAGACAATGACCCCGAAGAAGCCGAACTCGGCCCTTCGTAAAGTCGCCCGTGTTCGCCTTTCCAATGGAAAGGAGATTACCGCCTACATTGGTGGTGAAGGGCATAACCTTCAAGAGCACTCCATCGTGTTGGTTCGTGGTGGTCGAGTTCGTGACCTTCCTGGTGTTCGCTACCACGTGATTCGAGGCACTCTGGATGCTTCTGGCGTAGATGGCCGCACCTGTTCTCGTTCAAAGTACGGCACTCGCCGCGGGAAGTAGGAATGCCACGTAGCTATAAGTCCACTGCCAAGTATCTTGAGCCAGACCCTCGTTATGGCTCCGAGTTGGCGATGAAATTCATCAACCAGCTTATGCTTTGTGGAAAGAAGTCCGTTGCGATGGACATCTTCTACGAAGCTTGCGAGACGGCCTCCAAGAAGTTGGAGGAGACAGCTCCCGAACAGGTTTTCATTACTGCCTTGGAAAATGTGAAGCCTTCTGTCGAAGTTCGCTCCAAGCGGGTCGGGGGTTCCAACTACCAGGTCCCAAGAGAAGTCAGCGCCAAGCGCGCCCAAGCCTTAGGGATTCGTTGGTTAATCGGCAACGCTCGCAAGAAGAAGGGCATGCCCATGGCGCGCCGTCTTTCGATGGAATTGGTAGACGCATGCAACAACACTGGTGCTTCCGTCCAATGGAGAGACAACGTCCACAAGATGGCCGAAGCCAATAAAGCTTTCAGCCACTTCGCCTCCTTCTAAACAGCGTGGCACTTCTAGCGGGCTTTCCTTTGGGATTGCCCGCTCTTTTTTTTGCCCACCCATCAAGTTGAAGCATGGATATTGAGCTCATTCTCGTTCGCCTCAATAAGGAGAATCCGAAAAAATGTAGCCTGACTCCCCTGCGTGAGGAGGGGAGGAAAGGGCTTCGTTGGTTTCACTGCGACTTTGGGGACTCTATTCCCGTGGGGGAGGTCACCCTCCTGCATCCAGAAGGCGAACTTTTGACACCGACGGATGCCCATCGCCCCCTTCTTTTAGTGGATTCCTCTTGGCGAGATTTGCCTCGTGTTTTGAACTTAGTAGAAGGAGAGCTGCACTATCGGAGTCTTCCACAAGGGCTACAGACCGCCTATCCCCGGAAGTCAAAAATCTTTGAAGATCCCCAGAATGGTTTGGCGAGCATCGAAGCCCTTCATGCCGCTCTTTGGATGTTGGGGGAGCGCGATGACTCGCTTTTAAATGGGTATCGTTGGGCAAAGGAGTGGCTGGACATGAATTCTGAGCTCCTCGGTGCTTAGAATCTAGGCACATGGACTTGGCTCACCTTCGAAACGTGGGGATTGTTGCCCACATTGATGCTGGGAAAACTACGGTCACGGAGAGAATTCTCTTCTACACCGGCGTTGAGCACCGCATGGGTGAGGTGCATCAGGGAAATACCGTGATGGATTGGATGCCCGAGGAGCGCGAACGGGGAATCACCATCATGGCTGCCACAACCCGTTGCCCATGGAACGACTCCGTGGTGCAAATCATTGATACTCCAGGGCATGTGGATTTCACGGTGGAAGTCAGCCGTTCCCTGCGGGTTTTGGATGGAGCCGTGGTGGTTCTTTGCGGTGTTGCGGGAGTGCAAGCTCAAACCGAAACAGTCCTGCGACAGGTTTCTGAAAACGGAGTTCCATGGCTGGTTTTCGTAAATAAAATGGACCGCCCTGGGGCGGATTTCGGAGCCGCATTGGAGTCCCTCAAAGAGCGTGCGGGTGCCAATCCCATTCCTATTCAGCTTCCTGCTGGAGAGGGAGAGGAATTTGAAGGGGTTTTGGATTTGCTCAAAATGAAACGGCTGGATTGGAACCGCGAGGAGAAAGGGGCTGTCGTTCAAGTTTCTGAGTTGAGTGAAGAAGAGGCTAATCGTGCTGGTATTGCCCGTGCACAGCTTTGCGAGGTGGTTGCCGAGTTTTCGGACGACCTTTTGGAAAAGTATTTGGAAGAGGGTGAGCTGAATGAAGATGAAATCTTGAAGGGACTCAAGGTAGGTGTGCTTGAACAGAAATTGGTTCCAGCCCTTTGTGGATCTGCACTGCATTACCAAGGGATTCAGCCCTTACTTGATGCCATTGTTAGCTTGTTGCCCTCTCCGCTCGAACGCCCTCCGGTTGAAGGGGTTTCCTCTCAAGACGAGACTCAGGTTCTGACTCGGGCACCCGAAGTCGGCGCTCCCTTTGTTGGGCTCGTTTTTAAACTTTTTCACGATCCCCATGGAGATTTATGCTACTTGCGCGTTTACTCCGGAGTTTTGAAAGAAGGCGATATTCTCTTCAATGCCCGGCATAAGAAAAAGGAACGGGCTCAGCAACTTTGGCGGATGCATGCGGACCACCGAGAGCGACTGAAGGAAGCTGGCCCAGGCGAAATCGTTGCCATTCCGGGATTAAAGCACGCCACAACTGGGGACTCACTTTTTCACCAAGGCGAAGCGATTGCTTTAGAGTCCATCCACTTTCCTGAACCGGTGATTCGGCAGACTTTAGAACCGATGAATTTGGCAGAACGGGACAAATTGGAGAACGCTCTCTTTGCTCTTTGCCGAGAAGATCCAACCCTGAAGCTAGTGACCGACCAGGAGACTGGGCAGTTAACGCTTGCGGGGATGGGGGAGCTTCACCTAGAGGTCGCCCGACATCGCTTGGAAAGGGATTTCAGGGTGTCCTCCCGCGCTGGCAATCCCATCGTTGCTTATCGCGAGACTCTAGTCACTTCAAAAGGAGGATCCGGCACGATTGAGCGCCCCCTTGAGGAGGGCCGCCAAGTTGTGCAGGTGAAAGTCTCTCTTCATCCAACCCCTGGGCAACGCTCAAAAGTCCTTTTTGCGAAAGATGTTGCGTCGATTGACACCCCTCCAGTCCGCAACTTTCGAGAGGGCTGTGATGAGCTTCTCCAGTCAGGAGGCGACCTAGGATTTCCTCTTGCCGAGGTTGAGGCCAGGATTTCCGAAATCCAATGGAGTCCTGAGACCGAGCCGATTTCTCGGGAGATTCTCGTGGCAGCGGCCTCTCAGGCCATGGAGGGAGCTCTCCAGGGCAATACCACTCTTTTGGAGCCGGTGATGACGGTCCGGGTCGAGGTGCCCGAGGAGTTCCTTAGTGGTGTACTGGGTGACTTAAGTGCCCGCCGAGCCGAAGTTGGAAATCTGGAAGTTGGTCACGAGCAAAGAGTTATATTCGCCATTGCTCCTCTACAGGCCATGTTCTCCTATTCTACAGATCTGCGCTCCCTCACCCAGGGCCGTGGAGCCTTCTCTATGGCCCCTCATGGGTACGCCATTGTCCCCCCTGAGAAGGTGCGCCAGATTTTGGGCTTTTCTTCCTAAATCCTGATAAACACCAGGTTTTCCGTCATCTTTCCTTGACCCATTTTTGGGCTTTCTTTAAGATGTTTGGCCCATTTCAGGGATAGCTCCGAATTGAACTTGAACCTCACCGCAATTCCGCGGCGGATAAGCCGATTCGGAGCTTCAAGTGTGCATAGACATGGCTGACCGAATTCAGATCCGATTAGAGGCCTACGACCACGAGGCCATCGACCAAGCGACCGAGTCCATTCTCGAAGCCGCTCGCCTCACTGGCGTTGCTGTTTCCGGTCCTGTGCCTCTTCCTACGCGCATTGAACGCTACACCGTTCTCCGTTCGCCTCACATTGATAAAAAATCGCGAGAGCAGTTCGAAATTCGAACACACAAGCGATTGATGTACTTGCTCGAGCCCACGCCCCAAACCGTGGATGCATTAAATCGCCTCGTCTTGAGCGCAGGAGTGGACGTCCGAATCAAACTCTGACATCCGTTCCCATTTCGTTCCCGCATGTTCTGAGGAACCTCTGCGATTCTGCCAACTGGAACCGGCACAACAAACATCATGTCCGAATTAAAATTTTTGCTCGCCCGGAAGAAGGGGATGACCCAAATCTTCCGTGAAGATGGCTCTGTGATTCCCGTCACTGTGCTTGAGGCTGGCCCCTGCACGGTCACAGGTTTGCGAAACGACGACCTAGACGGCTATCAAGCAGTTCAGGTTGGCTTCATTCCTGCACGGGAAAAGCATGTTCATAAACCGCAAAAGGTCGCTGCTGAGAAAGCCGGCGTGAAACCCTTTCGCGTTCTTAAAGAATTCCGTACCGGAGTTGAGGCTTACGAAGTTGGTCAAGAGCTTAAGGCCGACCTCTTTGAGATCGGGGACATTGTTGATGTCGTCGGGACATCGAAGGGGCGTGGCTTTGCTGGGACCATCAAGAGGCATGGCTTCTCTCGTGGTAACGAAACACATGGTTGCATGAATGTGCGCCGTCCCGGTGCAATTGGCCAGTGTGCTTACCCAGGCCGTGTTTTTAAGGGAACTCGGATGTCTGGTCATTACGGTGCTAAGAAAATCACCGTGAAGAATCTTGTTGTTGAGGCTGTGGATTCTGATCGCGGACTTGTGTTGGTTCGCGGTGGTGTTCCAGGCCCTCCAAACGGCCTGCTCCAAATCAAAACTGCAATAACGGGGACCAAGTAGTCATGGCAACCATCACCACTTATAACCTTGAGAGCGGAGCCACAGGTGAGCGCGAGTTCGCTACCGACCTTGGTGAGAAGCTTCTTTATCGCACGATGAAGGAGGCGATTGTTCAGTACCAGTCCAATCGGCGGCAGGGCGATGCCCACACCAAGACTCGTGGAAATGTAAAAGGCCACGGAAAAAAACCTTTTAAGCAAAAGAAAACTGGCCGCGCCCGTGCTGGTGATGTGAAGAGTCCTATTTGGCGCGGCGGAGGAACTGTTTTCGGTCCTCTCAACAAGCGCAACTGGGGCTATCACCTTCCGCGCAAACAACGCTTAGCAGCACTCAAGAGCGCTCTTGCTGGAAAACTTCAAGATGGCGAAGTCAAGGAAGTTCAAGGGCTTCAACTCTCTGAGCCTTCCTCGAAGAGTGTGCGCAAAGTGCTTGCAGACCTAGCTCCAACTGGGACTGCCTTGGTGCTCCTCAAAGAGCATGACCCCATTGCTTTGAAGTCTTTCCGGAACTTCACCAATGTCACCGTTCGCACGGCTTCCGACGCAAACGCCTATGACCTCCTTGCCTGCAAGTGGTTGTTGGTTCAGGAAGGCGCCCTTGACAATTTGACCAGCCGTTTTGCGGCGAAGAAGGAGGGCTGAAAAAATGGCCGCAAACTCTCTTCATTACCAAATCTTGCTCAGTCCAGTTCTTACTGAAAAGAGCACTGACGAGCAGGCTCGTTTGAACTCTTACCGCTTCGAAGTTGCTGGCGGCGCAAATCGGATTGAAATCCGGGAAGCCGTTGAAGCCATCTTCGATGTCAAAGTGAAAAAGGTGAACGTCATGGTTCGCCCAGGCAAACCGCGCCGCCGCGGTTTCAACAGCTTTCAAGGCCCTGCACGAAAAATTGCAGTGGTCCAACTCCAAGAAGGGCAGAATATCGACCTTCTCTAGGGAGTGAAATTATGGGAATTAAGTACTACAAACCAACTTCTCCTGGCCGTCGCGGCGGGTCCGTCTTGGACCGTGCCGAGCTGACTCGCCAGACTCCTGAGAAGAGTCTTCTTGAGCCTCTCAAGAAAACCGGCGGTCGGAACAACCGCGGACGCGTCACAGCTCGCCATCGTGGCGGCGGCGCTAAGCGCCGTTATCGCGTGGTTGACTTCAAGCGCAACAAAGATGGCGTACCTGCCAAGGTTGCCCACATTGAATACGACCCAAACCGTTCGGCCTATATCGCCCTTCTTCATTACGTCGATGGAGAGAAGCGATACATCATTTGGCCAAAAGGTCTCAATCAAGGTGACATGATTTCTTCTGGGTCAGATGCGGAGCCCAAGGTGGGCTGTGCAATGGAGATGAGAGACATGCCTTTGGGTTTGGAAGTTCACAACGTTGAACTTCGCGTTGGCCAGGGTGGAAAAATGGTCCGCTCCGCTGGCGCCTCTGCCCGCTTGGCTGCTAGGGAGGATGGTTATGTCCTTCTTGCGCTCCCAAGTGGAGAACTTCGAAAAGTTCACGAACGCTGCCGCGCCACAATTGGTGAGGTGGGCAATTCAGATCATCAAAACGTCAAGCTTGGAAAAGCCGGGCGTAGTCGTCACATGGGTCGTCGTCCACATGTTCGTGGTGTCGCCATGTATCCGGCCGCTCACCCGCACGGTGGTGGTGAAGGTCGCACCATGGGTATGCACCCTGTTTCCCCTTGGGGCAAACCTGCAAAGGGTGGCAAGACTCGAAACGTTCGCAAGACCACCAGCAAGTTCATCGTTCGCCGCCGCAAGAAGGGGGTGAGGTAGTCCTATGGCACGAAGCATTAAGAAAGGTCCCTGGATCGAACCCCGGCTCCATCGCAAAGTCGTTAAGGCTGACGCTGCCGGTGACCGAAAGCCCATCAAGACTTGGGCTCGAGCATCCACCATTTTGCCTGACTATGTGGGTCGCACCTTCATGGTCCATAACGGCAAAACATTCTGGAAAGTATTTGTTACGGAAGACATGGTTGGCCATCGGCTGGGCGAGTTTTCCCCAACACGAACTTTCCGTGGCCATGACAAGAAAGGTTAAGCGCCATTATGAATTTCCCCGCAAGTCATCGTTACGCTCGAATTTCTGCAAAGAAGGTTCGGCCGACCGCGAATTTGATTCGTGGTTTAGACGTCAATCGTGCCCTCAATCTACTTACGGTTGATCAAACCCGTGGTGGATTCTTAATGGCAAAAGTTCTTCGTTCTGCTGTTGCCAACGCAGGCCAGAACGACGCAGTGGATGTGAACAACCTTTACATTCGCGACTGTCGTGTTGATGAGGGTCCACTCCTTAACGGCCGAATGCGTTACCGGCCTGCCTCGATGGGGCGGTCCATGCCAATCCGGCGCCGCACCTCGCACCTCAAAATTGTCCTCTCGGAAAGGGAGGCTGGCTGATTATGGGACAGAAGATTCACCCCATCGGCTTTCGCATCGGGATCAGTGAGCCTTGGCGCTCCCGCTGGTTTGCCCGCGGCGAAGAGTACGGTGACAAATTGCTTTTGGACTACAAAGTTCGGAAGCTCATCAAGAACCGGTTCAGAATGGGCATTATCTCGAGTGTTGAGATTCAGCGCCGTTCTGGTCGGATGACCATCATTCTGATGACTACCCGGAAGGGCGAAGTTATTGGGCGTGGCTACGCCACACGGGATGCTCTGGTCACGGATCTTGAAGAAATGACCGGACTGGAAGTGAAGTTGGATATCCAAGAAGTCCGCCACTGGGACTTGGATGCTCAAACTGTTGCTGAAAACTTGGCCGCCGCTATTGAGCGCCGCGTTTCCCCTCGTCGCCAACTTAAGCGCATCATTGAAAATTCAATGAATGCAGGTGCAGAGGGAATTAAAATTCAAGTGAGCGGTCGAATTGATGGCGCAGAAATGAGCCGTCGTCTCACTCAGCGACAAGGTCGTATTCCTCTTCAAACACTTTCCGCTAAGTGTGCTTATGGATTCGCAGAAGCGAAGACCACTTATGGCATCTTGGGAGTGAAGTGTTGGATTTACAGCGGTGAGACCGTTCGCCTCTAGGAGTATTTGTCATGTTAATGCCTAAACGAGTCAAGTACCGCAAGACGCAACGCGGAAAAATCAAGGGGACCTACACCTCAGGTCTCGTTGGGGGCAAGGGAGCTGGTGCGAAAAAACTCCACCGCAAAGCTCGTCCGAACCCCATTAAGAAGCCTTGCCGCGCCAAGGCCACGCGAGGAAACCGGGTAGCCTTTGGCGACTTTGGTTTACAAGCATTGGAGTGGTGTTGGCTTAGTGCTCGCACCATTGAAGCGGGTCGTGTTGCAGCGGGTCGTGCTGCTGGCGAGGCCAAGCTTTGGATTCGCGTCTTCCCCCACAAGCCAGTAACTGCAAAGCCTCTTGAGGTTCGAATGGGCTCTGGTAAGGGTGATGTGGATCGTTGGGTCGCTGTGGTTCTCCCCGGCACCATCATTTACGAACTCGGTGGCGTTGATGAAGATGTCGCCCGTCTGGCTTTCAACCGAGTTTCTCACAAGCTCCCCGTCCGCGTCCGCATGGTCGCTCGCAAACACATCTAAGGCTGTAGAAATGAAACCTTCCGAAGTTCGCGGTAAAGAAGATTCCGAACTCGAATTCGATGTCGAGAATCTGGAGAAAGAGCTGTTTGACATGAAGTTTCGCAGTCTCACCGAAGGCAACCCGAACCCATCTAGGATTCGCCGCATTCGCAGAGACATTGCCCGCATGAAGACCGTGTTGTGGGAACGCCAAAAGAACATCCACGGCCAGGAGCCGCGCTGATTATGACTGAAAACCAAACCACTGAAGCGGTTGAGGCCATGCGGGGAACCCGCAAGCTCATGACCGGAACCGTTTTGAAAAACCAAGCGGACAAAACCATTGTCGTTCAGGTTGAGCGCACGAGCCGTCACCCTCTTTACAAGAAGACTGTTCGTATTCGCAAAAAGTTCTACGCCCACGATGAAGAAAATGTGGCCCAAGTGGGCGACAAGGTTCAAATCATGGGAACTCGCCCTCTCAGCAAGCTCAAGTGCTGGCGCTTAGTCAAGGTTCTCTAGACAAGTAGCCTAGATCAAAGGAGAAGAAAGATGATTCAGATGCAAACAAGACTCGATGTCGCTGACAACAGCGGCGCGCGAATCGTTCAGTGCATCAAGGTTTTGGGCGGGTCCAAGCGCCGCTTTGCTGGAGTAGGCGATGTCATCGTTGCTTCTGTAAAGAAGGCTGCTCCGGGCTCGGATGTCAAGACTGGCCAAGTTGTGAAGGGCGTCATTGTTCGCACCAAGCAACGGGTTCGCCGGAAGGATGGGAGCTATGTTCGATTTGATACGAATGCTCTTGTCTTGATTGATGGCGAAGGAAATCCGCAAGGGACTCGAATTTTTGGAGCCGTTGCTCGTGAACTCAGAGAGCGCAAGTACATGAAAATTGTTTCGCTTGCCCAGGAGGTCGTGTGACCATGCATGTTAAGAAAGGAGACGAAGTTGTTGTCCTCGCAGGCAACGCAAAAGGACAGCGCGGCAAAGTTTTGCGCACCATGTCCAGTGAACGGCTCGTGGTGGTTGAAGGTGTGAATGTGCGCACCAAGATTTTGCCCAAGACCCCCAAAAACCCTCAAGGCGGAACGGTTGACCGTGAGGTTCCCGTTGCCGCCTCCAATGTGCTCCTTTGGAGCGAAAAAGCCGGCAAGGGTGTGCGCACCCGTGTTGAGGGTGAAGGCGCTGCCAAGACCCGAGTCGGAATTCCCTGTGGAACCCAGTTCAAGTAGAACGATGCCCCGCCTAAACGATTACTACAAAGAAACCGTCTTTCCTTCCCTGAAGGAGAAGTTCGGTTACAAGAACATCCACCAAATCCCCGGTCTTGAAAAGATTGTGGTGAGTATGGGGGTTGGGAGCGCCGTGGAGACCAAGTCTCGCATGGACGTCGCCGTCAAGGATCTTGGAAAGATTACTGGTCAAAAGCCCGCCATCAAGGTTGCCCGCAAGTCTGTCGCAAACTTCCGCCTTCGTGCTGGAAGTCCCGTTGGTTGCATGGTCACCCTTCGGAATGAGCGAATGTATGAGTTCTTTGATCGTCTGGTTTCTGTTGTCCTTCCTCGTATCCGCGACTTCCGCGGCATGAAGGATAAATTTGATGGTCAAGGCAACTACAGTTTGGGTCTGTCTGAGCAGTCCCTTTTCCCTGAAATCGAACTTGACAAAGTTGAGTTCACCCAAGGCATGAATGTGACCATCGTCACAAGTGCCCGTACCGATGAGGAAGGCCGCGCCCTTTTGGATGGCTTCGGATTCCCTTTCCGTCGGAAGGAGGACAAATAAGTAATGGCGAAAAAAAGCGTCAAAAACCGGAATCTAAAGCGTGAAAAGTACGCTGTTCGATACGCTGAGCGCCGAGCAGTATTGGTGTCTATCATTAAGGACCCCAGTGCGTCTTCGGATGAAAAGGCCGCAGCCTACAAAAAGATTCACTCTATGCCCCGAGATGCGAGTGCTTGCCGCATTCACAATCGCTGTTCCATTACTGGGCGGCCTCGTGGCTTCTACCGCAAGTTTGGCGTATCTCGCATTGTTTTCCGCGAACTTGCCCATGAAGGATTCCTGCCCGGGGTTCGGAAAGCTTCCTGGTAAGGAGATTTGAAATGACTACTACTGATCCAATCGCCGACATGCTCACCAGGATTCGAAACGGTCTCATGGTGCGTAAGAGATTCGTTGACGTTCCTTCTTCCAGAACTAAGAGCTCCATTGCTTTGACTCTGAAAGAAGAAGGCTATCTCGTTGACGTGGAACCTGTTTCCAACGACAAGGGTTTTTCTGACCTTCGCGTTCGTTTGAAGTACGACGAAGATGGCGTACCTGTTATCCAAGAAATTTGCCGCGTCTCTAAGCCCGGGTGCCGGGTTTACGCTAGCTGCAGCGACATTCCAGAAGTTCGTCGCGGGCTGGGAACCACCATTCTCTCCACCTCCAAAGGAATCATGAGTGGCCAAAAGGCCCAAGAAGCAGGAGTTGGGGGAGAAGTCCTCTTTACCGTTTTCTAGAACCATGTCACGCATCGGAAAGAAAGAAGTTCGAGTTCCATCTGGCGTCACTGTGACCGCCAGTAAGACCGAAGTCCAGGTGAAGGGGCCTAAGGGCAACCTGAGCTTCCCTCTATTTCCTGAAGTCGAAGTCGTCTTAGAAGGCGACTCTGCGTCGGTTGTTCAAACAGGTGCTGGCTCAGCCAAAAACGCAAATGCACTTCATGGTCTTGTCCGCGCTCATCTCGCCAACATGGTGGAAGGAGTGTCCGAAGGGTTTACAAAAGCTCTTGAGATTCAAGGCACGGGTTGGAATGCCAAGCCCGCTGGCCAAGGCTTGGAATTGCAAATTGGTTTCTGCCACACCGTGAAGTGTGATCCACCTGCGGGAGTCGAGATTTCCTTGCCTTCCCCAACGGAAATCGTCATCACTGGCCCTGACAAGCAGGCTGTTGGTCAGTTTGCTGCCAACGTACGGGCAGTCCGTCCCCCAGAGCCCTACAAGGGCAAAGGAATTCGTTACAAAGGCGAAGTTGTTCGTCGTAAGGCAGGTAAATCCCTCGCTTCATAGTTATGGACCATAAGCAACAAAAAGCAAAAGCTAATAAGCGCCTGCGCAAGGCTCTTGGAGTTCGTCGTCGCCTACGTGCGTCTGGCGATCACCCGCGCCTTTCCGTTTACCGGAGCTCCAAGCACATCAGTGTGCAAGTCATTGACGACCTTCAGGGTCGCACCGTGGCCGCTGCTGGTGATATGGAGGCTTCCATGGCTGATTCCTTGAAAGGGAAGACAAAGTCTGAACGCTCTGCCGTGGTGGGAACCGCCATAGCTGAGCGCGCCTTGGCTGCAGGAGTCGAGAAAGTAATTTTCGATCGCGGCCGTTACTCCTTCACTGGGCGTGTCCAAGCCCTAGCCGATGCCGCTCGGGAGGGCGGCCTAAAGTTCTAAAGCTATGAGCAAGAACAGAGAAAAGACTGAATTCCTTGACCGCGCTGAGGCTGAGAAGCTTGGCGAATTGAAAGAAGAGCGTGTCAAGGTCAACCGTACTGCCAAAGTTGTAAAGGGTGGCCGCCGGTTTGCTTTCTCCGCACTGACTGTTGTTGGCAACCAAGATGGTGTTGTCGGTTACGGTTTTGGAAAAGCAAAGGAAATTCCAATGGCCATGCAGAAGGCCTTCAAGGATGGGCGAAAGCATCTGGTCCGCGTTCCCCGGGTTGAGACTACGATTCCTCACGAAGTGGAGGGCGAGTTCTGTGCATCCCGTGTTCGTTTGATTCCAGCTTCCCCTGGTACAGGAATCATCGCTGGCGGCACGGTTCGAGCAGTGATGGAACTTGCCGGTGTGAAAGATATTCTCACGAAGTCCTACGGCTCAACCAATCCCATTAATCTCGTCAAAGCCACTGTTGCTGGTTTGGCACTGCTTCGGACGCGCGCAGAAGTTTCTGCTGCCCGAGGAGTTGAAGTCTAATGCAAATCCACGATGTAACCCCAAAGGGAGTTAAGTATCCAAATCGAAAGCGCGTCGGTCGAGGCGTGGGTTCGGGCTTGGGCAAGACTGCTGGTCGTGGCCACAAAGGCCAGAACTCTCGTTCCGGTGGCGGTGTACGCCCAGGTTTTGAGGGTGGTCAAATGCCCCTTTTCAGAAAGGTGCCTAAGCGAGGTTTTACCAATGCTCGTTTTAAGAAGCATTACACCCTCGTCAACGTTCAGTCTCTAAACTCCTTTCCTGAAGGAACTGAGGTTGAATTGGCTTCCGTCCTTGAGAAGGGCTTGGCCCGTCGCACTGGCGGAATGCTAAAAGTCCTTGGTCAGGGCGAAATTTCCGTCAAGCTGACGGTTCGTGCCCATCGTTTTTCTGACTCCGCAAAAGCCAAGATTGAGGCTGCTGGTGGAACTGTGGAGGTGCTTGGCTAAAGTTTTATGGAACAGATTCTCGCCCTTTTACGCATTCCCGAGCTACGGCGTCGCATCATGATGACCTTCGGCTTGTTGTTTGTGTACCGGCTAGGTTTCCAAGTCCCGTTGCCCGGGATTAACTTGGAGACTGTAAAGATTGCTGCCGACAAAATCGCCGGCAGTTCTTTGGGCGGTCTTTTTGGCATCATGAACGCCTTTACGGGTGCCGGAATTGGTAGTGCGACTTTGTTCTCCCTGGGTGTGATGCCTTATATTTCGGCGTCTATTATTTTTAGCCTTTTGGTTAAGGTGATTCCATCCTTGGAAGCTCTTTCGAAGGAAGGCGCTGTAGGGCAGAAGAAGATTAGCCAGTACACCAGGCTTGCCACCATTGCCATTTGCCTTCTTCAAGGCACTTTCATTTTGCTTGGCGTTGTTTTGAACCCTCAATATGGGCTCATGACCGGCAATGTCACTATGGTTTACGGCATTGCGGTTGTTTTAGCTTTGACCGCAGGAACCGTGTTCATTATGTGGGTTGGCGAACAGATTACTGAGCATGGTCTTGGGAATGGCGTTTCGGTTATCATTATGTGCGGAATCATTGCAAATATTCCTTCCGCTCTTCAGTCATTCCTTTCTGTGTCTGAAAATGCCCACCAGATGGCGGTCACCATTGCGGCTATGTGGACTGGAACGGTTTTGGTTGTGGTTTACATTACTCGTGGTCAGCGGCGAATCCCCATTCAGCAGGCCAAGCTGACCCGCGGACGCAAAGTCATGGGAGGTGCGAAGCACTACCTTCCATTAAAAGTGAATCAAGCTGGCGTAATGCCCATCATTTTTGCTTCTGCACTTTTCATTGTCCCCAATGTTCTTGGCTCTGTGCCAGGCTTGACCTGGATGAGAGATATTTTCGGCCAGGCCGGTTTTGTTTACATTGCGCTTTATTCGATTTTGATTTTCTTTTTCTCTTTCTTCTGGGTTCGTTTGATGTTTCAGCCAGAAGAAATTGCTAACAACTTGAAAGAGCACGGTTCTTTCATCCCTGGAATCCGTCCAGGCAAGCACACAGCGGAATACCTTAGCTTTGTGTTGGATCGGATTACTCTTGCGGGCGCCTCCTTCTTGGCCATCATTGCGGTAATTCCCACGATGGTGACTTCAAGCTTGCGCGTTCCAATGATGATTTCCTACTTCCTTGGCGGCACTTCCATCCTAATCGTTGTGGGTGTGGCCTTGGATATTGTCGACAAACTGAACTCCCACCTTCTGATGCGAAACTATGACGGTTTCATGAAGGGGGGCGGCTCTGGCTGGGCCAAGAGGAAAGGATGATTGCAATCTTCCTCGGCGCTCCTGGTGTTGGCAAAGGAACTCAAGCGGCAGCAGCTGCAGAGTCCCAAGGGTGGACCCATTTGTCCACCGGCGATTTGTTGCGTCAAGAGGTTGGTGCAGGAACCGATCTCGGTCTCAAGGCAAAGGAGTACATGGATCGTGGAGATTTGGTCCCAGACGATGTCATGGTTGGCATGGTTGCCACTCGTGTTGAATCGATGAGCGCCGACGAAGTCCTCCTTTTGGATGGTTTCCCCCGAACTCTTGCTCAAGCCGAAGCTCTTCACGAGGCTGCACCCGAGGGCGCCATTGGCTTGGCCGTTTGTTTCACGGCTTCTGACGAAACACTTGTCGAACGACTATTGGGTCGAGGTCGCACTGACGACACTCGCGAAGTTGTCGAACACCGTCTCACGGTTTACCGCGAGACCACTGAACCTTTGGTCGATTTCTACAAAGACCTAGGCATGCTTCGCGAAATCAATGCGGAGCGCGAAATAAAAATCATCCAGTCCGATACGGTTGAAATCATTCAAGCAGGGCTGGCTCACACTAACCCCCAAGGAGCGAATGGCTAAAGAAGAGCCAATCACCGTCCAAGCTGTTGTCCGGGAAGCTCTCCCGAACGCCATGTTTAAGGTGGAACTCGATAATGGTCATCAAGTCCTTGCTCACATCTCCGGAAAAATGCGCATGCACTACATTCGCATTGTTCCTGGGGACACCATCACAGTTGAAATGTCGCCTTACGACCTCACTCGCTGCCGGATTGTTTACCGGGGCGAACGCCGACCCGGCCGCCGCCGGGGTGGTGGGGGAGCTCGTAAGCGTCGCAATTAACCCAATCCGAGAGTCGTCATGAAAGTTCGCGCAAGTGTTCGTCGAATCTGCGACAACTGCAGAATCATCCGCCGTCATGGAAAATTGCGGGTCATCTGCAAAAGGGATCCCCGTCACAAACAAGTTCAAGGTTGAGTACTAATACAAAATGGCACGTCTAGTAGGTGTTGAAATTCCCGATGCGAAGCGCACTGTTGTCGCTTTGACTTACATCTTTGGTGTAGGAGCGATTACTGCTGAGAAAACCTGTAAAGCCTTGAACATTAACCCAGATGTTCGAGCAAAGGAGCTCAGCGACGAGGAACTCGCTTCCATTGCATCCCACCTCGAAGATAACTACCTCGTTGAAGGTGCTCTTCGTCGTACAAATGCCCAGGCGATTAATCGTCTTCGGGACATTTCCTGCTATCGAGGGTTGCGCCACCGCCGTGGCCTTCCCTGCCGTGGTCAACGGACCAAAACGAACGCCCGTTCCCGTAAAGGGCCTAAGAAGACCGTGGCCGGTAAGAAATCTGTCAAGGCATTGAAGTAGAGCTGAAAAATCATGAGTGCAGCCAAATCAAAGAAGAAGAGAAGGTTCGGAGCCCGTGGGATCGCCCACATTCGCTCGACCTTTAATAACACCCTTACCACCCTTACCGACACCAAAGGCAATACCATTGGATGGGGCTCATCTGGAATCGTTGGATACAAAGGTTCCCGAAAGTCCACTCCTTTTGCTGCCCAGGCGTCCGCTCGGAAAGCTGGTGAGGCCGCATACAAGTCTGGTCTCCGCGAAGTTGAAGTCCGTGTAAAAGGAACGGGCTCTGGCCGCGAAAGCGCCATTCGTGGTCTTGCCCAAGGTGGTCTCCGCGTATCCTCCATTGAGGATGTCACTCCGCTGCCGCACAACGGCTGTCGTCCACCCAAGAAACGTCGAGTCTGATTTATGGCACGTTACACCGGAAATGTCTGCCGCCTTTGTCGTCGCGAAGGCTACAAGTTGTTCCTCAAAGGCACCCGCTGCGAAAGCGAAAAGTGCGCTGTTGATAGGCGCAATGTCCCGCCAGGGATGAACGTTCGCGCGCGCACCCGTCGCCTTTCTGATTACGGAGTCCACCTTCGCGAGAAGCAGAAGGTAAAGCGTATTTATGGCCTCATGGAGCGCCAATTCAAGCGCTACTTCCGTATGGCCGAGCGTATGCGCGGCAATACAGGTACTAACCTTCTCTCCCTGTTGGAACGCCGCCTCGACAATGTTGTGGATGCTTCTGGCATGGCCATGTCCCGCCCTCATGCGCGACAACGCATCAACCACGGTCACTTTACTGTGAATGGCCGCAAAGTTGATGTACCTAGTTACCTTGTCCGTCCCGGCGATGTCGTTGGTACGGCTGTCCGTGAGAGGTCTCAGCAGGCAACTGCCGATTGTCTCACCCTTGCTGGCGAAAAAGTCATCCCCAACTGGATTGTGGTCGACTCTGGCGCCAAGACTGTCAAGATTGTTAATAACCCATCCCGCGAAGATGTCCGATTCCAGGACATTCAAGAGCAATTCATCGTCGAGCTCTGCTCGAAGTAAAGGAGAAACCAGAGAAATTATGCGTATCCGCTGGCGCGACTTCGAACTTCCCTCAGGGGTTACCCTCGAGGAATCCTCGGCCACAGAATCCTTTGGCCGATTCTTCGTGGAGCCTTTTCAGCAAGGTTTCGGGCACACCATTGGAAATGGTTTGCGACGCGTTCTCTTGAGCTCGATCGAAGGAACATCCATAACGGGTGTTTCTATCGATGGAGTTGAGCACGAGTTCAAAACCATGGAAGGTGTTGTAGAAGATGTCACCGACATCGTTCTAGCCCTGAAAGACATCCTCGTTAGCCTTGATGGAGATGGTCCTGTGACCCTCTCTGTCGAAAAAACGGGACCTTGCACCGTCACAGCTGGTGATGTGGAATGTCCAACTGGGGTCACAGTGATGAACCCCGAGCTGGAGATTTGCAAAGTGACCGGTGACGGTACCCCATTCAAGGCTGAACTCACTGTTCGCCGAGGTCGCGGTTTCGTGGCTTCCGAAGAAACTGGTGAGCCAATGGATCAAATTGGTCACATCCCTATGGATGCCGGTTTTTCTCCAGTGCGCCGCGTGCGTTATGGAGTTGAAGCGACTCGTGTTGGTAAGTTCACCAACTACGATCGCTTGGTTCTGGAAATCTGGACTGACGGAACTCTTGCTCCTCAGTTGGCCTTGACCGAGGCCGCCAAGATTTACCGAAAGCACCTGAATCCCTTCCTTCAGTCCACTACTCCTTCTGTGGGTGTGCCTGTCGCCGAAGAGGTTCAAGCCATTGATGCCGCTGCTGAACGCCGGAAGGAGCGCCATTCCGCTCTGATGTCGGAGTCCATCGACCGCCTCGAACTTTCCACTCGTGCTCGAAATTGTCTAGATTCATCTGGCATTTTGGTTTTGGGTGACTTGGTTTACAAATCGAAAGATGATTTGATCCAAATCAAGAACCTAGGGCAGACCGTTCTCACTGAGATTGAGCAGAAACTTGCCGAACTCGACCTCTCCGTTGGCATGATTGCCGATGAAGGGGCAGTTGCAGGCACCTGATTCCCATGCGACATCGCGTAACTACAAATAACCTCTCCCGGACTGGCTCTCACCGTAAGGCGCTGGCCCGGAACTTGGCCTGTGCCATCATTGAGCATGAACGCATTGAGACCACTTTGACTAAAGCAAAAGCGCACCGCCCTTTCGTTGAAAAGTTAGTGACTCTTGCCAAAGAAAAAAACTTGCATAACTATCGCCGTGCTCTTGCCATCATGGGCAATCACGAGGATGCCGTGAACAAGTTGTTCAATGTTTTGGGCCCTCGCTTCAAAGACCGACCTGGTGGTTACACTAGGATTCTTAAGTTGGCAACACCTCGCCTTGGTGATAAGGCAGACCGCGCCATCTTTGAGTTTGTGGAGCGAAGTGAATCTGAGATAGAAGTTACGGAAACTACCGAAGAGTAGGTCTAGCGTCGACAGTTTTTGGGCCGCCCTTTCATGGGAGGGCGGCCCCTTCTTATTAATTAACGGTCTTTTTCTTCCAACGCTTTTCAGGAGCCCTTTTACCGCTTTTGGGTTTCGCTTTGACGCGGACATTCTCGGGTCCAAGTAATAGTTTGAGCTCATCAATGAGTTCCGCCTGAAGGTTTACGGAATAATCGGAGTCCGCACGGATAACCACTTTTCGTCCGTCCGAAGTGGTGTAGAAAAAGCGAACAATGGAATGGCCCGGGTGAGCTTGAAGAGTCTCTGCGAGTTTTTGAAGAGGAGGCTCCTTCACGGAAAGATCCAATTCAAGCATGCCATCCAGGCGCAAGCTATCTCGATCGGCCAAAGGTTCTACCTTTTCAATCAGAAGAGTGGGGGAGTCTCCGGAGTGATCCAGTTGCCCATGGAAAACGCCAACGAAGTCTTCAGTGATAGATTCGCGGTATTCTTCGTAAGTGCTTGGCCATGCCAGGGCCGATGTGGAACCGTAAAGGTCTTCGATTTTTAGTCGAACGTATTTCCTAGATGGGTCTTTTCGAGTCCCACGAACCTCAACTAAAGTGGCCACTCCAACCAAGAAGGCCAAGGTTCGGTCACCGGATTCAGCAACATTTCGGGAATCCCAGGGAGTGACACCAGCCAACAAATCACGGTACGGGTCTAACGGATGCCGCGTGAGGTATAAACCAAGGGCCTCCTTCTCCATGGACAAAGTTTCTTTGCGCTCTTCTTCAGAAAGTTTTCGGGGCGCATGATGGAAGGAACCTTCATCCGCTTCGGGGTCAAAAAGCCCTTCCTCTGGGGAATCAGCGCCGGTGTCAGGAGTGTCAAAGAGGCCTCCTTGGCCAACAGCATGGTCTTTTGCCCTTGATTGGGCACTTCGCAGCGCCGACTCCATTTCGGATAACAGATCAAGACGTGCCCTTCCAAAGCAATCCAATGCGCCTGCCTTGGCGAGACCTTCGAAGGTGGTTTTGGTGAGTCGTTGGGGGATGCCCGCAACAAGAAGCTTGTCCAAGGTGGGGAAAAAGAGCGACGACTCCTTCTCGCGAAGTGCGACCAATGCTTCGGCAGCACCTCGACCCACGCCCTTGACGGCCTCCAGACCGAACCGAATGACCCCTTTTTCTCCTACCGTAAAGGAAACCACGGATCGGTTTACGCAAGGGGGGAGAACTGGAATGTCGTGGTGCCGTGCGTCTTCAATGAGAAGTCGAAGCTTGTCCGAGTCGAAAGCCTCATGAGTAAGGGTGCATGCGTAAAACTCGGAAGGGTAATGCGTCTTCAGCCAGGCTGCCTGGTAAGTCACCATGGCATAACCGGCAGAGTGGCTTTTATTGAAACCGTAATCCGCAAATTTCACCATCATGTCCCAAACATCCTTTGCGACAGTTGGGGGGACTCCATTCTCGGATGAGCCTTCCAGAAATGGAGATTCATAGGGAGGGAGGAGCTCGGGTCTTTTTTTTCCCATTGCTTTTCGAAGAGTGTCGGCTTCATTGAGAGTGAAGCCTCCCATCTTTTGAGCCACACGCATGATTTGTTCCTGGTAAATCAGGACACCGTAAGTCTCATTGAGGATGTCCTCCAGAATGGGATGGGGGTATTCAACAGCTTCAATCCCATGCTTCCTCTTGGCATAGGTTTCATGAAGGCCCGAGCCCAGTGGGCCAGGTCGGAAAAGGGCAAGAACAGCAATGATGTCCTCGTAGCAGTCTGGTTTGAGCTGGGATAAGAGCCGCTTCATGCCGCCCGATTCCAATTGGAAGACTCCCTCTGTATCCGCAGCCTGTAGGAGTGCGAAAGTTTTTTCGTCGTCTAGAGGAATTTTGTCCAGGTCAATGGCTTGGCCTTGGTTTCTTTCAACGCTCTTCACGGCATCATGCAGAATAGTCAAAGTTCGGAGCCCAAGGAAATCCATTTTAAGAAGACCATACTCTTCGCAAATTTTCATATCCCACTGGCTCGTGACCGCGTCATTCTGCTTGGATAGTGGCATGATTTTTCGCAGAGGCTGGTCTGCGATAATCACTCCAGCGGCATGGACGCCTGAGTTGCGAGCAAGCCCCTCAACCTGTTGGGCAAGCTTGAACCAATTCTTGTTTTCTGCTGACTTATTGGAGAAAGATCGGAGTTCAGCTTCTTCTTCAAGTGCTTTTTCCAGAGTAATGTTCAAAGTGTCCGGAACTAACTTCGCGGCTTTGTCTGCATCCTGAAGAGAAATTCCTGAAACACGTGCCATGTCTCGGAGGGCATTCTTCGCTTTCAGTTTTCCGAAAGTAATGATTTGGCAAACGTTTTCGTCTCCGTAACGTTGGCGGACATAGAGCAACATGTCTTCGCGCCGCTCTTTGCAGAAGTCAATATCTATATCCGGCATTGAAACTCGAGAAGAGTTTAGAAATCGCTCAAAAATCAAATCGTACTTTAGAGGGTCAATTCGAGTAATTCCTAGGGAATACGCCACAATTGAACCCGCAGCAGATCCTCGTCCGGGCCCAACTGGGATGCCATTGTCCATCGCATATCGGATTAGATCCCAGACAATCAAAAAGTAAGAAATGAACCCCATCTCTTGGATGACACGCATTTCGTATTCCAATCGCTCGCGGGCTTTTGTTGGATTCCCGGGATAAAGTTTTGCGAATCCTTCTTCGCATATTTTACGGAAAAATTCTTCGGGAAGGGTGTCGTCTTCGGGTCGGAATTTCGGAAGTCGGTGTCGGCCTAATTCGATTTCAACGTTGACCTGCTCTGCGACCTTTAGAGTGTTGCTAAGAGATTCAGGCAAGTCGCCGAAAATGCGATTCATCTGCTCTCGAGAACGGAAGAAAAGAGTGTCCGTGCTCATCTTCCAGCGGTCGGTATCAGCGATGCGCTTCCCTTGGTGTAGACACAGCAGGGCGTCTTGTGCCGCACAATCTTCATGTCGGGTGTAGTGAATGTCGTTAGTGGCTACAAGAGACGTGTTGAGCTGAGGAGAGAGTCGAGCCATGGCTTCAGTGAGCCGGTCTTGTTCCTCCATGCCATTGCGCATAACTTCCAAAAAGAAATGCTCCTTCCCAAAAATATCTTGAAGGCGACCCGCTTCAGCAATGGCCTCTGACTCCTTCCCTTCACGCAAGAACTTGTTCACCGAGCCAGACATGCATCCGGAAAGGCAAGTAATCCCATCTGCATAGGCAGAAATATCGTTCATGTCCACTCGTGGTCGAAAGTGGTGACCTTCCAGATGGGAAATGGTGGCCAACTCCATCAGGTTTTGCCAACCACGTTCATTCCGTGCCAGCAGAGTGAGATGGGAGTAGGGGTTCTCTCGGCGGCTGTGTTTTTCGTGACGAGATTTCTTGGCAACATAGATTTCGCAGCCAAGAATTGGGTTGATATTGACTTTTCGGCAGGCTTTGTAGAACTCAACCGCCCCAAAAAGGTTGCCGTGGTCGGTAATCGCCAGAGAATCGTGACCATCGTGGACCGCAGCCTGGACCAGGTCGGCAATACGATTCGCGCCGTCTAATAGCGAATATTCTGTGTGAACGTGAAGGTGGACGAAGGGCTCCATGGGGGATGTGGGACTCAATGTAACTTCTCCCTTGACGCGGAGACCGGCAGACTGTGGAATATCTCGCCCTGAACGCGCCTGTGGCTCAACTGGATAGAGCATCTGACTACGGATCAGAAGGTTGGGGGTTCGAATCCTCCCAGGCGCACCACCCCATTCGTTAATCCCTTTCCAGGCGTATCACCCCCTAGGCTTCCATGAGCATTCTCTTTCCGCTCGGTGAGCCCGCTGACCCAGAGGAGCGGGATGAGCGCATCATGAGGAAAGCTCTCCAGTTTGCTCAGCGCGCGTTGGATGAAAATGAAGTTCCCGTAGGGGCGCTCGTTGTTCGCAAGGGAGAGCTCCTTGGAAGGGGTTGGAATCAAGTTGAGCAGCTGGTGGACGCCACCGCCCACGCTGAGATGTTGGCTCTTACCCAGGCCTTTGCCGCCGCAGGGGAAAAGCGTCTTGAAGGGGCTGAAGTTTTTTGCACTCTAGAACCATGCTTGCAATGCGCAGGGGCTCTCCTTCATGCTCGAGTGAGCCGAGTGGTTTTTGCGGCTTCGGACCCTAAGTTCGGAGGAGTCCATTCTTTGGCTTCCCTTTTTGACCTTGAAAAAGCCAATCACCAACTTCAATGGAAAGCTGGTGTTCTGGCGGAAGAGTCGGCTGAGATGCTTCGCGAATTTTTCCGCACCAAGAGGGCTAAGCCTCAAGATTCCTGATTCACTTTTCCCAAGGCAGGGGTATCCTATTCGGCCCCAAACGGAGAGGTGCCGGAGCTGGCCGAACGGGCTGGTTTCGAAAACCAGTGTGGGTTCTGCCCACCGAGGGTTCGAATCCCTCCCTCTCCGCCAACTTCCAACGGGGAGTTTGTTCTACTGATAATCTAGGAGAGGTGTCCGAGTGGCCGAAGGAGCACGCTTGGAAAGCGTGTGTGTCGCAAGGCACCGAGGGTTCGAATCCCTCCCTCTCCGCCATCAGAATCGTTCAAGGAGTCGGGGGTTCGGCTTTGCGCAGCGGACGTGTCACGAATCGGGTCAGACCGGGAACGGAGCAGCCCTAAGAGATATTGTCCGGGTGCCGTGAATGTCCGGGCCTCCGACTTCTTGGACACCCCTAGGCCTGTTATCCTGGGTGGCACATGTCCTATCGCGTCCTGGCCCGCAAATACCGCCCCCGAACCTTCGCTGAGGTCATCGGACAGGATCACATCACGACCGCCCTTTCTCGGGCGATTGAAAAAGACCGCTTAGGCCAGGCTTATCTATTGGTCGGCCCACGCGGAGTTGGCAAGACGAGTACCGCCCGTATCCTTGCAAAGTCTCTGAATTGTTCGTCCGGGCCAACGGTCACACCGTGTCTTGAGTGCGACGCTTGCAAGGAGATTGAACTAGGCGGAAACATGGATGTCGTTGAAATCGACGGTGCTAGCAACAACGGCGTTGATGATGTTCGTGCCATTCGCGAGCGTGTCCACTTCCGCCCTCTGCGTGACCCTTCCAAGGTGTACATCATTGACGAAGTTCAGCGCCTTTCCGGCCCCGCCTTTGACGCCCTCTTAAAAACGTTGGAAGAACCACCGGGACATGTTGTGTTCCTTTTCGCAACAACGGACCCGCACAAGATTCCGGACACGATTACCTCTCGTTGCCAAACTTTTGAGTTTCGTCGCTTGCGGGAAGAAGATGTTCTTTCGAAATTGCGTCAAGTTTGCAAACTCGAAAAAGTTGTGGTGGGAGAGGATGTCCTGGCCGCAATTTCCTGTGGTTGTCGCGGAGGATTGCGAGATGCCGAATCCATGTTGGATCAACTCTTGGCTGTTGCTGAAGGCGAACCAACCCTGGATGACCTGGAGATGGTTGCCGGGCTTGCACGACCCGAGCGTTGGCTGGATTTATTTGAAGCTGTTGAGAGAAACGAGGCTGCACACATTCTTCAATGTATTGAAGCTTTCCTTGCCCGCGGTGGAACGGAACACGAATTAGTTGGGCAGGCCACCGACTTTATTCGAGACTTGCTTCACTTGGCGCTTTTGGGTGAAGATTCTCTTGGAGTCCAACCCGCCGAAGAGCGCCGAGAGCGGATGATGAGTTTGGCCCGAGCTCTGGGACGCGACCGCATGGAGGCCCTCATGGGCATGCTCTTTACCTTAGAGAGCCGCATTCGCCAAGCCCCTCTTGCTGCTCGCGCCTTAGTGGAATGGACATTGCTCCGTGCTGCTCGGCTTCAAGAACTTTTGGGTGTGGGCGAACTGATGAAGAGTTTGAAAAGTACGTCTTCGGTAGCCCCCACACCCAGTTCTCCAAGCTCGGCTTCTGAGCCCGCGACTACACCTCCCCCTGAATCTGCGCCAGAACCCCCACCAGCGCCTTCTCCCGCCGCCCCAGTTGCGGCGCCTGCTGCCGATGAAGAAAACGTCACTTTGGAATCCCTTCTTCAACTTGCGTCCAAGCGGCAACCGACCTTGGGCCAAGTGCTCCAATCTCGTTTTTTGCGCGGAGAGCTTCAGCCTAACGGCGTGGAACTTTCTCTCGGCGCGCTAAAGGAAAGAGACGTGTTGATGTTGGAAGATGAAGCCACTCTTCAGTTTTTAGAGAAGCTCCCAGGGAGCCCCGGGCCCTGGAAAATCCAGATTGAAAAGCCTGGAAAACTGGAAGATCCCCTTGGTGACCAACTTCGTAACCTCTTTGGAGGTAGGGAGGAGGTACCCTAGAGGCATGGCTGGATCCCTCGGTGACCTCGGCGGACTGCTTCGGCAGGCGCAAAAAATGCAACGTCAAATGGCGGATCTCCAGGAAGAACTGGGGAAGCGCAAGTTTGAAGGCAAGGCAGGCGGTGGCGCCGTGAAGGCTGTCGTCTCTGGCAATCGCAAGCTCCTTGAGCTTAAGATTAACCCCGATGCGATTGATCCTGAAGAGGCGGAACTTCTTGAAGATCTTATTTTGGCCGCAGTGAATGAAGCTCTTAAGGCTGCGGAGGAAACTTCTCAAAAAGAAATGCAGGGTCTCTCCGGAGGGATGGGGCTTCCCGGCATGATGTAGGCGGGTGGCTTTCCCGGAACCTCTAGAACGCCTCATCCGGGCTTTGGAACGATTTCCCGGCGTGGGCCCTCGTAGTGCTGAGCGTATGGCTCTTTTCGTACTGCGCTCCGACCCTGAAGAAGTTGCGGCCCTTGCGTTGGCCCTTCGGGATGCTCGGATGGAAACTGTCCGGTGCGATACTTGCGGCAACATCACCTTGCAATCCCCGTGTCGCATTTGTGCAGATGAATCTCGCAACCGCAGTGTGGTTTGTGTTGTGGAAGGACCTCGCGAAGTTGAAAAAATGGAATCCGCAGGTGCACATGACGGCCTTTATCACGTTCTCGTAGAAGGTTTTTCCCCACGGGAGGGCGCGGAGCCCGACCCCCGAGCTTTAAAGCATTTGCGGCGGCGAGTCACCGAAGATGGTGTTGAAGAAATCGTGATTGCCACCGCCCCCGACCGAGAAGGGGAGGGAGCTGCCCTACTGGTTCGCGAAGCCTTGGAAGGATGCCCGGTCACTCTAACTCGCCTTGCTCGAGGCGTGCCGGTTGGGACTCGTTTGGAATACCTTCATGGCGAAATCCTTGCTGAAGCTTTTCGGGAGCGACGGCTTTGGCAGGCAGAACCTGAAGAAGCATGAGTGAACCGCGAAAATGCGCACTTTTGGTGGCGTATCACGGCGGCAAATTTTTTGGTTTTCAGCGGCAACCAGGCAAACCCACCATTCAAGAGGAGCTTGAGGCCGCTTGGTTTGCAGTGAGTTCCGAGAAGGTTGTGATGTATGGGAGTGGGCGCACAGACAGTGGAGTTCATGCCTGGGGGCAGGTGGTGCATTGCGCAACAGAATCCAAGATGCCCGTCGACAAGATGGCTCGCGCAATCAACGCTCATCTTCCCGAGGAAGTGGTTGTCCGGGCTGGCGTCGATGTGCCATCCGACTTTCATGCCCAAGCCTCCTCCATTGGAAAGCGATATTTTTATCGTCTTGCCTTGGGGAACCCTCGCCCTGTTCTGCACACAGGCTTGGTTGCCTGGGACTCTTCTCCTACTCTGGATTTGCTTGCCATGCGACAGGGAGCCGCCTTTCTTCTGGGAGAGCATGATTTTTCCGCTTTTGCAGCCGCCGGGAGAAGCACCAAAACGAGCGTTCGCCGATTGAGAGCCTTCCATATTCGTCCTAGCCGTGGGGGAGTGGTCTTTTATATGGATGGCAGTGGGTTCCTCTACAAGATGGTGCGCAACCTCGTAGGATCCCTCTTAGAGGTCGGCAAGGGTCGCAGGGCACCCGATTGGGTCGAAACAGTCCTTGAGTCCGGGGACCGGAAGCGCGCAGGAGCCACCGCCCCGGCCGAAGGATTGGTGCTTTGGCGCTCCCTTTATCCAAAGGATCCATTTTCTCCCCTTTTGTAAGTAGGGAAACTGGACTATTCTGGAGGGAGGGGCGCGTTGCCTCCCCCCCAGAATATTCTGGGTTCATCATCCCAATAGAAAATCTCGATGCACATCGAAGTCACCAGCCGCTGCGACTCCATCCCAACCGCTTTACGAGAATATGCTCAAGACCGCCTTGCTGGAGTCGAAAGACTCGGCGAGGAATTTGAGAAAAGCGAAATAATTTTTCAAAAAGAACACGATGAGCTGATTTGCGAAGTCATCCTTCATCGTCACCGTGGCGAACCCTTCGTCGCCACCGGCAAAGCTCGTGAGGGCCGTTCCGCTGTGGATGGCGCCGCAAGTAAGCTCGAAAAACAATTCATTCGTTTCAAAGAAAAACATTCACATAAAGGACGCCGCCACCGCGCGGAGGAATAGCCACCATGACCCATAACGATTTTTTGTCCGCCGATGCGGTCATTCTTGATCTCGATGCCGCCGACCGCGACCAAGTTCTTGGCGCATTGGCAGATGCTTTGGTTCAACGCGACCCTGAACTCGCTGGTCGCCGCGATGACATTTACAATGGCCTTGTTGAACGAGAAGCACAAGGTTCTACAGGCCAGCAAGGTGTTGGGATTCCCCACATCAAATTGTCTGGAATTTCCAAGGTAAGCATGGTCGTTGGAATCCATAAAGAAGGCCTCGATTACGACGCCTTGGATGGAGAACCCGTGCACGTTTTCTTTTCAGTAATCCGCCCCGAAGAAGGCACCGAAGACCACTTGGATGTTCTCCGTTGGATTGCTGGTATTGCCGGGCACCAGGATTTCGTTTCCTTCGCTCGCCAAGCTTCTGAAACCGGTCAAGTTATTGATTTGCTGACGGAACTTTCCCCTGCTTAATCAGTCGGTTTGAGTTCTGAAAAGAGTAGTCACTCTGCAGTGTCGACTGCAGAGGTTCTTGTTTGCAATGAAGCGGGGCTTCATGCAAGACCCTCCCATGCCCTTGTGAAACTTGCCGGCGAGTTTGACGCCAAAATCCGTCTTTGTTTGGATGGGCGCACGGCTGATGCTGGAAGCATTTTGTCGGTGATGACTCTGGGGGCAGCAGCGGGTTCGAAGATTCGAATTGAAACCGAGGGAACTGATGCAAAAACTGCGCTAGTTGCCATGGTGGAGCTTTTCCAGAGCGGCTTTGATGAGGCAACATGACGCAAGCGGCGGAGCTTACTACTTTCCAAGTGGAATTTTCGAAACTGGGTGAAGCTCGTTTCTTGTCTCACCTGGACTTGAGTCGCTCTATGGAGTTTGCCTTACGAAGATGTCGGGTTCCAATGGCATTTAGCTCTGGCTTCCACCCTCGCCCAAAAATACATTTCGAGTCCGCCTTGCCTTTGGGCTGGGAGTCCGAGCGGGAGTGCATGTGGTTGGATTTTGAAGCGGACTATCCTTGCCGGGAACTCCACGGCCGATTGGAGCAAACAGTTCCCAGTTGCTTGAATATTTTGAGAGTTCAAAGAGTGGGGAAACGATCGAACTCTTCCGAAACGAGAATCTATCAAGTAGAAGGCCTCTGCGTGAAGAATGAGGCCCACTCCCAACTTGCCGCTTTCGGAAAGAGCCAATCTGGAGAACCCTGTGCAGAGTTTTGTCAAAAAGATGGGGCGCAAATATTCACCCTACGTTCCTCGGCACCAAAGGAAGAGCCACCCTCTCTGAAGAAAGTGCTGAAAGCTCTTTATGAGGGTGAAGTGCCAGAGAATTTTCGCGTAACTCGATTAGTTGAGGCGAGGCAGTGACAAGCTCTTTGTTATTAGTTGTGCACGCGCGAGACCCTGAGGAGTCTCGAGTTGCTTTAGTTTCCGGGCAGGAAATATTGGAACTCCGTTGGAGTGGCTGCAATGAGGTTTCCATGGTTGGTAACCTCTACAAAGGAATCGTGACCCGTTTGGAGCCCGGTTTAGATGCAGCCTTTGTTGATTTTGGTGGGCGGCGCGCAGGATTTCTGCATATCGATTACGTCCATCCTGGTTATAGCCAGAAAGAGCTTTCTCCAATCGAAGTGCTGTCCCTACCTGAAGAGGAGGGGGACTCCGAAGAATCGCTTCGTATTGAAGATTGCCTCGAAGTTGGGCAGGAGGTCATCGTTCAAGTTTTGCGGGACCCCGTTCGGGGCAAAGGAGCGACTCTCTCAACTAGCATTTCCATTGCTGGTAGATTACTCGTCTTCATGCCTGGGCTTCATCGCTCTGGAGTGAGTCGCAGGATTGAGAGCGAAGAAGAAAGAGGACGCCTGAAGGCCATCCTTGAGGCTTACTCTGGGGAAAACGAATCGGTGATTGCTCGAACTGCGGCTGCCGGTTGCACCGAAACAGAGCTACAGCGGGATTTTCAGCAACTCCAAAACCGTTGGACTGAAGTCTGCAACAATTGGGATTTGGTTGAGGAGCGCGGTCTTTTGGGTGGCGAACTTTCCCCTCGTATTCATGGAGTCCGCGATTTGCTTCTTCCGAATGTTTCCAAAATCGTCGTGGATACTGTGGAGGCATCAGAGGAAATCCAAGAAGCCCTTCTTCTGGATATGCCCGAAGACCAGCGCCCGGAGCTAGAAATTTACCAAGGCTCACGGTCGTTATTTGAAAAGTTAGATATTGAACGTGCTTACCAGCTTATTTTCCGGTCTCGCGTTCCCTTAGAAGGTGGAGGCTCCATTGTGATTCATGAAACCGAAGCCTTGACGGCCATTGACATCAATAGCGGTCGCCTGGATAGAGGTAGTTTGGAGGAAACCGCTTTGGCTGCAAACCTGGTGGCTGCAAAGGAAGTCGCCCGCCAAATTCGACTCCGGGATCTTGGTGGAATTGTAGTCGTCGATTTTATTGATATGCGCCAAGTCCAAAATCGTCGCATCTTGGAAAGTGAATTTCGAGCCCACCTCGGTGAAGATCGAGCGCGATTGAAATCGGCAAGATTGGCGTCTTTTGGGCTCATGTCCCTTACCCGTCGACGTTTGGGGACTGGGCCACCGCGAGCTTCGGAACACACTTGCTTCACTTGTGGGGGAAGTGGGACGATTGCCAATCATCACATGGGTGCTTTTCGTGTTATCCGCAGGCTACGCGCTATGGAGCCTAGAAAAGGCCGGCTCCGAGTACATCCTGGGGTAGCCCATGTATTGGAGGCTGAGCACCTTGCCACCTTTCAAGGCGGGGGATGGGAGCTCAGTTTGGAATCGGACCCACAGCTCGCCCCTGGAGAAATGGCCTTCCTCTAGAGTGGTTTGGTGCTGGGGCTCGCCTATCTTGGCTTAATCGGTGGGGTTGCGCCTGTTTGGCCTCGCCGCTAAACTGTCCGGCCCGTTTTTCGGAGGAAAGTCTGTTGTACGCAATTGTCCGCGATCGATCCCGTTCCCTAACTCTGACCCTAGGTCAGGAGTTGTGGGTTGACACTTTGGCGGCCGAGCCTGGCTCGGAGCATGTTTTTGACCATGTGAGCCTGCTCAAGCAAGAAGACGGCTCTGTTGTCGTTGGCACTCCCCAGGTGGATGGCGCTTCTGTCGTTACTGAGGTCCTCGGTGACGAGAAAGATAAAAAAATCTATGTCCAGCATTTCCGTCGGCGGAAAAGTAGCCGTGACCGCAATGGACACCGTCAAACTTACACTCGGCTTCGGGTGAAGGAAATCCGCAACGCTTAGGAAAGACCCATGGCACATAAGAAAGGTGGTGGTTCCACAAGAAACGGTCGCGACTCGAACCCACAGTTTCGTGGTATCAAGCGCTACGGCGGTCAGTTCGTTAAGGCAGGCGAAATCCTTGTTCGCCAGTGTGGCACGAAGTTCCACGCTGGTCGTGGTGTCGGCCTTGGAAAGGACTACACCCTTTTTGCTCTTACCGAGGGCGTGGTTGAATTTCAATCTCGTCGCCGCGTGAGCATTGTCCCTCGCGACTAATTGTTTGAGCAATCGCGAACCTACGGGAGGCCAAACGGCCTCCCGTTTCCGTTTCCACAATAAGATTTCACCATGGCACGCGAAGGCATGTTTCAGGACGAAACAACTTTGACGGTTTCCGCCGGACGAGGGGGCGACGGGTGTTGTTCCTTTAGGCGGGAAAAGTATGTGTCGATGGGAGGGCCCGATGGTGGCGACGGGGGGAATGGCGGTAGTGTTTTTCTTCGTGCTGTAGTTCACGAAAATTCTCTTTACCGCATTTCAAGGAATCGAATCGTCCAGGCTGGAAATGGGCAACCCGGGGGTGGAAACAACCGGAGCGGGGCGAGTGGGGAAGATGCTGAAGTGCATGTTCCTGTAGGAACTCAAGTCTTTGACCTTCAGAATGGCAACTTGCTTGCAGACCTGAGTTCTCCTGAGGAGAAGTTGCTTATTGTTCAAGGTGGACGGGGCGGGCGGGGAAATAGTCGGTTTTCTTCTGCCACTAACCAAGCCCCTAGGCGCTTCGATTTGGGTGGCGACGGAGAAAAACGAGAACTTCGACTTGAGTTAAAGCTCGTGGCGGATGTCGGATTGATTGGATTGCCCAATGCCGGAAAGTCCACCCTCCTTTCCCGAGTGACTGCCGCAAGGCCCAAAATTGCAAATTATCCCTTCACTACTCTGAATCCCTGCCTAGGGATTTGGGACTCGCAATCCACTGCGATATCCCCCTTAGTGCTCGCCGACATTCCTGGTCTAATTGAGGGCGCAGCGGACGGGAAAGGGCTTGGACACAAGTTTTTACGCCACGTAGAGCGAACCCGTGTATTGCTCCATTTGGTGGACTGTTCCTCAGATGCGGAAAACCCGTACGAAGATTGGCTCGCGATTCGAAAGGAATTGGAGGCTTATTCGGGAGCCTTGGCCAAGCGACCCACTGTTCTTGTGGCTTCCAAAATTGAAGACGAGGAGGCAGAGGCTCGCGCAAGGTCCCTTTTCGAGAAAATCGGCTCAGAGGGGCATTGCCTTTCCTCTGTGACAGGTCGAGGACTAGAAGAATTGCGAACTCAGCTTCTCCGGGAAGTTTCTGAGATTTCTAATCGTCCATAAATCGTGCTGGACAAGACCCTAGGGGTTTTGGGACATTCCATTTGAATCTACCTCACCGTCCCCCGTCTTCAACGTGAACTACCGCCTCCTTCGATTTCTCTTTGCCATGATTGGTCTTGGGGCCGGTGTGTCTGCTGGGCTCCAGGTGATGGACTTTGCTAGGAATGTGGATCACCATTTGGTGAGTTTCGACATGAGAGCTTTTGATGACCAAATCAAGAGTACTTTAGAACCCACTAATATTGGTGGCCACTTGGGCAACTGGAAGAAGTATCACCTCCTCCACGAACTCAATGTCACGGGAAAACTTCCCGAGATCAAGAAGACTGGACCTGCAGTTGTCGCTTTGGAAAAGCCTCTCGTGGGACCCGATGATTTGGAAGTGAGTTACATTCAGTATGTGGGAAAAGAATCCCCTCGGAACTTTGCTTACATTAGGCCTCGGGATGAAGTCCAACACGATGCAGACAAAACGCCTGGCGACCTTTACCAAGTGGGAGACTCTTTGGCCGTTAAAAAAAAGCAGGGTGTTCGAGTACGAGTTCTTGATATCCGGATGGGTGAAGTTGATCTTGATGTTGTGGATAGGGGTGATAGTCTTTTCACCTTAAAGACTGCCATCTATGAAGTGGATGCGGGTGTAATCTTGGCGGCTTCAGGAACCCAAAGTGCAGGCCGCAGAGTTCCCAAGAAAACTCGCATGAGCCCTGTTACTCCGAACCATTGGGACATTGGAAGTGAAGATATCCTTGCCATTTCTGAAATGCCCGAAGACGAGATTCTTGCTTCTGTCCAAACCAAACCTGTGGTGGATCCCACAACGGGGAAAATAAAAGGCCTTCGAATCAGTCGGCTTAAGGAGGACTCTATTTTCGTGCGCCAAGGATTGCGCGCCAATGATATTGTTCTAGAGGTGAATGGAAAGCCCGCTGGTGACCGCTCGCGCTTACTTCACCAACTCCGCGAACAAGGCGGAACATCCGAATTTACGATTACTCTGGAGCGTGCGGGTGCAATTCGGACCTACACGTACTCTATTCCCAAGCGCTAAGCCGGATGGGTGCAGCCCTTCTATTGGATTTGGGCAACCATCAACTCAAGGTGGGGCGTTCTTCTTCTGAAGAGGCTTGCGAGTTCCTGACTTCCCTTTCTCTGCTGGAACTCGAACCTCTGGAAGGTATTCTTTCGGAAACTTCTTTTTCTGAAATCCGCTTGAGTTCGGTGAATCCTCAAGGAGTTACGGGTTTGCGGGCTTTGCTACCTGTGGAGGTTCCCCTCTTTGAAGTTTCTCCCGAAACCTTACCAATGCCCGTAACGAGTCACGGAACTGGAGTCGATCGAATTCTTTCAGGGTATGCCGCTTGGAGACATTGCCAGAAAGCATGCGTCGTTGCTGATTTAGGGACCGCTTGGACCCTTGATTTTGTGGATTCAAAAGGCAGCTTTATTGGCGGGGGTATTGGCCCCGGGTTGGGCCTGCAAGAATCTGCTTTGATGGAGGCATGCCCTCACCTTGGCAATCCAGCCCCAACTCTCTCGCAGAGCATTCCTTCCAATACGGCAGAAGCTTTAGCCTGCGGAACGCGCGGTGCGTTAGCTCATGCCCTCCAAGGAATGGTCCAAGCGGCCGAAAGTGAGTTGGGCCCATTAGAGCGATTCCTAACTGGAGGGGATGCTCCTCGCATGCTCGAATTGCTTCCCGATTGGCAACACTGCTCTCATCTCGTTTTGGAAGGATTAGCGTTATGGTGCCCTGCCCCGGCCAATTTAGGCGACTAACAAGCCATCAACCCCACGCTTTAGTTGGATGGCAACTTACTTCTGATCCAGAAGGCTTGCGGAACTTGTTTGGATTGAGCGCATTGCCGGAATTGGAACTTCCGCAGTGGCTATCTGTGCCCTCAATGGACGGATCACCGTTAGATGAGGGCATCTTGACTCTTTGGCCTATCAAAGAGGAGGACTCGCTTGTTTCTGCAGAGTTGTTCTTGCACGGTGGGGCTGGTGTAACCGAGGGTTTCGAAACTAGCTTGCGTCATCATGGTTGGAATCGGGAGACGAAAACAATTTTGCAAGCCCAGTCGTCTTTACTTCATGCGCAATCCCCGCTGCAAGCTAGGGTCGCTCTAGCTCGTCTCAAGCAAACGCCCGCGCAATGGCTACATTCAAGGTCGTGGGAAACAGAATACTCTTTAATAGAATTGAAAGCTCAGCTATTGCGATGGAAGCCTTGGACGACTCTATGTGCATCGCCGCCGCGCATTGTGCTTGCGGGCCCACCTAACAGTGGGAAGTCCAGCATTTTCAATGCTTGGCTTCAGAAGGAAAAGGTGACGGTCTCCCCTTATGCGGGGACTACCCGGGATTCTGTTGAAGCTGGGATATTATTAGGCGAGGGTGCAAATTCCTTTGAGGTTACTCTTGTGGACACCGCAGGATTAGGAGGAACTTGCGAGGGTATAGATCAGGAAGCTCAACTCTTAAGCGCTCAAGAAATACAAAGAGCATGGTGTGTTATTGAGGTGTTGGATTTGTCCCAAAAAACCTCACCCCAATCGAAGTTTCCTTCCTTTTCGGGGCACCATTTGAAAGTGGCGCATCGAGCAGATTTGCCTCCGGCTTGGACCGTGCCCACCGGAGAGTCGTGGATGGTGGGGTCGGTGCTCACGGAAGGGAGTGCTTGGATTCAAAGGCTGGTGAAAGCTTTCTGGGATTGGGTGCCCCCTTGTTTCCCTTTGGATTTCCCTCTGCCAACGAATGAGCAAGAGTGGGACGACCTGCTAATGGGGCTGTCCGAGAATTAAGGGATAGGGTATCCTTGGCCCTCGCGATGGCGCTCCTCCCCGTTTTGGAAGGCCTTCACTCGGCTGAATCGTTTCATAGGGCTTTTCTCGACGCATTTTTTGAGCGCGCTCGGGAAATCGAAGCCCATCCATTGCAATTTGAGGATTCTCTAAAAGGGCGCCTTATTGCAGCTGTATTTGAAGAGGCTTCCACACGAACTCGTTTGAGTTTTGAGACTGCTGCCCACCGTATGGGCGCACGAGTGATTTCCATTTCCGATGTGAAGTCCACGAGTCACGCGAAAGGGGAGAGCCTTCTGGATTCTGCCCGCATGGTGGGGTCCTATGCGGATTTGGTGGTTTGGAGGCACCCTAGAGATGGGGCGACCCGTTTGATTTCCCAAGCAGTTGACGTTCCCGTGGTGAATGCGGGCGACGGACGTCTTGGTCATCCCACCCAAACTCTGGTGGATCTTTACACCCTGTATCGAGAGTGGGGGTCCCTAGAGGGAAAAACCGTTGGAATCATGGGGGATCTGAGGAATGGGAGAACTTGTCGTTCCCTTCTGTGGGGACTCTCCCTTGCTGGAGCCAGAGTTGTCCTTTTACCTGCCACTGGACTGGATTGGGAAGCCGGTTTCGAGACTCGGGTCCTTGAAAGGTCCGGTTTGCGAAGTCGAGAGGTTTGCCACTCTTTGTTTAAGGAGTGGACAGGTTCTGAATCTGCACGATTAATTGAACCAAAGGGGCTTCTTCAAGGATCGCTTTTTCGAGACCACACTCCGCGCTTGGATCACTTGGATGCCCTGTACCTCACCCGACTTCAAGTCGAGAGGGGTGGTAAGGCGTCTTCAGGAGGGTATCCAGGGATTCGGATTCCCCAATTGAGGGATGCGCTGTTGGAATCTTGCCTGATTCTCCACCCTTTGCCACGCTTAGCCGAAGTCCCTGTTGAACTCGACCAAGATCCCCGGGCCCGCTACTTCATGCAAGCCCAAATGGGGCCGATTGTTCGTCAAGCCCTATTTTTGGCTATGCTCCGGCCTGACGTCTGGCCCCTGCCAGATTTAGCCCCTTTGCCCTCGGGGAACCCCGAGCACCGGCTTGGCCCCTGCCAAAATCCGGGCTGTATCACCCTTCAAGAGGGGCTTCGGGCTCCTTGGAGAGTTTGCGGTCGGAAAAATCGCCTCTTCTTATGCTCATATTGCGATTCCAAGCTCACCGTCGAATATGTGGGCTGCAAGTCAAGTAAGCGCGTGCATCCTATTCATTCACAAGAGGTTATGAAAATCCGACCTGAAAACTTGCGACCTTATGTTTCGCGTGACGATGCCCTTGAGGAGGGCTATCAGTGGGGGGGCTGAGCCCCTTCCATTCCGTTGCATGTGCGATTTCGCACAACTAGAGCGAATTTGCCCCCGAAAAGCCCCATAACCGACCCCTTTTGGGTTGGTATAGAAGTTGCCCTTGGGATGTATGATTCCCTCTCGGCGGCCTTAACATGTCTTCGTCTCTTTCTCCCGTCTCACCCACTAGCCATCTAGCTGGGGTGGGTCTGGGTTCATCCGCTTTCGACTGCCCCACGCGCTCTTCGCAAACGCCGATTTCCGTGAAAACACGCGATTCATTTCCCCATCTCGTCCTCGCCCTTCTTCTTGCCAGTACTTTCATAGCAAGTTGTTACAACTCCGATCAACCGACCGCAGCTTCGGGCGGCGAGAATCGGGATCTTGTCCTGGAAGGAATGGTTTGGGGGCGCCTCGTTAATATCGTTGATGAAACGGGTGTCCTGATGGACACTGATGTTTTGGTGAACCCTGGTTTATCCATTGATGGACTTCTCTTTGACCTCTCTTTGAATCCTGTTACTCAAGCAGAAACCCTGCACATCTTGGCTGCGGGGGGCAGTCCGGCTTATCAGAGTTTATTTGAGCAAGCGACCGGCTCGGCCGGCCTAGAAGCTGTCGACCCAAAGGGAGACACTTACCCGCCACCTTATTCGATGGTGCCTCGGAACGGAGTCCTCCGTCTTCAATTTAGCGCACCATTGGACCCTGATACTGTTGGGCCAAGCTCTATTCAGATTCTTTCCGGGAATCCTGCCACATTGCCTTTCAACTTGCGCTACTTCGTTAAAAATGATTCGACTGGAACGGATAACGATAAGGGCTATGTCTTTTTGGATCCGACCATTAGTTTGCGCGATTCAGCAAACTTCGGCCTGCCTACAAATTCACAGGGTTTTCCCGCTTCCTTTGATTCATCGAACGATAATCTTCTGATTCGGATTCCAACCGAAAAAGATTTACTTTTCGGACAGGCCGTAGTGGTGACCAACCTTTCTGGCACCCGAACATTCAAGGTGACTTCAAGTGAGCCCTCTGCGAGCGCTCCGAATAATTCTCCCATAGCCATTAGGGTTCTCCGTACTGGAAACTTGGATGACGAGTACAACGGCTTCCTTCAGGATTTGGTTCCGCCAACTTTAATTGGAGTTCAGAGTATTACGGCCGACATTGAGTTTCAGTCTGGGACGAGCTATGAAATCGTCTTCTCAATTGATGCCTCTTGGTGCCAGAATTTGTCATCAAAAATCGGAGATGTGTTTGAGTTCCAAGGTAGTGTTTTTCTTTCGACAGCTCTCCTCGCTCCGGACCCTTTGAACCCAGGAACTAGAGTGATGGCGACCCTGATTGACGGGTCGGTGTCTGGGAATTTAGTCGATCAAGGGGGCCGCTTAAATACTCGGTATTCTCAAGAGGACTCTGCACTCCAAGTTTGCTATATCGAGATTTCACCTCCCCCTGTTGTCACCTTGGGTCAACCTCTACAGCTGGACCCTCTCTCGACTACATTTACCTTAAAGTTCTCTGAGCCCATCGACCCTCTTACGATCTCCTCAATGCATTCTATTGTTTTGACGGCGTACGAGACGGATGAGGCTACCTATGCGCCAGAGGTTCTTTACTTCCGCCACTCGAGTCTTGCGAATCCCAACGAAAGTGTTGCGGACTATATTGATCGGCAGCGAGGCTTTGATCTTATGGTTGATAATTCAGGGACCATCGCCACCTCTGAGCGGGGGGGGCGAGTTTTGTTTGGTCCTATTCAGTTTGGGCAAGAGGGACGCACCTTCACCCTTGCTCCATCCATGGGTTTGGCTGAACCTAACCCCGGTTCGGGTGACACTTTCCTGGGTTTCTCCTTAGCCTTGCGTAGCGGTTCGGATGGTGTTCGTGACCTTGCTGGCCATCCTTTAGCTCTTACGGGATTTGTGGCAGGTGCCCCGGGATTATCGGCTTCCGAGCAACTCTTTACCGCTACTGGAGGCGGTGGCGCTAGTGCAACTGTGCAATCCAAGTCTTTAACTCTTCGAGGGATTGGAATTGACGAAAACCAAGATGGGCTACCTGAGTATGCAGGTCAGTTTGGTTTCACGCCAGGCGTTTTGACCGGACGCAGTCCGGATCGCTTTAGCCGGGACGCAGATTCTTCAAACCTTTACGTGGGGCAGCAAACTCCGATTCCTAGCGCGATTACGAATCCACCGAAACCCAATGCCCCTTATGAGCCCCTCAACCCTGCTGGCTCCGTGGTCATGACTTGTCTCCGGGCGCATGACTTGGGATTTGGATACCTCAATGCGGGTGAATATGACGTGGATATTGCTGGGTTGAACTGGGCTCCAATGGGCGGTGTTGTTTACGATGAAAGCTATGCCCGATTTAGCGTGGCTCTTTCTCATGCCAAGTTCATGCCAGATGAAGTCCTTAACCCACAAACAGGTATGCCGGTTTACCCGAATTCGGGATTGAATTTGTCCGGCAACTTTGACGAGAACATTCTTGGTTTTGAACACAAGGATTTGAACGGGCAACCCCTTCATGACGAAAAGATTGTTTATGACAATCTGTATGCCTTGAGAAGGCAGAACACTTTTGTCGGGGGATCCAATAATGTCATGCTTCCCTGGCCAAGTTTCAATTCCACCTACACGTGGAGGGACACGTCTATTTCGCCTTCCATCATGGGAGGTGCTGCACAATCCATCGGTTCTCCGCCCATTCTCTGGCTGACTGACAATGGGCTAGGTGCCGCTATCTGGAACCCAGAATTGGTTCCTTCAGTTGGCTTGCCTTTACTTACACGTTTCCGAACATATCCGGAGGGCGAAAAAATTGGCGTCAATACCTTCCAGGTGACACAAATGGTTCGCTTGTCTCAGCTGCCTGCATTCAGAATTTACTCTGCGGGCGGACAAGACGCTTCAGGTGATTGGCACCAAGTCATCCCGGACCACCAGGGTTCTGGTGGCACGACTCCTGTGGGCGGGTACAACTCGAATGGCGCTAGGACCGACGCCTTTGACCCCTATGTCTATTGGTCTGAGGTAGACTTCGTTGTGCGAATTTCACGCGCATTTACTCACTGGTTCCCTCTAGGTGGCAATCCAGCTTCTTTTTCTGGCTTCTCCGTCGCACCAGACCTCAGCCAACAACCCTCTGGGACTTCCGTTGAAGTTCAAATCAGAGGGGCACAAAGTGTCGACATCACAGGGTGTCCTCCAGATAACTTGATGACCGACGCTTCCGTGCTGGACCCTTATGGCGACTCTGCAAATGGTGGTTGCGGCACTATTTCCACCCCCACGGGCTGGTTCACCGACATCCAATCGCTACTTAACCACCACAGCGGCCAGGACTTCAATTTCTTCCAGCTGCGCCTCTCTTTTATCTCAAATGTAGACGAGAACACATCTCCCGACCTCAGCGTATTGGGTTTCACGTGGGAAGTGCAGTAAGAAAGAAGGGCCTATAAAAGAAGACACCCCATTGGCTCGG
>DLRM01000061.1:0-36687 GCA_002500505.1 Planctomycetes bacterium UBA7888
TCATAACCCGGAGGTCACAGGTTCGAATCCTGTCCCCGCTACCAAACATCTGGCACCCTGATTGCCTTAAGCAGTCTGGGTGCTTTATTTTTTGAGGGTCTTAGACTACGAGCATCCGGATGCGGCTCTTACCCTCAACAACCTCGCCAGGCTTCTTGAGGCCCAAGGCTCTTATGCGGAAGCTCGCTCTTTCTATGAGCGTGGACTCAGTACAACCCTTCAGCACCTATCGAAGAACCTAGGCGACATGACCGAAGCGGACCGCTTTCGGTATTTGAATATTCAAACTGGCCCCGAACCCCTCCTCCTCAACCTCGCGGCGTTGCAGGGTGAAGGACCTTTTTCAGAATAGGGGAAGCCTGGGGAGAGTCGGCGACGATTCCGCGAACGGGTTATTGGGCCCAAGCAGGAACCTCGCTGACATCAAAACCCCAAGTTGGGAGGGTCCAGTAGTAGGCAAAGAGAGTGACCAGGATTGCAGTCAAGATATTTAAGAGGAAGCCTGCTCGAGCCATTTGGCTAATGCGGAGTTGACCACTAGCAAAGAGAATCGCATTGGGTGGCGTTGCCACCGGCAGCATGAAAGCGCAAGAAACAGCCATCGTTGCAGGCACTGCGAAAAGCATGGGATGAATTCCAGCAGCGACACATGTCGAAAAGAGAAGGGGGAGCATCAAATTAATCGTTGCTGTGTTCGAAGTTATTTCCGTAAGGAAAGCAACGATGAGGGAAACCACGAAGATAGCTGTGAGCGGGCTAGCAGAAGAAATGAAATACCCAAGACTTGCACCTGCCGCTTCGGAAAGGCCGCTTGTCTCGCAGGCTTTAGCCAAGGCAAAACCCCCACCTAAAAGAAGGAGAACCCCCCAAGGTATGTTTTTACAATCCTCCCAATCCATGAGGCGCGGAGCGTCGGTTGCGGGAAAAAGAAAGAGAAGGAAAACACCCCCCAAAGCTACCGTGGCATCTGAAATTGAATCCGACGCGAGTTCTGGTAAAAGATTTTGCCAGCCTGGGATGCTTATGGAGCCAAAGTCTGCACCTTGTCGAGTAATCCAGGCAAAAGCCACAGAACCAAAGATGAGGGCGACTCTATTTTGGTTGACTGTGCGGGGTCTTTGAGTTTTTCGCTGCGCTTGGAGTTCCACTAAACCTGGAAAAGAATGGTTGGGAAGTTTCCAAGCAATGCGAACGAGGACAAACCAAGCACAGAGTAAGAAAACAATGACAAATGGAAGAGCACCAATCATCCATGTGCCAAAAGGAATTTCCGGTGCTTCTGGGAATCGGTCTAGCATTTGCCCGAGCAAAACAGCATTCGGTGCCGTACCAATAGGAGTTGCAACTCCTCCAATAGAACATGCGTATGCAATCCCAAGGAGAAGTGGTGCTGACAACATTTTCCGATTGTGCTCTGAGCAACCCTCTAAAACAGCGAGGGCAACCGGCAGAAGGAGAAGTGCCGTACTTGTGTTGCTCACGAACATGCTTAAGCACGCTGCTGCAACCATGAATCCCAAAACAACTCTGCGAGGCTGAACACCGAACACATTAATGGCTCTTAAGGCAAAGCGCTTGTGTAGTTGGTGTCGCTCTAGAGAAAGTGCCAGAATAAAGCCACCGAGGAAGAGCAAGAGGATGTCCTGGAAATAAAGAGGGGCAACATCTTGAGCACTTAAAACTCCTGTAACCGGTAGAAGGAAGGCTGGAAGTAGAGAGGCGACTGGAATGGGAAGAGCCGAAGTCAGCCAACACCAAGCCGTTAGAACTACGATGGCGGCTGTAAAACGGGCCTCAGATTCCAGTTCATTAACCCAGGGTATATAAGGGGTCAGGCAGGCAAACAAAAGGCCTGGAATGATCTTCCAACGAGGATTGCTCAGGAATGGATGCACTAATTTAATGTTGAAGGAGAATAAGGATTCTCGAAGGGGAGATTCTACGCTGGAGGGGATTCATGTTGAATAGAACCTCTCCGGACGACAACTTGTTAGTGAAGACTACGGGGGGGCGAATTTGGACTGGAGCAGAAGCGAGCCCTTTCGTGGAGGCCATTCTGGTTGAAAAAGGGCGAGTCATTGCTTCGGGAGCCTTATCTTCGATTGAGTCCCAGCTTCCGGGCTCGTTGAAGGTGCTTGAGATTGGCCAAGGGGAACTCGCTATCCCTGGGATAATTGATTCCCATTTGCATCTTGCCGAAGGGGCGAAGGCTTTGCGGACCGTTCAATTGACTGATGTGAATAGCCAGGAGTTATTTGAAAAGCGATTGGCTTCTTTTTCTGCAACACTTCCTGAAGGTTCTTGGCTAACAGGGCGCGGCTGGGACCACACTTTGTGGGGAGGTGAATTGCCGACATGGGAATGGTTGGAAGGATTGGAGCCGCCGCGCCCAGTTTTTCTAGCCCGTTTGGATGGGCATATGGCTTTGGTCAGCCAACTTGCAATGGAGTTGGCAGGGATTGATGAAAGTACGCCAGATCCTCCGGGCGGATGCATTGTGAAAGATATCCAAGGTCGGCCTACTGGAATCTTGAAGGACACGGCGATGGAACTTGTTCAGCCTCCTAAACGGGAAGGGGGATTGCTGAAACAAGATTTCATTTCTGGCGCGAAACACTTGGCCTCTCTTGGCATCACTGGTGCGCATGATATGTGGTTGCCCATGGAGCAACTTTCAACATTGCGCGAAACATGTGAGAAAGGGGAGCTTCCAATACGACTTAGGGTTGCGATTCCAGCCCATGAACGCGCAGACTTGGTTGCCTATGTTCATGAACATGGTTGTGGCAATGAATGGCTCCAATGGGACATGATTAAGATATTCTTAGATGGCTCGCTTGGGTCTCACACCGCTTGGATGCTGCAAGATTACACCGATGCACCTGGTGACCGTGGTTTGGTTGTTACGAATTCAGAAAACTTAAAGCGACAGGTGATGGAATGTAATGCCGCCAATCTGAAGGTCCTTGTCCATGCTATCGGTGACGCGGCAGTTCGAAACGCCTTGGATGTTTTTGAAGAATGTGGACCGGGTCAATATCGGATTGAACACGCCCAACACATCCATCCAGAAGACCTACCTCGCTTTTCTGAGCTTGGAGTTATTTCCTGCATTCAGCCAATTCACTTGGCAGATGACGCTCGTTGGCTCGAAGATGTTTTAGGGGAGGAGCGGGCAAGGTGGAGTTATCCATGGGCCACAATGAAGGATGCTGGAGCGACCTTGGCTGGCGGAACGGATTGGCCAATCGCCCCAGCATCTCCTTGGCTAAATTTGCATACTGCAATTACTCGAGAAACGAACGATGGGAAGAACCCAGGGGGATGGTTTCCAGAACAGGGAATCGGTTTGGAGTATGCATTAAAGATGATGACTCAAGGCAGTGCAATGGCTTCGGGTGAGGGGGATTGCTTAGGGAAACTGGCTCCTGGATTTTGGGCAGACATGGCTATTTTGAATCGCGATATCTTTGAACTGCCCTCTTCAAGCTTGCTTGAAGTCGAAGCAGTCAGCACTTGGGTTGCTGGGAAGCAGACAGAAATGCAATGACCCAGCCCTAGGGCCGGGTCATTGATGGGATTAGGGGTTGGGCTCAGTATGAGTTTGGAGCATATTCCGTATCTAAGTCGAAACGCGCTCGGTTTTCGTATGAGGATTGGTATTCCGCATTTGCAAGCATTTCAAGTTCCGCTTCTTGGCGCACTCGGATTTGGTCCAACTTCCCCTGGACTTGGTCTAATGAGCCTGCGTCGTATCGGGACAATTCCGAAAGAGTGTTCTGCCGTTTCTCCATCAGAGAAATGAGGCGTTCGTTCCGTGCGACTGAGTCTACCTGACGATCCAACTGCATCAATTGAGAACGGAACTGAGCATGCTCTCCCTCGAGCTGCGCAAGCAAGTCCAACATCCGCTCTTCCTGTTGGTGGAGGTATCCCAAGTCTCTTTCGGCGTCTTGAGCGCGTTGCATGTAGGCGATTGCCGTGTTTTGCGCTTGCTCCATGCGAGAGCGAATATTTTTACTACTTTGATGAACGGGAGTTAAGCGATGGGTGGAGGAGAGGTTGGCTCGGCGTGCCGTTGTTTCCTGATCAAGAGGGGCCAAGCGTTCTTGGAAGCCATCACAGTCAGCTTGAGCGAGTTCTATCACACGTCCGGCGATTTTCTGGTCCCGTTCGAGTTGGTGAATCTGGTTTTGAAGCTCGGCTAAATCACCGCGAACCGAAGAAATTCTTTCGGGGTATTCGTGCTCCAGCTTGCGAAGTTGCCTGCGAAGAGCGACTGGGTCGTCAATGTTCTTGTCAATTGTGCTTCCGATTTGAGTTTTCACTTGTTCGACGGCGGCACCAATGCGATCAGAGCCCGCCAGCAAGGCTGCGCCCGTGAGGACAAGGACTGACAGCAAAAAAATGCGAAATAGGGTTTTCATGGGTTTCTCCGTAATCCGGGGTGCCGGAACGAATTGCCCCGGTGTGCTCTCTATTTGGGAAAGAGTCCTTCGGGATTTCAGGTTTGAGCGAATAGTTGGGATTCTTCATGCGTAAAGAAGGCAGAATGTCCTCATGCTGAGCAATCTCACGACCCGTTTTGTCGGTCGGCTGAAGACCCATGACCCCAATGCATGGTTTGAGCTGTGGGAGACCTTTGGGCCCGTTTTAAGGGCCCATATTGGACGCTGGGGGAATGGGTGGATTGGGCCGGAAACTGTCCAGGACATCACTCAGGAGACTCTGGCGGCCCTTTCAGAGTGCATTGAGCGGCATGACCCCAGCCGAGGGGCTCGCTTTTCGACGTGGCTGCTCACAATTGCCAAGCACACCATGACAGATGAGCTAGATCGTCGAAATGCCCTCAAGCGAGGAGGGGGAAAGAGAACGACAACTCTGGAGGAATCTTGGAGTGGTCCAGCCGACGGACCTAGCCCTGATCAAGAATATGAAGCCGCAATTTTCCGTTCTAAAGTAGAGGCCGCAGTGCGGAAGGTTGAGCGAGAAACTGAGTTCATGGATTTTCAAATATTTCGACTTCGAGTTTTGGATGCTCAGAGCGGGAAAGAGGTTGCTGCTTCCCTTGGACTGAGCGAACCCACGGTGAGCCGACGGTTGGCAAAGGTGAGGGACAAAGTGAGGATGCGGTTGGAAGAAACGGTGGGCACTTTTTCCTTCACCCCCGAAGAATCTCAAGAAGCTTCGCGAAAGGGACTCGACTCAAATCCCAAGAAGGTAGCTGACGCACTCTTTGACGAATCCCTTTCTGAAGTCATGCGGCGACAGGAGACTTTCCGAAGAAGAGCGCAAGAAGATTCACTCTAACCCTCTCAGTCAATATGTTTGGAATGTCCATCACCGGTTTCATTCTCGTCCTTGTCGGCGGGGCTTTCGCTCTATTGTTCGCCGCGAAGGTTGTGGAGCTAGTATTCTTCGTGATTGGCCGTTTATTTGGTTTTATCTTTCGCATGGTGCGCGATGTATTCCGATTCATTGGGCATGGAATCACATCCATTGGACTGCTCTTTTTAATCCTTCTCAATTTGTGTCTCCTGAATGGCTCACGTAGCCGTCATTTTGGTCGGGCGTTGGGAGTTGAGATTCAGGGAGCGCTTTCCTGCATCTGGAACCTCGCTTTGGGAAATCTCCTTCAGGTCTTTGGGGCAGAGCCGATGAAAAGAATCCAAGAGGAAGCCGCTTCAGCGCCTCCTCCAGACCTTCAGGCCTCGGCTGCCCAAAGTGCTTTTGAGGATTATGAAATTGTAGGAACACTTCCGGGTGGGGGTTCTGGTGCGGAACTCTTTATTGCCAAGCCCAGTCCAGCGAAGTGCGCTCATCTTCTAGCAGCCGGTTTCCCTGCCGTGAAGAAAGTAGTTTTGAAATCATTTGCTTTATCAGGAGGGCCGACTCTTCCCCAAATCATGCGAGAGAACCGAGCCCTTGAGGCCGCCAAGCGCCTTGGTTTTGTCTTGGAGCACGGGATTGACGAACATCGATTCTGGTATTCGATGCCTTACGTTCCCGGCGACAACCTCTCTGTTGTCACGAAGAGATTGCACTCGGCAGCAGGTTCAGAAGGTTTGCCAACACCACAACTTCGCCAACTCCTTCAATACGTTTCAGACCTTCTTTTTGGATTGGAGCGTTTTCACCAAGGAGGGCTCTGGCATAAAGACGTCAAGCCCGAGAACTTAGTTGTCTGTAAAGACCGTGCTTACTTGGTGGACTTAGGGTTGGTCACACCTCTTGCCTCCTCTGCTACTTTGACTACCCATGGGACTGAGTATTTCCGAGACCCTGAGCTGGTTCGGATGTCCATGCAAGGCACCAAAGTGAATGAAGTGGATGCTGTGCGTTTTGATATTTACGGAGCAGGCGCAGTGTTGTTTTCGGTCGTTGAAGGTAGCTTCCCCGCCCACGGTGGCCTCAGTCAAGTGAAGAAGCACTGTCCCGAAGCTCTTCAATGGGTGATTCGCCGCTCGATGGCTGAACTCCATGGCCGGTATTCCTCTGCAAGGGAAATGCTCTTGGATTTACACAAGGTGATTGAAGCCCAAGACCCCTTTGCATTGAAGCCCGCTGATCTTCCTTCAATGGGAGGGGATTCTCCCGACCTTCTTCCTTCGACTCCACCACCTCTTAGGGAGTTCAGACCTTTGCGCCATGAAGGGCCCTCGATTCAAAGGATGGAGAAGCAAGCGAATTCAGAAGACTCGAAGGGGAAAGGACTCAACCGTCGTCCCATCAAAATAATTGGATGGGTGTTAGTTTTTCTTTATGTAACGGGATATATGCCCAAGCTGGCAATTCGCGATGCCATTTCGGATTTGAAGGACTTTGTTTCCGTGGAGATGGGGGATTCTGACCCTATTTCGCAGCAAAAGGACAAGGCCCTTCCTGGAGCTCAGAATCTCCGTTGGGGAAAAGTTGAAACTGGCCATCTTTCAAATCAAAACCGACCCATCGATTGGCGAGGTCCTCAATTGTTCGTGATTGATGATGTCTCTGCATTTGGGGCTTACGGAGTTCAGAAGGAACTTGAACTGGTAAAAAAAGAGCTTCAGCGGGCATGGAATCCAGAGATGCCGCTTTTGATTCGAGGAGAGTGGGCCGAAGAAGAAAGCGATCGAGATGAAGCCATGATTGCCCAAGTGCGCGCCGCCGTAGGGACTCAACATCCTCCTTCCGCTCAAGGCGCTCTTCAAAAAGTTATGTCCGAGAAGGGTGAATATAGTGCTCTGCTTTGGCTAAGCCGTTCAGGAGAGGAAAATGAAGTGAACGCTTATTTGTTGACCCTTGGGGAGGAGTTCCCCGGCATCTTTCAGGATTTGCTTAAGCTAAATCGTTGAGCCACGATGATAGATTTTGAAGGATTTCATCACGGATAGGCTCGTTCAGGGTTTCATGGAAGCATTTGGGCCAAACCTTTAAATCCTTTGGTCCGTCCCAGCTGTCGAAAAACGTTTGGGCTTCTTCATTGGAGACCACTTGGTCTTTCTGACCAAGATTCAGGAATAGGGGCATGTCCCTTGGGAATGAATGGTTCTGAACGCGGTTCATGGCTGCTGACATTTCTGTAAACCACCGTGAAGTAATCGTGTCAAAGACAAGGGGGTCCGCCTTGTAGGCCTCTACGACCTTTTTATCAGAACAAATGAGTTCAGGCGCAAGCTCATTGTTCATGGATAGTTTTGGAAGAATATTGGAGAGCAATCGCCCAGCGGTCAATTTCCAGGCAGGGGCTTCAACGGCAACGCCCAGGAGGGGAGAAGAAAGGACAACTGCGCTTACATTTTGACCAGCACGTACCCAATCCAGGGCGATGAGTCCACCCATGGAGTGACCTAGAAGAATAAAGTCTTGGTCAAGGGAGCTGGCAAGAGCATCGAGGTCTTCTAAATACTCGGACCATGCATTGACATGTCCTCTTTTGCCTCCCGATTGACCATGTCCTCGAAGGTCACACCCAGACACGCGCCAGCCTTGCTCTTTCAGTTTCTCTGCACTCCATTCGTGACGGGCCATGTGTTCTCCCAATCCATGCACCCAAAGGATTTGGCCTTGCGGTTCGGTTTCCGGAATCCAGTCATAGACTTGAAGGTTTGTTCCATCCTTAGATTGAATCGAAGACTCTCGCGTACTGGTCATCGCACCTTTTGAGGTTCTGGGGTCCATGCAATCCAGGCGCAGGCAAGAATCATGAGCGTGTTTTGAAGGAGCTTAGTGCAGGCGTGGACGACTCCAGTCCCGCAGCCACAATCAAAAGCGATGTCACAGAAGCTTTTCCCCAAAGTTTCCTGCAAATAGAGTGTTTGAAACAGCACTGCCGTCGTGAAGCCGAGCAAGATGAGCAGGAGAACCAATGCGGCTCCTCGGCGAAGGATGCCAAGAAACAATAGGATTCCCCCCGTGATTTCTAGGATGGGAATCCAAGTCGCAAGGATATTTAGAAAAGCGAAATGAAGATTGGCTAGGGAGTCGTATTCGTGAATGGCTTTTAGGAATCCTGCTGGGTCCCCAAGCTTCTTAGAGCCGAAATAAATCATGGCTAAGCCTAGGGCAAGAGCGGTCAGGCGTCGAAGGCCTGCACGAGCTCGACTTCCAGGTGCGGGTTCAGTGGCTGGAGTTAATTCGCTCATGGTTCAATGGGGAAGCCAGCCTTTCGCCAAGCTTCAAAGCCTGTTTCGAAAACACCAATAATCTCTGGGGGGACTTGGTGGCGGTACACCAGGTCATGCGCCAAAAGAATGCTGTCTTCGCAGTCACCGCCATTGCAATAGACCACAACCATGCTGGCTTCTCGGAGGCGAGTCACAATTCCCTCAGGCCAGGTATTTGGATTCGCATAATGATCTAAATTCCAAGCGCCGGGCAAGTGGCCGGATTCAAAGGTTGAGCTCCTGCGGGCGTCGACGATGTAAATCCCACCAAGGGCGTCCTCTCGGTATGACCACCAATCTTTGGCATCCGCCAGGGAAACAGACTGAAACTCGTGTTCAGGGAGGCCGTCTCCCGTTTGAGCAGTTGAGCTACCCTCGAAGTAATTCCTGGACAATTCCAGGCTATTGGGATGCAAGAATTGCACCAACAGAGTTGCGATGCCGCTGAGGAGAAGGAATCTCCAGGCTTGGCGCAGGGGAAGACCTAGATGGTTCATCGTTTGATTCTAACTGCGGAGAACCAAGCGCAAGTCGTCTGTGAGAACGACCGTGCCGAGAGGGGCTTGGTTTGAAATCCAAATCTTGTTGCTTCGTCCAGTTTGATTGGCCCAAGCGAAGTATGCCCGACCCAAGCTGTTTGTTGAGTGAGTAGGGCGCAAAAAACAGGAAGGAGCATGTTTTTGGCTTAACCGGAAACGGCTTCCAGAATTGGCAAAAGATGCTCTTCCCAGGGAGCATTCTGGGCGGCGAGCTCTTCCAAAAGCCGTGCATCCTCCTTCGCAAGAAGACTGTAAAGCTGGATGCTCACGGCCAAATCGGAATCATTGAGAAGGTCAATGAGAACTTTGACTCGTTTTTTCCCTTTCTTTAGGATGGCTTTTGCTGTGTCCCTTGGAGAAAGCCAACGCCCGTCTCGGTCTCCATCAACTTGGATAGGATTGGTCATAGCCCAAAGGGATGGCATCAAGCTTTGATGAAAGCCACCGGTTGGGTTAGGTGCCCATGCAGTGAAGACCACCCAAGAGTCATGTTCTGGAACATTCAAGTCAAACTGAAAGGTGGAATCAAACGGGGCTGCATCGAGAGGGGGTAACTGAATTTCTGAAGCAAGCTTTCCGTTTATGTAAGCGGTCAGTTTCTCAGGGCTTGCCCAGGAAGCACAGGCAAGTCTGGCCTGCAGGCTGACCTTTCCATTTTTCGCCTTCATGCGTCTTCCCATCATGGGCTTCCCATTCTGTAGAGCTTCCAAGTAAAGACCAAGGCTCACACTGGAGTAGCCATTCGCCAGAGCGGAGGCAGCCTTTTGGATGGGAATACGTGCAGGGTTTCTGTCTTCGCATTCGACATAGGTTCGGCCCTCACCGACTCGGTCGCCCACGGTGTGGGAGTCCGAAGAACCAACGGCCATAATCCAGTCCCCGTGGTTGAGGAGAGCAAACCAGTCTTGGAGTATTGCCTCTACAGGAGTTTGGGGGGTCGTGCTATTAATCAATTCAATCGCATCAAAAAGAAAGGGGGTCTCTCCAAGCCGACTTCCGGTCTTTTTGTCCAAAGCGAGCTTTCCAAATGGGCCCTTTTCGGCAGAGGGCCAGCGTGGATGATTCAGAATGATTGCCTTTGCACCTTTCTCTCGGATGCCATGAATGAGATTGCTCCAATCCTCTGGCTTCTCAGTCGCAAAATTTTTGTGCGGAGGGACGGAGTCTTTGGAGTTGAGCGGAAAGGCGTTGAAATGACCAATGGGAGTAGTCACTTCATTTCCCACGACGGGTGTAAACCAATTCGTGTACCCAAGTTCTTCCTGGAAAGGCGCATAGTCTGTGTTGTGGTTGTGATCGGTTGCGACTGGAAGCTCAATACCTTCTGCGGCAAGAGTGACTTGCCTTTCCTCGACGCTTGAGTCTCCGTGGCCGGAGTAGGTCAGAGTATGAATGTGTGTGTCGGTTGCGACAAAGCCAGTGGTGTCAACCTCCTTCGATATTGCGAGAGATGCTGAAGCTTCTTTTGCAAAGTGAACCGTCACGGTTTGAGAGTTAACGCCCCACTCAGTCCCATGGCTTGCCCACACTTCATATTCCCCTTCAGGGATTTCCACGGAACAAGTTCCAAATGGGGGGTAAACAATTCCATTCCTTGTGGGGGTCAGCGCAGGCATGGAATAGTAAAGGGGAGGAAGATTGCCTTCTTTGTCTAGGATGGTCACTCTTGCAGGAATCTGCTTCTTTGTTTCTAGATTTCGGACCTCTAGTTTGAGGGTGCCAAGTCGTTTTAACTCTCGAAAAGATTGGGGAATGACTTGGACTTCGCCAATAGTGATGTCATCTGTTGTGGTATTGCATTGGAGTTTGAATTGATTCTTCCCCTTGCGAATTGTCTTTGGCGGAATTGGGTAAAAGTTTTCCTTGAGCTCTGCGCCACGATTCAGATGAGCGACCTCGTCGCCGTTGATTGAAATGACCCAGTCATTGTCCACGTGGCGATGTTTGAGGCGGAGTGTCCATTCGGTGGAATTGCGCCGTGATGCTTCAAAAGAAATTTCCAGTGGTGCTGGGGTAGGTTTCGGATCTGCTTCTGTCCACTCCGGCGTTTCTGAATCCCCAAGGTGACGATAGGAGTCCAGGATAGAAAAAGCCTCCTCTTGTCGGCCCTCTATTAGAGCGCAAGCAAGGCCTAAGAGGAAAGGGATGAGGAGGAGGGGGCTATGAGCAGCAGGTTTCATTTGGAGAGTATAAAAGAAGAACCCCGCTACCGAAGCAGCGGGGTTCTTTACGAAAAGCTGATTTAAATCAGCCCATCAACATTACACCGTTGGACATTGCAACCAAGTTAGAAGGCTTTAATGCTCCAGCAGTTTCAATTACCTGAGCGTACACAGCAGGAGGTGCACTTCCAGGAACAGTAAGGGTCAAGGAACCAGTAGCGGCGTCCATTGCGAAATCAACGAGCCATGGGTAAGAAACTACAAGCTCTGCACCAGGCAGTGTGTAGCTCCAAGTGCCAGCGCTGACAACCATGGAAACTGTGTTGGATGTGCTGTGACCAGAAACGTTGAAGGTTACGTTTGAGCCAGGAGCGTAGTCGCTAGTAGAGAAAGCCAAAGTGTTGTTGGCGTGACCGTAAGCGGCAGTACCGGTGGAAGGACCGTACATCTTCATGCTGAAGGAGCCGTAAGGAACTCCACCAAACCAGTAACAACCACTCCATGCAGCGGTAGGATCTTCCCACCAGAAGAAGTTTTCGTTACCAGAACCACAACCAGCACCAGAAACAGGATTCGCACATGGAAGATCCAAGATTGATCCAGTATCGTTCATGCCAGACATGCCAGGGTTGGAACCAAATGCCCAGCCAAAGTAGCGGGCGGCACCAGCGGCGTCGTGGGTACGGAACATTGCAGAAGTATCAGTCGAGCACTCAGCTCCACCTTCTAGGTCCATTCCAACACCCCAACATGCGAGGTTACCGTTGGAGCCGAGAGGCAGACCAGTGATGGTGTATGCGCAAGTTGCAGCAGCAGGAGATGTGCAAGGGACATAGTCATCGTAGAAGTTGATGAGGATCGCACCGGAGTTTCCAGTTGGGTCCAAATCGTAGGAGCAGTATGCGAAGTCAAATCCATTGACCTGGTCAACACCAGATGCATTTGAATCCTGCACATGACCTTCATCGATCCAGAGCTGGTCAGCAGAGGTTGTAGAGGAGTTACCCACGGTCGCAAAGTAGTTGCCCCAAGTGGTGCAGTTATACAGAACGCGAGTGCCAGCGCGGCTTGACAAGGACCACTCTCCTGTGGCCATTTTGTACTCACCCAAGTACTTGACTGGGGTGTTTGCTTTGCTGTGGAAGTTAGCTTGGTTTTGGGCAGCGGCGCCAGCACAAAGTGCGACGACGGCTACGCCTGTGAGGATGTTACGCAACATGAGTATTTTTTCTCTTTTAGTGCTTAAGGAATGAGGATGGGGGAAAGGAGATTACCGTTCCCCCACCGAGGGGGGGCCGAACCGGGGTTTCCACCGGCTCTCCTTACACCAACAATATTCCAGAATCGGATAAATTGCTACTCTGACTGGAAAAAAAATTGCGATTTCTAAAAAAACTCGAGCAATTGTGCCGAATCCGCAAAAGTACTGGAACCTAAAATGTAGATAGGCCGTCAAGCGCGGTGGCCACCTAAGATACTGTAAATAAGAGGGTTGCGGTGTTTCCTGGGGGAGTTCCCAATGGAATATCCTAATTTTCCTTCAAAAATCAGCCTAAATCCTCCTAAATAAAAAAAAAACTAGTTTGAGCCCTCGCAGAGTTTTTGAGCGGAATTGAGCCCTTTCGGGGTTCCAGCATCCGCCCAGCGCCCAGGAAGAATCTGGTGATAAAGACCCTTCTCCTTCAGATAGAGGTTTAAAAGATCCAAAACTTCAGTTTCACCTCTACGGGATGGCTTCAGGAGCGGAATTCTTTCCATGGCACTTGAATCTAGAAGATAGCAACCGGTCACCGCCAGCCCAGGGTCTCTGGATTGCGGTTTTTCACATAAGGAAGTAACCCGACCCTCTATTAGGTAGGCGACGCCAAAGGGGGAGCAGTCGGGGACTTGTTTAAGGAAGATGTGGGCTGGCTGGATTCGCGGATTCCAAGCGCGAATAAAAGCAGATAAATCATCTTCAAAGAAATTGTCCCCCAATAGGAGCACGCAGGGCTCTTGCTCCGTTTCACCCAAGCAGAGGCTTAGGCCATGGGGAATGCCTGACGGGTCGTATTGAGTTACAAAGCGGATGTTATTGTTCTCCAATTCGGTCCCCATTAGTTCCTTTCGAAAAAGAACCTCTTCATTTGGATTGACGACTACAGAGAGGTCTGAAATCCCAGAGCGGACTAAAAGGCGCAAGCCATAAAGAAACATGGCTCCTCCTTGAATAGGGAGGAGGTGCTTGTTCTTCCCCTTTGTGATTTCTTGGAGTCGTGTTCCCCGCCCACCGGCTAGAAGGACCCCCTTCATGCCCCTTCAGGTAGTTGTGTATTGGTCAAGCCAAGCCTTTCCCCCCGATAGCCGCTTTGCATTTCTGCAGATTGAACCCAACTCGAATGGTCCAAATACCAATTTACGGTTTCCTTGATCCCCTGCTTGAAAGAAGTCATTTGAGGTAACCAGCCCGTTTCTTTACGAAGCTTGGCCCCAGAAGAGGCGTATCGGAAATCATGACCAGGTCGGTCCGTGACAAAGCTGATTGAGGACTGGCTACTTGGAATACACGAAAGAACTGCTTTGACAACCTCGAGATTTGTGCACACATTTTCCGATGAGATGCAGTAACGATTTCTCGGCTTCCCTCGTTCGGCAAGTGCAGCCAACGCAGTGACATGGTCCTGGACATGAATCCAATCTCGAACTTGCGCTCCATTGCCAAAAACTGGGAGCGGTTCATCCCGAAGAGCTTTCTGAACCATGAGAGGGATTAGTTTCTCCGGAAATTGAAAAGGGCCATAGTTGTTTCCAGAGTGGCTTATGAGGGAGGGCACCGCAAAGCATTGAGCCCATGTTTCAACGAGGATGTCAGCCGCTGCCTTTGTCGTGGAGTACGGGTTTCGAGGTTCGGGGAGGGAGTCCTCAGAAAAAAAACCATCCCCTCCAAGGGCTCCGAAGACTTCGTCTGTTGAAGAGTGGAGCAAGAGAAAATCATGCGGTGGGGAATCCTTCAGCCAAGTGTGCAGGGCGTCGAGCACGGCTCGAGTCCCTTCAATGTTGGTCCGCAAAAATGGCGTGAGGTTGTCGAGTGAACGATCCACATGGGATTCTGCGGCCAAGTGAAACACGCGGTCAGGGTTTTCAGTTTGAAGACAGTGGAGGAATGAGGCTTCGTCAGCAATGTCTGCCTGGATGAGTTTGAAACTTGAGTTTTCTAGGAGAGGAGGAAGAGTCTCGGGGCACGCCGCATAAGTTAGGGAGTCGTAAACAACGACACTTTCGGCTCCGGCCATAAGAGCATGGAGGGCAAGATTGCTGCCAATAAAGCCTGCACCACCTGTGATAAGGATTCGTCGGCCTTGAAGGTCGGGTTTCACGCCTTAGACCGTTGCTTCACGGTCAAGAAAGTAAGTCATGACATACTCTTCCGCAGTTTTTTTCGGGCCGGGCAAATCTTTTAATTTCCGAGCTGACGCTTGCAGATATCGGCTTCTGAAAAATTGATAGAAACGAACGCACTCGTGCGTTTGACCACTATCTTTTCCGAGTTCATCGTTGACTCCTGCTTCTTCGGGAGTCAGGGAGAAAGTGCCCGAGTCCTCCATCAGTTGAGCAATGGATTGAATTTTCTCTGTCGAAACTCCAATCAGAAATTCTTGGAAGGCTTGATGCTCATCGTCATCCAAATGTGGTCTAGAAAAGTAGTCTACGAATTCTGGGTCGCAACCGGATTGGAGGAGGCGCATGATTTCTGAAACTCCAAGGAGGGTGCCAACGCTCACCCGAATCCTCCGCCGAGCGGCCCAGGTGGCCGACAGTAGAGGGAAAAAATGGCGAGCCCCATAAAGGTGCCGAGATTCCCAGAATCGGGATAAATAATCCACGGCTGCAACCCGAATTCGGCGTTCCGTGTCTGTGTCCATTGCAATGGACTGGAGAACATCCTCAGCGAGGCGTGTGTAAATACAGCTGTACATCCAATACTCCACCTTTTCAGAAAGGGGGTGCACCTTCGGGGAGAGTTCAAGAAGAAGATAGAAAGCCAAACGCCAAGTGTTGAGCTCGGCCATCACTAGGGAACGCCCAACAATGGCTCGAGTTGGAAGGAAGAGCTCAATGCTCGTGTCGTCTGCGTGCGTGAGGAGGTCCACCAAGGAATCTCGGCCGCGAATTCTGGCGCCAAGTTCTTGCTCCCCAAAAATTGGGGGAAAGGCAGCAAGTGCATGGGCCAGTCCGCCCACACGTTCAACGTTCTCAGTGAGGGACTTTAAGAGGGTTTGGCTTTCGGGGCTGGAACTTTCTTCTAAAAGAGTGGCGATACTACGGAGAGTCTCCTGCTCTTCGGAGTCGAAGCTTGTTCCAGGGTGGAAGGCCAGAGGTTGAGTCATTCAGGGCGGGGGAGTGTGTTGAATTGGCGATCGCCAGCGTCGCCTAAGCCTGGAACGATATAGCCAAGTTCATTTAAATGAGAATCTAAAGCGCACAAGTGAATCTCAACGTCGGGATGAGCTTCTTCTAAGGCCTTCACTCCTTCGGGTGCTCCCAAGATTCCCAAGAAACGTATGTCCGAGCAACCCCATTTTTTTAAGACATCCACCGCAGCAATGGCTGAACCGCCAGTGGCCAGCATGGGGTCGAGGAGGAACGCACATTTGGTGGCGGCTCCTGGAGGAAGCTTGTTGTAATATTCAACCGGTTGCAAACTTTCTTCATCGCGGTAAAGACCCAAATGCCAGATTTCCGCTTCAGGAATGAGGTCGGAAAGGCCCTCAAGCATTCCTAAGCCTGCCCGTAGGATAGGCACCAACGCCAAACTTCGTGAAATCCGATGAGCAGGGCAAGTCGTCAGCGGAGTTGTGACTTCGAATTCTTCGGTGCTTAAATCTTGCGTCGCCTCGACTCCAAGGAGAAGGGAAAGTTCTTTTGTGAGCCTCCGGAACTCCTCCGGTAGAGTTTTCGCCTCACGCAGGCGACTGATTTTGTGTTGGACCAACGGATGGCCGGATGCGAGCTTTACAACCATGGCAACAGGATACGAAACCGGGGAACATTTATGCTTGTTGAACGATGGAAAATGAAACCGATTGGCTTGCTGTTTATCAGTCTTCACTCTACGCCTTCGCGCACGGGCCGAATTGGTTGCGCTTTAGCCTGGAGGCCGATGGACCCGTTCATGACTTGGATGGGTCTTTGACTCTGATTTCAGCCTGGAATCCGATGTCCGAAGAGCGCCCACTTCCCTGGAATCGTGCGGCTAACGCCAGACTGTTGCGCCAGCTGGTCGCTGAGGGAGTCCCGTGGGGGCCTGCGTGGGGGAGTTCCCTGCCTGGAGTTGAACCCTCTTGGAAAGAAGATGGTTTTGTTCTATTTAACCAGACATCCGATGCCGTCGCCGCCCTTGGCAAACAGTGGGGGCAACGAGCACTTGTCCACCTTGAACAAGGGAAGGCCTATCTTTTGTTTTGCGAGGAGGCCCGATTGCATCCCTGCGGCTTTCGGCCACGCTAGGATGCTCCACTAATCCCGCTCGCCATGATGTCCACTCTTCTTTTGTTTGCGGCCCTTTCTTGGGTTCCCCTGCCTGCACAAACTGCGGGGGGTAGCGTAGAGACCAGCCAACTTGAGGTTCGAGTTGAGCCCGGGCAAATTTGGCGCCAAAATGTTCAGTTCGAAAGTGCTGTTCGTCATCCAGATGGCTCGCTAAGTCGTTGGGTTTTTGACTACAAACTTCGCCTTCGGTGTATGAGTATGACGGACGGCGCCTTCGATGTGGAAGGGCGTTTTGTGGACTGGCTCTTGCGCTTGGAATCTGATCATTGCCGCTACGAGTGGTTTCAAGGAAAGTTCCATCTGACCGGTGAAAAAGCTCCAGAACTTGGCAGTGTTGCCGGGGAAGCTTGCCGTGATTTGCTCTACGCCTGGTCGGCTGGATTGCGTGGAGCCAAACTCCGGTTTACTCTTCATCCCGATGGCCGAATTACCGGAATGACCGGTATTGATAACTTGCACGAAAAGGTAGGGATTGCCCTTTCTCAACTCGGCGATGAAACTCCGGCGGCGCTAATCCAGTTTTTTGGCGTAGGTGGCTTGTCGAGAGCGGACTGCGCTCTTCAATTCGCCTTGAGTTGTCCCCGGCCAATTGGGGAAGTGAAGCCCGGAAAGGAATGGACTCATCAATGCGAAGTGAAGGGCTTGACTTCCAAACTATGTCAGGTTTCAAGGAGATTCCAATTTTCAGGGACAAGCCAAGATCGTTCTTCCGAAATTGCGCAGATAGCATTGCTTCCCGATTTTCGTCACAAGAGCCCTGAAGGGAAGTGGGTGTCCGTTGACCCTGTGAATGGTCCGCAACTCCCAAATCGATTGGAGATTCTTTTAGACTCGGGCTTAATCCATCGGATGGAATTGAACCTCCAGCGTCAACTCCCCGGAGGAGGGTCGGCCGGCTTTATTCTCCATTCCAAGAATGCCCAATAATGCTCGTTTCTATGAGCCCCCAAAAAATTGATCGCGTTGGAGCTGATGCCCGCGCTGCCACCTTCACGAAAAGGTCTCTCAAAAAAGAGACAAAGCTTGCGGGCCTTCGCTTGGCCTTGTCAATGACAGACCTCACTACTTTGGAAGGTGCTGACTCGCCTGAAAAAGTACGCTCCATTTGCTTGAAGGCAATCCATCCAGATACCAGTTTCGAAGACTTGCCTACCGTTGCTGCGGTATGCGTTTACCCCAGAATGGTTGGAATTGCCAAAGAAGCTTTGGGCGATTCAGGTGTTCGGATTGCGAGTGTTGCGACGTCTTTTCCCAGTGGCCAATCTTGTTTGGAAACTAGGCTTTCTGATGTACGTGAGGCGGTCGATGCCGGCGCAAATGAAATCGACATGGTGATTAGCCGCGGTGCTTTTTTGGCCGGCAATTTTAACCTTGTGGGAGATGAAATTGCTTCCGTTTTGGAGGCCTGTGGTTCGGCCCACCTCAAAGTTATTCTGGAAACGGGCGAATTAGAAACATACGACCATGTCCGGCATGCCAGTGACCTTGCCATGACGGCCGGCGCGCACTTCATCAAAACGAGTACCGGGAAAATGGCTCCAGCCGCCACGATGGGAGTCACCCTTGTCATGCTTGAAGCCATCCGTGACCATTACCTCGCAACGGGGAAAATGGTGGGGATGAAACCGGCTGGGGGTATTCGTACTGCCAAGCAAGCGCTCCATTATTTGGTGATGTTAAAAGAAACTCTCGGTGATGCCTGGTTGAGCCCCGAGTGGTTTCGGTTTGGAGCATCGAGCCTCCTGAACGACATCTTGTGGCAACTTCGAAAACAACGAGATGGCGAATACGCCGCTCATTACGACATCACAGAATCCTGATGGCAAAGAAATTAAAATTCTCTGACGCGTGGAAGTACGCCGAGGCACCTGAATCGGCTCCTTGCGCGATTGCATCGGAATACGGCCTCTTCATTGACGGCGACTATCGGCCTGCTTCCGATGGGGGGCTGATGACCACGCTGAACCCTGCAACCGAAAAACCGTTGGCTCAATTCGCAGTGGGGACTTCCCAGGATGTAGATGATGCCGTTAAATCTGCGCGAGCTGCGCTTCCGAAATGGAAACGATTGCCAGCTAAAGAGCGCGGTAAGTATTTGTTCCGCATAGCTCGCCGACTTCAAGAACGTGCACGAGAATTTGCAATCTTGGAAACAAAAGATGGAGGAAAGCCCATCAAGGAATCCAGGGACGTTGATATTCCAGAGGCGGCAAAACATTTCTTTTACCATGCGGGTTGGGCGGACAAGTTGGATTACGCCTTCCCCGGTCGCAGTGCGGGACCGGTTGGGGTGTGCGGCCAAATCATTCCCTGGAATTTCCCATTACTGATGGCGGCTTGGAAAATTGCTCCTGCCTTGGCTTGCGGAAACACAGTGGTTCTGAAGCCAGCGGAGACAACTCCTCTAACCGCCCTTCGATTGGCCGAAGTTTTTCAAGAAGTTGGCTTGCCACGGGGAGTGGTCAATATTCTGACAGGAGCTGGAGAAACTGGTGCATCTCTCGCCGCGCACCCGGGCATCCAAAAACTAGCCTTTACCGGCTCTACCGATGTTGGGAAAATTTTGGCGAAAACCGTGGCGGGTACGGGGAAGCGGTTGACTCTCGAGTTGGGTGGAAAATCTCCCAACATCATTTTTTCTGATGCAGCGATTGACCAGGCCGTGGAAGGCATCATCAATGGTATTTACTTCAATCAAGGCCATGTTTGCTGTGCAGGCTCCCGATTGTTTGTTCAAGAAAGCATTCTTGAAGAGGTGACTACAAAATTAGAGATTCGCTTGAAGTCTCTGCGGGTTGGAGACCCGATGGATAAGAACACAGACGTCGGTGCGATTAACTCTAAAGGCCAGCTGAACACGATTCGCTCCTACATTCGTACTGCGAAGGAAGAGGGCGCGAGGCATTGCCAAGTGTCCAATGGGAAGCTCCCTTCAAAGGGGTACTGGTGTCGCCCAAGTTTCTTTACCGGCGTGCAACCCTCCCATACGATTGCTCAAGAAGAAATTTTTGGCCCCGTGTTAGCGGTTATGAGTTTTCGTACACCAGAAGAAGCTCTCAAAAGAGCGAACAACACCCCATACGGGCTAGCTGCTGGCATTTGGACCGACAAAGGTGCCAAGATTTTTGAAATGGCTGCTCGGTTGAAGGCGGGAGTGGTTTGGTGCAATACCTACAACCGCTTTGATGCCACATCCCCCTTTGGCGGATTCAAAGAATCGGGCTTCGGCCGTGAAGGCGGACGCCAAGGACTTCGTGCTTACCTGGAGCTTGTGTGATGGCTGAAAGACTCCCTGTACTCAAAACCTGGAAGCTCTACATTGGCGGGGCATTCCCCCGTACAGAATCTGGGCGCTCCCTTCTTGTTCATGATCGAAGCGGAAATCCCTCTGCGCACATTTGCCGTGCATCCCGCAAAGATCTGAGAAATTCGGTCGTTGCAGCTCGCAAGGCCGCAGATGCTTGGTCCCGCCGTACGGCTTTTAATCGCGGGCAAATCCTCTATCGAATGGCAGAGATGCTGGAAGGAAAGGGTGAGGAAGCGGCCTCCTTGCTCACTGCTACGGTTCCAGGGGGGCTTCGCCGCGCCCGTCGGGAAGTGGAGCGGAGTTGTGATCGGCTTGTGGCTTATGCCGGCTGGGCAGATAAATTCTCTCAGGTTCTTGGGAATAGCAATCCTGTTGCGGGCCCTTACTACAATTTCACGACGCCTGAATCCATGGGAGTTGTAGGGGTTGTGGCTCCAAATGAAGAGCCCCTTTTAGGGCTCATTTCCCTTGTTGCACCAGTCCTTTGTTCGGGAAACACTGTGGTCGCCTTGGGGTCTGAAGCTCATCCGCTCCTAACGTCCTTTTTGGGTGAAGTGTGTGCGACCTCCGACGTCCCTGCTGGGGTTTTGAACCTCTTGACCGGGATTCGCTCCGAGCTCTTGGAGGTCATGGCGGGCTACCGTGACTTGGATGGCATTCACGCCGCCGGTTGTGGCGCCGAAGAACGTACCGTGTTGGAATTGGGTGCCGCCGAGAATATTAAAAGAGTTCATGTGCGCTTGACCTCTGGAGCAGAGTGGTATGACAATCGCCTTTGCGAGTCTCCCTACTGGATTGAATCCTTTGTGGAGATGAAGACCGTTTGGCATCCGTCTTCGGCTGGATGAGTCAAGAGCCCTTCATTCGCCCGGCTTCGAACGAAGATAGTGCGGGGATTATTGCGCTTATCGCAGCTTGCTACTCAGAGTATCCTCCCAATGTTGTCTTGTTGGTGGACGAGGAAGAACCTGAACTGCGGACACCGGCAAGTTCCTTCGACGGTTTTTGGGTCCTCGAGGCCGAAGGGAAAGTGTGTGGTTGTGTTGCTGCGACCAAGACTGGTGAAACCGTCGAACTCAAGAAAATGTACCTAGTCAAAGAGCTTCGAGGCAGGCTTTGGGCACAAAAACTGCAAGTCATTGTCGTGAACTTTGCAAAAGAAAAAGGTTGTTCCTTAGAGCTTTGGACAGATACTCGTTTTCACCGTGCTCATGCGTTTTATTCAAAATGCGGGTGGCAAAAAACGGGGGAGACTCGTGAGCTTCATGACTTTGCGGACACAACCGAATATCGTTTTATTCTGGAAACTGAATAATTAGCGCCAATCGCCACTGAGGATAAAGGGACCCCACGATTTTGGACTGTCCACTCCACGGCGACGGAGGTTCTTGATGAGCTTTCGGCGCGCTCGGGTGAGGGCGTCGCTACGTGAAAGACCACCCTCCCACATGCCACGATAAAAAGCAGTCATCAGTTCGCGAGTGCTTTCATCTTTTACCTGCCAGAGGGAGGATACAACCGTTTCTGCCCCGGCGAGGTGGAAGGAGCGGCGGAGACTCATGAGGCCTTCCCCTTGTTTCTCTGAACCCAAGGAAGTTTCACAAGCAGAAAGAACGGCAAGTCGACACTGACTCAAATCAGATAGAGCCAATTCTTCAGCAGACAGGTACGAGTCCAGAGAGCCCAATGGTGCACTCAAGTTGGCTCCGGTCATGACCAGCCCCGAAAGGTATCCGGGCATAAGGTTGACAGCCTTCCTTCGTACTTCCAAGAGCGCTTCCCCGTTTTCTTTAAACTCAAGCCGGTCTTCTTGGCTTGGCAACCACTCGGGTTCAAAAAATCCGTGTGTAGCAAGATGGATATAGGCTTGGCGAGGAATGGATTCTAAAAGTCGGGGAGAAGTGGGCTCTTTTCCCGTTAGGTGAGTTAGTTTGCCTAACCCTTTCTGTTGGTGGAGCAGGGTGATTTCCATGGCTTCCTGTCCCGTATTCTCCAATGCAGCCCAGAACGCTGTCGGTTGGGTTCTGGTTCGGTTGTCATCTGTTGGATTAGGGATTTCAAGCTCTTCGGGCAAGCCATAATCAACATCGCCTACGGCAAGGAGGTCTCCAGCAATCTGCGAGGGCTTGGTTGGTAGTCTAAGATGCTGGGTGAGGTCGTCCATGTACACGAACGACCAGTCTTCAGCGAGATAACGGTCTCCCTCAGGAATAATTTCAAAGGGGAGTTCTGTAACAAAAACATCTGGAGAAAGAAAAACAGGATTGGCTTCTGCTAAGTTGTCCACGAAGGGTTCCCATAGATTTTTATATATCTCCTCGCCAGGAGAGGGGCCTGAGTCTGTAGAGAATCCAGAGGCGCCGCGAGTAGAGTTGAGATATTCAAAAATCTGATTCCGAAGCCCCTTCACTGTGCCAACATCGAATCGCTCGGGCTCTTCATCTGGGCGAAGGGTCCAAGCGAAAACTCTTAAGTCCGAATCTTCATAAGGATTCGGGTTATTAGCGTAAATCGTTGGGCGCCATGCGAAGAAAAGCAGTGCGGCAGACTCTTCTGGCATGGAAGCCAAGAGTTGATTCAGTGGAATCCTTGCTGGAAGAGTAGGTTCCCCAACCAAGGTCCACAAATTCCGTTCTAATCCTTGAGCCTGATTCCGAAGCTCCCCAACCATTTTCACGTCTTCGAGAGTAATGGAATCGGGCATCATTAGAATTGCAGAAGAAAGATGCGAGCGAGATTCTGTAATCTCGTCGAGTATTTTCTGAGGCTTAATACCTTCTTTCCAAAGCTGGGCTTGCGCCCATTGGAGGTTTCTTCCAATCCTTCCTTTCCAATGGAGCACCATCTCAATGGCTTCTTGCTCAGCGGAGCCTCCAGGGTTGTGGGGGAGGATACTTAGCGCACGATTGAGGAGCCTACGATGATGAACGAGGTAGGCGTATTGAATGCCAGTAGACGAGGAATAGAGTTGTTTTCTGAATTGCTGGACCGCATTCCAGTAAGCTTGTTGTGCAATTCCCCATGCAGAGGATTGGTCACCCTTTTCCATCGCTATTCGGATTCGGAGAATGTCAATCTCCATAATGTCCGTCTGGGCAGGCCCAATCTTAGATTCAATCCGAGTCCGCGTATCCATGGCAAGCAGGGCCGCTCCATCAGTATCACCAAGGATGTGGCGAGCCACGGCGAGGTTGATTGCAGTTTTTAGGGTGTCCAGATGATCTTTGCCAAGAACCTCTTGAGAGATTTGGAAAACCTCTGCAAGAAGGACTTCAGCTTCTTTGATTTTCTCCATTCGAATCAGGACAAGTGCATATTGGCCAGACCAATAAAGGAAATCTTTATGTTCGGTGCCAACGGTTCCTTTTAGGAGTTGGATTGATTTAGCAATTTCTCGTTTTGCTTTTCGGTCATGTTTCGGCCCCATGTTGTAATAAAGAAGGCCTAAGTTAAACCGTGCTTGAGCTAATCTGCGATGGCCTGGAGGCAACAGTGCCTTTCGGATTCGGAGAGTCTCAAGGAAGTGCTTCTCTGCGACTTCGTTGTCACTGGTCCGAGCAGCAATCGTGCCCAAGTTTGAGTGGGTGTCTGCCAAGTCAAGACTTAGGGGCGGCAGGAGCGCTCGTTGGGTTTTGAAAGCCCATTCTTGTTCTTGTCGAGCCCGAGTTATTTGATTCTGGTCCAGGAAGAGAAGACCTAGGTTGTTCCTGATTTGAGCAGAACTCAGAGATTCATTACCTTCGTTTAAGTCCAGGTATCCTTGAAGAGCAGCCCCAAAGAAATCTCCAGCTTTATTAAATTCAATTGTGTAGTGGTAAGCGCGCCCAAGGCAATTCAAGAGGGCTAAGTGTGTTGGGGTGCCACTCGTTTTGTCGGCCCACTCCAAAGCTGATTCAAGAATTTGAATTGCCTCTATGTATCGACTTTGGTTAATAAGGCAATCGCCCATTACGATGTTCAGCTCAAAGAGACCCGTATTTTTTTCCCGAGTTTCCTCCTCGTTTTCAGGAATGTAGGCCTCCAATAAGGAAAGAGCAGAAAGGAGGGACTCTTCTGCTTCCTTAGTTTTCCCAAGGAAATTCAAACACTCAGAGTATTCAAAATGTGCGCGCCACACATCAAGAGGGTGTCCGAGCTCCTCCCAAATCGGATAGGCCTCTTCAAAAAAAGGTAGAGCCTGAGAAGGTTGCCCTAGACTCATCATCCTTCTACCTGCATCTAATAAGATTCGAGCAAAACGGAGATCCAGCTCCTTAGGTCTGGCGGCTTGAACCCATGCCCTAGCATCTGCCGAAGATTGTTTTACAAGGGATTCAAGGGGCTGTCCTCCTCTAGGGCCTTGCTCAATCAATAGTTCAAATTGTCCCAGGTCACCATGAAGAGCGACGGCGTCAAGTAAGAAGGTCTCACCCTCTTGAGCTTGGAATTCAACAAACGAGTGGAGGGGAGCCCAATCTTGTGGATAGGGGAGCAAGCCATCGTCGTCTTCTTGAAGAATGGTCCCAGCTCCATTGCGGAGAATTAAAAAAGAATCAAAGTCAAAGGAGCGAAGACTAATTGAGAAAATGCCTTCTTTCGGACAAAGAAAAGAAAATCGTTTGACGTGGGTTGGTTCTCCAGCGTAGCTCGGGTGGGAAAGCAGGGTGGGGCTTTCCCCAGAAGGGTCTTCTATGGCAATGCGGCTTGCAAGAGGTGTGCCGAGGGAGATTTTCTCGGGTTCTTGCCCCAAGGCGAAAGCCAGAGCTGGAAGAACAGAAAGTGTGAGCATTGGGTTCCTAATGTACCCTCACCAAGGCGATTATTACGGAACGAATCTCAGGGTTACCACAGAGGTCGAGAATGTAGGCACTGCCGAAGGATTGTGGAGACCTGAATGGGCAACAAAGGCAAAGTAGAGGGTTTTGCCAATCCAAGCTACAGCCTTTCCTGGTTGTGACTGAAGGGTAAAGCTCGTGGTTCCAGTAGGACTGAGTGGGGCAATCCAGTCTCCTTTAAGGTAATTTCCGGCGTAGGTGCTTAGGAATAGAGTGTCCGAAGTCAAAGGTACGGAAATGCCAATATCTGTTGGCCCTGTGCCTGATTCTGAGGCCAGGGTATGGCAGTGGGATGGGAATGAAAGAGTGTCGGGGAAGTTAATATCAAATGTAACTGAATCGCCATTTGTGACCTCAAAGAACCTACTTGAGCTACTAACCCAAGGGTCAAAAGACTGACCGATTACTACGCCAGCTTGCAAAGAACCTGATGAATTGGAGGCAAAAGGTGCCGCATATACAAGGTCATCCCTGCCATCCCCATTCAGGTCACCGACTTCAGCAAGTCCATGCCCCATTTGGTCATTGGCATTTTCGCCGACACGCCTAAAGAGGATGGAGTCGTCGATGCCGTTGTAAACAGTCACCATTCCTGCATTGTTTCGCGGTGCACGCCCTGTTCCTGGGCCTCCAATTGAGGATGATGTTGTTGGTGAGCCACCCGAGATATCTGGGGACCCGTCACCGTTGTGATCGCCATAGCCACTGGAATTGCCGAATGCACCACCTTCCGAGTCACCATTCACATTTCCAAGTGAAGCGCCAGTTTTCCCATTTCGTTTTGTCGTGCGCCCGGCTCCATTGAGAGTTGTGCCCCTGAAGGGAATCACGACATCGTAACCGGGCTCGCCGATGAGCAAATCAGGGCTACCATCCCGGTCAAAGTCCATGCCGGCGCGGATTGTGGCCCCACTGAAATCTCCTGCGTTTTCCCCATCAATTGTTTGGAGGAGGGTTAAAGTTGCGCCTGAATAAAGGTAGGTTCGGCCGGCATCTGTCCCCGCATAGTCATGGAGGGGAGCGCCAATCGCAAAATCAGCGATACTGTCGTCATCCACATCGCCAATTGTTGCGACGACTTCTCCAAAACCGTCACCGGCAGCTTCGCCTGATAAGGAACCAAAGACAGAGTGGTTGGCCCCTGAATAAAAAGTGACTTCTCCCTTTCCGCTATTGGCGGATGGATTGGTAATGCAGTAGTCAAAGGCGCCGTCCCCATTGATATCTCTTAAATCAGATATATAGGCCCCAAATCGAGCATAGTTTCCAGACGGAGACGTGTGTGCAAAAATAAGGCTTCCGTCAATACCCGAGAAAAGGCCAGCCCTGCCCGTTTGAATACCATTTGAGTCAAGGTAACAAGGAGAGCCTACAAGGAAATCACGAATGCCATCTTGATTCATGTCTCCAATCGGCGCTAGTTCGAGTCCAAACCCCTCACCATCTTGGGATCCGGAAATCATGTATAGAATGCTAAAGTCAGCACCGGACATGGCGAAGACTTTACCTTCATTGCCCGGTGGTGGTTTAGCAATTTGGGGTGCGGAAACAAGAAAATCCTTAAAGCCATCCCCATTGATGTCTTGGAAAAGTCCGGCAACTTTCCATCCCATCCAATCGCCTCCCCATAATCCTTCAATCTCTCCAATTGAAGTCCATTCGCCGCCGCTCTGTTCTTGGTCTCCACCATTTGATGGCCCTTCATTCGGGAGGCCGAATAAGAGAACGGCTCCAGCGTTGGAGTAGGAACTCGAATTTGTTTCTGGGCTTGCCACAATAACTGCTTTTGAATTTCCACCTAATGAGATTAAGTTTGCTTGATGACCAAAGCGTATACCAGAACTATTCGGGTCGTTGACCAAAGCGAATTCCGATCCATCGAGTCCAGATAGAAAACGTATGGGGTTGACTCCAAACTCCACGATATCTGGAATAGAGTCTAGATTGAAATCAAGGCCTCCCAAAGCTGAGGAGCCCGGTGTTCCTGGTGTGGAGAGAAGAGGGACCGAGCCAAGGGAAGAGCCGTTAAGGACTTCAACCTTTGAGGTTCCATTAGAATCAGTCCAGCTCCAAACGAACTCCGAAACTCCATCGAGGTTTAAGTCTCCAGCATTCCTTGGAGTGGAAGCGAACGAATAGTTACCAATAGAACTAACTAAGACGGAGCCGTCGAGCCCGGAAAGGATTTTGATTGAAAGCAAATTGGTGGAAGAATCTGCAGTCAGGAATGCGATTTCTCTCGCACCATCTCCTGTCAAATCTCCTAGAACACTTGCTTCAATGTGGTCCCCAACTGCCAGAGGGGTAGTCCAAATTGTGCTCCCTGTCGCGCCATCCAGGATAACCCGGTCAGTCCCAATGACGCAGTGGATTTCTCGAATATTGTCTCCATTAAGATCATCTACAGAAAGGAGATATTTGGGGTTTGCAGAAAAGTACTGAGTCCAAATTCGATTTTCGGAGATTCCGGCTGACAAGCAATCTAGCTGGCCAACCTCTCGAGTTATAACAAGGTCTCCAAGGGAATCGCCATCAGCATCATTAATCCCTGCGGCCGTCGGGTATTCAACGCTACCTAAGAAGAAAGTTTTTCCTCTAGGGATACTTCTGATTGGACTTAAGTTTGCGCCTGAGATTAGAACCAGTTGGCCTTCGATTGAATTTCCTGGAGTTGCATGTTGAATAAAGAAATCATGGATACCATCTCCGTCGATATCTCCAGCAATTCCGATTGAAGAGCCGAAGTATGCATCGTCTTCATACCCGAAGAATTGGGCGAGTACCTGTATATTAGAGCTCTGCCCCGGGAGGGAGCCCGGGGCTAGGAACAGGAATAGCAGGGCAAATTTAGGGAGTAAAGGTGACACTCAGGACGCCGGTCGCAACTTGTGGTAAGTCTCGCCAAGTATGGGCGACAAAGGAAAAGTAAACCGTTCTGCCAAGCCATGGAGTTGGCCCATTCGGATTAGTGCTGAGGGTGAAGGAAGAGTCTCCAAAGGCATCAAGACGGTTTATCCAATTTCCTTTTGGGTAGCTACCAAAGACAGAAGCCCAGAAGACATTGTCTGAGGTGAGCGGCACGGCAAGATCAGCGATATCAGTTGGACCTACTCCAGTTGTGGACATCAGAGTGTGACAAATGAAGCTACCGTAGGTCGAGGGGAAGTCAATGTCGAAGACCACGGACCCACCCTGAGAGACAGAGATTCCAGTGCCTGTTGAGCTTGCGTAAGGGTTAAATGTGGCCGAATGTACTGCGCCAGCGTTGACATCCCCATTTCCGTTCGGAGTCGTTGGAGATCCAAGTAAGAGGTCATCTCGACCATCACAGTTAATGTCTCCGACATTCGCAAGGGATTGCCCTATGCGTTCACCTTGATTTGTCCCCACTCTTCGCCACATGATGGAGTCGTCCACACCGTTCCAAATAGTAACCATGCCCGCCTCGGTGAGGGGCGCCCGGCCACCTGTGCCGATAGAGGAAGTAGAACCTGGAGAGCCGCTTGAAACATCAGGGTTGCCATCGCCATTGTGGTCGCCACCACCCGTGGTAGTACCGCTACCACCACCAGAGGATCCACCATTAGCATTGCCAAGGGATGCGCCAGTCTTGCCATTTCTCTTCCGAGTACGTCCGGCTCCACTCAAGGTCACACCGCGCGCTGTGGTGACGACATCAAAGCCGGGTTCGCCAACGACAAAGTCGGGTTCACCATCCCCATCCATGTCGCCAGAATGAGCAAGGGAGTAACCGGAAAAGTCGTCGTCATTTTCGCCATACTCACTCCAAAGCAAAGAGGGGCCATTGCTGCCACCAGCATAGACTTCGACCAGCCCACAATTGGAGAGGAGGAGGTTACCAGTTAGGTCAAAAAGGTCAGCGCCGATTGCGCCCACCGCAAAGTCGTCAAAACCATCCGTATTGACATCACCAAGGCCAGCAATCGACACACCAAAGATATCTCCAGAATTTCCACCCGTGAGTACTGCCATAGGGAGGTGCGTTGAACCATCAAAGACCGAAACAGAGCCTGCAAAAGAAGATGCAAGACTAAGCATGTCGCCCACAGCATAATCCGGAGTGCCGTCGCCATTGACGTCTCCGATTCCGGCAACAGAATTCCCAAAAGTTCCCAAAGCGCCTGGAGTAAATTGGACCACTAAAAGGCTTCCTGTTTGACCAGAGTAAACAAAGGCTGCGCCTATGTTTAGGCCTTGTGAATCATTGTAACCAGAGGATCCAACAATAAAATCAGGGAACGAATCGCCATCAAGGTCACCAATAACATCAACGCTGCTTCCATAGTTCGCTGAGTTTTGAGAACCATCGAGGCTGTAGATAATGGTTGTAATATCAGCACCGGAGACAACGTGAACTTGTCCATTGTCGACGAGTCCATTTGTGTCGGCCCCAATAGCGCTGATGAGTACGTCGTTACATCCGTCACCATTTAAGTCAGCATGCAATCCATTAATCGCATATCCGAGCCTATCTTCTGCGGACCCACCTTCCATGGATCCAGTTGTGTCCCATTCTCCGCCGGGAGATTCTTGGTCGCCGCCGCCAATGGGGCCACCGCTCGATGCTGTGTAGCCGTACAGTAAAACAATGCCCGCATTCAAAAGGTTATTTGCCGTTGCAGATGCCGCAGGAATTACAATTGAGGCCTTAGTTGTTCCATTGAGAAGCCCAACATTCATGGCCCACATTGGGTCATTAGTAGGATTGTCAATGAAGTCAATGGTGCTTTGGTCAGAACCGGAAATGAGCAGAACAGGGTCTGCGTTGTAAACAACTGTGTCAGGGACACCATCTTTGTCAAAGTCCACTCCACCTTTAGCGTACGCACCCGATGGTGCCGCAATAGAAGTGATTGTCGTCGTTAAATCAGTACTACCATCAAGAAAGTAGAGTGTCGAGTCCGCAACCCAGACGGCGTCTGAAATCCCATCAGCATTGACATCTCCAGCATCTTGTGGAGGCGCTTTAGTCCATTGAGAGGCGCTGACCTGGCCAGTGGAAAGTATTGAGTTCGTGGCTCCATCACGAATACTAAAGTAGAAATTGGCAGATGTTTGAGTGCTCCAAAGCACAGAAATGTCACGCGTTCCGTCACCATTTACATCACCAACCAATTCAACCGGATAGTGTTCATTGGCGGCGTCGTAGTCATAACTCCAAATAGACCCACCAGAACTTCCTGATAGTAAATAGCGGTTGGGAAAGGACTCGACAAGGATGTCAGGTACACTATCAAAATTAGCATCATCTGTTCTCAATATTGAGCCAAACGACATGTATGGGTCAGACCATTGCCACAAGCATGTAACGCCATCGCTACCACTGATACAGCAGATGGTGTAGGAATTCAGAAGGACAACGTAGTCAGGAATGCCATCAAAGTTTACATCACCAACATGGGCTGTTTTTCTCTGTTCACCCCAAGTGCCAATATTGTCCCCTGAACGAAGGAGGAGGTGCTTTTCAGTGAGAGTGTCGGATTGGTAAATATGGGAGAAAAGGAGATAGCCATTTCCCACAACGGGGCCTTGGGATTGCGCCCAGAAATCAGGTTCTCCGTCGTTATTGATGTCAGGAATCGCATCAAGAGCCGCACCGAGCCTTTGGTTAACCAGTTGCCCATCAATTTGTCCGTCTAGGTTGAATCCAGTCTGGGAAAAAGAAGGAGCACAGAGGAGGAAGAGCGCAAAGAGGAGAATGGAGGGGGAGTATCGCATGAGACAGGGAGAGGGGGAGTAGAATCAAGAGAGCTACCGCTGCAATGCTAACACCTAAAAATAGGCTTTGGAGTCGATATTTTGCCCTACTTTGCGGCTGAAATAGGGGAGGGACGCTTGATTTCGTCCTCTGATTGGTCTTGGGCTACAATCTGCCGCCATGTTGGACCCCCTTAGCCGCAAATTCCAGGACGACCCCAACGCCTTTGAGCAAGGTGTTTTGGAAGTGTGGAGATTGGGAGACCTTCTGAAGGCTACCCTGGAAGCGCGTTCAGACGCCGAGCCATTCGTTTTTTACGAAGGCCCCCCAACCGCGAATGGTCGCCCAGGGATTCATCATGTTTTGGGGCGAACTCTAAAGGACACGATTTGTCGCTTTCAAACCATGCGAGGTAAGCGCGTGCTGCGCAAGGCAGGCTGGGACACCCATGGGCTCCCCGTAGAACTAGAAGTGGAAAAACAGCTGGGTATTAGCGGAAAGCCCGACATTGAGAAGCACGGCATTGGCCCCTTTAATGAAGCGTGCCGAAATTCCGTCTTTACTTATAAACAAGATTGGGAAAAGATCTCCCAACGTATTGGCTATTTGTTGGATTATGAAAACCCCTATGTGACTTTTCATTCCAATTATGTTGAAACGGTTTGGTTCCTTCTTTCGCGTTTTGCGGAGAACAAGTTGCTATATCGCGGTCACAAAGTTTTGCCTTGGTGTGGGCGTTGCGGGACGGGCCTCTCCAGTCATGAAGTCGGCTTGGGGTACAAAGACCTCAATGATCCTTCGGTTTGGTTGAGCTTCCCCTTGCTGGATGGGAAGGGTGAACTTGAAGGTGCGTCTCTTGTTGCGTGGACTACGACGCCATGGACCTTGCCATCCAATATGGGTGCGTGCGTCAATCCAGAGTTTGAGTACAGCATCATCGCGAAGGATGAGCAAAAGTTTGTTCTCCTGGAATCGAAGGCGAACTCTGCCCTTGGTGAAGATGGCTGGAAAGTTCTTTCCACAATCAAAGGAAGCGAACTCGTTGGACTTTTCTATGCACCTCTCTTTGAGTTTGAAGGTGGCGAGGTTGTCCACGAGGGTTCTCGACGGCATATGGTCGTCGCAGACTCTTATGTAACCGATGAAGATGGCACCGGAATTGTCCACCTTGCACCTTATGGTGCGGATGATTTTCGCATTGCCCGTCGTGAAGACATCAAGGCGGTTCTCGCAGTTGGAGAAGAGGCGCGCTTCCTTTGTCAAGTCGCTAACGTCGAAGAAGGGACTTTCTTTGCGGACGCAAATAGCGACCTGTCCCGGGACCTTAAAGAGCGCGGCCGTCTTTTGAAAAAATCACAATGCACGCACTCATACCCACACTGTTGGCGTTGTGATACACCCTTGATTTATTTTCCGGCACCGGCGTGGTTTTTGAAAACTTCCTCTTACAAGGAAGAAATGCTTGAGGAAAATAAGCGTATTCGTTGGGCTCCTTCTGAGATTGGTGAAGGGCGATTCGGCGAATGGTTGGAGAACAACATTGACTGGGCTCTTTCGCGAGATCGGTATTGGGGGACCCCTCTTCCGGTTTGGGTTTGTGATTGCAACGAAGAACATTGGCATTGTGTTTCTTCCTTTGAAGAGCTCGGGGAGTTGTCTGGCGGGCTTGAGGAGGATTTTGATCCTCATCGCCCATGTGTGGACAACATTTCATTCCCTTGTACAGTTTCCGAATGCTCGGGTTCCATGCATCGCGTAACCCAGGTCATTGATTGTTGGTTCGATAGTGGGGCCATGCCCTTCGCTCAGTACCATTGGCCTTTTGAGAATCGCGAGGTCGTTGCCGAACAATTCCCGGCGGACTTTATTGCGGAAGGCTTGGACCAAACTCGGGGTTGGTTCTATACCCTTCATGCTATCGCTGTTTTTCTGACAAAAGTTGACCAGGACTTATGGAAGTCCGGCGAACTTCTTGGGAAACCCCTGCCTCGCTTAGAAGAGGGGAGTTCTTATCGTTCGGTCATGGTGAATGGTCTTCTTTTAGATAAAGATGGCCAAAAAATGTCAAAGCGGCTGGGGAATATTGTTGTTCCGGGTGACGCTATTGAGAAGCACGGCGTGGATGCCATCCGGTGGAGTCTCCTTTCTGGAGGTGCGGCCCACTTGTCCCGTCGATTTGACGACAAGGCGGTTTCTGAAGTGCGGCGCCGTGTCCTCGGAACCCTTCTCGCAAGCTACGATTTCTTTGCTCTCTATGGGAGGACCGAGGGTTGGAGTCCGGAAGGCCTCGCTATCCCAGCCTTGGATGGCCGCCCAGCTTTGGACCGATGGATCCTCTCTCGGGTAACAGCTTGCGCCACAAAGTGCGTTGAAGCCTTTAATGCTTTAGAGCCGTCACGAGCCCTTCGCTCATTAGAGACTTTCATCGTGGACGAGCTTTCAAACTGGTACATTCGTCGGAATCGGCGACGGTTTTGGAACTCTGATGATGCAGAATCCCAAGCCGCAGCTTTTGCCACTCTGTGGGAGGTATTGAGCTCCGTTGCACGCATGACGGCTCCCGTTGCACCGTTTTTGTCTGATTCTATCTGGGGACAGCTAGCAAAAGAAAAGGGCAGTGTGCACCTCCAAGATTTCCCGGACCCAAACGGATATCGTGATTTAGCACTGGAGCAGGCAATGGATCCCGTACTACGTGCGTGTTCGCTTGGTCGCTCCGTTCGGGAGCGCGTTCAAATTCGAGTTCGTCAACCCTTGAAGAAATTGATTGTGCATGTTGCAGGAGAAAGCTCGCTTGACTCCAGTCCACGCAACTACACCGACAGTTTAATTCAAGAATTGAATGTCAAGGAAGTGGAGTGGGTAGATGGAACTCCAGAGTTCCTTCAGGTTCGCGCGAAACCCAATTACCCACGGCTTGGGAAGCGCGCAGGTAAAAACATGAAAGCTCTCGCCGCCGCCATCGCAGAAATGGATCGCGAAACTCTTTTCTCTTTGCAGGGCGGTTCCACGACAACGCTCCCCATTGATGGAGTTGAGTTTGAGATCTCTGGCGAAGATGTTTCGATGGAAACATTGGAAGTCGAAGGGCTGGAAGCTTCCACAGATGGCGTCGTCACCATTGGGTTGGAAACTGATTTAAGCGAAGAGCTTCTTCGCGAAGGATTGGCTCGGGAAATTGTGAATCGAGTGCAAGGTTTGCGTAGAGAAAGTGGTTTCGAAGTTAGTGATCGCATTCAACTTGTTTTGGGGGGAAGCACCCAAGTTGAGAAATCAGTTCAAGAGCACCAAGATTGGATTGCAACAGAAGTGTTGGCTCCCAATGGAATCCAGATGGGACAAGAAAAGTCGCAAAGTGCGCACGAGTATGAACTTCCGGATAGTGAGTCTCTTTGGGTCATTGTGGAGCAGTTGTCCGCAGAAGTGAATTAGAGACTCTTTCATAAATTCCTTACTTTTTTCTCTCCACTATTAATATATGCGTGTTAGAGTCAAAGCGTGCCTCGCGGCAATGGATTGGGAGGCACGAGCCGGAGGTTCGACAGCACTACGACTGGGAGCCTTTCTCCGGAGCGGGTAAATCGCCTCGGGTGGCGCCCCCCTGAAGTTCAGGGACTTACCGACTCAACTCTCCCCGCCGCCGCTGCGGACGCAACTGCCCTGCCGACTTCGGTCGACGGGGCAGCGTTTGTTTTGGGCCACTTTTTCTTCCTAAGTTCCGCTATTTCAAGCCTTTCCTTGAATCGCCCCCCCTCTTTTGGGCAGAATACCCGCGTGAAGAAGTTCCTCCTCTTGGCCATTTTTGTGGGCGTCTCCTTTGTGCTCTGGCAGCGCGCCTCCTCGGACGTTCCAGTAGAAGCTGCTGCAGCCCCTCCGCAGCCTGAAGCACTCTCTCTTGACTTGAGTATTAGCAGTGAGCGCACCGCTCCCCCGGCGCTCGCTTTGGGACTCAAAGCATTGGATCAGTGGCATCGAAATGGCACCTTGGAATGGCGACCGGCTGTTGGAGAGGAAAATATCTCCGAAGCCCTCCAAGAATTTGCCTCCATTTGGAAAGGTCAGGGAGGCTCCTACGCCGCAATCTTGCGAGTCGCAGCTCCTGGTATTTTCGGTTCTGACTTTGACGTGTTTGCCAAAGCTTGGGCGGAGAAGGGTAGTGCTGGCTTAAAAGCCAGCCTGGCGAATTCTGAATTTCGCGGTCCAGCTTGGATTGCCTGGCAGGATGCTCTTGCGCATTCAGCCCTTCAAAAACGCGAATATGAGGTCGGGGCTCACGCCTTGGGCGACCTCCTTCGGGAAATGCTCAACAATGGCTATTCCCGAGACCGTGTATTGGCATACAGGGAATTGGTTTTTGACTGTCGCGCCAACTGCCGGAGTTTTCTCCCCTTCCAAACCTACGCAGTTCAGGATGGCGATAGCCTCAACTCCATCCGGAATCGTTTCCGGAAGAAAGGGCTCAAGCTTAGTTATGGTTGGATGAACCTCTTTAACGGGCGGAATGTTAAGAAGACTTCCATTCGCTTGGGGCAAGAGCTGAAACTGCCAACGAATCCTCCTTCCGTCGAAGCCTGGCGAGGTAAGCGTTTGTTGGTGGTCTACGCGGACAGCTCTCCGATCGGTTTGTACGAAGCCAGCTTTGGCAAGGACGGTGACGCGACTCCGTTGGGGGAATTCACCTTGGAAGATTTCTTGAAGGAACCCGTTTTCTGGAAGCAAGGCGACGATCCTGTTCCCTTTGGCAACCCTGAAAACCCACTCGGTACTCGCTGGATGGGCTTTAAGGAGATGCCTTCGTATGGCATTCACGGTAACACGAATGCCGCAGACACCATTGGGTCCTTTGAGTCCCTTGGGTGCATTCGGATGTTCAATGACGAGGTGGAGGAGCTCTTTGAGATCCTGCCTCGAGGCGCATCCGTCACGATTCGAGACTAGCCACCCTTCGGTTTTCAAGCCAAGCTTCTGCAAAGGCAGAGCTCACTCCAATTGGGGCGGTCTGAATTTGTCCACAAAGCAAGGGGCCATCTTGGAGAAAGAAGCCCCTTTTAGGACCCACGAAACTGAGGGTCCAATGGGCAGGAAGGGCTTTTCCGTGGATGCAACCGGTATCCGTGTCCAGTCCTGAGGGAATGTCCAGGGCCAGAACCTTGGCAGGGGACTGGGAAATCATTTGGAGCGCCTCTGCCGCAGCTCCCTCGACAGGGCGGGAAAGACCAATTCCGAAGAGGCCATCTAGGACCAGGGTGGCAGGGGTCAGTTCGATAGGGCTCCCTCCCCTCTCAGAAAGAGGAACGTTCATCCTTTGGAGGGCATCCCAAGCCGAATAGGCCGGGCTATTGGGGTCTTTTGGGGGGCCTATCGGAGCCCAGACCTGAATAGGGAGGGCTGAAAAGAGGTGCCGGGCTGAAACGAGAGCATCGCCTCCATTGTTACCGGGGCCTACAAGGAAAAGTATATTGCTGTAACCGTTTTCTATAGAAAGGTTTAGGGCTATTTCTGCCGAGGCTTTGCCAGCATTTTCCATCAGAATCCCTGCAGGAATCCCACAGGCTTCCTGAAGAAAGCAGTCGAAGCCTTCAGCTTCCTTTTGAGTCCATCCGGCGTATTCAGTCATGGGAGCAGGAGTTTAGGCAATTTAAAATGGCACCTGAGAGGTGGAATTTAGTTTTTTCCACAAATTTCGGAAAAATTTCCCCTTTTCGGCCCAAACCCTTGACCTCGATTTTAGGGGAGGTACACTGTTTCGCCCGCATTTGGCCAAGTGCCTTTGTGGTAATCATTTGAACCTGCTGCAAAGCAGGTTCTCGTTCGTTGAAAACAAGGATGACCCAAGCCTCGAAATAGAGGTAAATGAGTCAATTCCCAAACCCAGATTAACTTTCCTGATTCGCATCTTAGGGTGTGTCTTGGGATTGAATAAATCAATCAAGTGAAGGGTTTGATCCTGGCTCAGAGTGAACGCTGGCGGC
>DLRM01000061.1:36998-37396 GCA_002500505.1 Planctomycetes bacterium UBA7888
TGATCCTGGCTCAGAGTGAACGCTAGCGGCGTGGATTAGGCATGCAAGTCGAGCGCGAAAGTTTGAAGTTTGATTTCTTCGGAATGAAAACTTCTGCGAGTAGAGCGGCGAAAGGGTGAGTAATACATGGCTAACTTGCCCCTGTGACCGGAATAACCATGGGAAACTGTGGCTAATGCCGGATTGTCTCGAGGAATCGCATGGTTCCTTGAGTAAATGGTTGGGCTCCCTTCGGGGACCTTCCGCACAGGGAGAGGGTCATGCGCTATCAGCTTGTTGGTGAGGTAATGGCTCACCAAGGCTAAGACGGCTAGGCGATCTGAGAGGATGATCGCCCACATCGGGACTGAGACACTGCCCGGACTCCTACGGGAGGCTGCAGTCGAGAATCTTCCGCA
>DLRM01000020.1:0-724 GCA_002500505.1 Planctomycetes bacterium UBA7888
TTGACTCCCCACCAAGCTTCGCTCATCTCGGCAAAGAACTCTTGGGGATTGTTTCGTGCGTAAGCCCGCCGTTCGCCTCCGTGCACATAAGGGACACGTTCAAGACTTCCAGATTTAACGGCAGCATCGAAGGCCTTTCGAATCCCTTCATGCTCATAACCGAGAACTTGATGGTGCCACGCATGGCTAAGTTCGTGAAGGACCATGTCCGGTTGGGTTCTTGACCAAGTTAAGAAATTCTTAGCGACCCCAAACTCAATCCCCTCCGCCCAATCTGGGGGCAGGCCATGTTCGCTTAGCCACACGGGTGAAGGGTGATAAACCCCGCCAGGGCATTCGGTCCGGTTGAGATGAAAGCGCATTTTCACTTTTTGGAGACGTTGAACAACAGCCTGGGGGAGTCGAGTTCGGATTTCCCAAAGTTCATTTCGCAGGAGAGCAAGTACATCTTCTTTTAGTTCCTTTTGCTCAAAGAGCTTGTCCTCAACATGAATCGTCCAGCCTTGAAGCTGAAGATTGTGGTATTTCCAAGGGGACGAAGTTGCCACGGGTGCGTTGGGTGAACTTGACGACGGCGCAGTTGCGCCTTCTGTATTGCGGAGTACCTCGACGCCTGGATGATTGGAGGCGTAGCGGTGTGCGCGCCATAGTCCACCGTCCAATCCGCCGGCTCTACGGCCTCGAGGTCCTTGGCGAGGCGGGCCGTCGCCAGGTGGCGGGCCGT
>DLRM01000020.1:1058-8417 GCA_002500505.1 Planctomycetes bacterium UBA7888
GCCGGGAGGGGGACCGAATCCCGGTGGTGGGCCGCCTCGGCCTCCGCGATCCTCCTTCCTTCTCACACCTTGATGCTCTTTAGGTACTTGATACTTCCAAACCTGTTCGCCGCGAGCGGTCACTTCAAAAATCAAGCCCTGCTCACCCGAGGCGACCAGTGTGTTGCCATTCTCGAGTCGTTCTGCGCCGGAGATATGGCCAGAGAAAAATTCTTTTTTGGGAGAACTTGAGTAACTCCAGTGCGCTTTGTTTGGGCCGAAAGAGGAATTTGTCTCACGATGAAATCCACCATCGTCATTCCATGGTGGCGTGAACTGGTCTACCGAGCTGAATGTTCCTCCGGGTCGCCCTTCACCGTTATTGAAAACGGTTAAGTCGCCCGCGCCTTTTTGGCCTTGGGGAATCCAACGCACATCGTGTTGACCAAAGAGAGTTTGGTCTTGCCTTTCTCCCATTCCATAAGTTTGAGGGTTTCCCCAGCGATACAAAAGGTCACCCCCTTTTCCATGTTTTCCACCTGAGTGGCCGCTTGCTTCTTGGGTTGTGGTGGAGTGATCAATCACCCAGATTTCATGAAAGCTCCGCACTGAAATAGCAATGAGGTCACGATTCGGTTCGTAAGCCACTGCATTGGTGTGCATCCAATCCCCTTTTAAGTGTGGCCCGCCTCGGCCTTTGTTGTTGGGCATTGGTGGACGCGCTACATCTTCCTCTTCTTCGTCGAGATAGCCGAGTGCTTTGAGCTTTTCATTTTCAGCATCAATGACTTTGTCTGGTCTTCGGTCCACGCCACCCCAGTTGATATTTACGCGTTCAGGATGATCGTGGATTTGGCCATAGTTCGGCTTTTCAGGGTCTCGGTCCTGCACGATGTGGTCCCATGCATGCCATTCCCACACCACTTCCGCGCCCGAAGTCTCCTGTGGGCGAATTTCAATCAGGCAGTCTGGCCACTGGCCTTCATTTCCAACCGCTTCTGCGTCGCGGCCAGCGGCGATGGATTCTTCTGGGGTTTTCTTTTCCCAAGCAATCAGGAGAATGTTCCCATTAGGCAAGACTTCAAAGTCATGGTGATGGAGATTTTTTTCATTGGAAAGTTCATAGAACCAGACCACTTCACTTTGCGGGTTGAGCTTTTCGAGTCGCCCTCCTTCGCCACCGCCACGAAAGACTTTGTTGCCCACCTTGACTGCGCGTAGTAAATGCCCATCATCTAGAAGCATGGACTCGTGTCCAGCTTGGCCAGTTCCCTTCCAGTGGTGGACAACTTGTCCTTCTGTGTCGATTAGCCAGGCGTCAGGAGTGCGAATGGGATCGTAAAGAGTCAATCCCTGCGGCGCAGCCGCTTGAAGGGCAAGGAAGAGGATGGGGGACAGCATGTGAGATATAACCCTAAGCATTCGCATTGGTTTTGGAAGACCTGATTGGCTCCCCCGGAGGCCTTTCGCACCTCTAGAATCGAGGTCCTATGGCCCCATCCCTGACTGCTGAGCGCATTGTTCTGACTCCCGGCCCCCAGCCCTCCCTCACGGGCCTGGATCTCCATTGCAAAGATTGGCAGGCTGAGGCCGCTTTGAGGATGTTTTTGAACAACCTCCACGCCGATGTGGCCGAGCGCCCTGAGGATTTAGTGGTTTACGGAGGCACCGGCCAAGCCGCCCGCAATTGGGAAGCCGCTCAAAAAATCGTGGACACGTTGCAGCGCCTGGAGTCGGATGAAACCATGCTGGTGCAGAGCGGCAAACCGGTTGCGGTTTTCAAGACCCACAAGCACGCTCCCAAAGTGTTAATCGCCAATTCAAACCTTGTGGGCAAGTGGGCAAACTGGGACCACTTCCGTGAACTCGCAGACAAGGGCTTAATGATGTATGGCCAGATGACCGCGGGTTCTTGGATTTACATCGGCACCCAAGGAATCCTTCAGGGAACTTATGAAACCCTCGCTGCCGTTGCCCAAAACCACGGCGGCACGCTCAAGAACACTCTCACCGTGACAGCCGGTCTTGGCGGAATGGGCGGCGCCCAGCCAATGGCTGTGACCATGAACGAGGGCACTTGTCTGATTTGTGATGTCGAGCAAGCCCGCATCGACTTCCGCCTACGTACGAAGTACTTGGATGAATGCGCTTCCGATTTGGATACTGCAATCACCCGCGCGATTTCTGCCAAAGAACAAGGTGAAGCCGTGAGCATTGGGGTGTGCTGTAACGCCACCGAACTTTTGCAAGCTTTGGTGGACCGCGACCTCACGCCGGAGGTGCTGACCGATCAAACCAGCGCCCACGACCCGCTTAACGGCTACGTGCCTGACGGGATGACGTATGAGGAGGCCTTGACGTTACGGAAAAATAATTCAGTGGATTACCAGAAGCGTTCTTTCGCAACGATGGGTCGTCATGTGGAACTCATGCTCGAGCTCCAGCGGCGCGGTGCGGAGACTTTCGACTACGGCAACAACATTCGCGCTTTTGCCCAAGAAGAAGCCGGCGTGGAAAACGCTTTTGATTTCCCTGGCTTCGTGCCCGCTTACATTCGTCCGCTCTTTTGTGAGGGACAAGGCCCTTTCCGCTGGGCCGCACTCAGTGGCAATCCGGAAGACATCCGAAAAACCGACGAAGCGATTCTTCGACTCTTCCCCGAAAAAGAAAGTCTCTGCCGTTGGATTAAAATGGCTGGCGAGCGCATCGCCTTTCAGGGCTTGCCCAGCCGCATTTGCTGGCTTGGTTATGGCGAGCGCCATGTTGCAGGTCTTGAGTTCAACCGCATGGTGCGCGATGGCGAGTTGAGTGCGCCGATTGTGTTGGGTCGTGACCATTTGGATTGCGGTTCGGTTGCAAGCCCTAACCGTGAAACCGAATCTATGAAAGACGGCACCGATGCGGTTGCCGACTGGCCGCTACTCAATGGCATGCTTGCCGTTGCCTCGGGCGCATCGTGGGTCAGTATGCACCATGGCGGGGGAGTGGGCATTGGCTACAGTCAGCACTCCGGCCAAGTTTGCGTTTGCGACGGCACCCCCGAAGCCGATGCCCGCCTTGAGGCGGTCCTCACCAACGACCCCGGCATCGGTGTCGTTCGCCACGTCGATGCCGGTTACGACGAAGCCACCCAAACCATGCACGAACGAGGCGTGGATGTGCCGTAGATTTCCCTGAGGGCTAAATAAAAAAATATATGCCTCTAAGTCGATCCGCGCTCAACGTGGCATGTATAGTCTTACGATGCAACTGACTACCGCTACTACCCATTTATTTTGAGTCAATCCTCTCGCAAAAAGTATGGTGTTGCCGTTGCCCTTTCTGGAGTTTTCGGCATTCTTGGGATTCATCACTTCTATTTAGGTCGTTGGCTGCACGGTTTTGTTGATTTAGCGATGACAGTTTCGGCGTTTTATTTCATTGTTGTCGACCGCCCCATTTTGGGATGGGGCATTTTGGCTGTGGACTGTATCCACACAATAATCGTTACCATTCTTCTTTTGATTGGCTCATACCGTGACGGATACGGGGACATCGTTTCGTATCCGGGACAAAAACTTAAATAGGGAAATACCATGGAAAATAGTGACAAGGGGTTCGTCCCCACAATTCTTCTCTGCTTCTTTTTGGGAGGCTTCGGAGTCCATCGATTTTATGTTGGGAAAGTGGGCACAGGGATTTTGATGCTACTTACTCTCGGGGGATTGGGCATCTGGACGCTTGTAGACTTCGTCATGATTGTGGTGGGTTCTTTCCGAGATAGCCAGGGTCGACTAATCAAGCCCTAGGCTTTGCTCAAAGAGTTTCAGTTAAACCCAGAATAGAGCAGGAGCTCAATTAAAGAACCGTCCGTGTCTCGGCGTTGGTAAGGACGCCGGTTGTGATGTTTGCGGCGTGGAACCAAGCAGGTAGTCCTTTCAAACTATTGGGGACATTCCAGTTCAGGTTCACTTCACCCGCAGAATCTGCGGTCAACTTCGGACTCGCATGGATAGGCATCGTCAATAGAGCCGAACCGTAAGGAGTGTTTGTCGGGCCTGCACCCGTGAGCGACAAGCCAAGAATGACTTTGTCTCCTGGCGTAGTATTGAACACCTGAATATAGGAAGAAAAACCGGCAAGCAAGGTCGGCACCGCAAGAATGGGCTGTTTGTCACGGAAGTTCTCACATGTGGAATAGGTGTTATTCAAGGTCCGCACATTTTCTTCCTGATTGGCGCGGCCTAGGGTTTGACCGTTGTAAGTCACGTTTGGACTGCTCCAACGTCCCAAGCGGGTTCCAGGGGCATAGGCCATGACGGTGCGGTAACTTGGACTGCCCGAGGTCCGATAGCCGTAGGAATAGGAATAAGCGCCGGAGCCTCCGGAATTTTGGCGATCATGCGCGCATCCCATGTTGTGTCCCAGTTCGTGCGCCAGGACCCAGTCGCGGTTTGCCGAGAATTGGGTGACCAGATTGAATGCCCATTTCTCAAAACTAGCACTGACGTTGGTCATCAACCAGGCAACTCCTCCATAGCTCGAGTTTGCTACCAGCATCGTGACAAAGTCTGCGCCGTACTGGTCTCGCAGAGTGTGCGCCGTGCTTAAAACGCCCGAGCCATTGGTCAGTTCGCTCAGCATTGAGCTGAAACCGCTCCCCCCCGATTTCTCGGTGTAGCCAACCATTTCAGCAGTATGCACCAGTTGAATGCGCTGGTTGACTCCGCTGTTTGCGAAAGTGTTGTTGGTTTGCTTGACGCCAAGATTGATGGCGTTGTTCATTGAACTCGAACTCCCGCCATGTCCTAGCAATGCTTGTGGGGTGTAAACAATCAATACATCGATGCTTTCGTGGTGTCGGGGGCTTCCACCGCCAGGCGCAGCTTCGGGCTTGGGAGTATTGATTGCGTGGCTTAAATCTGTGCCGCAACGAAAGCCCGAGGTTGTTGGGAGTTCCGTGACTCGGTGAAGGCCATTGCCTGCCCAGGCCAATTGAAAGTGGCGGCTAGATGATCGAAATGAAGCTGCCACCACTGAGCCATTCCACGCAAGGAGAACCTCAGCGTCGGAATCTCCAATAAGTTCTGCCTGAGTGACCCAGCCTCCGCCAAAGGCTTTTTCAGGAGTTCCTAGCAGCACCGTCTGGTCTCCCAAGAGTAGGAGTTTGTTTGCAGCCAAAAGGGAGGAATCGACTTGGACAATTGCGTTGCTGAGCGCGTCGGCTGGGAGTTCCATCCAGCTACCGGGAGACTTCTGGGATGGTTGCCAAAGCGAAAGCGCCTCTTGGCCACTTAAGGAAGAAGCAAGGAGGAAGAGGAGGGCTGCGGAGAGTATGCGTTGCATGAGAGCTCCAGAATAACCGAAAATGACTTACCAGGCGCGCACGCCAAGTCACGGAAGCCTAGCTATATTTGCTGACTCATGACTGCTTTCCTGCCCCCTTGCATCCTCCTCTCTAGTTTCGCCCTCTGCGCTCTTTCTGCGCCACTGGCCTCCCAATCAGCCGCCCCGACCGTTCCGGTTTTTGAAGCCGGCCTCGCTCAAGTGGTTGAAGGCTTCAACGACCGCTCCGCCTGGATTCAGCACGCCCTTTGGGTCGAAACGGAGTTTGACTCCGATGGCGACGGGAAGCTCGATCGTGTGCATGTCGATGTCACGCGCCAAGAGCAGACGGATAGCGAAGGTTTGAAAGTTGCGGTGATTTACGAAACAAGCCCCTACTTCTCGGGCACAGCGAGTGGCGACAACTTCTTTTGGGACCCCGAGCACGAGCTTGGGAAAAAACCACCGAAGCGAAGGAAGGCGCCTAGTGTTCGTTATCAAGACAAGGGCGGCATGATGTCTCGCTCACGGATTAAAACTTGGCTCCCGCGGGGGTTTGCAGTTGTCCATTCCGCATCGCCTGGTACTGGAATGTCGCAGGGTTGCCCCACGATTGGCGGTGAGAATGAAGAGCTTGCCCCTAAAGCTGTGATTGATTGGCTAAACGGTCGCGCAAAAGGTTTCACCACTCCAGATGGCAACAAACCTGTGGAAGCGTATTGGGCCACCGGCAAGGTCGGCATGACCGGCACGTCTTATAACGGCACGTTGCCACTAGCTGCGGCGACAACCGGAGTGGAAGGTTTAGAGGCCATCATTCCCGACGCACCGAATACCTCTTACTACCACTATTACCGTTCCTATGGTTTGGTGCGCCACCCAGGCGGTTACATGGGCGAGGATGTTGATGTCCTTTATGATTTCATTAATAGTGGCGACCCAAAAATGCGCAAGAGTTGTAATAAAACAGTGCGCGACGAGTTGATGGCCGAAAATCAAGACCGCATAACCGGTGATTACAACGATTTTTGGCATGGACGCAACTACCGCGCTCGTTTAGATAAAGTGCGCGCCGCAGTTTTAATCTCGCACGGTTTTAACGATTGGAATGTTATGCCCAACCACAGCGTTTCGGTTTATCAAGAACTGAAAAAGCACGGCGTGCCAGTGATGGCGTATTTTCACCAAGGGGGTCATGGCGGTCCTCCAACGATGGAGATGAAGAACCGATGGTTTAGTCGTTACCTTTACGGTGTCGAAAACGGTGTCGAAGAACTCCCGCGTTCTTGGATTGTGCGCGAGGGGGATCGCCGCTCGAATCCAACGGCTTATCCTGATTATCCAAACCCAGAAGCCGAGTTTGTGACTCTGCATCCTTTTTCAGGTGGCGCAAAGCAGGGCGGCTTGAGTGCAGACCCTGCCGCCAAGAAGCAAGGCATTGAAAAACTGACAGACAATGTGAAAGAGTCCGGCACCAAGCTCGCCAAAGCGGACAAGTCCAAGCACCGTTTGCTTTATGTGACGGAGGAACTCAAAGCCCCTCTCCACATTTCCGGCACGGCACGTTTGTCGATACGCATGGCCGTTGATGGTCCCGCTGCAAACCTCTCGGTGTGGGTGGTTTCTCTGCCATGGAAGGATGGAGGCCACATCAACGACAACATCATCACGCGCGGCTGGGCGGACCCGCAGAATCATTCTTCATTGAGGGAAGGTGTTCCACTCAAGAAGGGGGAGTTTGTGGACTTCAGCTTTGACCTTCAGCCCGATGACCAAATCATTCCCACGGGCCAGCGCATCGGCCTCATGGTCTTTTCAAGCGACCGCGACTTCACTCTTTGGCCAAAGCCCGGCACCAAACTTTCGCTCGACCTCGCCGCCACCAAACTAGAACTCCCCATCGTGGGTGGAACCGTGGCGTTTGATACGGCGACTGGGGATTCGCTGAAATAGTTCTCAAACAACACCAGTTGAATTTCTGGAGTGCTTCAGCCTTCTATGCTACCTCAGCATAAATACTCTGCCCAGCTCCAAAGTAGGCTTCATGAACATGTTGGAAAACCGCAACTGTTTTTT
>DLRM01000039.1:0-192 GCA_002500505.1 Planctomycetes bacterium UBA7888
CATTGTAGAGTTCGAGGCTTTTTTTGTGGAGTACTACGGGATGACATGGGGAGACGACAAAGAGCGCAGACTTCAAATGAAGGGGTACGCTATTTATCCATCCGCAATTGATGGTCGTTTTATTGAGTATTGGAAAACTGGGCAAGTCAGTGGACTGGAGGGAATTCTCCTGCATCGCTTGGGACATGCCCT
>DLRM01000039.1:532-80861 GCA_002500505.1 Planctomycetes bacterium UBA7888
GCATCCATTCATTATGTTGGATTGCAGGGACAATATCTCCAACAAGTTTCTCATGCGTGGCTTGGCGAAGCCATGGGTTATGCTATGTCCTTTGAGTTGCTTGGCCGAAATGAAGTGGTCTGTGTTGGCTTGAAGCCCGAGGGCCCCTATGCGTGGGGGAACTCAGACGACGATAAAGTAAAGAGAGAGGTGCGCCTTGGATTTAGAGATTTCCTTAAGGAATCTGCTTTAAAAAATACTCAACCACTCGATTCCATTTTTACTCGAGACCTTTGGGAGCTGAAAGATCAGGAAATCGCAAAGGGTTGGCTCTTTTGGGAGTGGATGGTAGAGACCTATGGTCTGAAAGGTGAGATGTGGCTTCGAGAACTTGGCGAACTTGGAAAAGAATCGTCTTTTGACTTTATCCCTGAATTGCGAAAAGTAACAGAAGAGATGTTCTCAAACGGCCGACCTGGAAACATCTTTAAAGAATTGGAAGATGCTTGGCGGGTTTCCCTGAAGGAGTCTTAGAAAATCCCTTTAGGGATTCCGTCCAGAATCCCGTCCAAGATGGCGGCTTCACTGGACGAAGCGTTTTGGTTTCGGTCCAGTTTAAAGAGAACTTGACTTCGTTCGCCCACCGTGTGGTTGATGGTCATGTTCGTTCCCTCCCGGAGGACTCCAATTTCCATTACTTCTCCAGGGGAGAGCGTAAAAACAAGATTGCGGAGTGCTTCCAAGTCGGTGCAAGCCGACCCGGCTAGGCTAAGAATTTGATCGCCGGGACGAAGGCCGCTCTCCCAAGCAGGAGAGTTCTCCTTTACTTGGGCAAGCAAAGCAGAAGACGCACTAAAGCCAAGGTAGGGGTCACCTGGTTCCCCAAAGATGGCGCGAACTCCAGCGCTCTTCATGGAATCCGCCCAAGGCAATCCTAAGACTCCACGTACATGGGCTTCAAAGAAAGGACGGCAGTCCCAGCCCGTGACTGCGCGTATGGCTCGGGATAAATCGCCTGGTTGATACCCTTCGCTGGGGTAATCCACCCAGTGATGAAAGAAGCGGACGACATCATCCAGCGATCGGCGATTTTGGGTGTGCTTGCGGATTTCTACGTCCAACAGAAGGCCCAATGATTGCCCTTGATCGTAATAAGAAATGTGAGCGCCGGGGGTGGGGTCCCAAGTTGTCCAAGAACTTCTCTCAGGGGAGACAATGCCATAACCAGAACTGTTGTATTGAGCCAAGAAGTTCCGTTCCTGGGCACGGAGAAACCACCCGTCTTTCCTTAATCCAGAGCGGTGCAGGATGACATCAGTGTAATAAGAAGTGACGCCTTCAAGCCACCAGAGGTCTTTGGTGCGAACATCCTGCGAATAATCAAAAGGTCCAAGCTGTTTGGGTCGGATGCGCTTTACATTCCAGAGGTGAAAAAATTCGTGAGCGGAGACGCTTTCCAATCCGGAAACATTTCCAGCCTTTGCGTTGCGGTGGTTATAGGCAATTGTTGTGGAATTAAGGTGTTCCAATCCGTAGTAGCCGCCTATGTCGCTGAATAGGTAGAGAAAGACATAGCGTTCGAACGGGTAATCTCCCACTAAATCCCACGAGGCTTCACAGATAGCCTTGACCTTGGAGGTCCATTCCGCGCGTCCAAATTGAGCCTCGCTTGGGCTTTTCCCAAAGAGAACGATTTCAAAAGGCGTGCCATGACTTTCGAAATGGAGGAATTCCAAGTCACCCAAGGCAATGGGGCAGTCCACAAAAACGTCATAGTTAGGGGAACGATAAAGGTTGTCCTCTCCTGCGACGGGACGATGACCTGACGAGAAGCTCCAGTCTTCCGGCAGATTGACCTTGAGAAGGTGAGGAAGCAGAAGGGAATCTTCGGTGTAGAGGAACGCCGAAGGGCTGTGAAGGTGGACTGCAGGTGGGGCACTCTTCTCAGATTCGTCTTTGACCTTCAAATCATAAGACACCACTAAGGAGGAGGCATCTTTGCACTCCACACGCCAAGTCCGGGGGTCCAGTTCGACGAGTTCTCGTTCCCTGCCATCCTGATCCAGGGCAGTCAAACTGAGAATAGAGCGCTCGTAATTGGCATAACGATAGGCGCCAGGTTTCCAAAGGGGCAGCCTGAGGGTGATGCTTTCGCGGTCAAAAAGAGGAGCCAATTCCATTTCCATGTTCACGACGTCCCCAGCCGGATCAGGAGTCATCGTCCACATGACTTCATGAAGGTCGAAGCGGCTTTGGCTGGAGAGGCTATTCGAGAGAAATAAGCCTGTGAGCACTAAGGACAGGATGGCGGAGCGGGACCGAGAAAGTGGCATGGGTTTTCGTGATGGGGGCGCAGGGATAGGCTGAGCGCAGTTTAGCTTCCTCCAATGACCCCTCTAGCCCAGCCCAGACTCTTTCGGAATGGCCGTCTTTTTGACGGGAAGTGTTTTTTAGATAATTGCGATTTGCGCAGTGACGCCAATGGTCTCATTGCGGAAATGGGGCAAGATCTGTCACGCCAAAGTGGCGAACAGATTTTGGATTTGGAGGGGCGTTTGCTTCTCCCCGGCCTTGTGGATTGCCATGTCCACTTCCGAGAGCCTGGCTTGGTGCGCAAAGAAGGCTATCTCACGGGTTCGACCGGAGCTCTTCACGGTGGCGTCACAACTGTTTTGGAAATCCAAAATAATCCGCCTTTGATGGAGAATGCGGACCTCCTCAAAGAGAAAATGAAAAATCTTTGTGGCGTTTCTCGCATTGATTTTGCGCCTTACGGTTCATTGACTTTGAATTCAATGGACAACCTCGACGGCATGCTGGGCTTAGTGCCCGCTGTAAAGTGTTTTCTTGGTGGAAGCACGGGGTCAGGAGGTGTCCCAAACTTGGATGTCATGCGACAACTCTTCTCTGCAGCTAAAAAGGCTGGCCATAAAGTTGTGGCTCATTGCGAAGATGATGCCTTGATGCGGAAAGCCCTTGAGGAAGCCACGCCAGAAACTGCAGAGCGCCATGACTTGATGCGGTCGCGGGAAGCTGAAACGAAAAGTATTCGGGATGCAATTTCAGTTGCAGAAGAAACGGGTGTTCAGCTCCATGTCTTTCATATTTCTACCGGAGAAGGTGCGAAGTGTGTTGTTGAAGCCGCTGAACGCGGGTTGCCCATTACGGGCACGACAGGGCCTCATTATTTACTAGTCGAGGCCGAAGAGGCCGCCCAAGCTTCGCAGAACCGTTTTAAAGTGAATCCTTCGATAAAGTATGCCGAAGACAGGGAAACTCTCATTTCCATTTTGGAAAAAAGTTTGTTGCAGGGAGTTGGAACCGATCATGCTCCTCATCCGTTGGAAGATAAGGACCGACCTTACCGCAAATCACCCTCTGGTTTTCCCTGCATTGACCTTCTTCTTCCTCTCATGTTTGCCGTGCACGACCGCTTTGGACTCTCCCTCGAACGGGCGCTTGCGTCAGTTACAAGGGATCCAGCCCTAGAATTTTGTCTAGCGCAAAAGGGACGGCTTGCGGTGGGCGCAGATGCCGATTTTGTCATTTGTGACCCGCAAAAGAAAACAACTGTGGATGAGACATCCTTGCCTTCCAAGTCCAAATGGAGTCCTTACAACGGTTGGGAGTTGCGCGCTTTCCCTGAACAGGTTTACTTGCGTGGCCAGTTGGTCTTTGAGGGAGGGGAGCCCATTGGCGACCCATGTGGACGCCCTCTCTTCCTGTGAGCTCATCTCTTTTCCCCTCTGATTTCCTGGCCGCACTTTCCACTTGGAGCCAGGGCTGCGCCCGAGCTGGATGGGGTCAAGGCGCATCTTGCGACCCCGGGCGTGAACGCTTGGGTTTCGAGCGCCGCCCGTGGCAAATTCATGAAGGTTCCAAGTCGATTGATTGGCGAGCCAGCGCGCGACGCGGCGAACTATTGGTCCGACAACGAGAACGTGAAGTCGGCGGTGAATTGCAATTGGTTTTGGACCGAAGTGCCAGCGTGCAACCAGGCCCAACTCGTCGTGATGCCGACCAAAGACGAATCGCCTTGATTTGGGGTTGGTTGCATCTTGAAGCCGGTGGTCGTTTGCGCTTATTGACCGAGACTTTTGACGGGAAATTTTCAGGTCGTGGGGATTGCCTGACTTTACTTCAAGCTCTGACGGCACTTCCCGAGCCATCCGGAACTGGAATTCCGCATTGCACTCCTGCCCAACAAACGTTGTTTTTGACTGACCCTTGGGTTCGTTTCCTCAATCCATTGCCACCTCAGACCTCGGTCTTGGCATTGGTGCTCCAACAAGAAGATCGTCCTCCCCATGGTGGTCTTCGGCTTCGGGATGTGGAGTCTGGTGATCAATTGGAAGTTCAGTTCACTCCGGAGCGCTATCGGAAAGCCTGGGAGGATTATTTGGAGCAGAAAAGAGTGGAACTCCGGAATAAGGGAGTTCAATTCATGGAATATAGACTCCCCGCTTCTGAAGCTACTGCGTTGACTCTGCTCAAGGAATTAAAGGAGTCTGGCCTTGTTTGAAAATCCTCTGGCTTTAGGACTGCTACCCCTTCTGCTTCTTTGGGCGCGTTGGGCCTCTGTTTCGAAACCCATGCCCTGGTTGGTTGGAGGGCTTGAACCCTTTTTGGATTTAGCTGGTGCGAGTCCAAAGGCCCCTTTAAGACCCCTATCTTTCTGGATTGCTCTCCTTGGTCTGATTTGCGGAATCGTGGCTCTTGCTCAACCCCTTCGCGAGACCCGGACTCCTGTTCTGATATGGGACGCTTCCTTTTCCCATAGTGGAGGTGGGACACCTGACCACATTGGCGCTCGACCCCTTTCTGATGCTGGACATGCCATGGATTGGAAACGGTATTCCGTTGGTCGTATCGAAGAAGCTAGTGGGGCCCCGGAACTACTCAGAGCCATTCGGGCACTCAAGGGTCGTCAAGCTGCGGTTCTCACAGACTTGCCCAAGCCGACGGGTTTGCCTCCATGGGTAGACTGGTTTGCCACGCCTCCCATCGAGAGGAACGTGGCCATCCTCAATATGCTTCCTCATCCCGATGGCGGTTGGGAACTGCATTGGCGCGCATGGGGCGATTATGAAGAGGTTGCCCTTTATGAAGGGAAAACATTAGCGCAAAAGCTGGCGGGCGCTCAGGGCATCCTATGGCTTGAGCAAGCCCATTCCGGTCAAACTTGGAGTTTGCGGACTTTGGAAGGAACATCATTTGTGGATCAACCGCTTTGGGATGATGTTTGGGAAACCAAGCTTCCCAGTTTTCAAATCCCAAGTGGAGCGCACCCAGCTTGGGAGGCGGCTTTTCATGCTTTAGTCCCACGAGCTCACGTTGAGCGAGGCCACTCGGCAACAGGCCGGCTGAGAAATGAAATCATTCAAGTTGCTTTTTCCAAGTCTCCCCTAGAAGAGGAGAGCGGGAAACTTGTTTTTGCCGAAGATATCTTTAGCAAATTGCCAGAGTTAGAAGCTCTTGCCCTTCTGAATAAAAAGGTCTACGAAAACCGTTCTTTCCTTCCGCCGGCACGACCTTTGGGAGAGTGTGGACCGACCCCTTTGCCAACCGACTGGAGTTCCGAACTATGGGGGAGTCCCTTGCGAGAAACTTGGGGGCGATTGCTCGCCGGCATGGGCCTGAGCCTTTACCTCCTGTCCCTCTTATTGAAAAAGTTTAAGGCATAAGGCCCGCACGGGATTCGCTCGGGTTGCGGCCAAAAAGGACAAGAACCGCAATCATGCATAAGCCACCCATTCCGAGAGAAAGAAGGGGAGGGATGCCAAAGAAAGAGGCAGGAACATAACCCACCAGAAGCGCAAGGGCTGCGCACACTAGGGCGTAGGGAGCCTGGGTGCGTACATGCTCAATATGCTCACAACGAGAAGCTGTTGAAGAAAGAATCGTTGTGTCCGAGATGGGCGAACAGTGGTCGCCGAAGATAGAGCCTTCTAGCACTGCGCCGACACAAAGCACCAACATTCCATGGCTTCCCATTTCGGTCATGTCGCCCATTCGATGCGCCAGCACGACAACATTTGGTTGAAGAATTGCCATGGTGGTCCAAGAAGAACCGGTTGCAAAGGCCACAAAGCAGGAAGTCAAAAAGAGAATAATAGGGAGCCAGGAAGGGTTCGTAAGTTGAGTAGAAATGGAAACCAAATAACCTGCTGTGTCCAAGCGAGTGCAAACTTCGCCGATGCACCATGCAAGAATCAGAATGGCAATTGCCGAACGAGCAACAGAGATACTTCCAATAATAGTCGTTTTAAAGACCTCGCTGACTCCAAGTTGCTTGCGAGTCAAGGAAAGAAAGGCCGCCATTCCCCATGCGGCCGCAGAGCCCAGAAAAATGGCTTTGGTGCTATCTGATTGGCTCAAAACCTCGCGGAGCCAAGGGAAGATCCCTGTTTTCTTGAGCTCGATGGCTTTTTCCACGGGGATGTTCGCTGCCCCCAAGGTATAGATTGCGTAGCCCGTCACCATGACAAGAGTCAAGATGGGTATAAGGCCATTCTCCCAGCGGGGTAAAGTCCAGGGGGCTCGTTCAATGTGGCCCCATTCGCCACCGGTGGCTTCTAGGCGTTTATCCATACCCAAACGCGCCCGTGATTCTGATCGGAGCATGGGACCGAAATCACGGCGCAAGAAGATGGTGAGGCCAACCATTGCCAGCGCTAATAGGCAATAGAAACGGTAGGGGATTGTTTCCAAGAAAATGGAATAACCCTGGGCTTCACTCATGCCAATAGTGGGAAGTTGAGGCGCAAAGGTGCTAATTTGGAAAGCCACCCATGTACTTAGGACTGCCACGCCTGCAATGGGAGCCGCCGTACTGTCCACAATGTAAGCGAGTTTGGCGCGACTGACATTCATTCGGTCAAACAAGGGTCCGCATGCATTGCCGACCACCATCGTGTTGGCATAGTCATCAAAGAAAATTCCAAATCCAAGGAAGTAGGCCATGGATTGAACGCTTTGGGAAGAGCGCGCCCACCGCATCATGGCTTGCACCATGCCTTCAATGGCACCCATTCGTGTGAGGAGGGCGACGGTGCCAGAAAGAAGAAGGGTGAAGCCTAATATGTAAGCATGAAAAGGGTCGAAAAGGATATCTTGAAACAGGATGTCCCAGAACAAAATGCCGAAGGCGTTCGTGAAGGCTTCCGACTCGGGAACAAGCAAAATGGCGCCAGCAAGGGCACCCACAAGTAGGGAGAGCCAAGTGTTTCGAAGCATGAACGCTAAAAGAATTGCCAATAAAGGTGGCAATAGGGAGGACTTTACGCCATAGGTCACTTCTGCGAGAGGCTCATCATTTTCATTTGAAATGATGAGTCGCGAATCGGATTCAGAGATATGGATATAGAGAACCCTTGTAGGGCCAGATTCTCGGCCCGGAACCACCGCCCGAATGGTTTGAAGGTCAGGAGTGAGGAGGCCGTTGTTAAAGGCGCCAAGGCTGCTTGCTACGGCATCAGCATGTTCTTGAGAAAATTGGAAATCTGGGTTCTCTACTTTGAGGATAATTGGACCAGGAGGACCTTTCTCAAAAGCATTCACCATAGCTTGCCGCAAAGCTAATCCTTGTTGGGCAGTAGAATCCGGCCGCAATAGGAGCAGGGGGAGGCATAGAAGGGCAAAAACGCCGGCAAAGAGGAGACGCGAACGCATGTGGGCTCACATCTTAGGCATTCGGTTCACCCGGGCCGCAGCGTTAATCTGGCGAGACATCGGATGGAACCCCTCCTTCTTCTTCTTGTTTGCATTCTCCTCCTTGGTTCCATGGGGACTGCGTGGTGGCAGTGGAGCCGCTCTCGTCGTTTCGAGGAGCGATTGGATGAGTTTTCCGCACTCACCTTGGTCCCCGACCGTCTTCAGGCTCTTTCCAGGTCCTTGGAAGATTTGGATCCACCCCAATTACGTGCAGAGCTAGACGCACTTCGCCGTGCTCTAGAGCGGATTGAAGATTTGGCAGCGGTTCCCCCAGGTGCGACTTCGAAGGTTGCGGGGGTTGAGCGAAGCCGCCAAGTGCGTGCCCTGGTTGGCCGCTATCTACGCGATGACGGCTGTCGCTCCGTCAACATCCTTGACCCCGAAGAAGAGTTGGAAGGCGATGAACTTGAGGTTCGAGTCGAGTGTCTTCGTGATGGCCTTCGTGTCTTGGGCACTGTCAAGGTAAGTGGCAATAATGTGGAGTCCACTGACCTGGATTCTTCCTACACGATGTTCCCCTGAAAATATGTCTGAATCATCCACCAAAGATGTCCGTATTGCTGACCTTGCCCAGTTGGGTGGGGAGCAAGTTCGCCTGCGCGGTTGGCTTTACAACAGCCGTGGTAAAGGCAAGATGCTGTTCCTCTTGTTACGTGACGGGAGCGGTATTTGCCAATGTATTGTGCGCTCCGATTTAGTTAGCGAACCTTGTTTTGAGAATGCAAAACGACTGACGCAAGAGTCTTCCGTTTTAATCACAGGAACAGTTCAGTTGGATGATCGCGCACCGGGTGGAGCGGAACTGGTCGCCGACTCTGTTGAGGTGCATCAAATTGCAGAGCCGTTCCCCATCGGAAAGAAAGAGCATGGGCCGGGCTTTTTGATGGATCATCGGCATCTTTGGTTGCGCTCCAAAAAACAGATGGCTCTTCTGCGCGTACGGCACCGGGTCCTGAAATCCTTTCGCGAATTTTTGGACGACCAGGGTTTCTTTTGTGTTGATTCGCCAATTTTTACCCCAAATGCCTGTGAGGGAACTTCTACCCTGTTTCAGACGGAGTATTTTGAGGACACCGCATATCTGACCCAATCGGGCCAGCTTTATGCGGAAGCTTCCGCAATGGCTTTGGGTAAGGTCTATTGCTTTGGCCCTACTTTCCGTGCAGAAAAGTCAAAGACGCGCCGACACTTGACTGAGTTTTGGATGTTGGAGCCTGAAATGGCCTGGGCCGACTTGACGGATGTCTGCGATTTGGCGGAAGGCATGATTCGCTACACCATTCGCCAGTTGCTGGAGCATGCTCAAGCAGATTTGGCGGATTTAGAACGTGATCCAGCAACCTTAGAGGCTTGGGATTGTGAATGGCCTCGTTTGCCTTACGACGATGCTGCCACCATGCTTTTGGAGTGGCAAAAAGAAGGGAAGTATGAGTCCGAGTTTAAACCTGGTGATGACTTGGGTGCACCCGATGAAACGGTTTTGGGCGAGCACTTTGGTTGTCCGGTCATGGTCACGCATTGGCCTAAAGAGGTGAAGGCGTTCTACATGAAGCGAGACCCTGACGATGAATCCAAGGTGTTGGGTGTGGACATCATTGCGCCTACTGCTGGTGAAATTGTGGGGGGTGCTGTTCGTGAAGAAGACCACGATGTGTTGTTAGGTCGAATTCACGACCATGACTTACCAGAAGAAGCCTTCCAGTGGTATTTGGATTTGCGCAAGTTCGGTTCGGTGCCGCATGGCGGCTTTGGGATTGGTCTGGAACGAACGGTTTCTTGGCTTGCAGGCGTTGAGCATGTTCGAGAATGCATTCCGTTCCCTCGGACTCTCCAGCGGATTTACCCCTAGGGATTCCAGGGCGGTATTTGACATACTATGATAAATGTCATAGTATTTGGAGATGGCAGATTCTGGGGGACTGACTCGGCGGCAGCGTGATGTTTTGGGCGCTGTAGGGGACTCGTTGCGAGCGCGTGGCATGCCGCCGACGCGAGCGGAATTGGGAGAATCCCTTGGTGTTAGTGCTCAGACTGCGGATTTTCATCTACGAGCACTGGCTCGAAAGGGACACTTGCGTTTGGGGCGGCAGGCGCGGGATTTAGAACTCTTGGGAGCGGAAGCTGCACCGAGTTTTCGTGCGGTCCCTTTGTTGGGACGTGTGGCGGCGGGTAACCCATTGAGCGCGATTGAGAATCTGGAAGATGTTCTACCCGTCCCCGAAGGTTCCGGCGCAGACTTTGCTTTACGTGTTCAAGGCGACTCCATGGTTGAGGCCGGAATTTTGGACGGAGACCGAGTGTTAGTCCAACAGCAAGATTTTGCCGCCAAAGGTGAGATTGTTGTAGCCCTGCTTGGCGAGGGCGATGCAATAGAAGCCACGGTGAAACGATATCTGCCTGCAAAAAACCGAGTCATCCTTCGCCCTGCCAATGCCATGCTAGAAGATCGCGTGGTGCGTCCTGGCGAGGCATTCTCGATTGCCGGTCGCGTAGTCGGCGTTATCCGGTTGTGGGGATAGCGCAATGAAAGCAAAACCATTTTTGAAGTATGCTCGGACAGGAGGTAAGGCCGCACAATTTACGGGTGGTAGCTTTGTAGACGATGATTCCTCGACAACGTTTTTCTTGAGCTTGCACCAGCCGAGAGCGGACTCTGAGGGTTTTCAAAATGGAGATTTATTAGCGGTGAGTTCGCGCCCCGATGCTGAGTCTGGCGACTTGGTTGTTTGGTGGACTGGAGCGTCGACGACTTTGGCCTTAGCACGGGTGCAAGAAGACCTTTCCTTAGCCGCTGTTGCTGGTTTTGCCTCGCCCGTTCTTGATTCTGAACCAGTGCCGCGCGTTCGAGGGGTTGTCGTGGGTCGCTTGCGACGAGCCGAAGGGGTTTCCTAAGACTATGACTCGTTTGCGTTCTGTCCTTCATGCGGACTTGGACGCTTTTTTCGTTGCGGTTGAGTGTGTTTTAAACCCGCGCCTGAAAGGACGCCCAGTTGTGGTTGGGGGCGCACCTGAAAAACGGGGTGTCGTTGCGGCCGCAAGTTATGAGGCGCGGTCTTTTGGTATTCATTCCGCCATGCCAATGGCACAAGCTTTTCGCTTATGCCCTGATTTGGTGCGCGTTTCCGGGAGCCATGCGATGTACTCAAGGGCTTCGCGAGCGGTCTTTGAAATTCTGGGGAACTTTACACCAATCGTGGAGAAGGTTTCCGTGGATGAGGCTTATTTAGATATGACGGGGACTAATCTTGTTGTGGGACGAACACTCGACGCTGCTGAGAAAATGCGACGAGAAGTTCGAGAGCGATTGCGTTTAGATTTGACTATTGGCTCATCTCAAAACCGCTTGGTTTCGAAAGTAGCCTCTGCTTTTGCCAAGCCCCAAGGCTTGTTTGATGTGCGGCCTGGACAAGAGGCTCGATTTTTAGCGCCCTTGCCGGTTAAAACACTTCCTGGTGTTGGTCCCGTCACGGAAGAAAAGCTTTTGGGTTTCAATCTCCCCACACTTGGCTCGCTTGCGAACACAGAAACCTGCTTTTTAAAGGAGAGGTTCGGTTCTTATGGAGCCTCTTTGCGGCGCCGTGCTCGCGGAGAAGATGAGACACCTGTTTTGCCACCATGGGAGCGCCCGCAGGAAAAAAGTATTGGCCACGAAGAAACTTTTCCAGAAGATACTGGAGATGACGACTTCTTGCACGCAAAACTTCAGGCTTTGCTTAGTGCGGCGACTCGGCGCCTGCGCAAGAGAGCTTTGCTCGCTAGGAAAGTGACCATCCGTTTGCGTTGGGCCGATTTCGTCACGGTTTCTCGAGACTTCACCTTGCCCCTTGCTACAGATCACGATGGTGAGCTTTTGAAACCTGCTTTGGAACTCCTGCACCGTATGCAAACTCGTCGCACTTTAGTCCGTCTGCTAGGAGTCCGCTTGAGTGGCCTTTGTCGGGGGTTTTGGCAGGGGAGTTTGCATGAGGTCCAAGGGAGTCCGGGCCGCTCTTTAGTGCAAGCTTTGGATTCCATTCGTGACCGCTACGGGGATTCTTCAGTCCAGACCGGCGAGGCGGTTCGTTTGCCCCCTCGGTAATGAGGCTACTTAATCGAATGTGCCCCCCCTCGTGGAATTAGAAGGCCTTTGTTTGCTCGGTCGCCTTTAGCGCCGCCAGATGGCGCGAATCACCGGCAAGCGAGCGGCACGCCATGCAGGTAAGAAGGAGAAAAGGAGGGCTGTAAGGAGAGTGGCCCCGACGAGCATGAACACAGAAAGAGGTTCGACAGAAATGGGAATCTCTTCAAATTTATAGACTTCAGCGGTAAAGAGGGGTTCTCCTCCAGAAAGCCAGGACTCCACAGTGCGTAGATTGTTCGTGAGCCAATAGCCAAGAAGAATGCCGAACAAAGAACCAAGCCCCGCCACAAGAAGACCCAAGAACATAAAGAAACTCACAATTCTATTTGGAGTAGCCCCAAGAGCCCCAAGGACACCGATGTCGCGCCGTTTTTCGGAAACAGTCAGAGTCAGCGTTGCAATCAGTTGATAGGCCGCCACTAAAACGACAAGGAAGAAAACCGTTTGAAGGATTCCCTTTTGACTTTCAACAGCTCGCAAAAAGTTACCCCCAGCATCGCGCCAAGTCGTGACTTGGCCGGAAAAGGGACCGGTAAGACCAGCAGTTTTCAATGCCTCTAGGGCTTGGCTTGCAAGCTCATCAGGCTCAACTCCGGGCTTCCCCCGCAGGAGAATTTCGGACCATCCCAAACTGTGTTGGGTCAAGCCGGATAAGTCCTCTCGCGAAACGAGGGCGCGGTCCATGTCCATATCCCAGCGACCCGTCGTAAAAGTTGGTCCGGCTTGAAAGTCCCTGCTAGAAATGGTGGGTTTTCCAGAGGACCCTGTGCGAAAGGAAACAGCCTCGAGACGATCTCCAACTTTACAGGCCAATCTTTTTGAAGAGGCTTCGCCCAGGCGAATAGTTCCGAGAGGGATGTCATCCGTACCAATCAAGAGCATGCCCGTGAGGTCAGGAGAGCGAGGGTCGGCGTGAGTGGCGCTGCCGCTTCGACCAATCAAGCCAAACCAGTTCAGGCGAGGTTCGAATTGAGCGACCGAATTAAGAGGGCGGAGGGCATCAAGGAAGTCGTCCAGGGTCGCTGGGTTCTCAAACTGTTTTGGGAAGGGGTGGACGACGACATCGCCAGTGTGCTCACGGAGGGTGCGCTCTACTTCGACAAGGTATCCATTCACCACCGATTGGACAGTAAAAAGAACAGCAACTCCAAGGGCAATCGCAAGCGAGGACATTGCGAGGAGAGAACGACTCCGCGCATACTTCCAAGCTAAATGAAGAAGGCTCATTGGACTTGGAGTCGTCCTTCTTGAAGCAACCAGGACAAAGTGCAGCGTTGAGCGATGGCCTCGTTGTGCGTAGCCAAGAGAACAGCGGCATTGTTTTGTTCTGCCAGGTCTAGGAGCAAGTCCAAGACCTCTTCGCCGGTGCTTGCATCGAGGTTTCCGGTTGGCTCATCGGCAAGGAGTAGGGAGGGGCGACTCACTAGCGCTCGGGCGACAGCAACGCGTTGTTGTTCGCCACCAGAAAGTTGAGAGGGACGATGCTTGAGGCGATCAGAAAGGCCGACCTGTTCTAAAACCTCAAGAGCGCGCTTCTTCTCTTCGTTTCGGCGCGAGAACCAAGAAAGTCCTGTTGCCAATCGGCGAGGTATGAGTACATTTTCAAGTGCGCTCAACTCAGGAAGCAATTGGAATTGTTGGAAGACGAAACCAATGTGTTCCGCCCGCAAGCAGGCAAGTTGCCGCTGGCTGCGACCTTGGGTGGGTTTCCCGGCAATTTTGATGGAGCCTGAATCAGGGAAATCAAGAAGTCCAAGAAGATGAAGAAGAGTTGATTTACCAGAACCGGAGGCGCCTTGAAGAGAGGCTACTTGGCCAGGTTGGAGCTGAAGCTCAATCCCGCAGAGGACATCGAGCTCTGTGGGGCCGATGGCGAAGGAGCGGCAGAGTTCTTGGCATTCAATGGCGGGTGCTGCAGATTGCAAGGAGACTTCACTCATAGCGGAGGGCTTCGACGGGGGACAAGAGAAGAGCCCGCACAGAAGGAGCGAGCGTGAAGAGGCAACCCAGGGCGAAGGCGGCCCAGGCGAAGCCGCTGGCTTGTTCTGGAATCCACAAGGTGGGAAGACCAGAAATGACGTAAAGATCGGATTGGAACACTTCGATTCCAAGGTTGTTCATGATGCGTTCCAGGCGATCGCCTTGGGCTAACCATCGAGCGGCTCCGTAACCAAGCAGGCTTCCAACAGCGGAGCCAAGAGCACCCGTAGAAAAAAGAAGTGCACCTCGACGCAAAGGAGAACAACCCAGTGCGGAAAGGACGCCAAGGTCTCGCACCTTCTCTCGTACAAGAGCAGAAAGAGTTGCAAAAAGCCCGAATGCGGCTACGACCACAATGAAGAAGAGAACAAGAGCGGTGACCCGCCGTTCGTTATCAATGGCAGAAAGATAAGTGGAACGGCGCTCCTGCCATGTTTCGAGAGCGCCACCGTTTGGGCCACCTGGCTCAGGGAGTGCTGCGTTTTGGAGGGTACTTAGGATGGCGGCCTTGGCAGCGGTAGGAGATGTGTCGGGCTTAAGTTCAATGAGGAGTTCTGAAAAGTCGGGGCCACCCTCGCCGAGGAGATTCCAGCGAAGCCCTTGTTCTCCGAGGCGGTGAACATAAAGACGGTCCATTCCCATTTCGTAATCCGAAGGCCGGAAGGTGCCCACCACCGTAAACCGTGCATTGTGCGCCAAGAGTGGGGCATCGCCCACGGGCGGAAGGGGTGGCAATGCACCCAACTCAATCGTTTCCCCCAAACGGAATCCCAAGGCGCGGGCAAGGTTATCAGGAATCAGAACACCTGGACGAGCAAAGGGGTCATCCGAAGGGAGTTGAAAGGGATGCAAGGGGTCCTTCACGGGGAAAATCTGGGAAGTCTGTAGCGACTTTTTAAAGCCACCGGTTTTCAACTCCAGTTCTGGGTCAATGCCGACAACTTGCACGCCGTTGACGTCGGAGGAACTGGTGCGCGAGAGGAGAGATTCACCTCCCGTCAGCCCCATAATGGAATAGGCCATCAGGTGAGGGGATATTGCTCGAATGGGTCCCTCGGGCGTTTGTAGTTGAGTGAGGGCCTTTTGATAGTCCAGCCAACTCGTGGATCGTTCTGCGGAGGGTGAGTGAGCTGGAATGAGAAGAATATCCGCGAGAGGGCCTCGGGCATCCTCCCGGTCAATTTCGATGAGCCCGTTCATGACCGAGTTCACGGTCAATAGGGCGCACAGTCCAATCGCAACTCCTAAAACCGCAAGGACCTGGACAGGGCGGCGGAAGAGATAGGCGAGGGCGAGGCGGCTCAATCTTCGTCAGGGCGCATCAAGGGGAAGAGCAGGACATCGCGAATGGAATCGGACCCAAGGAGAATCATGACCAAACGGTCGATTCCGATCCCACACCCTCCGGCGGGGGGCATTCCGTAGGCTAAAGCACGTACGTAATCGTAGTCCACGGCGTTGGGAGCTTCTTCGTCTGAGTCTTGAACTTGACGCTCAAAATTTTCGAGCTGCTGTTCAGGATCGTTGAGTTCAGAAAATGCGTTGGCTAGTTCCATACCGCCCAAGAAGAATTCAAAGCGTTCTGCCCAAGTTGGATCTTCGGCGGATGGTTTGGCGAGAGGGCAAATGGCGGCAGGGTAGTGCGTGACGAAAACAGGGCCGCGAAGTTGAGGTTCAGCAAAGCGTTCGAAGAGATTGTTGACTGCTTTCCACCAAAAGTAGTCCCCTTCACCTGTGACTTCAATGCCCTCAGTTTTCAAACGCTCCACTAGCGCTTCGCGGTCGGTAGCTTCAATGCCGACGTGTTCCAAGAAGGCATCGGCATACCGAATGCGTTGGAATGGTGTCGCAAGATTGAAATTTTCTTCCCGGAAGTTCGCTTGTAGTGAACCATCTTCTTGCTCGCATCCGGCGGCCCGTGCGGCCTCGACAACGATTTGTTCTGTGCGGTCGGCCATGATGGAGAAATCCGCATACGCCTCATAGAACTCCAACATCGTGAACTCGGGGTTGTGTCGGTTCGAAATCCCTTCATTGCGGAAGACGCGCGCAAGTTCAAAAACACGCTCCAACCCGCCAACGAGCAACCGCTTGAGGTAAAGCTCCGGGGCAATCCGAAGGTAAAGCCCCATATCTAAAGTGTTGTGATGCGTGTGGAAGGGACGGGCATTGGCTCCGCCGTAAATGGGATGAAGGACTGGAGTTTCTACTTCGTTGTAGTTGTGTTGCGCCAGCGTATTGCGGATTGAGGAAAGAACGGCGGACCGCTTTAAGAAGTGGGGGCGAATGCCTTCATTCGCAAATAAATCTACATAACGCATGCGAGCGCGGAGTTCCACATCACTCATGCCATGCCATTTTGCCGGAGGATCTAAGAGTGCCTTGCAGAGAATCCGCATCCGTGTTCCGTAAACGGAGGCCTGACCCTTTTGGGTTTTCTTGAGTGTCCCGGTGACTTCGATGAAATCTCCCAAATTCAATTGCTTGAGAAGGGCAAAACTACCCTCTTCCACGAGTGCCTTTTCCATTACCGCTTGAATCCGGCCTGAAATGTCATCGAGGTCCAGGAAGGCGAGCTTCCCATATCCACGGCGGCCAAGGACTCGACCGCAAATCGTGACCACTTCTCCTTCCCGGGCATCAAAGGACTCCAAAACCTCACTGGCGAGCTCGCGCGCAGTGGGGGGGGCGGCTGGGTAGGGGTCCACACCAGCGGCTCGTAGGTCGGCCAACTTTTGGAGGCGGTCTTCGGGGTATTGGGTTGACATTTCCAGCAGGGTTTCCGACGGCAAAAAAAAATCGCCCGGAGGTCAGATTCTAGACCTGCGGACGCTTGAATCGAAAGGAGATGGTGGAGCTAAGGGGATTTGAACCCCTGACCTCTACACTGCCAGTGTAGCGCTCTCCCAGCTGAGCTATAGCCCCACTCATTTCTCCAAAGATCTCCGGAATGAGCCTAGGGCCAAATCCGGGCGCAACAGTCTAGCGACGCGCGGATATTATTTCAGGTCATGGCACCCTACGAATTCGCTGAAATCGAAGCTCGCTGGCAAAAGCAGTGGGAGGAAGAACGGACATTTCGGACCCCTGGTCCGGGAGATTCAGATTTCGACTCCTCCAAGCCTAAGTACTACATTCTTGACATGTTCCCCTATCCCTCTGGAGCAGGTCTTCATGTCGGCCACCCAAAGGGCTATACCGCTACGGATATTCTGGCGCGCTATAAGCGACACCAGGGTTTTAACGTTCTTCATCCAATGGGTTGGGATGCTTTTGGCCTCCCGGCGGAGCAGTATGCGATTCAAACTGGCACTCACCCTGCTGTGACCACCGCCAAGAATGTGGACAACTATCGTGCGCAACTTCAAGCCTTGGGTCTTTCTTACGACTGGGAGCGCGAGATTAATACGACCGACCCGAATTATTATCGATGGACTCAGTGGATTTTTTCTAAGCTCTACGATCAAGGTTTAGCCTATCAGGCAGAAGTCCCTGTTTGGTGGTGCGAAAAGCTGGGCACAGTTCTTGCGAACGAAGAGGTCATCGATGGACGTTCGGAGCGGGGGGACCATCCTTGCGTGAAACGCCCCCTTCGTCAGTGGATGCTGAAAATCACAGCATACGCCGAACGCTTGCTAGAAGATTTGGAAGACTTGGATTGGCCTGATTCCGTCAAGGCAATGCAACGAGAATGGATTGGCCGTTCCGAGGGCGCTGAAATCAAGTTTGAGCTTGATCGTGGCGACGCCGGTATTTCTGTTTTTACGACTCGCCCCGACACCTTGTTTGGGGCTACATTTTGCATTCTTTCACCCGAGCATCCTCTGATAGACAGCATTTGTACAGAGGAAAGGAAGGAGGAAGTGAACGCCTATCGCCGAGGGGCTGCAGCCAAATCTGATCTTGAGCGCTCGGAACTACAAAAGGAGAAGACAGGAGTCTTTACCGGAGCCTATTGCGTAAACCCAGTTTTTGAACCGGGCGATCCTCTGAGAGAAATGCCAGTTTGGGTTGCTGACTATGTGCTGATGTCTTATGGAACTGGCGCCATTATGTGTGTTCCTGGCGGTGATGAACGAGATTATGAATTTGCCATCAAGTACAAGTTGCCTGTTGTGCCGGTGGTTGAACCCGAACCGCTTGCCCGTAATGCGCCTCATGTTGACCAGGCATTTGACAATCCGCATTGCTTTGTCGACCCCACTGTGGTCGCTGAATGTTGGCCTGGTGAGGGGATCGCAGTTAATTCAGGGTTTTTGGATGGGCTGACCACCGAAGCAGCGAAAAAAAGGATGTTGGGTTGGCTCGAAGAGAATGGAATTGGTAGCGCTAAGGTCACTTATCGTCTGCGCGACTGGCTATTTAGTCGCCAACGCTATTGGGGAGAGCCATTCCCTTTGTTGCACCATGAAGAATCAGGAGCAACGCGGTTGGTTGAAGAGGGGGATTTGCCCGTCAGTCTTCCCGAGTTAGACGACTTCCGCCCCAACGAGAACGGAGACCCTCCATTGGCACGTGCAAAAGAATGGTGCGAGGTTGTCGATTCGGAGGGGCGAGTCTGGAAGAGGGAAACGAATTCGATGCCTCAGTGGGCAGGATCTTGTTGGTATTATCTCCGCTTTTGCGACCCAAATAATGATGAGGCTGCATGGAATGAGGCCGTCGAGAAATACTGGATGCCGGTAGACCTTTACGTCGGGGGCGCAGAGCACGCTGTTTTACATCTTCTATACGCCCGTTTTTGGCACAAGCTTCTCTTTGATTGTGGACTTGTGAGTACGAGTGAACCTTTTCAAAAGCTCGTGAATCAGGGAATGGTTCAAGCCTACGCCTACAAAGATGAACGAGGGGCTTTAATTCCTGCCGACCAAGTGGAGGCGAAAGGAGATAAATTCATTTATCAAGGCAGCGAGGTAGAACGGATTGTTGCAAAGATGTCGAAATCTTTGCGCAACGTCACCAATCCTGGAGATGTAATTCAGGAATATGGTGCGGACACGATGAGGCTTTATGAAGCTTTCATGGGGCCGATTACCGCGAGTGCCCCCTGGAACCCACGAGACCTTCCGGGCGCTCACCGTTTCCTTCAACGCGCTTGGCGATTGTTTGAACCCGAATTTTCTCAAGAGCCGAATGGCGAGATTGAGAAAGCTCTGCATGCGGCCATGAAAAAGACGACTCAAGATATTGAGCAAATGGCCAACAATACGGCGATTGCGGCTTTGATGGAATTTGTTAATTCGGCAACCAAGTCCAAAGCAACTCTGACACAGAGCCAGGGCGAGCGTTTTGCCCTTCTTCTTGAACCTTTTGCTCCCCATTTGGCTGAGGAAATGTGGAAAGTATGTGGGCATGCCGACTCTTGCGCATGGGTAGCTTGGCCAGAGTGGGAGGAATCTCTTTTAGTCTCCGAGACTATCGAAATACCTGTTCAGATTAATGGGAAACTACGAGGTCGGATAACCGTGGATGCAGATGCTCAGCCCGATACCCTTGAGGCAGCGGCAAAGGAAGCCATTGCCGACCTTTTGGCTGGAAAGACGATTAAGAAAGCGATTGTGGTCCCTGGAAGGATGGTCAACCTCGTTGTCGGCTGAGGTGCGACCTTTCCGGCCAGCAACTTCAATTTGTAAGAAATGCCATTTAGTTGTCAGGTGTGAGTAAAATTCGCCGTATGACCATTAATCACCTTCGTGAATGGATTCAAGTCTTGGATGAAGCCGGTGAGTTACATCGGATTTCGGCCGAGGTCGACCCCTATTTGGAAATTGCCGAAATAACGGACCGAGTTTCCAAAGAGGAGGGAGCTCCCAATAAGGCTCTTTTGTTTGAAAATGTGAAGGGCTCCGAACTTTCAGTTTTCATCAATGCTTTTGGGTCTCGTGAACGGATGGCCCTTTCTTTGGGGGGTGCACCGGAAGAACACGCTCAGCGCATTGAGGATTTATTGGAGCAATCTCCACCGGAAGGTTTGTTAGAAAAGTTAAAGATGCTTCCGAAGCTGGCGGAAGTAGGGAAATGGTTTCCGAAAAAAGTTTCGAGTGCACCCTGTCAGGAAGTTGTTTGGACTGACGATCAGGTTGATTTGAGTCGGCTACCTGTTCTGACCACATGGCCCGAAGACGCGGGCCCTTTCATTACCTTCCCTCTTTGCGTCACTCAGGACCCGGAGACCGGGAGAAGAAATCTAGGCACTTACCGTTTACAGGTTATGGGCCCTCGGGAGACTGGTTTTCATTCCCATCGCCACAAGGATGCCAGCCGCCACTTGAGCAAAGCTAAAGAACAGGGCAACCGCATTCCTGTTGCCGTTTGCATTGGTGCTGATCCAGCCACATGTTTTGCCAGCGTTGTGCCTGCACCCCCCGATATTGACGAACTATTGATTGCTGGTTTTCTTCGCAATAAACCCGTTCCTCTTGTAGCCTGCAAAAGGGTTCCCTTGGAAGTGCCTGCGACTGCGGAAATTGTTTTGGAAGGGTGGGTGGACCCCGAGAACTTGCGGCGCGAGGGACCATTTGGTGATCACACCGGGTTCTATTCTCTTGCAGACGACTACCCAGTTTTCGAGATTGAGTGCATGACCATGCGGCAAGATCCCGTATATCACACAACATTAGTCGGGCGCCCTCCTCAAGAGGATTGCTGGATGACTGAAGGCATTGAGCGCCTTCTACTGCCCGTATTGCGAAAGCAGTTCCCAGAAATATTAGATTACCGAATGCCTTTTGAAGGGGTTGCGCACAACTTGATGTATTTGAAAATTAAAAAGGCATACCCAGGTCATGCACGGAAGCTTATGAACGCTATTTGGGGACTTGGCCAAGCTATGTTCACCAAAGCGATTGTGGTCGTGGATGAAGATTGTGATATTCATGACGATTCTGAAGTTGCCTGGCGGGTTCTCAACAACATCGACCCTCAGCGAGACTTTGAATTTACTCTAGGTCCCATCGAAGTCTTAGACCATGCGAGTCGTGCCGCCTGTTATGGGTCCAAAGTTGGGATTGACGCCACCCGGAAAATGAAAGAAGAGGGTTTTGAGCGGGAATGGCCCGGCGCCATTTCGATGAGCCCAGAAATTAAAGATTCAATCCAGGAGAAGTGGTCTTCTTTTGGATTCGAGGCTTAGAATCTAGCTATGAAGGTCACCATCCCTCTCCTACTCTGCTTAGTCTCTTGCTCGGTCACTGAGAGTACGCATTCCGATTACTCTGCTGAAATTTTCAAACATACAAATTGGTTAGCCGACGACTCACTCGAGGGCCGTCGTGCAGGAACCCCCATGGCCGATAAGGCGGCTTCCTACCTTGCCGCTGAGTTGATGCTTGACGGTTTGGAGCCCGCTGGTGAGGGCGGTGGTTGGTATCAAGCCTTTCCCATTGCTTTGGCTTCTCGGGCCGGGAGCTGCTCCCTGAGCATAGATGGACAAACTCTGGAAGGAATTGGGACACTTGCCCTCTCTGCAGAAGGCGAGGTTTCGGCTCCACTAGCTTCGGCTGAATATGGAGTTGTTTTGGAGTCATACAACATCGACCACTTTGCAGATGTGGAGACTGAAGGGAAAATTGTTCTCCTCCGGCGTTATACAGAGTGGGGTCCCAATGCGGATAGCACGCTGACTCGCTTGGGGGCAATTCGGTCCAAGGTGCGGAATGCCCGGGCCGCTGGAGCGGTTGGCGTGATTCTGGGGACTCATCCCGATGATGTTGCCCAAGGTGGCGATGCCGTAATTCCATTCACTGCATCTCATGGCACTGGTGGAATTCCGATTGTGACGGTTTCCCCAGAAACATTTGTTTTGTTGGAAACTCAGCTTGGGAAACAGGCCGTTCTTGCAGCAGAACTAGAAAAGCCGACAGCGGAAACACTCAATGTCCTCGCGATGGTTCCAGGAAAATCGGATTCCGTCATTTCTTTGGGGGCTCATTACGACCACTTAGGTTGGGGCGGTGAGGGTTCATTGGCGCCCGGTGTTCATGCCATCCACAATGGTGCTGATGACAATGCAAGCGGCTCTGCAGTTCTGTTGGAGATTGCGGAGGCCGTTGCGGAGGGCCCTCAACCTGAGCATACTTTGTTGTTCTGTTTTTGGGGAGCTGAGGAAGAAGGATTGATTGGCTCAAAGTACTGGGTAGAGAACCCAACAGTGGCCTTGGATAAGGTGCTCTGTAATATCAACCTTGACATGGTGGGTCGCCTGCAGTCCGGCGGAATTACGGTTGGCTCTCATAGCACGGCTTCCGCATTTAAGCCGGCCCTCGCCCACGCCGGCTCTATGAGTGCGGGGCTTTCGGAGGCTTCTCTTCAGCTTAATCTGACGGGAGAGGATTTGCCCGGCGGTGGCGGCTCTGACCACATGTCTTTCCACTCAGCCGAAATTCCAGCCCTCTTTTTCTTTTCTGGCTTGCACGCAGATTACCACAAGCCAAGCGATGACTCCGACAAATTGGATTACCCTCGTATGGGTACCCTAGTTTCTGCCACTCTTGCCTTAATTGATGGCCTGGAAGGGCAACCTGAGCAGGCATTTGATTGGGTAAAGCCTGCTCCTGTTGCGAGCCATGGCCGCGGGGGGCGTCAAGGCGCTGGTGGTGGAGTTTGGTTTGGGTCCATTCCTGATTACGCTGGCGAAGAAGGTGGCGGCTCGGGCATGAAGCTAGCAGGTACGGTTCCCGGCGGCCCTGCCGAAGCGGCAGGTTTCTTGAAAGACGATGTTCTGACTGCCATTAATGATTTCGCCATTCAGGACATCTACGATTTCATGGATTCTTTGCGCGAGTTCAAGGATGGAGAAACTGTTACCGTGCATTTTCGTAGAAATGGTGAGAATAAGACCCTTGAATTGACTTTCTTTCCGCGACCAAGCGGGGATTAGAAATCCCGCAAAAATGGCCTATGATGGAGGGCCATGACTCCTCTTCAACTCAGCCAAAATCGCCCCGAATCTGGGGAGCTTAGCCCTAGAACTATTCCGGCCTTTGAAGAATGTTGGCCTTCGTCTGAGAAGAGAAGTGCTTCAATTTCTCATGAGGGAATGGAACTTCAGGTTCCTTACCGAAGGGTTCACCTCAGCAATGGGGAGCATTTCGACTTGTACGACACAAGCGGGCCTCAGGGCTGTAATCCGAAGGATGGTTTGCCCAAACTTCGTGCGGATTGGGTCGCGAAAGCACCCCCACAGACGACTCAAATGAGCCAAGCCCGTGCGGGGATTATTACTCCGGAAATGACATTTGTGGCTGCGCGAGAAAAAGTCGATCCAGAATTCGTTCGTACCGAAATTGCTACAGGCCGGGCAGTGATTCCCGCCAACCGTAATCATTTGGAATTGGAGCCTGTCATTTTGGGTAGAAACTTCCTCACGAAAATAAACTCGAATATCGGGAACTCGGCAACTCACTCTTCGATTCAAGAGGAGGTTGAAAAATTGCAATGGTCCGTCATGTGGGGCGCAGACACCGTGATGGACCTTTCCACTGGCGAGAATATTCACCAAACACGGGAATGGATTTTGCGCAACTCTTCCGTGCCTATTGGAACAGTTCCCATTTACCAGGCCCTCGAAAAAGTGGACGGGGACCCGGTGAAGCTTAATCTGGAGATGTTTATTGAAACCCTGATTGAGCAAGCTGAGCAGGGCGTGGACTACTTCACCATTCATGCTGGTGTTTTGCTCCACCATATTCCAATGACAGTAGATCGCCTGACTGGAATAGTTTCCCGTGGTGGAAGCATCATGGCAAAGTGGTGTTTGGCTCACCATAAAGAGAACTTTCTCTACACCGGGTTTGAAGAAATTTGCAAGGTGATGAAGGAGTATGACATCACTTTCAGTTTGGGTGACGGCCTACGTCCGGGATCCTTGCATGACGCAAATGATGAAGCTCAATTTGGTGAACTCAAGGCACTTGGTGAGCTGACTAAGATTGCGTGGGAGAATGATGTTCAAACCATGATTGAAGGTCCTGGTCATGTTCCCCTTCATCTCGTGAAAGAAAATATGGATCGCGAACTTCAGGATTGCTTTGAGGCTCCCTTCTATACATTGGGCCCTATTGTGACCGATGTTGCGCCCGGTTACGACCACATTACTTCTGCGATTGGTGCCGCAACGATTGGTTGGCACGGTACTGCCATGCTTTGTTATGTGACTCCAAAAGAGCATCTCGGCCTTCCAGACCGAGAGGACGTCAAGCAAGGCGTGATTGCCTATCGAATTGCTGCTCACGCGGCTGATGTCGCCAAAGGCGTACCCGGCGCTCGGGATTGGGATGACGCCCTTTCCAAAGCTCGTTTTGAATTTCGTTGGGAAGACCAGTTCAATTTGTCAATGGATCCGGTAACTGCTCGCGCGTATCACGACCAGACTCTTCCCTCAGAAGGCGCCAAAGTGGCGCATTTTTGTTCCATGTGCGGGCCTAAATTTTGCTCTATGAAAATCACCGAGGAGGTTCGGGAAGCGATGAAAGATAAGTCGAATGAGTTTTCTAGTGTCGGTGGAGAAATTTACAGCTAATGACTGTTGAGATTAATATTGCCTACGAAGGTTCACTGCGTTGCCATGCAACCCATGCTCCGAGTGGAGGAACCCTCCAGACTGATGCCCCTCTTGATAATTGTGGAAAAGGGGAAACCTTCTCGCCCACAGATTTAGTGGCGACTGCGTTAGGTTCCTGCATGCTGACCATCATGGGAATCGTTGCGGAAAGGCATGCCATCGACCTCTCGGAGGTTGAAGTCCGCGTTGAGAAGCACATGAGTACTGATGCTGTTCGACGCATTGTCCAGCTTCCGGTTTGGATAACTGGCCCTTCTTGCCTCAGCGAGAAGGAGCGAAAACTCCTAGAGACTGCTGCATTGAGTTGCCCTGTCCACAAAAGCTTGGGCGACTCGATTGACCGTTCGGTGTCTTTTAGTTGGTCAAAGAGCCGGAAGGCGCACTAGTTAATCCAGTCTGCAATGAAGAGGTTTGTGTCCCTCGGGCTATTGTTAGCCCGATTGCTAGCGAATATCAGTCTTCGTCCATCATGACTAAACATGGGGAAGCCGTCGAAAGTAGGGTTTGTTGTTACCCGTTCGTTGCCGGTTCCATCTTGATTAATGATAAAAATGTCAAAGTCTCGGCCGCTTTCTGATGCCTGGTTCGTGCAGTAGACAATGCGCTTATTGTCTGGATGAAAGTAGGGCGCAAAGTTGGCAGCAGTATTGTCAGTGACTTGAACTTTATGGTCACCGTCTAAGTCCATAATCATGATTTGGAGCGCCATTGGCTCAATGACATCCTGATTCAGAAGGTTGAGGTAACGATTCCGCTCTTTTTCCGTCTTCGGGTGAAAAGCACGATAAACAATACGTTTCCCGTCTGGAGAAAAGAAGGGGCCTCCATCGTAGCCAAGAGCGTTAGTGAGTCGTTTGACACCAGAGCCATCCAGATTCATGGTGTAAACATCTAAATCTCCTTTTCGGGTTGAGGTGAAAGCAATCTTGTTGCCTTGTGGACTTACGACGGCTTCAGCGTCATAGCCAGGGGAGTGGGTGAGGGCAGTGAGTTCTCGGGTTTTGAGATTCCGAACGAAGATGTCGAACTGCGGGTAGATTTTCCAAACATAACCCATGGAATAGTCTGGCGGCGGCATACAGTCCGGACCCGCAGCATGTGTGCTTGCAAAGACAACGCCTTCATCATCAGGCATGAAGTAAGCGCAAGTTGTACGACCTGTTCCGGTGCTCACAAGTTCGCGGCTACCAGTCAAGAGGTCCAGGGTATAGATTTGGTCACAGTTAGCGCCAGGAACGGTTGCTTGGTAGCTGATGCGGTCGCCGAGCCAGCTGAAATAACCCTCAGCGTTTTCACCATCGGTTGTTAAGCGACGAATCGAGCCAAAATGCTTTTCACCGGCAAAGCGAAGGGATTCACGCTTAGGAAGTCCGATCTCTTGGTGGGCAGGCAAAGGCTCCTGCTGAGGGGGAGTAGCATGGGCTTCCTGAGGGATGGACGCAAGGATGAGGCTAGTGAGGATCATGGACTTTGACTAGGTTTTTTGGCGAGGGGGAACAGGGTCGTAGCCACCTCGACAGAAGGGATTGCACCGTAGCACTCTCCAACATGCAAGAAGGAGGCCTAAGAAAGCCCCGCGTTTTTCGACCGCTTCAAGGGCGTAGTGAGAACAGCTCGGCTCAAAACGGCATTTTCCACTTCCAAGGAGTGGGCTTAAGAGCTTTTGGTAAGCTCGAAAAAGCCATAGAAGAAGGGCCTTCATTGCGCTAATTTTTTCGCCAATTTTGGGATGAGGGAGAGCCACTCAGATTCGACCTCTGTAAAGGAGAGCCTTTTGCCCCTTTGAAGTGGAATCACAATCAAGTCCCAAGAAGGTAAATCCTTGCGAATATGGCGGAAAACCTCGCGAAGAATCCGCTTAGCGCGGTTACGGAAAACTGCTGATGGACTGTACTTACGGCCGACGGATAAGCCCAGCCTCGCTCCAGAGGGTTGGTCGTTTGGGGTGGCGACGATTAGAATATGGTTTCCCCGTGCGCGGACGCCTTGCCCATAAATGAGGGCAAAGTCCGCCCGACTCCGAACACGATGCGCCCGACGGAAGAAGAGACCTTTCTTCTCCCGAGCTTTGACCGGTTTTGATTCGGAGCTTTCCTTCATCCTCTTCCTACAAGGATACTTTCTCCCATGACCACTGCAGAAACAACCGCCGGAATTGCCCCCGAAAACGTACACGCCACCTTGAAGAATTGGATTCTTGTGGATGGCTATCCCTTGGTTTGCGATTTGGCAGCTTCGAAAGGTGCACAGTTGGTGGATTCTAGGAGCGGCAAGACGTACCTCGATTTCTTTGGCTGCTTTGGTTCGACACCGATTGGCTGGAACCCAGACTGCCTCCAGGACCCTGCTTTCTTGGAGTACGCACGAACATCGGTTATTAACCGCCCTGCAAATTCCGACCTTTACACCTCGGAAATGGCCACCTTTGTGAAGAGCTTTGGAGAGAATCTAGCCCCCAAAGGGTTCAAGCATTCGTTTTTCATTGATGGGGGAGCCCTCGCCGTGGAGAACGCACTCAAAGTTGCTTTTGATTGGAAAGTTCGTCGAAACCGTTCGAAGGGAGTGGACTCAGATGTTGGGACTAAAGCTCTTCATTTTCGTCACGCGTTCCATGGTCGGTCGGGCTACACGATGTCTCTGACCAATACGGATCCAAATAAAGTTAATTACTTCCCGAAGTTTGATTGGCCTCGAGTGGATTCACCGGCCTTGACCTTTCCGTTAACGGAAGAAAATTTGGCGGCGGTTCGCGAAGGCGAGGAAGAGTCCTTGAAGCAGATTGACTCTGCGTTTGACCAGCATGGGGACAATATTGCTTGCATCATTATTGAGCCCATTCAGGCTGAAGGTGGAGATCGACACTTTCGCCCTGAATTCATGCAAGCGCTACAAGCTCGTTGCGAACGCCATGATTGCCTTTTTATTGTGGATGAAGTGCAAACCGGCTTCTGGGCAAGTGGAAAAACTTGGTGCCATGAGCATCACAACGTTCAGCCTGACATCATTGTTTTTGGCAAGAAATCACAACAGTGTGGCATTCTTTGTGGCGAGAAAATCGACCTTGTGCCAGACAATGTGTTTGAAATGTCGAGCCGCATTAACTCAACCTGGGGCGGCAACTTGGTGGATATGATTCGGTCCACCCATATCATTCAAGAAGTCGTTGCAAAGGACTTAGGCGGAAACGCTACTAATCGTGGCCAGCAATGGCTGGATGGAATGAACAAACTTGCGGCCTCTCACGATGGGTTTGTCTCTAATGTCCGCGGGGTTGGGCTTATTATGGGTTTTGATTTGCCAAACTCTGATGCCCGTGACGCGTGCCTATCTGGAATGATGGAAGCGGGGCTTATGGGCCTCTCTTGTGGCACCCAGACCGTTCGCTTCAGGCCACATCTAGCTATTAGTGGTGAGGATGTGGAACTCTGCCTTGAAAAGACAGCGGTTGCCCTACAAGGAATCGCATAGAGGACTTCCTTTAAGGATTGAGCAAGGCAGGCGGATTGGGTTGAATGTCTGCCCAAATCGCTGGAAGGGAGTTTGAGGAAAGCCCCTCTCGGAGAGCTTGGAGGGCTTCTCTCGTTTGGCGGACGTCGCAATCTATTGAAGCCCTTGAAAGGTAATCTTCGATTCTCTGACGGTCGTCGGCCTTGCTGGCGGCTAACTTCACAGCTCTTTCAAGAGCCTTCCATGCCTTCCTCGCTTTTCGGAAGGAGGGAGATTTTTGAAGAGCCTTCAAGCGGGCTGCGCAAAGTGCTCCCGTGGCCGTTCCCGGGAATTCAGTAGCACCAAAGTGCAAGAAAAACTCCGCAGTCATGGGGTATCCTTCTTCCTGCATGGTTTGGGCTTGTTGAGGCAGTGTGGCGCCTAAGGCTTCAATTTCATTTCGAATCCTACGTGCCTCAAAGATTTCTGGGATGTCTTTAGCGTCCAGGTCCGCAAGTTCTGAAATTGCAAGTAGTGTCTCCTTGAGTTTTCCTTGGGCGAGTAGCTGATGAGCTATTGGAATTTGAGGTGCCAATCGTTGAAGGTCTTCCAGGGAACATGCTTCTGCAAGGTCTTCGATTGCCGTATCCAAATAAGTTTCAGAATCACCTTCCTTCCAGCCTGCGCCATGGGTTAAGCCTGGGTCTCCCTCCCAAACCACCTTTCCACCAGGACCAAGAAGGAGTATGCGGGGGAGGCCAAAACCGCCGACCCCGAGGTTGTAGCGTGGGTAGTTGAGGAAACTGATGTCCATGGCAACAGGAAGCCCAGGCATTGGATGCTTTTGGAGCCAATCCTTGGTTTCTTGTGGGGAGTGCTGTCCACTAGACACAACAATAAAGTGAAAATCAAGTGGGGCCCACTGTTCCCAAAGATGAGAATAGAAGGCGGCCGAAGGAATGACTTTGTCCTGGTAGGGTGCCCAAAAAATTAAAGCTGCGGGGCGGCCAAGAAAATCAGCTAAGTGAACGGGGTCCCCTTGAACCCAATGGAGGCCGTTGAGAGCGGGAGGTGCCATCCCCTGAAAGCTACCCGGAGCACGGCTGGTGGCATTGCTCGCAAGGCTTTCCATGGCAAGCTTTCGGGCGACTTCGCCGGAGGGGTCGCGCGGGTTATGTGAGAGCATGCGAATATTTTGGAAAAAGGCTTGGCCACTTCCAGCCAACAAACCAAATCCTCCTCGAACGCTTTGGCGGTTAGGCATTTCGAGTGAGCGTAGGAAGTTTCCGTTTAGGTAGACATCCAGGATTTTGCCAACGACATCAATTCGGAGCTTATTCCATACCTTGTTTAGTTGCACCGTTCGATGATCTCGAACCTTCCACACCCCTCCTTGTTGAGTGCTGATGTCTAAATAACCCTTTGGATGGAGAAGGACTGCATGGCCATTGTTTTTGTCCTTTCGGCCAAAGCAAAGGCCAGCGAGTTTGGAGTCTTTGCCAAACTGGACTTCAGCTTCCAATGAGAAGTCGGCGTCAAAGGTTACATCGCAGACGAGTTCTTGAGTCCTGAATTCTCGTTCCGAAAGGTCGCTACTTTCTTTGGTCTCGATTCGGGATTCGATTTGAGCTCCGTAAGCTCTATAAGCTTCCGAGCCCGCCCATCCCTGTAGATTATGTTCGTTATAAATTAGTTTCCAATTTTGGAGAGTTTTTCCAGTACTTTCTGCAACTTCCAAATAAAATTCTCGTGCTTCCGAGGAGCCGAAACTGGATGCCAGGCGCTTGGAGATTTCCAGGGCCATAAGCGGGAAACCACGATCGAAGTAAGAATGGGCTAAGTTCATGCCCCGTTCTTGAATATCTTTTTGTAGCTTTTGATGCTTGCGATGCAGTGGGTCCAGCTCGAGAACCTTTTTCATCGCAATGGGATAGTTCTCATTGGACTCTGTAATACCTCTCAATTCACATTCGCGAGCGAACTCTAGATAGAGGGCAAGCGCGCGGTCTAATTTTTTTAGATCTTCTAGGAGAGATGCTAGCTTCCAAATGACTTCAGGGTTTTCAGATTCATGGAGATAGGCTTCCTCAAAGAACTCTAAAGCAAGCTGAGTGTTTTCTCTCTCTAAGGCAAGTTCGCCATACTCAATGTTGGATTTCCCCGACGGTTTCTTGCCCATTTGGATATCTTGAAGTTGAAGAATCCATTCCTTCCAGATTTTATTGAGAGCCTTAATGTCTTGGACTGGGGACAGAGGGGAGTTATTAAGGACGACTTCCTCGAAATGTTGAACCGGATCTGCCCGTCCTGCAGCTCCGGAAAGGTAATAATCGTGAAGAGACTTTCGATAAACGGTTTCACCCGTTTCAGGGTTACGGTAGTTGTATAGGAAATAAACCACGCCCCAGGTGGGGGCATACCAAGGAGGTCCCCATTGGTAATCATTCTCCACAATGATTCGAAAGGTGGGAGCCTCGTCTGGAGCCGTCCAATTGCCTTCTTGATCTGGTGACGCATCCCTTCCCTTCTCCATCCAGCCGTTTTTCATTCGGGAAGCTAAGGGGAAAAGTCGATGGGAGGCCACTTGGTTCCATTTGACCGATCCGTTGGAAAGGATGGTCGTTCCTTCGAAAAAGGAAGCATATGCCTCGTTGAGCCACCCAGGGACTCCTCCCTTTCCCGTAAGCGACACAAATTGGTGGGCGGCCTCATGGAAAAGAGTGCCATACATACCAAGAATAGTTTCTTTTCCGGTTTTTCCACCAACAAAAGTTTGAACACTGGAGCCATTGAAGAAGCCACCTGTCCAGTCATTTTCTGGGAGCCCATTTTTTTCTAGGTACTCTTCTCTGTCTTTGTAAATCAAAACAGAAATCTTTGGAGTAGGGTCACCGTCTTCTTTGTAATGAAAGAATTTTCGGTACGCCTTATTCATTTGCTCCATGGCAATCGGCGCTGTTTTGAAAACTAGGAAGCCCGCATCCGTTTTATAGCGATAATTCTCAGTGTCTGACTCGAAGGCAGTTTTCCATGTGGAATGCTTGGCCTCCAAATCTGCAATGGTTTCGGCGTCCATGCTTTCGGAAGGATCGTCCGCGCCGGCCAGCACATCTTCAACCGCAACATCAGCTCCTCCTGTCCTTTGGATTTCCTTTATGCTGTCTTTTGCCTCCGTGCAAAAAACATCAGCAAGCAGAGTCTCTCGATAAAGCTCGATTGCGGAATGAAGTCGACCCTTTTTTTCATGTTGCTTGCCAAGGTTGAGTAAACCGTCGACATAATCATCAGAAAGCTCCAATAATTCCTTGGCTTCCGAGTCCAGTTCGAGCAGGTTTTTGAGAATATCCCTTCGCTTCGATTTGTAGGCTCTTTTAATACTTGGAGTTTTGGTGACATCTAGCCATCTGTGGAGAGCGTACACAGTAGTATCAGTATCACCCTGCATTGTTGCAATGTCCGCAAGCATTAAGAGGGCACCCAAATGGGATGCGTCCATTTCAAGGGCGCGCTCAACACTTTCCCGCGCAGGAGGCAGTTTGCCCTCTTCAAGGAAACGGTCCGCGTTTGCTAAATACTTTTCAATAAAACCAGGGTCCCCGCCGCCAAAGAGGCCGAAGAGTAGCAAGAGGAAAGCAGACAGGTTTGAAGTGGACATTTTTAACCTAGCTTACTGCGGCGGCGGAGTTGTCCGCAGGCAGCTTCAGCAGAGGCCCCAAGGCTCTTTCGTAGGGTGGCACTTAAGGACTGCGTTTTGAGAACATTTAAAAAGTCCCCACAGACGGAATCCGGTGGTCGCGAAAAGCCAAGTCCGTCCACTGGATTATAAGGGATGAGGTTAATGTGGCATCGCTTGTCCCTCAACAAATCAGCTAAATCATGTGCCGATTGAGTGGAATCATTGACGCCCGAAAGAAGGACATATTCAATAGTGTATTCTCTGCCATTTTTGGCGAAGAGTTGTTCCATTTCTTCAAGAGTTTCGCGGATACTTCGTTTTGGAAGACCAGGAATAAGTTCATGGCGTAGTTCCTCCGAGGCGGAGTGGAGTGAAAGCGCAATGTTGATGTTGTGTTGCCAGTTTGCCAATGCGGGGATGGTATTTATTGGGGCAACAGTTGAGAGAGTGACTCTCCGCGCGCCAAGGTCCATACCCTCAAAGTCAAGAAGGCTTTCTAACGCATTTAATGTGGGTTCAAGGTTGAAGCCCGGGTCGCCCATTCCCATTACGACCAGACGGTGAAAATCTCCCATCTCTTGTCGAAGCCAGAGAACTTGTTCGAGGATTTCGGCACGAGTCAGATTTCGTTCAAGACCATCAGTGCCACTGGCGCAAAATTGACAACGCACGGGGCATCCGACTTGAGTGCCGATGCAGATTGTTTGTCCCTGTGTGCCGGGCATGCCTACGGCTTCCGTGGATGCGCCATCAGGGTATCGCAAAAGAAGTTTAGTCGCCCCATCTGGCGAGTCGTATCTTCGCTCAAGCTGAGATAGGAGGAGAGGGCTAGATTGGGAGAGTTCGTTTCTAAGCTGTTCAGGAAGGTCGGTCATGGCCTCCCAAGAAGAGACCCCTTTCTTGAAGACCCACTTTGCGGCAATCTTTCCCTGGAAAGGCTGTGCGCCCAAGCTTTGAAATAAGGTTGGCCACTCCTTTGGGTGGCTTTCAAGAAAAGGAATACGAGGAGGAGGGCTCATGCAAGCCCTGAGACGACTTCAAATATTTCTTGGGCCCATTGGACAGCAAGGGTTTCGTCGGGGGGATTGCAGCCGCCAACACCCTGATGGCCGCCTCCCTCATATTTTTCCATAAGGTGCCCTAGGTGGGGGCCACCCGAAGGGCGGTTCCATGGGTTACTGGCCGCAGTGATATGAACTCCGGCTCGAGTAGGAAGAATCGTGATTGCATATTCGAGCTCTGGATAAAGATAGAAAGGTGAGAATCGTTCTCTTCGAATTTTTTTTGAACGCAGGTCTGCCAAGATTGCAGTGGGCGTCCGGTCCACGACATTTGGTGGGAAGTTTTCAAGGGCGTTATCTCTGTTTCGCTCAGCTCGTTTCGCGCATTTCGATACGAGTGGGTCGAGGGAAATTTCTAACAAGGTTTGATCCCGCATTTGGCCGACTAATCGGTCGTGATAGGAGTAATCGGGGGCGCAAGTCAGAGAGCGTGAGATTTGAAGGGCGGGCTCCTGCCCGAATAAAACCTCTTCCGCACTCTTGAAACTGGCGGAGTCAATGACATTAGACCAATGGGCAAGTTCTTGAAAAGAATCGCCTCCTTGCCAGTTCCAGTGTTCCTTCGCATGGCGCAAAATGATGGGAGGACATGAAGGAGACTCAGGGTCAAAGGAGGCGACTGAAGAGTTCTCAAATCGCTTAGCTTGCCCTTCCTGAAGAAAAGTGGTTGGGTGGTGGTCGAACCAATACTCCGCACGAGGGTGGAAATGGAAATCCACAATGGCAAACCGCTCCCCAGAAGCGAAAGAGTCCCAATTTAAGCGGTTGTCAAAGTTGACACCTTGCCAAAGCACTTCTTTTTCAAGTTTCGATTCGACAAGTGCTTTTGCCAGAATTGCTGCCGAAGCCATTCCGTCGAAATCTCGGTGATAGTAGATTTTTAGCAAGGTCATTCTTGAGGCAAAGGATGAATTCCATAAATGTATTTACGGAAGAAGGGGAGTAAGTCCAGCTTGTCCATTTCTTCTAAGGCCAACCGCAGGTCCTCAGAAGTCCACCAACCGCCTTCCCTCAAGGCTGCATTGAGGCATGCATCTAGACGGTCCTCACCAACTAATTCGGACAGATGGACCCAAACAAGGGCGCCGCGGCTGAGAAGTCGCTGCGGGCCCAATAAATCTTCACGAAGCATGAGGCTGAGAGGAGTTCGCACGGGTGGCAAGTTGGCTTCCCGTTTTTTCCAATTGAGGAGCATGTTTGCCGCTTCTTTGCTGTGACCCTGGATTCTTAAAAGACGCCAGGCGGAATATTCGGCCAATGAAATTTCCAAAAATGGGGCAGCCGTGCCTTTTCCGCGAAGAAGGAGGCCAAACTTCCTCGTTGAAATAAGCTCAGCCAGACCCTCGCGTCGAGTGCCGGATCCGTAAGCCGCATCTAATGGGGATTGAAGCCACTCTTTCTTTTCGTCCAAAATGGCCAAGCCCGGCAACATGCGGTCGCCCGCACCTGGGAAGGTGGCTAGTGACCATGGGTCCACGTTGCCCGGTAGCCAGTCGAGCATGGTTCCTTCGAGGTCGACTAAAAATTGAAGAGGTGCTCTGTATTCTCTGCTTCGAGAACCGCTTCTCAGCCACATGGGGTAGGGGCCTTCATTGTGCTTCCGATATTGACCTACAAGGGCGAAAGGCCATGCTCTGCCAGATGAGATAGAGGGGAACGAAATTTTCCTCGCTCCGCTAGAACCGAGCACTTTATTGGTGATGGGAGCGCACCAAGAAAGGGCGTGGTCAAAAGCAGGGATTGCCAGGGACAATGTCCAGGAGGGGGCCAGGACTTGGTCGGAGTTGATATCTTGAAGAAGAGGAACGGCGAGCCAGGTGGAGTCTAGTAAGCCAATGGTGTGACCTGATAGAGAAATCCCCATACTTGCAGCGAGTTCCGGGTCATCACCAAACTCCAAGGCATATTCCAAGTGATGTTTGCCCTCTATTGCTGTGGTTTTCTTGGACTCTTGTGCGGGAATCCACCATTGAATGGATTGAAGTGTGCCGAGTTCGGCTGAGGGTTGAAAGTCCAGCTTGATATGCAGAGTGCCCGGTTGGAGGTGAGTGCTTAATTGGAGGTCATAATGCCCCAAGGAAAAGAGGGGGGCAGGATTCGAGCCGAGACCTCGATCAAAATCTTCTTGCTGAGGGGGCTTAGGCCGCCATGAGAAGGGAGGTTGAAAGCTCGACAGGGCTTTCCGGGCGGGCTCCATGTCATGTTGAGGACCCTCCCAAGAGACTAGGGTGAGATGGTCTGCTTGTACGAGGACGCGTTCTATTACGGCCATCTCGGAACCATTCCTACTGTATTGGATGTCCGTACCTGCGGCTTGGTCTCCGGCCCAAGGGCCAATCCATGGTGTGATTTGGTACTTCACCCCATCGAGGAAAGGCGTCCAAATCCGGGCGCGGTGGTCTTGGGCGACTGCCGCACTCGTGGCACCCGCATTCGCTAGTAAATAATGAACTGCAGTGAAGCGAGCGTTGCCGCTGGGATGGAGGGCGACCCAAGTCGGAGTGTCGCCATCATCTTTCAGGAAGGGGACGTAGTCCCCTGGAAGCTCCATCTTGAAGGGGAGTTCGTCTGTACTTTGCGGGGAAAGTGCGAGGGCGAGAGCGGCAAGCAGCATGGGGTAGGAGGCCGGAGAGCTTCAAATCTTAGCCTCAGAGTTGCTTGCGGAAACGGTTTTTGGCTGAGCTAAGCGGATTCCCGCTTGGGTTCTGGCAGGTTCTCTAGAAGTACCGCAGCGTTCCCGGATCGAATCATTTCCCCAGTTACCACAAAGCGTCCTGGCTCTGCATGGTCCGGAAGGTTGTACATCAAGTCGTGGAGGACGGATTCCAAAATCGACCGAAGCGAACGCACGCCAGTTTTCCGGTCGAAAGCCAATTGCGCAATGGTCACTAAGGCTTCCTCCGTGAAGGCAAGCTCGTGGTTTTCCATAGCGAAATAAGCTTGATATTGCTTGACCAGGGCGTTGCGAGGTTCGACAAGAATATGAGTGAGATCCTCAACGTCTAGTTCGTGAAGATTCACAAAGACCGGCAGTCGTCCCACAAATTCTGGAATCAAGCCAAACTCGATTAAATCCTTAGTTTGCAAGTGAGGCATAAGCTTCTCGCGGTCAGTGAGATCCATGGCCTTGTGCTCAACCTGTTCTTCTTCCGAGCCGTGGAATCCAATATTGCCCATTCCAATTCGGCGGCCAATTAATTCTTCAATGCCAGAGAAGGTGCCCCCACAGATAAAAAGGATGCCCGAAGTATCCATTTGGATGCAGGACTGCTCGGGATGCTTGCGCCCTCCTTGGGGCGGAACATTGGCGACGGAGCCCTCTAGAATTTTAAGAAGGGCCTGCTGAACGCCTTCCCCGCTCACATCTCGTGTGATACTGACGTTTTGGGTTGTGCGGGCAATTTTGTCAATCTCATCGATATAAATGATGCCTCTTTGAGCTTTTTCAAGATCGAAGTCACAGGAATGAAGCAGTTTCAAAAGGATGTTTTCGACATCTTCGCCAACATAACCGGCCTCAGTAAGAGTGGTGGCGTCCGCAATAGCAAAGGGGACATCCAAAATGCGAGCAAGTGTGCGGGCCAGAAGGGTTTTCCCGGAGCCCGTCGGACCAACCAAAAGCACATTGGACTTTTCTAAATCGACCTCAGCGAGGGCTGGATGGCTCGAATCTTCTTGGAGCGCACGAATTCGTTTGTAATGGTTGTAAACCGCAACGGCTAGCACCTTTTTGGCGTCATCTTGGCCGTAAACAAACTCGTTGAGACGGGCAACGAGGTCCCTAGGAGGTAGACATGTTCCGAATTCTTCGGTGGAGGTGGGCTCCGTATGTTGGACACGCCGGTCTTCCTCATGAAGAATGGAATTGCAAATGTCGACACATTCGTTGCAAATATAAATACCAGGAGGGCCAGCAATGAGAGATTGCACTTGGGCACGCACCTTTTCGCAAAAGGTACACCGCTCGGCACCGCCTCGTTCCGTAGTTCTAGACATCACCTAATCCTACCACAGGAAGGAAATCTAGAGCAGAAAGCTTTCAAAGTCTCCCAGAGGAGATTTAGTTGCCAATGACTTGGTCAACCAGGCCAAAGTCCACAGCTTCAGAGGCAGAGAGGAAATTGTCTCGATCCGTGGCTTTTTCAACCTGCTTCACAGTTTTGCCAGAGTGCTTGGCGAGGATTCCGTTGAGACGCTCTTTAAGGTGGAGAATCTCTTTCACCTGAATTTCCATGTCCGCGGCAGTTCCTTGAGTGCCACCCCAAGGTTGGTGAATCATGACGCGGGAGTTTGGCAGAATGAAGCGTTTTTCTTTGGCGCCGCCGGCCAAAAGGACAGCACCCATAGAGGCGCATTGACCAATGCAGTATGTGGCAACATCGCAGTCAATGTATTGCATGGTGTCGTACATGGCCAAGCCCGCTGTCACGGAACCGCCTGGGCTATTGATGTACATTTGGACATCTTGGGTCTTGTTCATTTTGTGCAAGAACAAGAGTTGGGCGACGACAACATTGGCAACCATGTCATTGATTTCCGTGCCAATGAAAATGATTCTGTCCTCCATGAGGCGCGAATAAAGGTCGTATGTTCGTTCGCCTCTCCCTGTCTTTTCAATGACATAGGGGATGCTGAAATCAAAGGTAGTGGGTGCTTTGTCGCTCATGTCTCTGGGAAGGCTACTCGGCCGCGCTGCTGGCTTCAACTTCTGGGGCAGGCGCATTTTGGGCCGCCAGCATCGTGGCGACGTAATTGCGGGCTTTTCCTTCCAAAATGTCACCTTGGAGCTGAGATTCCAAGCCACGCTCCTTATAGAAAGCCTGGGTGGTTTTGACATCTGTTCCATTGCGCATTCCAATTTCTCGGTAGGCTTGGTCCAGGTCCTTTTTGTTCACACTCAATTGAGCCGATGCAGCAATGCGCCGGAGTAAAAAGTACATTTGCAGGCTCTTCTTTGAATTGTCTTGCAGAGCAGGCCGCTGTCCTTTGACCTCTTTTTTGGCTTCTTCTTCTGATTTGCCCGACTTTTGAAGACGCTCCAAGGCGCCCTGCTCAGCATGCTTGGCTTCTTCCTCGATGAGTCGCGCTGGAAGTTCAAAGGGCTTCATCGACAAAATAGAGTCAAGAGCCTCTTCGACTTGGCGCCTTCTTTCGTTCGCCTCATTCTCCATTCCGATTCGGCTCGTAACCATTTCGCGAAGCTTCTCTTCACTTTCGATCTGGAGATCAGCGACCAGTTCTTCAACGCTTGCATGGCGAGGGGTCACAATGCGTTTGACCTTGACTTGGACTTTTCCTTTTTTTCCAACCCACTCCGTTTTTTCAAAGCCCTCATTGAATTCCACATCCAGGTCTAACTCTTTGCCAGCGGTGGCCCCGGCCATTTCTTTGTCATAAGTTTCCGGATCAGAGCCATAGAGGGGGGAGCCTAAGGCAAGCCTGAGGTCCTCAGCTTGAGGACCTTCTTCTCCGTCCAGGAAAAACTGAATGTCAGATTCAGCAAGTGTGTCAGTATCGAGGGATGCACCTTCTTTTTCTTCGAAGCGCGGATGGTCTCTGCCGATGGCTTTGAGCGTTTCCTCGAGTTGTTCCTCAGAAGGCTCCGTTGGCTTTGCTTCAATGTTGAGGTCGGACCACTCTGGAAGCTCGATATCGGGAGCGGTTTCGACTTCAAAGTCAAAGGAGTAATCTTCTCCTTCTGGAATATCGTGAGAAGATGCATCAAAGTCAATCAGGCGGAGAACCTCTAGCTTGGTTCCAACCAGAGCCTCAGGGATGACGTGCTCCAATAGGTGTTCTGCAGCTTCCGCAGGGAGCCCATCGCCGACCATGGAACGAAGCATGTTCATCGGTGCTTTACCAGATCGAAACCCGGGCACCTTTACGCTTCTTGTTGCAGCACGAATCGTATGTTCGTATTCCTGATTAACACGCTGGGCGGGAACTTTTACAGAAATTTTGAAATGGCAAGTGCCGAGGGAGTCAAAGCTAGCCTCGATGGGGACGGTTTTGGATTTCTTTGTCACGGTTTTGTGGACTGTAGGGGCCAGGTATTTTACTGGAAACGGTATCCTATGTTTCCTAAATCTCAGAACCACCATGGCTCAACACCGTTCCCCAGTCCTCTCCTTTCTCCTAGTGGTGATTGCTGTTTCGCTTTGCCTGATGGCTATTTACGGAACTCGACCTGACCCCCCGCGCCCCATGGCTCCGGCGCCATCCCCGGCACCAGTTCGAACACGCATTCTTGAGCTCCAAGAAAAGCCCTTGGATATTCGAGTTTGGGGAAATCTGTTGGCTTGGCAAGATGTCACCCTTTCTGCTGAGCAGGCTGGGAAGGTGGTTTGGAAGAAGCCCGGGCTCGAAACAGGTTCTGTCATCCATGAGGGAGAACCCTTGCTGAAGTTGGATCCAGTCCCTTTTGAGCTAGCGGTTAGGCGCGCCGAAGCTTCCGTAAAGTCGGCGAATGCTGCACTCGAGAGCCAGCAAGCCACTGTCCTTGGTGCCCGGCGAGCTCTTCATTCCGCTAGGCAACAGGAAACCTTGGCAGATCGAGAACTTCAACGAGCCACCCAACTAGAGCGTAGAGGTGATACTTCTGCCTCAGTCCTGGACCTGGCCGAAAAGGGGAGGGTTGTCGCGGTCGCTGCACGAGAGAGTGCGGAATATGCCCTCGCGGCGGCCGAAGGCTCACTACGCGTCAGTTCGGCTCAGAGGGAAGAGGCTTCCGCCGCTTTGGCCACGGCCTTCGACGCACTCCAACGTTCGACTCTTCACGTTCCCTTCGATGGAGAACTCGGCACCCTTTTTGTCGATATTGGAGACTGGTTAGGCCCTGGCGTTCCAGCTCTTCAAGTTGTGGACCGGAGTCGGCTTCGTGCAAATCTTCAAGTCCCCACGGATGATGTCTTGGGAATTCAAGTTGGCGATTCTGTGCACATTCAGGCCACCTTTGGCCCTGAAGTGGAGGGAGTCGTTTTGGGCATTAACCCAACTGTCCAAAGAGAAAGCCGAAGTCAATCGGTTGTTGTAGAAGTGCCCAATGCAAATCAGCGCTTTTCTGTCGGGACTCATGTCGAGGCGACCTTGAGAAAAGGGACGCACCAAGCTCTTTGGTTAAGTCCATCCGATTACTCCCTTATGAAGAGTGTTCCGGGTGCTTGGGTTCTTTCGGGCTCCCCCGCAACAGTGCAAGCGGCTCCACTGAGATTGGGGCGGCCCCTTGTGGATAGAGACGGTTTGACCTGGCTCCCCGTTCAATCTGGACTAACTGCAGGCCAGCGCATCGCCATATCCAATTTAGAGGTATTGACTGAGGGGGCACCAGTTCAGCCCCTTCAAGACTAGAAATGCGTGGGCTCATTCGTTTCGCTGTCCTAAACCCTGTGGCGTGCAACCTCCTTTTTTTAGGAGTTTTGGCACTTGGGGCCATTTCTTTGGGAGGCTTGCCTCGCGAGGTTTTCCCTGAGTTCTCTAAAAAGGCTGCGGAAATCAATGTCGCTTTTCCGAATGCTTCTCCCGACGAGGTGGAACGCTTGGTCACCGTTCCTATTGAAGAAGCTGCAGATTCCCTGGAAGGGACAGATGAGATTCTTTCCTATTCCAAGCAAGGTCTATCTCGAATTTTTGTCAAAGTTCAGCAGGGAACCGACCTGCAGCAATATTTGGACGAGCTCCGCCAAGAAGTGGATGCGATTGAGGATTGGCCTGAAGATGCGAAAGACCCTCGAATTCGGGAACAGAAGGTTCAGTTTCCTGTCGTAAATGTCAATCTCTTCGGCAACCTTGAGACTGAATTTATGCGTCCCATCGTGGAGGACTTGCGTGATCACTTGCGAGACATTCCTCACATTGCCGGAGTGAATGTGATGGGCTTACCTGAGCCTGAAATGCACGTTTCGATACTCCCAGCGAACTTGGAAAGGTGGGGGCTAACTCTTTCTGAAGTCTCCCAAGCCCTTGGAGCCCAGGTTCATGATTTCCCTGCGGGCTCCTTGGAAACATCTGCTGGGGCGATCCGCCTTCGAGTTTTAGGGGAAGAAACAAGCCCTGAGCGGCTTGCGAGACGCCCAATTCGTTCTTTCCCCAACGGAGCCGTGGTGCGCTTGGGTGATGTCGCTCAAGTACGTAGCAGCCACGAGAAAGAAATAACTTTAGGGAGATACAACGGCTTCGAGAGTATCACCTTGGCTGTGACCAAAGACTCGACTGGGGATGTCATTGATATGGTGAAGGCAGTTGAAGAGATTGTTTCTTCAGAAAGGGAAAAGCTTCCTCTTGGCGTTTCTCTGGGCATATCTTCTGACTTTTCTATTTATGTCAAGAATCGCTTGAACACTCTTCTGCAATCGGGTTTCTTTGGACTGGCTTTGGTACTCCTGATGCTTTGGTTGTTCTTGGATGCCCGAATTGCTTTGATGACTGCAGCTGGAATTCCGATGGCTGTTATGGGTGGTATCTTGCTCATGTCCCTCCTTGGAATCACCATGAACATGCTCTCGATGTTCGCCTTTATTTTGGTGCTTGGAATGGTGGTTGACGACGCCATTGTTGTGGTTGAAAATTGCTACCGCTATGTCGAACGGGGAATGAGTGTTCAGGAGGCTGCCCTTCGTGGCACCACAGAGGTTGCTTGGCCTGTATTGACTACGGTGGCTACAACGGTTGTCGCCTTCAGTTCCATGTTGATGATTGAAGGCGAGCTGGGGCAATGGATGTCGCCTGTGCCGAAAGTTGCCGCCCTGACTTTGGTAGCTTCCCTTCTGGAAGCCTTGGCTGTCTTGCCTTCCCACTTCGCTGAATGGGTGAGCCCTTTTCCGGAAAAATCTGCGGCGAAGACAGATATCGGCAGGCCTTTGGCCTCACCCAATCGTTGGTATTCGCCTCTTCAACGTCAGTATGAGCGCCTGTTGAAGACTGCAGTGAGACATCGGGTTTCTTTCGCAGTAGGTGCTATCGGATTGTTGTTGTGTGCAGGTGCTTTGTTTCACAGTGGACATTTGAAATTTGTACTTATGCCTAGTTTTGAGGCGAAGTTGTTCTTTGTAAATGTTGAGGCTCCGACACACTACTCTGTTAATCAAACCTCGAAAACTCTTCGCCAAGTGGATGATGCGATTGCAGGATTGCCTACTTCCGAGCTCGAAAGTTACGTCACTCTCGCGGGTGCCAGTTACTCGGACCAAACGAATTACAAAACGGGTTCTCACCTGGGCCAAGTCTTTGTTGAATTAGTTGAAGGCGGTGCCCGTTCACGCAGTACTCAAGAAATCAAACAGGACCTTCGAGAGAAAATTGGCCTTCCTGCGGGAATTACTTCCCTTGATTTTGCCGAGCCTCAAGCTGGACCAACCGGAGCCGCCATTGAAATCAGGGTTTCCGGAGACGAGGAAAACCAACTTTTTGAAGCGTCCCGTGCCGTGCTGGCCTTCCTGAGAGCTTTCCCGGGCGTGATTGACGTGAAGGATGACCTTCTCCCTGGCGCGCGGGAGGTTCGATTCTTGCTTACAGAGGAGGGGCGCCAACTTGGCTTCACGGAAGTCGAATTGGCTCGGCAAGTATTAGGTGCCTTTTACGGTGATCGTTCCGCAATCCTTCGATTGGGGCGAAATCCGGCAGATCTTCTTGTTCGGAACCCAGAGGAAGCGCGATATAGCTTTGCTCTTTTGAGAAGTCTTCGGGTAAAAACAGCCAGCGGTCAAAGTGTCCTATTGGAACGAGTCGCAAATCTTGAAGAGAGTCGAGGGCTTGCTGAGGTTGTTCGCCGAGATAGAAAGCGCTCTATAACGATCACTGGTGATGTGACTTTGGAAACGAACGCCCGAGAAGTGCTTGCTCAGGTTATCCAGGAATTTGCAGATATAAGCCAGCAATTCCCTTCAGTAAGTTTGGATTATGGGGGAGACCAAGAACAAACTCGAGAGTCCATGAGCTCGCTCGTTGGCGCTCTCAGCATGGCCTTTTTTATTATTTACTTTTTATTGGCCTTCCTTTTTAGATCCTACTCCCAGCCTTTCGTGGTGATGGCCTCAGTTCCTTTTGCTGCCCTTGGGGTACTCTTTGGGTTCACTCTAATCGGTGAGCCGATATCCTTTATGACTTCCTTGGGAATGTTGGCCTTGTCTGGTGTTGCTGTGAACGACGCTCTCGTGCTGATGGACTTTGTTAATAAGCATCGCCGCGCCGGCCATGGTCTCGTAGCTTCTGTATTGCGGGCTGGTTCTGTTCGGATGCGACCTGTCCTGATTACCTCTTTAACCACCATTGGTGGCTTGACCCCACTGGCATTTTTCTCAACAGGTCAGGCAAAGTTTTTGGCCCCAATGGCCAAAGCCCTCATCTTTGGCATGCTGTCCGCCACCGTAATGACTTTGGTTCTTGTCCCTGTTGGATTCCTCTTGCTCATGGACATTCGCAGAGGGCTTCGCCGCTTCTTCGGCAGAAGCCAAGTGGCCTAGCTGATCTAACGTAGCCCAAAGAGCTTTTTGAAAGCGGGCTTGCTCAGAGCGGCTTTGAATTCGGGCAAGTTTTTATAGGTCTCCAGTTCTCTCGGACTCATCCTTGCATTGGAGAGCCAGTCAGCGCCATCGGACATCCTTCGAGCTCCACAGGCTGCGCGGGCAGCAAACAACCAGGACTCGCGGGGGATAGAACGGTAGGCTGGTGTTCCCTCGAGATCTTGGACAATATTTCGGTATTCCTTGTAGGCATCCGAAAACTCCGAAAGCTCAACAAGGCGTTTCCCATAATCAAGTCGTAGCCGCCAATCTTTCGGGTTTTTCCGAACGGCGTCCTTTAAATCTTTGGATAAAAACTTCGTTGCCGATTTTTCACCCAGTCGATGAGCAGTCCAAGCGATTGGTATCGCAAGTGGGTCCTTTGAGTGAGACTTTAAAAAGTAAGTGAACTCTCGTTGGGAGCGGCGCCAACGGAAAAGAGGAGTGCTCTTCTCAATGACTTGGACAGCCAGAGTTCGAATGAGGGCAGGGCGAGTAAGGTCGAGGGCAATTTCTTGAGCAAACTCTTCGGCCCCCTTGGAGGGGAAGGCGAGCAAGAGGGAAAGGGTTCCATGGACCACGTCATCATGATGAGCAGCAAAAAAAGCTTCGGGAACTTCGAAAAGACTTGGAAGGTCCTGGCGGTCGCTTAGAGAAAGAAGCAATTGGCCGAGTCGAATCGGGGGAGAGTCTCCAAGGTCAAGCCGCTTTACCCAAGCGGGACAAGAGGGTGCAGAGCCAAAGAGGAGAAGGTTTTCTAGGGCAAGAAAGCGAAGGTCCGCATCCTCGTGCTCGAGGTAGGAGCGGATAGTCCACTCGGCTAGAAAGGAGTTTTTTTGCAGAAGAGCAGGGAAGCAAATGGATAATTCGGAAGGCGTCAAATCATGAATATTAGCTGCCAAGGAGTCTGCGCCCGAAGAATCCATGCACTGGATTAGCGCCTTTAAGAGTGGCTTGCGTATAGCTGAAGTGGAGGACAGGTCAAAAAGGTCCGCAAGAAGGGGTTCTTGAATAAAAGGAGCCTGAGCCAGAATGGGGGCAACGGTCTCTTGGGATGGATTCGCTAGGTATGCCGGTCCGTGCTCAGTCCACACGGAGGCGGCCTGGGCGCGCTCGGTTGCGAACTTCGCTTCCAAGCGAGCGAGCAAATCCTCTACCCCACCGTTTTGGGTTAGGGGGACGGATAGAAGTAGGTTGAGGAGAAGAGGGGTGAACAAGGAAGTGACCTCAACGCGCTAGAATAACGGATTCTTAGGAATTAACCCAAGCTTGTGAAATGGAAAAGAAGTTCGATGTCCTCGTAGTTGGCGGAGGTCATGCCGGTGCGGAAGCCGCCTATGCGGCCGCCCGGATGGGACATTCAGTTGGGTTGGTGACCCATGACTCACGTTCTATTGGAAGGATGTCTTGCAATCCAGCAATCGGGGGAGTTGGTAAGGGGCAGCTCGCCCGAGAGATTGATGCTTTGGGTGGATTGATGGGCGTTGCCGCAGACGCTTCTGGGATTCAATTTCGCTTATTGAACACAAGCAAAGGTCGTGCCGTGCAATCTCCAAGAGCTCAATGTTGTCGCCTTAGCTATGAGGAGAGAGTGCAGGAAGTGCTAGAGAACTCCTCTGAGATTGAATTTATTGACGCGGAAGCGAGTCATCTTCTTTTCAATGAGAGCAGAGAAGTGCGCGGACTGGGTTTGAGTAACGGAAGCCAGCTCCATGCTCCGACCGTAGTTCTTTGCACGGGTACCTTTTTGGACGGGGTTCTGTTTACGGGTTTGGAGCAATGTTCGGGAGGCAGGGTGGGGGAAGCCGCTTCTGATGCTTTATCCCTTTCTCTTTCCAAGCTTGGTTTGCCAGTAGGCAGATTGAAAACTGGAACCCCACCTCGACTGGCTGCCGATTCTGTGGACTATGCGGTGATGGAAGAGCAACCTGGCGACCCAACCCCAGTCCCCTTTTCTTTCCTGACTGACTCGATTGACCGCGAACAAATTTCTTGTTGGATTACGCGAACTAATTCGAGGACTCATCAGATTGTTAGGGAGAATCTTCAATTTGCCCCAATGTATACGGGGCGCATTGAAGGGAAAGGGCCTCGGTATTGCCCATCTTTGGAAGACAAGGTTGTTCGATTTCAAGACCGCGGGCAACACACCGTTTTCTTAGAGCCAGAAGGCATTGATTCCAATGTCCTTTATGCAAATGGCATTTCGACGAGCTTGCCGGTTGAGGCTCAAAACGAATTCGTGCGGTCCATTCCTGGTCTTGAAAAAGCCAAGATTGTTCAACCAGGGTATGCCGTTGAATACACTTTTGTTGCCCCTAGAGTCCTTCGGCCTAACTTGGAAGTTGATCAGTATCCCGGACTTTTCCTTGCTGGACAGATTTGTGGCACAAGTGGTTACGAGGAGGCCGCCGCTCAGGGATTGATGGCTGGATTGAATGCGGGATTGAAACTTCAAAAACGTGAACCCTTTATCTTGGGAAGGCACGAGGCTTACATCGGGGTTTTGATTGACGACTTGGTGGTCTCGGACCCCTCGGAGCCATATCGGATGTTTACAAGTCGTGCTGAGCATCGACTTCTATTGCGCCATGACACCGCCGACCGCCGCCTGACCCCCATGGCACAGAAGCTAGGTGTCGTTTCTCAGAACCGCTACGGAAGAATGGAGTCTCGTTTGGCTCGCCTTGCCGAAGCGAAGGAGTGGCTGCAGAAAACTCCTGTCCCTGAGACATCCTCGACACCTTCTTCGCCCAAACGTTTAGTGGATTTGCTCCGCCGGACGGACACCGGAATCGATTCCATTCAAGAAACTCTAAAACTCCCTCAAGAATTAGGATTGTCTGATGAGGAATGGAGAATTCTCGAAGCTGACATCCTTTATGAAGGCTATGTGAAGCGCCAACAGGAGTGGGTCGAAGGAAGCCGGGAACGAGAAAAGGCTTCTATCCCCGACGGATTCGATTTCCAGGCAGTGCGCGGGTTGCGCAACGAAGCCAAAGAATGCCTCAGCCGTTTTCAGCCAGCTACCCTCGGTGCGGCTGGCCGCTTGGCGGGCATTAGCCCGTCTGATGTAGCCCTAATGGAGGTTGCTCTCAGACGGGAGAATTACCTGTAAGGATTTCGCAGATTTCCAGGTAGCGGCTTCGCGTTTGGGTAATCACTTCAGCTGGAATCGTCGGAGGAGGTGGCTTGCGATTCCAATCCGTCAAGGAACGCAGATAGGCTCGGACAATCTCTTTGTCGAAGCTCGGTGGTTCGGCACCCTCGACCACCTCGTTTTCAGGCCAGTAGCGAGAACTGTCCGGGGTCATAACCTCATCAATCAAGACGAGCTTTCCGTCAATGCGGCCAAATTCAAATTTTGTGTCGGCCAGAAGAACCCCTTTTGAAGATGCGGTGTTTGCAGCTTCTTTGAAAATTTTGAGAGCGACTTCGTGAATTAAGGCGGCATCCTCCTCCGAACCAATCAACTCAACGGCCTCCGCCCAGGTGATAGGCTCATCTATTTCCGCCTTGGTGGTCGGAGTATGGAGAACCTCTGGAAGGCGAGAAGATTTTTGAAGGCCCGTAGGGAGTTGGTGCTCCCAGAGGGATCCATTGGCTTCATATTCCCGCCAACCCGAACCGGCAAGGAAAGCACGAAGGACAATCTCGACATTGACTCTTTCGGCACGCCGCGTCCAAGTCGCACGACCGCGAAGGGCGTCATGGAATTCTTGGGGAAGGTCCGGAATTTCGGATGGCTCAACCGTAACTCTTGCAGCGGGGATTAAGTCCGAGACCTGGTTCAGCCAGTACTCGGTGATATGGGTGAGAACTCGACCTCGGTCTGGAACCGTCTCTTCCATGACCACATCGAAAGCGCTAAGGCGATCGGTCGCAACCATCAGCATGTGGTCTGGGTGGTTGGGGTGTTGATACAGGTCACGTACCTTGCCTTTGTAGAAAAAATCCCAGCCTGGAATCTCTAATCCACCAGCGTAACCAGGAGAAAGGGCTGTTGAAGGGGAGGGGCAGCTCATGACGCAGATTCTAGCGAGCGCACCCTTAAACTTCATAGTGTGCCGCCCTTATCCCCTAAAGTTCCGATTCAGCTGCCTGGATGCAAATCAGCTTCTGCACGCGCTTTGGTTCTTTCCGCGATTAGTGAGGGGGCCTGGTGCCTCCGTGGCCTGAGTGAATGTGAGGACACGACTTATTTGAAGAGAGCTCTTCGGGCTTGGGGAGCATCTTTTTCCTCCTCTCAAGAAGGGCTAGAGGTCAGGGGGTGGGATGGAGTCCCGCCAAGCACCTCGGCTCTTTTGGATGCAGGCGAAGCGGCGACAAACCTGCGTTTCCTTCTTGCCTTGGCAGGCCTTTCTGAAGGGCCAATCCTTTTGTCCGGAAGTGACGCTCTCATGAGGAGACCTCACGGACCTCTTCTAGATTTTTTACAGCAAAAAGGGTGTGAAATTCGTTTCTTTCAAAAAGAGGGGAGGAAGTGCATCGAAGTTTCAGGCGGCCCCCTTTCAGGCGGAGAGTGGGTAGGGCCGGGCGAGTTGAGCAGTCAATTTCTTTCCGGTCTAGCCCTTGCTGCAAAGGCGCGGGGTGATGTGCAGTTAATCCTCCCAGAGGAAAGAGTCTCCTCCGGCTATTTCAAGATGACCCAAGATATGATTTCGAATTTTTCGGAATTGAGCCAGCGTGGAGAACGGTGTTTTTCAATACCTGCTGACGCTTCTGGGGCGACCTTCTTTTTGGTTGCTCTGTGTCTTCATGGCGGGGAACTTGTTTTTGAGCGCGAATGGAGTGATGAACATCCTGAAGCTTCGGTCGGTCGCTGGCTTGTCGGCGAAGGTCTTTTGGAGGCCGAAGGCACCATGTGGAAATCAACAGGGAAAGTCCCTGAGCGGGCTCTGAGCTTAAACATCGATGCATTTCCCGATGCGGGTCCAGCTTTAGCCATCCTTGCGGCATCTCTTCCATCTGGAATTTTGTTTTGTGGGCTTGGCCGCTTAAAAATCAAGGAGTCGGACCGCTTTGACGGCATGATACGCTTGGCACAATCGGCTGGTGGAGAAGTGGTGGTCAAAGGAGAGGACACTCTTCACATCACCCTCCTGCCTTCCTCGACGAAGCTCCAAGAGCCCTTCGATTCTTCTGGTGACCACCGCTTGGCAATGGCCGCAGGGATTGCTGGTCTTGAGGTTCAAAATCCAAGTTGCGTCAGCAAGTCCTTTCCTCGATTTTGGGAGGAGTTTGCGGCTTGTATGCGCTCTTGAATCTAATAGGCTATGGTGTTCCTTGCAGAACGCATCTTCCCCCAAGAGAAACGAAGTCATGAAAATCTTAGTTACTGGAGGTTGTGGTTACATCGGTAGTGTCACAGCCAGATTCCTCCGGAATAACGGTCATGAGGTCACCGTAGTGGACAACCTCTCCGAAGGCCATCGAGGCGCTTGGGATGGTGAGTTCCATGAGTTGGAACTTCTCGATCGGGAGGCAGTTCATCATTTTCTGGATGGCCACCAGTTTGAGGGTGTGATTCATTTTGCTGCTCGCGCTTATGTTGGAGAAAGTGTGGAACAGCCTTTGCGTTATTGGCGCGCGAATGTGGTCCCCGTTATTTTTCTCTGCGAACAATTAGAGGGAGTTCCCTTTGTGTTTAGTTCTACTTGCGCAACTTACGGAGTCCCAATGACGGAGACTCTTTCTGAAGATCATCCGAAAAATCCTGTCAACCCTTATGGGAATACGAAGCTGGCCGTGGAGCGATTATTAAGAGATCGAGACTTGGCTGGACACGGTTCTTATGCGGCTCTTCGTTATTTCAACGCCTCGGGAGCTGAACCAGATGCCAGTCACGGCGAAGCTCATCACCCCGAGACCCATTTGATTCCTTTGGCTGTTCAAGCAGCACTTGGACAGCACGGTCCACTGACTGTTTTTGGAACCGATTGGGACACTCCTGATGGCACTTGCATCCGGGATTACGTTCATGTCTTGGACTTGGCTTCGGCCCACTTGGCCGCCTTGAAACGATTGGTTGGTGGCGGGGCCTCTGGTGCGTGGAATATTGGGACGGGAGTTGGGGTGAGTGTGAGAGAAATCCTCGATTCGGTTGGGCGCACTACAGGAAGTGACGTCCCATTCATCGAGGGCGAGCGGCGAGACGGCGATCCTTCCATGCTTGTCGCCAATCCGGCTTTGGCAAAGGCTGAATTGAGTTGGGAAGCGGAATGGACTCAACTCGACACCCTGATAGAAACTGCAGTCCAGTGGCATCGAGCTCATCCCCAAGGGTATTCCGAATAATGTTTGTTCCACTCTTCCTTCTCATTCCCCTTCAGGCCCCCGCTGAAGGTTTGGAATTCGCGATTGAAACGATCACCGTCGAAGAATGCTCCGAGCATGTTGCTTACCTCGCGAGCCCTGAACTGGAGGGGCGAGGGACAGGCTCTCCTGGATTTGAGAAAGCTGCCCTTTATGTTGAGGAACATTTGCGCGCTTTGCGGTTGGAGCCTGCTGGCGAGGAAGGGAGCTATCGACTTCCATGGGGAATGGATTCTCTTGTTGCTCCAAAATCTGTGCTCACTTGGACTGACTCCAAAAAGAAAGAGTTTGCGGTTGAAAGTGGAAAAGCGCTTACCCCTGTCATTGGCTCCCGATCGGGCGGCGTTCGCGCTGAAGCCGTATTTGTTGGCTTTGCTGTGGATGCTCGAAACGAGCGTTGGCAGGATCTCCCAGAAAAGAAAGTTAAGGGGAAAATCGTATTTGCCTTCACTCGCGAGCCACATGCTGACAACCCTAAGTCAAAGACTTTTGATGGCGATAAACCAACTAAGTATTCGAGATTTACGGAAAAGGTGAAATCCGCTTACCGGTCTGGCGCAAAGGCGCTTGTGATTGTTCCGGATCCTGCGGCATTTCCTGACACAACCTCAGCCCTTCCTGGAATGTTGCCGGTGCCTTTGTTTGGCGGGATGGGCTTGGAGCAAATTAACAAGCGCTCTCCTTGGCCTTCTATTCCTGTGATGTCTTTGTCTTTAGATGTGGCGAGTGAAATTTTTGGAACGGACTTGAAAGATTATTACGAAAGTTTGAAAAAGAAACGTCGGCCAAAACTGTTAAAGGCACCCCGGAACGTGGAGGTGGAGTGCGATGTTGAGTGGGGCCTTGAGAAAAGAGAGTATGACAACTTGGGCGCTTGGATTCGTGGAACGGATGAAAGCGGTGAAGCTTTAATCCTTGGCGCTCATCTAGACCATGTTGGAATGAATTACTCCGGAGTTTTCTGGGGTTCCCCCAGTGCTCTTCATCCTGGCGCGGATGACAACGCGAGTGGAAGCTCTGCTCTTCTTGAGGTTGCGGAAGCTCTTGCCGGGACGAAGCCCAAAACAGACATTCTTTTGCTGTGGTTCTCCGGCGAGGAACTCGGGCTTTTAGGTTCCCGGGCCTATTGTCGCGAGCCTGTCCATCCACTCGAGGAAACTGTGGCGATGCTAAACATGGACCAGATTGCCCGAACAAGCCCTAAGAGCATGAATATTGGAGGATTGTGGAGTCAGCCAAAGCTCTTGAAAACCATTAAGAAGCTCCATAAGCGAATTCAAAATCCACTGAAGTTAGATGTGGAATACGGCCGCGATTTGTTTACTCGTAGCGACCACTACTCTTTCCACGAAAAGGGAGTTCCGGCCCTCTTCTTTTTTGAAGGGAACATTGCCGATAACCCTGTCTATCACAAACCTGGTGATGTGCCCGAGAGCATTGCTTATGAAAAAATGACTTGGGTAGCGCGGGAGTTTTTGGCTCTTGCGTGGGTTTTCGCTTTTGACGGGGTTCGCTTTTGACTCTCTTGCTGAGGTCTTTGCCGGTTTTTATTCTCCTTGCCATCCCGCTCTGGGGTCAGGACCCTGTCATTCGTCCAGTTGATGCAGAACAGGGGATTGAAGTAGCGGCTTTGGTTCAGGATTTGCAAGGAAATGTTATTTGGGAATATCAATCGGACAAGGCGATGGTCCTTGCCTCAAATACAAAATTATTTACAACAGCAGCGGCTCTTCTTCGCTTGGGACCGTCCTATCGGTGGCGCACTAAGGTGTTTCTTTCCGAAAACCAATTGACTATCGTTGGGGGAGGGGACCCATCCCTCCGGGAAACTCCCGCAGGAAATTATGGTGAGAAGCTATTGGATGGGATTGCTGCAAAACTAAAGCAAAGGGGGGTGACGTCTGTACCCGAGCTTCTCCTCGACAACTCCTTTTTTCAAGGAGCTCAAAGGCATGCATTGTGGCCAGAGGAACAATGGCAGAATGTTTGGTGCGCTCCGATATCGGCGTTGGCCGTTGAAGGGAATTGTCTTTCTGTCAGTGTCAAAGGACGAAAGCTTGTTTTTCAGCCTGCCTTGAAACCTGCGTTGAAAATCAATTCTAGAGACACTGGACGAGGGAAGGGATTGTCCGCTTGGTGGGAAGGTGATTTCTCTCTTGCCGTCCGTGGCGACCTTCGGAGAAATGGAGAAATTCGCTTGGCGGTCAAAGACTCTAGAGAGGTTTTTGCCCTCTGGGCCCAAGAAGGGCTTCGCAAACGTGGAGTGCTGCTTCCCAAGTTTCGGTGGGCCGCAGACGAAAGCGTGCGTCATCCTGGAGAGCTCGTACTTGAGTTTCATTCTGGTTGGACTCTTGCCGAGGCTCTTGCTGTGGCCAATAAGGATAGTGACAACTATGTCACCGAAGTTCTTATGCGGACTCTTGCTGCTGAGTCTGGATTTCCAGCTGATTTTTCTGGCGGAGCCCAAGCCGTTCGTGCTGCTCTTCAACAAAGTGGCTGGACTCCGAAGACTTTAAACCTGGCAGATGGGAGTGGCTTAGCCCGAGGCGGTGCTGGGCAAGGAAACGAAGCATCCCCACGGGACCTTTGTTCTCTTTTGGCACACATGGCTCTTCAGGAAGAAGGAGCTACCTTTTTCGATTCGCTCCCCATTTCGGGCGCGGAGGGGAGTTCGAAGGGTTGGTTTCAGGAGCCGATTTTCCAACCATCCCGAGTTCATGCCAAAACTGGGTGGATTCATGGCGCCAGTTCTCTTTCCGGCTATCTTCTTGCAGGGGAAGATGACGTTCTTGTCTTTTCTTTTTTGGTGAATTATGTCCGAGATGGAAAGCCTCGCACCCACAACAACCGCTTTAAGAAAATGAGGGAGGCTGCTCTTCGAGAAGTCTTGAAGAAATGGAACCCTCGCTAAGCTCTGTCTTAGATTTTGCTCGCCAAATCGCTGAGGAGGCAGGTCAGCTTCTGATGCAAGGCCGGAGCCAGCTCCAAAGTGCTGATGTGGAGACCAAGTCCTCTGCGCGAGATTTGGTTACTCAAGTAGATCGTGATTGCGAAAGCTTTCTTGTCTCAAAAATTCAAAGCCGATTCCCAAAGGATGAGATATTGGCCGAGGAAGGCGGACTCCGTCCTGGGGCGAACACCACAACCTGGTGTATTGACCCCCTGGATGGGACCGTGAATTTTGTGCAAGGTTTGCCATTCTTTTCTGTTTCGATTGCCCGAATTTCAAATGGAAAACCTGATTTGGCGGTTGTGCATCTCCCTGTCTTGAAAGAAACTTTTTTTGCAACCCTCGGAGGGGGAGCCTATCTCAACGAATCTTCTATTCGAGTTTCCAGTAAAACCGAAACAATGGATTCTGTTTTGGCAACCGGCTTCCCTTACCGTCGAAACGAGCTAGCCGAAAACAATCTCGAAAATTTTAATCGAATGTTTCTTCAGGTTCGTGGGATTCGCCGGATGGGTTCTGCTGCAATCGACCTTGCTTATGTCGCCGCAGGCAAGTTGGACGCATTTTGGGAATTGCACCTAAGCCCTTGGGATGTCGCCGCAGGCGCGCTTCTTGTTACAGAGGCTCATGGGACCGTGGACACAATTGTTCCAGGAGGTGATTGGCTGCACGAAAAAAACATTCTTGCAGGCCCTTCTCAGCTGGTTGATGAGGTTCGGGAAATCCTTCTTCGGGGTCGTGAACCGGACTACCCCAACCTGGGAGATTTAGACGCGGCTGAAAAGAAAGAATGACGGGGCTTGAGCTTCGCGGCTTACGTGCAGGAAATTTGCAGTCCATTGACTTGGATTTTCCTCTCGGAGAATGGACAGCCCTCTTTGGCCCCAGTGGCGCGGGTAAGAGCGCTCTTCTGTTTGGAGTTTTGGAGCCTGTCGCCAAGAAGCGGTTTCGAATCCTCGAAGACCCTCGTGCTCTACCGAGCGGCAACGAGCCTTGGCTTGATTCTCTCGCAGATTCAGTTGAGGGTCTGCAGCCGATGGTGACTTGGGTCGGGGAAATACCAAGGAATCGAAGGAAGAGCCTACTTGCAGATGCTCTCAACCTTTGGCCCACCCTCGCCCACGCCGTCTACATGGAGGGGGATCGGCGGTGTTCTAATTGCGGTGAGGAGTGGCGCCCACAATCGCTTCGCGGCATTCAAAAGGTTGCAAAGCAGTTCACCATCGATGACAAAGTGTTTGTCTGTTCTGAAGCCCATGGTGAAGAAAGAGACCAACTACTCCATGGAGGTTGGACCCGTTATCTCAATCCAGAGGGTGTCCAGAGAATTGAGGAGGCCCCAGAACAACTCTCACCCTCGTCTTGGTTGCTTCTGGATAGATTCCGCTGGAAACGCGAGCGAGAGAAACGATTCGAGCTTGCAGTCACCGAAGCTTGGAATCGTTTGCGGACTATGCGTATTCAATGGGGAGGGCAGGTTGAGGAATTTGCCCCGCCACATGCTTGTCCAAATTGTCAGCTGGTTTTGCCATCTCAAGAACCAGAGCAGATATTGCAAATTGGGGCGGAAGTCAATTCCGAATGGGATGCTTCTTGGGTACTTCAAGGAAAGACCTGTGGGGAGTGGCGCTCTGCCAGTACTCTTGACTGGCGTGGACTTTTTGAGAGTGAGAGCAAAGCTTCCGACCGTCGTTTGGACTATTTAATCCGCACCGGCCTTGGCCATTTGGATATTAACCGCAAATTGGGTTCGCTTTCCTTGGGTGAAGCAAGGCGGCTGGAGCTGACGAGCTTGTTGAGTCAGGTGCGATGCGATCAAATGGTTTTGTTCGACGAGCCAGGAATGGGCTTGCATGGTCGTGAGCGTAAAAACTTGGTGATGCTTCTTCAGGAGCTCGTTGCTCAAGGAAACACCGTTTTGACAGCAGACCCGAGCCGTGAATTTATTGAAGGCGCAGATGCGTGGGTGCGCTTAGGCCCTGGCGGCGGCCCTCGAGGTGGAGAAGTCGTTGCTCATGGGAAGCGAGATGAGTTGACGGGAATTCAGGAGGTTTTTCTTTTGCCGCGGGACAAAGATTTTTCTGACCCAATAGGATTTACGGATTTAACAACGAGGCACCTCGAGATTCCCAAGCTCAGCATCCCTATGAATGGGGTCGTTGCTATTGCGGGGGTGAGCGGAAGCGGGAAGACAACTCTATTGGAGGAAGAGGTCATTCCTCGTTTGCGAGCAGGAACTGGCTTTCGAGGTAGGTTGCCAAATGGTGGCGTGGCTGTCTTGTTGGAACGCGCTTTGGGGTCGGCTGCAGTCTCCACCGTGGCCACCCTTTCAGGCACTTGGGCTGACATTCGCTCCGAATTTGCAAACGGAGAGGAGGGACGAATTCGAGGCCTAGACCCTTCAGATTTCACTGCACTGAAGGGGAAGGGCGCCTGCTCATCTTGTCACGGACATGGAGTCGATTTAGATCGGATGCCCTGTCCCGAATGCGAGTCTCTTGGCCTTAGAACGGACCTCCTTGAAGTTCGATTGCGCTCCCGAAGTTTACGAAACTGGCTTCAAGCACCGCTAGTTGAGTTACTCGAGAGAGTTCCAAGGGAGGGGCGGTTTCGGCGATGTTTGCAATTGCTGATTCAGTTAGGAATGGGAGAGCGGTCTCTTGGTGAGCGCGGTCGTAATTTGTCCCTGGGGGAACGTAGCCGGATTGCTTTGGCTAAAGAACTTGCCTCGGGTAGAGCCGACCGCCCGAAACTATTCCTCTTGGATGAACCATGCCTGGGGCTTCCTTTGGAAGAATCACGTCAAGTGGTTGAAGTCCTTCGTAGTTTGACTCAAGACGGACATTCCTTTTTGATTGTCGAACATAATGAACTCTTTCTTCGTGCAGCAGATTGGGTTCTGGAGTTAGGGCCGGGTGCTGGAAAGTATGGTGGCCACCTTATTTTCGAGGGTTCCGCCGAAAGCTTGTTGAAGGCTAAGACCCCGACCGGCCTTTGGCTGGCCTCAAGAACTTCGGGAGAAACTCCGTCCTCTTCGCCGAAGCTTCCACAACCCTTGCGAGGTGGGGCTCTCCCGGAATCTCGAAGAAGAGAAGGGAGGCAGACACTTGAAGATGCCCTTGCCCGAGAATTCGCTACACGTTCGCCTTTGGCTGCCGATCTGTTGGAACCCATGCAAAGGTCCGAGATTCATTTCGCCCTCCCGCCGACTGCGTGGCCAAGCGAGCCACCCCGTTCCACGCCCGTGCTTGGGGTGCTTGGCTTGGAGAATACCCTTCTGAAAATTCTTCGCCAGGAGGGAGAACGTAAATGCGCTGACTGTGGAGGGCAAGGTCCATGGCCTTCTTTGAATGCTGCATTAAAACAGGAGGGTGGTCTAGTCGGGAAGAACTTGACTTGGTCTACGATGCCACGTCTTGGCAATGGCGAAGTGCCACCCACTGCCATTCTTCTCGCAGCCGGCTTTCGCCGAATTCTGCGTGGCGGAGAGAATATTCTCCTCCAGAAAGGAGTTTCTGTCGAACGGCAGGATGAACTTCTCTTGGACCGCTTTGTCCTCGATGATTCATCCGACATCGAACATCGTTTGCAAGACTTGGAGCACCACGCTTGCCTCCTTGGAAAGGGTGTTCTTTATGCTTTGTCAGGTTCTAGAGCCTTTCAATACAAAACGGGGTCCTGTCCAGATTGTGGGCGGGGTGACCCAGAGGATGCAGCCGAACTCGATTTCTTTCTAGACAAGCAAACCCATGCCCAACTAATGGAGATGGATTGTGGCGATGTCTTCTCTCATGTCACTCAGGCAAGCAAGGAGCCCTCTAAGTTTGAAGAAGCTTTGCGGCTATTGCACGGCACCTCCCTGCTAGACAGGAAGGCTTCGACATCATGGGGGAAACTTCAAGAGTTTGAGCAAAGGTTGGCACGGTTCGTCGGATGGTTGCTGTTCCCTGTTGAAGGTGTCGTGCTCTTGCACGATCAGCCATTAGCAGGACTTCCGGTCAAGCTGGCTGAACGCCTTGCGAATGAATTGGAAGGGAAAGCCGGACATCAATGGACACACGCTGAGGGCATCTTCCCGACGGAAGATTTTCCGGCCTTTGAGGAGGGAGCGACGAGTGAGGGCGCTACTTCTCTTAAACCTGTTCAGTTCTCCTTGGGTTTTGACGGGAATCAATGGAGTTTCCCGACTCGTTGTAAACCCAGTGACACGATTGGGCGAGCATTGGGCTTAGAGTTGCCTTTGCTAGAGCAGTTTTTGGCAACGGAAGAGGCGCGCCAAAAGGGCTGGAAAGAAGCTGATTTGAAATTGCTCGGCTCAACGCTCTCTTGTCAGGAATGCTTGGGGAAGAGAGGGAGATTCCTTCACCCAGAGCTATTTCTCCCTTGCGCTCCCTGTGGAGGAACCGGTTGGAGTCCCCTCGCTGCAAGATTAGATTTGCGAGGACTCAGCTGGCGCAACTTGGGCGGGGCAACCCTCTCTGAGCTTCTACGCCATTTCGCCGATTCGCCACGATTGGCGAGAACACTTGAGCTTGCCTGCGAGTTTGGGCTCGGAGACTATCCCCTCCAGGAAACGCTACAGAGGTTACCCCTAGGGGACCGCTCCCTTTGCCCCCTTATTGCCTATTTGGCAAATGGGGGCGAATTGGCAGATTGCCGTATTTTTACGGTTTTAGGGGGGCTTCAGCCCTTGGAGGCTTCGAAAGTTCTGTCTACAATGAAGGGCTACCTCTCCACTGGCAGCACGCCAGAATGGAAAGAGCATCATCTGGCCCTTTTCTCAGAAGTTTGAGCGAATCTGTCCCCCCTCTCATCCTCCAAAGTGACCTCAGTATGGTCCTGGAGACGGCTCATCCACGCTTTGAGGAAATGCGTGATTTCCTGCTTCCGTTTGCCGAGCTGGTGAAATCACCTGAATATTTGCACACTTATCGCATTACTCCGATTTCTGTTTGGAACGCCGCTGCGACAGGTCTATCTGTTCGGAATGTTCTCTCTACCCTTAGGAAAGAGGCTCGGTATGGAGTGCCTCAAAACTTTGAAACCGAACTCAAGACTTGGTTTGGGCGATGCGGCATGTTCCGTATGGAGCTCGACGAAAACCGACTTCGCTTGACTTGTAGTAAGCCGCGAGTATTCCGTGGGCTACTTCACGATCCGGAACTTGCTGGGCTTCTTGAAGATGTTGATGGCAAGGAAGGCATATCTTTTTGCCCTCACGGTAATCGTGGATTGGTGAAGGAAAGGTTGATCCACCTTGGCTACCCTGTTGAAGACCACGCTGGTTATCGAGATGGCACGCCTCTAGAAATCCATTTGCGAGGCCAAACGATTGAAGGGAATCCATTTTCCCTGCGGCCCTACCAAGTACAAGCGGTGGAATCCTTTTATAAGGGGGGCACTGCTTTGGGGGGGAGCGGAGTAGTTTCCCTTCCTTGTGGTGCAGGGAAAACAGTTGTCGGAATGGCTGTAATGGAAGCGGTAGCTGCGCACACTTTGATTCTCGCACCGAATACGGTCGCCTTGCGCCAGTGGCGTAGAGAACTTTTGGACAAAACCCATCTGACCGAAAAAGAAATCGGGGAATACTCAGGTGAGAACAAAGAAATTCGTCCAGTTACTTTGACCACTTATCAAATGCTTACCTATCGGAAGAGCAAGGAAGAAGAATTCCTGCACTTCGGTTTGTTTGAACAAAGCGATTGGGGATTGATTATTTATGATGAAGTCCATCTTTTGCCTGCGCCGGTATTCCGGGCAACAGCAGACATTCAAGCTCGTCGCAGACTTGGCCTTACTGCGACCCTTGTTCGAGAAGATGGCAAAGAAGATGAAGTCTTTAGTTTGATTGGGCCCAAGCGATATGACGCCCCTTGGAAGGATCTCGAACGCAAAGGCTACATTGCAAGCGTTGCCTGCCTTGAGGTGCGTGTTCCATTCTCGGAAGAAGAGCGAATGGACTACCTATCGATGCCCCGGCGTCAGCAGTTCCGCTTCGCAACAGAGAACCTTGAGAAGAATGCGGTTCTCTCCGAGCTCCTTGAGAAACATCGAGGCGAACGCACTCTCATCATTGGGCAATACATTCGCCAGCTAGAACAGTTGAAATCGGAACTAAGCGCTCCTTTGATTACCGGGAAAACCCCTAATGACGAACGAGAAGAACTCTACCAAGCTTTTCGTGACGGTGAAGAGAAAGTCCTTATCTTGAGCAAAGTGGGTAACTTCGCAATTGATTTGCCAGACGCCCAAGTTGCGATTCAGGTTTCTGGGACTTTTGGGTCTCGGCAAGAAGAAGCTCAGCGCCTTGGGCGAATTTTGCGACCCAAATCTGATGGCGGAACAGCTCACTTTTACTCTTTGGTGACTGAAGCAACAGTGGACCAAGAATATGGTGAAAAGAGACAGAGATTTTTGACTGAACAAGGCTATTCCTATGACATTTTGACGCCAGAAACCTTGCACGAAGGTGGGGGGTGCTTATGACGTTTTCCTTGAAGCAGGCTCTTGGTGCTAAGGCCCTCAGTGAGCTGCTGGAGATGCACGAAAAATGGATTGGTGGTCTTCCGCCGATGGAGCGCCTAGCTTTGATTGATGCACTCAAAGCCAAAATGCTCGATCCTCCAACGGTTGCTGCAATTCAGGCAACCTTAGCACCCAATCCTGGCGCAGCTTTTTTTGTCTTATTGGGAGGGCCAAAATCTGGCTTGACTTTCCCCAAAATCCATGGGGGTCTCAGGGGCTCTGGCATTCGCTCGGGTGGCCTTCGAGCCGCTTTGGCCGAACTGTTCGCACTAGGTTTTTCTGCTCCCGTTGGGGAAGAAGATTCAAATGGAAACCCTCGCTGGGTAATTCCCACGGAGCTGAGGAAGGCTCTAGGGGAGGCCATTCCTGCCCAACTGAAAACCCAAGAGCTATTAACCCTTCATGGGTTCCTCGAGCAACACTTCCGCAGCCAAGGGGAAGGCGATAAAGCCCCTGAATCGGCTAGGCGGATGTATCGGTTTTTGGCTTCTGAAGCCGCCCTTTGTGGAAGAATTGAGGAACTGGAAGCGGAGACTCGAGAGGTTGTGGAGTGGGCGATTGTGGAATGGGGGGGGCTTGTCCCTCTTACTGAACTTGTCCGCAAAGGCATTCAAGGTCCAAAGTTGATTCAGCTGCGGAAAGTGCTTGAAGAGGAAACTATTGGGACAATCGCTGAGTTTGATCTTGAATGCTATGGAATTCGGCAGCGCGGCCCAATCATGGCAATTTTTAATGAGGCCGTGCTTGCTTGGCTGAAGTGTTCTGCCGAAAGCAAGGAAATTGTTCCTTGTGATGTCGCTTCGATTGGAGTCGACTTTGTTTCGAACTTTTCTCGGTTTGCTTCTTTTGTTGGAGACGAAACTATCCGTTTTACGGTGCGCGGCGCCATCTTTAAAAGCACAGAGAAACGCATCGCCGAGCAGCTCATCCCAAATCCAGGAAAAGAGTTCCGCCGCCGCGAAATTCTTGAGTTGGAGTACCGCTTTGCTCTTGCTTACCGCCTGATTGATAGGACAGGAGAGCGTTCTTTTCTAATGACACCAGCGGGTAAGGAGTTTTTAGAGAAAGATCTCCACGCCAAACAAGTGATGATGTTGGACTGGCTAATTGAAGATCGCGAGCTGCCAGGTGATATGGCCCACCAGCTTCCGCTTCGTCGAACTGCTTTGCGTTACATCAAGCGAATGGAGCCTGGTCGTTGGTACGAAGCTATGTTCTTGCCGTTTGTTGCTAGGAACCATTACCTGGTGGAACAGGCTATTGAGCGAGAGGGGAGTTTCGATGATGCCCCCTTCCCAGTAAGGTCTTCCGCTGACCTCCAGTCTCTTTCTTGGAACCTGTTCAATTGGATTCGAAAGCATTTGTATATCCTTGGGATTGTGGACATGGGTTACGAGAAGACTGGTCGAGCTTCGGCGATTCGCTTAACGAAGTTGGGAGCGGAGCTCCTTGAGATGATTCCAGGCCGTCACCTTGAGGGAGCGGGACACATTGTTGTGAACCCTGATTTCGAAGTCGTCCTCTTCCCCGATGAACGTTCTCACGAGTTGGTCTATGAGTTAGACCGTTTCTGTGAGCGTGAATTGAGCGATAGCCTGTACCATTATCGAATGACTCCAGGTAGTATTCATCGCGGATTGCAACAGGGAGTTGAGCTTGATGCGATGAAAGCTCTTCTTGAAAGACTTTCCCGGACACCTCTTCCTCAAAACGTTCTCTTCTCCATGGAATCCTGGGCACGGCGGGATGGCTTGGTGACCTTTCATTCGGATGGTCGTTTAGTTTGTGAAGCGCCCGAAATCCTAGACAGGCTTGAGTTACATCCGGAGCTTGATCTGCTTGGGCTTAAACGACTCGATTTGTCCACACTGGAAGTCGAAGCGAAAGTAGACGAGGACAAGCTTCAATCTTGGGTACGCGATTTTGGTGTTGCCTTTCGAGCCGCTCCTTGAGATTCCGAAAGGAGTCTGGGCGATTGCCAGCCATTTGCAAAGCAAAGAGGAGGCTAGTGCTTGGATGGAATCTGCAAAGAGTGCACAGGCCTGGAGTTTTCGATTACCCATTTGTTCAGAGCGAGTGGCTATCGAGATTCTCCGCTCGTTTCGAAGAAGGGCGCCATTTTTAGGGGTCCATGGGCGGCGCGACTGGGCCGCTCTTTGTGGTGCGGATGCCATCGTGGAGGGGAGTCGCTCCCTCCCTTCAGAAGTGGCTTCTCCATTGGAGTCGCCCCATCGAGTCTTTGCCACCCACACTTTGGATGAGCTGAAGAAATGTCAGGAGAACCACGCGCCTTCGGCCGTTTTCTTTGGCCCCATCTGGGAGACCCCTTCAAAAAAAGGTATTCTGGAGCCAAGAGGCTTGGGTGAATTGAAGCGGGCCTGCTCCCAAGAAGTCCCCGTAATAGCTCTGGGTGGTATTCAGACAGTGGAGCAAGTCCAAGCTTGTCGAGATGCCGGAGTTCATGGTGTGGCGGTACTCCGAGCAGCCAAAGATGAAAAGGGCCTTGCGGGGCTATGTGCGGCTTTTACCGCGTAATTGGGAGAGCCAAGTCTTCTTTGTCGCCCAGATGGTCTGGGCCAAAACTCATAATGAACCACGCGCCCTGAACCTGTTGGAGGATAAACGCGCCTCCCCAAGGGTCGGGTCCTGTCCAAGAAGAAACACCAAGGAAATCCTCGAGAGGATGGTGCTCGGGAAAAGACTGGGGTAGAGTCCCCTTTCCAGCCCAAATTTGGGAGCTTTGCAGGGGGACTTCTGAAAGTTCAATCATCCCTCGGAGATGCTCTAGACCATCAATTGCGTGTCGTGTTTGGGCTCTTTGCTGTTCAAGCTGTAGAGTCCATAGAATCGTCACAAGAGCAATGATGCACAGCCCCAGAACCCAAAGGAATTCCAAGCGAGTAAGGCCAGACTGGCCCGAGTGTGGGGGGTGGTTTTGAGGCAACGTCAAGAGGGAGAAGAGGCCCTTCATACTATCTTCCGCGAAGCGTTTCGCCGAAGGAGGGGTTTGTCTGGACCTGGACATGATTGTGCACGAGTGAATCCACCCACAGGAGCCCCTCTGTTGGTGTCCACGGATCAGCTTGTTTTAGGGGTCCATGCTGAGGAGGATGTCTCTCCTGGGCAACTGGCTCGAAAACTTCTTCGGAGAACCTTGAGTGACTTGGCTGCTGCCGGTGCCCAACCGTGGGCGGTGACTTGGACCATTGCAGCTCCCCGGGAAAAGGGACAAGCCTGGATGAAGCGTCTAGCTCGGGCTTTTTTGGAGGAGGCCGAGAATTTTGGTTGCTCCGTTATTGGGGGCGATATCAGCAATTCCCCCGCAGTTGTTTTAACTTGCACGGCTTTGGGGAAAGAGGGACGACGGCGCAATCCTGGTCGGGGTGGGGCAAAAGCTGGAGATTGGCTTTGTGTTACAGGCCGGTTGGGAGGAGCGGTTCAATCGGGGCGCCATTTAAAACCCGAACCGCGTTTGACAGAAGGGCGCGCTTTAGTTCAGAGATACCGCGCCAAGGCCATGATGGATTTGAGTGATGGCTTGGCGAGGGACTTACCTCGGCTTCTTGAAGCCAGCGAGGTCGGCGCCCAAATCGAACTCGACGCCCTGCCCCTTTCGCGTGGTCTCAAGCATAATCATGAAGGTTGGCAAGCGGCGGTTGGCGAGGGAGAGGACTACGAACTTTTGGTAGCCCTTCGCCCGGGCCAGGCGAAGAGGGCGCTTCAAGACCCTCTTTTAAAGCGAATCGGTTTTCATATTATTGGGGAAATCACAGCAGAAAGAGGGCTTCGTTGGCTCTTGGACGCGAAGGAATACACCTTGCCGTTAGTGGGGTGGGGGCATGATTGGAATGGAAGTTAATTTTTCTTGCCAAACTTCTCGGGAAGAAGAGACCGAATCTCTCGGTTTCTTGTTGGGCTCCTTCCTTCGGGGCGGGGACTGTATTGCCCTTTATGGGGATTTGGGCGCGGGGAAAACTGCTTTTTCTCGAGGAATTGCGCACGGAATGGGGATTGCTACCCCAGTGACTTCGCCGTCTTATCTATTGTGTAACGAATATGATGGAATCACACCTCTTCTTCACATGGACGCCTACTTTTTCGAGCGATTGGAATCCCTCCTCGCCGAGGGTTTGGCCCAGCGCTTCCCCACCTCAATATTGGTAGTGGAGTGGGCTGAAAAGATGGGGGATTGGTTGCCTACTGACCGCCTGGAGCTTCATTTGGAGCATCTGGAGGGAGGCGGGCGACAGTTGCATTTCAGCGCGCCCGCGCAGCGGGCTCGAGAGCTCTTGGAATCCCTAAAAGAGGCCCAAAAAGCAAGAAAACCCGTGAACCCGCCCACGGACTCTCCCGTTGACCCTTCGAAGAGCCAATGATGGGAGGCCCTCGCGATTTACTGGTGCGTTACCGGGAAGGTGACCCGGACGCCTTAGATCAGCTGATTGCGGAAATGGGACCTCGCCTGAAAGGCTTTTTCATCCGGCAAGGGGCGCAGGGTTCCACCGCCGAAGATTTAGTCCAAGATGTTTTCGTCCGCGTGCTTAATAGTGTTCAGGGGTACCGACCTGCTGGTCGGCTCGATGCCTATTTGCTCCGAATCGCGCGGAATCTCTGGATTGATTCCCGCCGCAAAAAACGGCCTATTAGTATTGGGGAGAACCTTCCCGATAGCGAAGCTCCCCAAGAAGGCCCTGTTGCAGCCGCTGAGCGGAAGGATCGCGCTGTGATTCTTCGTCAGCTTTTGGCCCAGTGCGACCCCATGACGCGCGAGCTTTTGGAGCTAGCCGTTCTTCAGCGATTGCCTTATCAGGAAGTCTCTTCCATTCTTGGGGTGCCTGTGGGAACTGTGAAGTCACGCGTGTTCTATTCTTTAAGAAGATTGCGTGATTCGGCTTCTTCTTTGGACCCTAGTCGAGAAGGAGAGGACTCATGACTCATTCTCAACTGCCGGAAGATCTCCAAGCTTTTGCCGACGAGTTGCGTCTTGCGCACCCCAACGAAGGCTTATCTCCCGACTTTTCCTCCCGACTACTTCGGGAGCAGGTTCCGGTTTGGTCTTTTTCTTCTGCCCTTCGTCAGAACCGATTGGTTCGGATGGCGGCAGGATTCCTTGTCCTTCTAACCGCAAGTGTCCCTGTTTTGGCTGTTCTTTCCTTGGTCATTGAACCTGAAATTACTGTTCCGGCCATTGGCTTTGACTTGCCTTATTCGATCCAAAATATCGAAACGGAAGACATTCCGGTCGTAGAGACGATTCCACCTTATGTCCCTCCATTGGCAGAATTATTGGATGAAAGCTGGCGGGCAGAAGTGGAGAAGCAGAACGAGGCTCAGAGCTCTGCCCTTGAGTTCGAACGCTTCATGGCGCTTCCGGCCTATTTTGTTCCTGGTCTAGGCTGGATTTGCCGACAATAGAGCCGAAGGAAAAGGAGCCTCATTCGTAGACTGAGGCGACATGCCCTTCTTGCTCCCCCTTTTGCTCTCGCTTCCGCAGGCTTCTCCGTTGCCCTCTGTCCAGGAAGATGTGCTACCTCTTTCGTTAGATGATGTTGTTCGGCAAGTCCAGCTTCACTCTCCGGCGTCAAGCCAATCACGCTTGTCAGCCTTAGCATCAGGAGCTGCTGTAGATGAAGCCGGGGGCGCTTTCGATCCTGTTTTCTTTGCGGGAACGACCTACAGTTTCACCGAAAGGCCCACCGCTGGTGGATTCTTTAATGGAGATTTGGAATCTCAGGACATTCGCTCTTGGAATGCGAACCAGGGGCTTCGGAAAGCCCTAACGAGCGGTGGCTCTTTCACAGCTTCTCTCACTGAGATTTACACTCGTGACAACCTCCCTGAGAATGTTTTTGGACTCAACCCTGATTCAAACGTTAGTCTCAACTTGGAGTTTACCCAACCCTTGCTAAGGGGTGCATGGGAACTATCCGGAACCCTAGCCCAAAGAACCGCAGAGATTGCTGCAGACCAAGCCTTAGCCAGTTGGCGAGAAGCTGACCTTGGTGCGATTCAAAACGCAGTTGACGCCTACTGGGATTTGGCTTTCGCGCTTGAAGATGTCAAGGTGAAGGAACTGTCCCTTCAATTGGCTGAAGAATTGCGCGAAGTCACGCAGGCTAAGTTCGAAGTGGGCTCTGCAGCTGAGGTCGAAGTGGTACAAACGGAAGCAGATATCGCCACACGCCAGGACGCTCTTCTCACGGCTAAAAACTCGGCTCTTCAAGCAGAAGATGCTCTACGAGTTTTGATGTTTAGCTTGGGGCAACAAGAAGAGTGGGATCTTCGGTTGCTTCCCATTAGTGAGCCGACATCTCCTCAGAAAACTGATCTTCAAGCCCGCGCAGCTTTCCAAGTCGCCGACCTTTACCGTTCGGACCTCAAACGGCTCCGGCAAGACGTTGTGCAGAAAAAGCTGGACTGGGATGTGGCCAAGAAGAATTTGCTCCCTAAATTCGATTTAGTCGCCACCGGTAGTAGTGCAGGTGTTGCTCGGCAAGTCCCCGACGCCTTTGATGTAACCCGTGACTTTCTTTACACGGGATATTCTTTGGGCTTCAATTTTGAAGTGCCGTTTGGGAACCACCAATACCGAGGTGCCGAATTACGGGCCCGCCATACCTGGGAGCTGGCTGTTCGCATGCTCTCGGACCAGCGCCATACTGTCGAAATGGAGGTCCGGGATGCTCTCCGTTCTGTTAATTACTTGGCAGATCGCATTGAAGCAACGAGCCTTGCGAGCAAGGTTGCAAAGCGTCAGCTCGAGGCAGAACAGCGACGCTTAGAGGAAGGGGCTTCCACCAACTTCCAAGTTCTTCAATTCCAAAGGGATTACGAACAAGCCCTTACTGCTGAAAAGAGTGCGCGGATGGCCTTTGCCAAAGCCAGCACCAAGATGTTCACGGTTCAGGGTCTTGATTGGGACGGGAAGATTCCAGCTGAAAAGTAAATTCTTTTGCTAGTGTCTTGAGATCCTGAAGGGTGTTCAAGGCGGTACATTTTTTCCGAGCTTGCGCGCATCCTTGGGCCTCGCGAAAAAAATCAGATGCCAGTCTTCGCATATTTTGCATGCCACGTTTTTCCCCATAAAGTTGGCAGACACCTTGACCGAGTTCAATGAGAATATCCATTCTTTCTGGAATGCTGGGCGGGGGTGGAGGGGGTTGATGGCTCAATAGAGCTGTGAGTTCAGCAAAAAACCAAGGACGTCCCAAGGCGCCCCTCCCGATGGCCATACCTTGGACTCCTGTTTTTTTTAATTCAGCTGCAGATTGCATATCTACGACATCACCATTTCCAAGAATAGGAATGTTCGTGGCTTGGACCACATCACGAATAATGTCGTAATTAGCCTTTCCTGAGTACTTCTGCTCGCGTGTTCGTCCATGAATTGTGAGCGCGCTAGCTCCGGCCTCTTCCATGAGTAGGGCGAATTCCGGAGCTTGATCGGGCGAATCCCAGCCCGTGCGAGTTTTGACGGTTACGGGGAGATGGGTCGCTTCCCGCATCGCTTGAACGCACTCGGAAGCGAGTTCGGGTGTCTGCAAAAGGGCACTTCCACCGCCACCACCGGTAATCTTGGGGACGGGACAGCCAACGTTAAAGTCCACGATTTGAAACCCAAGGTCTTCTATGATTTTGGCCGCCACGCGCAAGTGGAGAGGGTTGGAGCCGAAAAGTTGAGCGGCCACGGGGAACTCATCATCACTCCGTTCCAGAATGGCATGCGTTTTGGCGTCTCCGAGATGAAGAGCTTGGGCAGAAACCATTTCCGTGGTGGTGATTTCAGCCCCATATTTTCTACACAGGCGGCGATAGGCTAGATTTGTGTTTCCTGCCATGGGTGCTAACGCTAAACCATGTCTGACTTCGTAAGGTCCAATACGGAGCCCTTCTCCTAGAATCTGCTTCTTCTTCTGCATGCAAACCCAATTCTACCTTTCAGCTGCGATTCGGCACACCGGCCTGATTTTGGTTTTGCTCTTTTCTGAATCCTGTGGCGGAAAGACGGAGGAGGTCACCCGGCCGCAGGCCAGCTACTTTCCTCCCCCCAGTGGTCGCCCGGCCTACCCAGCCCAGTCTTCATCTGAACTGCCGGAGAGGTGGCTGGGGAAAATGGGCATGTCCTCAAAGGAGGGCCTTCGGTTTGCCTTGGAACGCTTTGGGGATACGGCTTCTTATTCCTCTGAAGCAATTGTTCTGAAGATTCGCGATTTGCTGCATTCTCCCTCGGAGTACGCAGTTTTGCATAACCTGTGTAAGGCTCTGGGACGCACAGGTGACGCCAGTGCGGCTCCTGTGTTGGTGGAAGTTATGCGGACTTCTTCCGTGCCTGTTGCTCGCACCGCCTCCATTGAAGCGATGGAGCTACTAGGGAATCCGATTGTTGTTCCTGATCTCATCGCTTGGGTGGGACTCGAGCCAGAACTGGGACCTCGCCAAGCAATTTTTTCTTGTTTGGGTAGCCTTGGAGGCGCGGAGGCCGCCGATTTCCTTGCCAAGGTCGCCAAAGAATGGCTTAGTCAGAACTCTGAATACTCTCGTAGTGGGCAACTTGCTTGGACTGCTTTCTTGAGCTTGGAAACACCTTCAACGATTCAGAAGCTGCACGAAATGGCCACAGGACTTCCTCTATCTCTGCGAGCACAGGCCTTGCTTCGTCTAGCTCAACTTGGGGACTTTACCGTTAAAGAAGAGCTGAGGACCTTTTTGAGCTATCAGCATGTGCCGAGTGCGGGCACTCGCTCGACTGCTGTGGAAGCCTTGGCATTGCTTGGGAGTTGGGATGCAATGAGCTTTGCCGTTGATGATCCCGATCCGATGGTCCGCATGGCGGTCCTTAAAGGCTTTCGACTTCCGAGTGCTATTGCTGCTGGTGCCGGCAAAGAGATTTTATATTCATTTGCCCGCTCCCAAGATTTGAATTTTGCCCTACCCGCTTTGCAGGCCTTATGCGAACGAGGAGATCGGGTCCTGCTTGAGCCGTGGTTAAGGATTGCGGCCACTTATCCGAATGGCCCACAATCTGCGGAAGCCATCAATCTCCTTCGGCAAGAAGGCGTTTCCGATTCGAGGACCGCACCCTTTCTTCTCCAGCGCTGGGAGTTTTGTGACGATAGCGCAAAGATTGACTTGCTTCGTATCTTTGGGCGCTTGCAAAGCGTAGAAGCTCTGGAAGTTATTCAGGCCACCCTTTTGGACGAAACGACTCATCCCGAAGTTCATTTGATGTGCATTGTGCAATTAGGGAACATAGGCCCTGAGGCGCTCCCCATTCTTTTGAAGGTCAAGGAAAGAGGGGTTCCGGATGTGTTTGCCGAATCATGGGTTTCCGCATTAGCGCATATTGCGATGGAAGATCCTGCCGCACGTTCCGTGCTCTTAGAGCTTGCTTTAGATGGGGAAGAAGGCAGCGCTATCCGTTATCACGTCATATCGGTTCTTCCAAAAATATTAAAGTCGGATGCTTGGCCCGTTTTGATGGAAATCCGAAATGATGCCCAGACAACCAGAGTCGCATCCTATGCGAAAGATCTCCTATTGGAGTATTTCTAACCGTTTTTCCTTTTACTCCGGAGGAAAATATTTTGCCAGACTTTTCACACTAAGAGTGGCGACCAAACCCAGAGCAGCACTTGGGAAAGCGGAAACCGAAACTAGTGCAATGGAGTGGAGCAAGGGGGCGGCAGTTAGAGAGTGCCGTACGGTAGATTGAACGCGCTCGGGCTCCCACCGAATGAGGTTGTCCTTGAGAATCGGATGTAGAAGCCAAAAGGAAAAGAGGAACCAAACGAGAAGGCTTAGGGCGTGTGATTCGGGTTGGTTAAAAAGAAGAAGAGGGGTTAGGCCGGAAACGATAAGGAAAGAAATTCCTCGCATCTTGGGAATGCCTTCTTCCTCGTAGGCCGCCAATCTAGAAGTAAAGAGGAAGAAGAGGGAGTAGACAACAGCTGGCCATAAGAGGGCGGAGGAAAAGAACTCCCCGAAAGAGATGGAGGCAAGGCCGCCTAGGCAGAGGCTCGAGCCCCGGGCAGAGGCTAAAAGGGCAGGCCCTAGCCAGCTTCGGAGGGGTTGGCCAGCGAAGTTGTATAGGAGGACGATGAGAATTAATGCCTGAATGATGGTCTTTGGCGCCGTGGGCAGGCTTTGCGCAATCCAAAAAGCGCCACCAAACATCACAATGCACGCAAATAGTGCGGACAGTGGTCGGACACGTCCCGAAGGGATGGGGCGGTGGGGGCGTGAGGCGGCATCGATCTTTCGGTCGCAGTAGTCGTTTGCGATCATTCCACCGTGATAAACAAGAAGGGCTGCAAGTAAGCAGGTTCCCCAAGTTCGATCCAGTGGCCCGCCGACCAAGAATGCGCCAGCAAGGACATCCCAGACAAGGGTCGGCAGAAGAGCTACACGGAGAAGCTGGAGCCAAGGCATGGCTAGCCCATGATTCGGGAAATATCTTGCATGGTGACAAAGAAAACTAATCCCAAAATGAGTAGTGCTCCCACCATATTAAAAGCACCTTGGGTGCGGCTGCTTAAAGGTTTTCCTCGGATTTTCTCAAGAATTACAAGAAGCATGTGTCCGCCGTCCAAAGCAGGGATGGGGAGGAGATTTAATACTCCTAAATGAATGGAAATCATGGCCAAGAAGAAAAGGAGTGGGATGAACCCTTCGGAGGCAAAACTATGAGTGACTTGCCCAATTAAGATAATGCCCCCCATATTCTTTTTGGCAACCTTACCGCTGAACATTCCGGCAAGGGTGTTTTTGATTTCAATCACCATTCGTTGAGCTTCGGTAAGACCCATATGCAAGGCTTGAAGAAGACTGGAACTTTTTACTGTTACGCGCCAGGACCGGAAGCCAAATCCATAGCTTAAATTTGGGCCAGGAGCAGGCTGGACCCGAATCGTAATGGGGTTTGGAGCGTTATTGCGTGCGACTAAAAATTCCAATGGCTCCTCCAGGTCTTGCTGAACCCGTCTGGAAAGCTGGTTGATATCGGAAAGGGGCTCCCCGTTAAGACGGAGGAGAATATCGTGGTCTTGGAGACCAGCTTTGGCAGCAGCGCCATTCGGAATGACCGCAACCCGAAAACTATCCCCTTCGGTCAGCCAAAGGTTGGCTAGGAGGTCGGCTGCAGAAACCTCGGCGACTCCCTTAGTTTTATTGCTGACTCCATCTCGAAGGAAAGTGGTTTCAGGGAAGCCGCGATTTTGAATACAGAGGGTGGCGAGGTCGTCTAACCGTTGAATGGGTTGTCCGTTGGCTTCCAGTAAGACGTCTCCCTTCTGAAAGGGGAGAGTGGGAAACAAATGGTTCTCCTCAACAACGACGGCAGCTTGCCGGACCCCAACTTGTAAAGGGCCTTCTTCAGAAGCTTCAGGTAGGGGTAAGGTGGTGGTCCCTATCTCGGGGGCATTTGGATTATCTCGCCACCAATTCAGGCTGAGAGGTTTTCTGTAAAGGGATGTGTCCTGAAGAAGAAGCCGAGCTTCTTGAGGAGAGGAAACCGAAACTCCATTAACACCAGTTAACTGATCGCCACTTTGAAGGCCGGCTTTAGAAGCAAGGGAATCCGGAAGGACTTCCAGAATGAGCTTGGGGTCCATGATTGCAGGCCCTACACCTACTCGCTTAAAGCCAGAGTCCTCATTGAATTCTGGCTCTATGGTGAACCAGCGGGATTCGGTTTCTCCAACTCTGGGAGCAATCTCAATTTGGATTTCAGACTCTTCACTTAGAGCAACTGCTGCGAAAAAATTCCGAAACCCATGCATGGGGTCTTCGCCCACATGGAGGAGTTGGTCACCTTCTTGAATCCCTGCTTTCCAAGCGGGGCTACCTTGCTCAACAACACCTACGACAGGGGCTTCGAAGGGAACTCCCAAGCGGAAAAGAATGGGGATTAGGATGAGGGCGAAAAGAAAGTTCATTAAAATCCCGCCCGAAAAAATGAGGAAGCGTTGCCCCGCAGAAGCTGCGCCAAGTTCACCTTTCCTTGGGGGGCGATTTTGTTCTTCGCCCGACATGCGAACATAGCCGCCTAATGGAAGAAGCGAAATCCGGTAGTCGGTTTCTGCGCCTCTCCAGCCAAAGAGGCGAGGTCCAAAGCCCAAAGAGAAAACTTCTACACGGACGCCTGCGCGGCGAGCGGCAAAGAAATGCCCTGCCTCGTGGACGAATAAAATGAGACCGATTCCGAGAATCGTAAGGATAGTTGCCATGTATTAGGTTGGAGCTAGGCCAATGTATTCGGATGCAAGCGCCCTGGCGTTGGAGTCGGCTTCCAAGATTTGGTCAAGAGTTTGGGCGGGTTTGTCCCCGATGCACTTTAGGACAGCGTCTGTAATGCGAGTGATTTCAAGAAAGGGGAGTCCGTGATGAAGAAAGGCTTGAACAGTAACTTCGTCAGCGGCATTGAGGATTGCGCCAGCCGCACCTCCCATTTGAGCGGCTTTTTGCCCTAATTGAACGGCTGGAAAGCGTTGGTGGTCAACGGAATCAAATTCGAGTCTCTTGAAAAGGTCGATATCGAAGCCCTGCAGAGGGGAGTCCACTCTATGGGGATGAGACAAAGCCCATTGAATAGGGAACTTCATGTCCGGGGGGCCCATTTGCGCGAGGATAGAACCATCCACAAACTCAACCATAGAGTGCACGACGGATTGCCGATGGATTAAGACTTCAATCGAACTAGCAGAAACACCGAAAAGGTGTTGCGCTTCAATAATCTCTAAAGCCTTGTTCATCATGGTGGCGGAATCCACCGTAATTCGAGGCCCCATGTTCCAGTTCGGGTGCGCTAGAGTTTGCTCAGGGGTTGCCTTCTCCATTTCGGCCAAAGAGAAATCTCGAAGGGCACCGCCGGAGGCCGTGAGGTATAGCTTGCGGATTGCGTTTGGAGGAGAGCCCTGCAAGCACTGTGCAATCGCTGAGTGCTCTGAGTCCACGGGGAGGATTTGAGCATTGTTTCTGGTGGCGATTTCCATCAGGAGGGCTCCTCCGCAAACGAGGGATTCCTTGTTGGCTAAGGCAAGATCTTTCCCAGCCTGAAGAACGGCATGACTAAATGGCAATCCGGCTGCGCCGACTACTGCATTGAGGCAAATGTCATAGCGGTCCGAATTGAGGAGAAAGTCAAGTAGGGAGTCATGCTGGCTCTCCTGGTTGGTCAAGAATCCTGCAGCATCCGGGTAGTTGGCCAGAATATTGGAGAGTCCCGTCGCATCTTGGTGAGCAGAAAGCCCGACTACCCGAAGAGGAGCGCCAGTCTCAGTCAGGATTTCAAGAGTTTGGACCCCGACAGTGCCTGTCGCTCCCAAAACGACTAAACGGCGGGGGGACGAGTTCATGAAAGTAAGAATACGGGGTTCGGTGTTTCCGGCAAAAGGGGACGCTCTATTAGAATTAAGGTATGAGTAGCCAGCCCTCCAGCCAACCCCTGTCCTATCGAGATGCCGGGGTCAATATTGACGCCGCTGAGGATGCTTTGGACCGTGTAAAGCCTGCCATTCGAGCTACATTTAATTCCAGAGTTTTGGCTGACGTAGGTTCCTTCGGTGGCTTGTTCCGCGCGGACGGCCTAGGTCAGGAGCCCGTTTTGGTTGCGACTGCTGACGGGGTTGGAACAAAAGTTCGGATTGCTGCCTCGGTTGGTCAATTTGGCTCAGTTGGAAAATGCCTTGTTCAGCACTGTATTAATGATGCTCTAGTACAAGGTGCGGAACCCCTGTTTTTCCTTGACTATGTTGGCGTTGGAAAGCTCATCCCGGAAAATGTTGCGGCAGTTTTGGAAGGGCTTGCGAACGCCTGTGCGGAGAACGGATTGGTTTTGCTTGGAGGTGAAACTGCGGAGATGCCTGGAGTTTATCCAGAAGGCGAGTTCGATTTAGTAGGAACCTTGGTGGGTGTTGTCGAGCGAGAGCACATCTAGGATGGAAGTCGGGTGCAGGAAGGAGATGTCCTGATTGGTCTTCCCTCAAATGGTCTTCACACCAACGGGTACTCTTTGGCCCGTCGAATTATCTTGGAGCGGATGCAACTGGATTGGACCGACCCTTTCCCTGGCGAAGAGGGAGAGACTGTGGCCGATGTGATGCTTCGAAATCACTTGAGCTATCTCAGCACGGTGAAGCCTTTTCTGAAAGAACCCTATCTTCACGCCATGGCTCATATCACGGGTGGCGGTCTTGCCGGAAATCTCCCGCGAACCTTGGGCGGGTTTGGCGCAAAGGTGCGCCGTTCTTCGGTGCCATCACTCAACGTTTTTGAACAATTGGTTTCTGCCGGTGAAGTTGAAGCGGACGAGGCGTGGCGCGCCTTCAATATGGGGGTTGGTTTTGTCTTGGCAGTGAACGAAGCCTCGGTGGATGAAGCCATGTCTCATCTGAAGGCTTCGGGTGCCGAAGCTTTCTTGCTCGGGGAAGTCTCTGAAGCAGTGGAGGGTGTTTCTTGGCTCGATTAGCCTTCTGCTGTCTCCTACTCTCCCTTGGAGATTATCAAGAACCTGTGGGCGGTAGTTCTTCTGAGCAAAACCCAAACCTTGTGCAAGTTCAAGAAAGCCTTGCCTCTCCCGACCTTGATGACGATTTGTGGCGCATTCGGCTTTGGAACTCTCTTCGGCGTTTAGAGCACAATCCTTCTCCTTTGATTTCCCGAGCGTGGGAGATTCTTTCTAAGTCCAACACTCCTGCTGACCGTGCCAACTATTTGCTTTATCTGAGGCGCCACAACCTGAAGGTGGACTGGCAAACCCCCTTGGAAAGTTCCGAGGTCGCGCTTGAGTGGGCCCTTTATTTATGGGGGAGCGGCGACAATCACCAATTGTCTCAGTTTCTACCAATAGCTTGCCAGCAGTTTTCAGAAGATACCCGCTTGGCGGATAATTTACTTTGGTTTGAATTTAGGCCACCGAGTCAGGTCCCTTTGGAGGAGAGCCCTCGCGAGATGGCTCTTTCGATTTTAACGAGAAGGGGATTCCGTTGATTTCTGTGATTCTTCTTTCTGGTCTTTCTCTATGCCTTCAATTGCCTGGTGAGACTTCTTTCCAATCGGACCAAGTTCTCACTGAGCTCGTTTCGGATTGGGTGCAAGCAAGAATCGACAAAGACCCTAAGAAGCAAGAGCATGCAATTGTTCAACTTGAAGAAACCCTCCGAGCGAAAGAAATAGATCTTTCGGATATTCACTACTGGGAGGGAGTCTTTCAGAATGCCATCCCATACCCGGCACATCCTGAAGGGGGAACCCAGCGTAGCCAATGGCGCGATTTTGAAAAACCTATCGCATACCGAGTTCCAACCCAACATGCTGGAAACCAAAACCTAAGGCCTCTCATGCTCGTTTGCGGTGTTGGAGAAGGAGGCCTTCTGCTTCAGAAAATCCCGAACGAGATTGCCGAAAAGGCTTTCTTGGTTGCTGTTGGACTGGAGAACTTACAGGAAGCTTCTTTGTCTAGTGAGACTCGACAACATTTCCTCGGCAGTCTTGCCTTTGCAGTTCAGAGTTTCCCTGTGGACAGGAATCAGGTCTGGCTTTTGGGTCTTCCTGAAGTTCAGAATGAAACCCGTTTGCTCTCGAGCTATTTCCCTCACCTCTTTTCGCAAGTTGAAGTTCTCCCATTGCCTCAAGGGGAAGGCTTATCTGCTTCAAGCTTTCTCAACTCGGCGCCACGCAATCCTTATCCACTAGAGTTTTTTGCAGAATTTTTAATCCCTTCTGCTGGCCGGAATTTCTGGGTACAAGCTCGGCAGTTTGATCTTCCCGACCCGGTCCGGGGCCCCTCGTCCTTGAGAGTTAAAGTCAACCGAGAGTCGAATACTATTCATTTGAACGCAGACAGGGTTTATCGAGTCGACCTTTTTTTGAATGACGCAATTGTGGACCTAGGTCGCCCGATTACGATATTTAGAAATGGTGCACCCTCTCGCTTCTTGCCGGCCCGAAGTTTGCCAGTGATGCTGGAAAATTTCGCGACAAACCTTGACGCTCAAGCTCTATTCCCCACAGTAATTCATGGGATTGATATTCCGAGGCAGGCACCATGATTCTCTTCGCAGCTTTCCTTGCTGGTTTTTCTGCTCTGGCCATCGAAGTTTTAGGGGTTCACTTCGTCGCCCCTTGGTTTGGAGCTTCTTCCCTTGTTTGGTCAAACCAGATCGGGGTCATTCTTTTTGCGATGGCATTAGGGGCCGCGATTGGTGGGCGTGTCGCCAAGAAACATTCCAACCCTGCTCTTGCTTCGGGGCTTGTTCTTTTTGTCTCTGGCTTGCTCCTTGCCTTTAGCGCTTTCTTTTTGCCACTCTTTGCCGATTGGTTCTTGCCGGATGCCCTCCGATTAGACGAGGCTGCAACTCTTTTCTTGGGTGGATCCTTGACGAGCGCTTTGTTTTTCTTTGCTCCTCCTGTTTTTATGTTGGCCATGGTTGCTCCTCTTTTAGTTGAGCTACGAAGCGTCGAGCGGGGGGCTGGGCGGGCTGCGGGGGAAATATCTGCCATGGGAACCGTAGGTTCCTTGTTGGGCGTTTTTGGGACAACCTTTCTAGGCATTCCCGTCCTTGGCGTTCGTCATTCCCTTTTTGGGATTGCTTTTCTTCTAGTCTTGGTTGGCTTACTTCTCTGGCGGACAAAACCTTCCATTTCGAAGTTCACTCCCGTTTTGATTCTTTTTCTGTTTTGGACTCCGGACTTGTCGGTTTCGGCAAACTTGCCACCTGGTAACCCTGTTGTGGAACAGGTGGCTGATACGCCGTACCAACGCCTTCGTACTCTTCGGTTTGATGATGGGACTTGGTGGCTCCAGATGAATGAAGGAGTCGATTCTTTCCAATCCATCCACAAACCTGACTCTACTTGGCCAGGCTCCTACTACGACCTTTTCGTCCTCGCACCGATTTATGCGATGGAGGGAAGGGATGGAAGTGCCCCATTTCAGTTCTGGACTTTAGGGCACGGTGCCGGCTCAGCAATGGAGCCTTTGCTTGCTGGAATAGGCACCCAGGATTGGTCTGCCGTTGGTGTGGAGCTTGACCCGAAGGTTCTTGAATTGTCACCCAAATCAAAGTGGGGGAGTCGCCTGCAGTTAGTGGCCGGAGACGCACGTAGTTTGTTGCGATACGCTCCGAAGAATTTGGACCTTGTCTTGCTGGATGCCTACTCCAGACAATTTGAGATCCCGCTCCATTTGGCAACACAAGAATTTTTTAGTGAGGTTTACGGTCACCTTTCTGACGGCGGTATTTTTGTTGCCAACTTAAGTTCTTCAACGCTGGAAGAACCTAACCAGTCATGGTTGCATGCTTTGTTGTCCGGGGTACGCCATTCTTTTGAGGACATTCGTCTCCATCGTGTTCCCTTCAGTCGGAATGTGGTCCTTTTCGCCCGAAAAGGAAGGCCTCTTCCCGAATTAGAAACCTTAGTTCGCTTGTTGCCCTCTGGCGTGCCCGTTGAAGTTGGAGCTGCCTGCCTGCCGAGCCAAGTCGTCGAACAAGTTCCCGAAATCTCCCCCTTGAGAGATTATTTGAATCCACTGGCTCTTTGGCAAGCATCTGAGTGGCTCGGAGGAGGTAGGCCATGAGTATCCTTCTTCCCTTCCTTCTTGCCTTTGCTATGCCACAGCAAGACGCGGCAGCTTTCCTAAAACAACATTTGGCTTTGGCGCCCACGAATGCAGAAGCGCAGGCCGTTCGCTTTCGCAGCGCCGCAATTGCCGGAGCTTATTCTGAAGCCAGGGAGGCAGCTCATGCTTTTTTGGAGCTTCGCCCAGGCGACCCAGTTGGAAAGCATTTCCTGATTTGGTTGGATTCCCGAAATCCAGCGAGTGGAGGACTTGCTTTTCAGGAAGCGACATCTTGGCTTGCAGAGTACGGAGAAGATGCCCAAGGCGCTCAAGAGGTGATTCAGCTCCGCAACGATCTTCAAGTTTTTTTGCAGCAGGAAGAATTGCTTCAAAAGGCCGAGGCTAAAGCTAGAACTTTTCCAGCCCTAGGCCTCCTTTTCTTGGGCTTACTCGCCTGGGCGGGGAATCGTTTCGTCATGAGATCCTCCGGAGATTAATGTCTCCGAAAGCCCAATTGGCGGTTTATGCCTCGGATGGTCGTTGCGCCATTCTTCCACTTCCTCCTTTGGTGTGGGAGCAGCTGTTGGCGGTCTCCTTGGAGGCATCTAAGCAGGCCCAATTGGAATGGGAAAAACTTGGTATGACTAGCCATTCCACGTTACTCGCCTTAATCCCTGAAGAGCTCGCTAAGCCCTTGTCGGTTAGCTTGCGGAAAGGCAGGCGATTCACTTCTTCCTCCACTCTTCAGATAGAAATACCGGCTATGAATCCAGAGGGATATGCCGAAGATTTCCTCAGGCAGTTGAAGAGCACCTCCTTCGATCAAGAGAGGCCTCTGCAGGCAGATAGCGAAAATGAGCCCTTTGGTTTTGATGGCAAGCTTAATGAGACCGAGGATTTTCCTTCGATGTCTGCGAGAGCCGATGATGGACTTATTCCTGAGGACCTTGCCTGGATGATGGTTGGGGATTGGCTGGATTCTCCAAAATATGGAAAGGCCAAAATTCTTCGAGTAGAGGAGGGAGGTTTAATCTTTCTTCAACTCGAATCGGGCGAGGAGCGAGTTTTTAGGCCGGAAGAGATTCTTTCGGAGTTTCGATTTCTTCCCTCCTAGCGCCTGTAAAAAGGGCTTTACAAAAAAAGGAGGGGAGTCCAATAACGGACTTCCCTCCTTTGCCGATTCCTAGGGGATACTGTCTAGAGAATATCCAGGATTCCAGTTCCAGAACTCGTGTCCACGAGAGTGGAGACCGAAGCGCGGTAGTTCAGGTCTTTGCCAATCTTGGAGTTCCAAGGAAGCATTTCTTTGTCGCCGACAAGGCCTAAGGCGACAGCAGAAAAGGCTCGACCAATCGGAAGCATGTCCTCATTGCCAAGGATTTGGACAAGAGGATCTACTGAACGGTGGTCTCCAATAAAGCCAAGAGCCGTAGCGGAAGCGGAGAGAACAGGGAGGCCAGGTGAGGAGCCATCTTCCGGAGCCATTAGGTCAAGAAGGGTCTCGACAACGGAGTGGTCTTTCATTAGGCCTAAAGCGATGGCGGCTTGTTGGAGCAAGTTGCCAAGGCGACGGCTTTCGCGAACCATTTCCGAAATGTACTCTTTATTTTCCGTTGCACTCATAAGACCAAGGGAAACCGCGGCATAGCCTCTGAAATCAGCAACGCGAGATTTTTCCATAGCACTTCGAATGTCACCCTTGGCTTCTTCAAAGCGCATGAGGCCCAAGGCGATTCCGTAACCGGCTTTTGGTGATGGACTCTTCTCCTTCTTGAAAGCAGTGTGGACAGTACGGCCTGGAACATCAGAGAGAAGTTCGCCTTGTTCGTTTAGTTTGAAGGCAAGAACACCCAAGGCCATCGCAGCCCATGGGCGGTATGGAGTAGAGCCTTTTCGGACACTCCGGTTGAGATACTCCACAACCTTATCTCGGATAGGACCCGGGGTGGATGCTGCGAGTTCGGCAAGAGCAATTGTCGTGAAGTTCTTTTCTTGACGGTCCTTTCCCTTGTCCGCAACTCGCATGAGTTCATCGAGAATTTTTTGAGATGACGAGGGCGCATTGGCGGCGAGCAAACCTAAGGATTGAACGCAGGACTGTCGGATGCGGGTTTTTGTAGATTTTGTTTTAAGCAGGGTGAGGCATTGGTCTACAGCATTGCTCGCGGCAGCAGAATCGCCTTGCGCATGAACTAGCTTGGCAATGGCATTCGGGCAATGGGCACGGACGAGTTCATCGTTGTTGGGCTCCGCAAGGTAGGCGGAAAGATTCTGAACCATTGCAGGGTTGTCCACGAGCGATAGCCCCAATCCAATGACTGCGGCGACTCGAATATCTTTCAAAGCGGAAGTGTCTGTTGAAAGGAGTTCCCAAAGAGTATTGGCGACTTGGTTCCGAACGATGGCATCTTCGGATGTGTGAGCCACAAGGCCCATTCCGTAGGCAGCAAAAGTCCGTGTTCTCAAGTCCACTCCACTTTCTGAATCCACAAGCTTGCGACCATTTGCTGTATCGAGCGCAAGGTCCCTGAGCTGAGGGAGAGCGTCGGCATGCTGAAGAATTCCATAAGCCAGTGCAGCTGTTTCTGCAATCTCTTGGTTTCCGTGTGCGAGGAAAGGCTCCAGCAAAGAAGGAATCTCAGGGTCGCGACCAATCTTGGCAATGGCGACGAGATCCGATGAAAGGATGTCCCGGTTTGTGTCGTTCGCTAGGGAACGCTTCAGGGCGGGAATCACAATGCCTCGAATCTGTTGAGGGCTCGGTGCAAATGTATTGTTGTCTGTACTGACCGAACCGAGTCCAATCATGAGTTCAGATTCACCCGTAGAAACGTTTCCAGATTGAATTTTCGCTTTGAGATTGAGATAGGGCTCTTTGTTGAATTCCCACCAGAATTCCCAAGTCGTCAAATCGGGGCCACTTGAGCCGCCAGTCGTAGGCGTGCTGGCCTTCTTGGTCACTGGTGCGGTTACCACGGCTGGAGTCGTAGGCGTGCTTGGACTGTTCGGAGTCGCAGGAGCACCCGGGGCAGCTGGGGCTGCGGGGGCACCTGGGGCAGCCGGAGCTACGGGAGCAGCGGCTCCACCACCAGCAGGAGGAACCGTGTCGCCAGGACCGCGATAAGTTCCACCGTGTGCAAAAGCGTCCGAGCCTATGAGAAGGGTGCCAAGAAGAGTGAGGCTGAGTAGAAGACGATTCATGGTATTTAAGAGTAGCGAGTGAGCTGTAGTTGGGTCACCATCCACAGAGGCAAAGATTGTACCAAGCCGCTGGGGCTTTAAGAGGGGCAGAAACGTTACCTTAAGGTAACAGGCGAAGGGGGAAACCCTCTAGATTCGCTCGCAAATCCCCGGCAAGGAAGGGGAGCCAAGGAGAGTGGGGGGGGCCCAAAAAGGGTTAAGAAGGTCCAAATAACTTGCATTCCACCTACGTTGGGAACCTTCCCCAATTCTGCCTAGGGAACGGATGGCTGCGGCATGAATGGTGTCCTGGGGCACATCTTCTTCCAAAAGCCCCTCTAAAGTGGGAATTGCTAGGGGGCCTTGAATCCATCCCAAAGCCAAGGCTGCGGCGAAACGACTCTGAAATTGGGCCGAATCTTTGGCGAGCAAAGAGCTTAAGTAGGAATGAAGCTGTTGAGGATTTTTTGCGCCAAGGCTTGCACAGGCAACTTGAAAGGCTTCCGTTCCAGGTTCGAGGGAATCTAAAGCCTCCAAGTGATTATCCTGCGCCGTAGAGGGGGCAAGGAGGGAAAGCGCTGCAAGAGTTTCCGCACGCAGAATGGTGCTTCCTTGGGAGAGAGATGCTGCTTGTAAGGAAGGTAGAGCTGGCTGGAACTCCATAAAGCCAAGCGCCAAAGCTGCGGCGGCTTGGGAAGATTGATTGGGGTCTGAGTCCAGGTATTGAAGGAGACGTTTTGGGACAGTCTGCGGAAGCAAGCGGGAAGCTTCGATGGAATGAAGATGTGCC
>DLRM01000043.1:0-22218 GCA_002500505.1 Planctomycetes bacterium UBA7888
CATGACCCCTAGGCCCTCATCTGAGCCAGCGACTTTGGCAGTCCATCCATCGAAGGCTTTAGACCAATCCGTCCAAACCATATCGGCGTTGATTCTAAAGTGCTTATTCATATCTTGCTGAAGGGCAAAGCCTAGTTGTTGCGGAAAAGAAACATCCGGGATGGAAAGTTCGAAACTGCCAGAATTCTCAATATCAAATAAGGCATTAATCAAACCTATATCCGCTTCAACATCAACCGTTACTTGGCCGTCTAAAGACTTCGAGGATGATGGACTTCGATACCAAGCACTAATTCGAGAATCTCGCATAGGTGACCACAACACTCCCAAGTGGGCAAAGGAATGAAAGGCGGCCTCTGCTTCAGCGGCAATGTCCGCTTGAATGGCATCAATACCTCTTCCGCCCTGTATGTTAAAGAGAAAATCCAAAAGGTCGCCATAGGTATCAAAACCCAAGGACGACGCATCTCCCTTCAAATCTTCAAGGGCAATATCTGTTGCAGAAAGAAAGTCTAGTTTGGTATAGCGAACGGAGGCACCGATTCCAAAAGACAGGTCCTTTCGAGGAGTCCAGGCTAGGCTGGGTGCAAGAGCAAGCTGCATCATGTTCGTAGACATTTCAACCGAATGAAGCGCAGGCCCACTCAAAGGATCGTTCGGGTCCGCAGTTGCAACATTGAGCTCGGTCATCCGGTTGTAGTTTGCGGCTCCACCCCCCGTCGGCATCAATGAAAGGGACCACGCCCACCTTGAATCCAATCGGTCAGCCATACCAATCCAAGGGCCTCCCCCAATCACGCCATCTGGCCGGTAACTTGCACCAGACAAAGTCTCGATGCTTACCGGTGCCCAAAATAGGCGCCCTGCAAACTCTCCAATCGTTCTTCGATTGCCCCGCATTTGCAAACCCAACACAGCCGGGTTGGTCGATGCATCAAAAATGCTGCCCGCGCTTGCCATTCCAGCGCCCGCCATACCAGCCCGTTGGGCAGGGTCCCCCGTAATTTCCCCACCAAGTTGGGCCGACAAAGAAGAGGTCAACAATAACCCAGAGAAAAAAAACTTTGCCGCTTTGGAAAAAAAACTCATGACCAAGCATCCTCTTTTGCAGGAAGATCGGCACGTAAAACTTTCAGAAAGTTTTGCATGACTTCTGCCAACTGAGATTCAAATCGCATTTGTTCTCCCTTCGCAGGATGCTCAAAAGAAAGTGTACTCGCATGCAAGAAAGTGCGCTCAACGCGCGGCGCACTTGCCGGAAACATTCCCGGGCCAAAGTTGCGTGCCCGGTAAAAGGGATCGCCAACAAGAGGCAAATCAATGGAGGTCAAGTGAACGCGGATTTGATGGGTGCGACCCGTTTTTGGGCGAGCCAAGATGTGACAAAAGCCCTCAAACCTTTCCAGGACTTCCCAATAAGTAGACGCATCTCTTGTAGAGGGGTTATTGCTGCGAGTCACGCGCATCCTCTCCGGTTTCTTTTCATCCCGAACCAGGCGGGCTTCAACCCAATCCGACTTAAAACGCGGACGCCCATAACAGATCGCTTGATATTCCTTTTGGATGGTCCGGTCAGCAAATTGCTGCTGCAAGTCCATAAAGGTCGCCTGGTCAAAAGCCACGACACACAATCCCGAAGTCCCCTTGTCCAAGCGATGCACAATTCCTGGGCGTTCAGCGCCTTGATTCGTAGGCAAGTTGGACCCGTATTTTTCCTCCAGAAACCGAGCCACACTTTGATGGGGATCTCCCACGTAATTTCCATGCATGGGTAGGCCAGAGGGTTTGTCCAAAACGGCGAGCCATTCGTCCTCCCACAAGATGAGGGGCTGAAGAGCCGAATCCACCTCAGGAATCGGCAGGGGTGCCAAACAAAGCTCTTGGCCTTCGTGGACGAGATGACCGGTTCGAGTCACCAATTTTCCATCCACAGTCACCAACTCTTCTCGAATACGTCTTGAGACCTGCGAGCGACTTAGCCTCCCCCCCAATAACTCGGTGCACGCTCGATCCAGGCGCCCACCGTCCAAAGATGGGGTCACGACAGCACGCATGGAGCTTGGATTGGAAGAAGACAAGGAATATCGGGGGGGGAAGACAGGGAGAAACCGCGACCTCTCCATAGTCTAGAGTTGCCATAGGCTGACTTGGCTGGATTCCAGGGCTCAAGTAGGCTGTTCCCCCCCAAGGCCCACCGGTCTACTCCTTTCCTCATGCTTCAAGCTGCCCTTCTTCTTCTTCTCGCTCCTCAATCTCCTACGACGGGTTTGGTGGAAATCCCAGCTGGCCGCACCTTAGTGGGTGGGGACCTCAAGGACTACAAAAAGCTTATGGCTTCCAAGCCAGGAGTTGCACAACAACTAGGCGCGGATACTCCTCGCAGTCAAGTCGACGTTGCCAGCTTCGCGATTGCCCCCACTGAGGTCACGAATGAAATGTACTCCCGCTATGTAGAAGCTACGGGTGCCCAACCTCCAGTGACTTGGCTCGTCATCTCCAAAGAAGAAAGAAACGCCATCATTCAAGAAATGCAGAAGGAGGACCCTTCTTGGATTTTTGAGGGACTCAAAAAATCAAAGTGGTGGGACGAACATTGGCAAGACGAGGGTATGAAATGGGAAATGGCGCCTGAAATCGCCACATCTCCCGTTGTCGGCATTAGCCATGATGATGCCCGTGAATATTGCAAGTGGGCTGGCCTTCGTCTCCCAACCGAAGAGGAATGGGTTCGTGCCGCTCGCGGAGATTCAGACCAAAGTTGGCCCTATGGCGATGAGTTTGATCGCAAGCTAGTCGCCTGCACTATGACTCAACCTAGAAACCTATCCTTTAAGCTCCTTCCAGTGAACTCTATGCCGGAAAACAGCTCGAGTTATGGCATCGTGGACCTCTGCGGAAATGCCTGGGAATGGACGGACTCACGTTTCAATCCTCTTCCTGGTTTCAAGAGTTTCAAGATTAAGGGAAAGGATGGGAAACCGATAACGATTCTTCCCCCCTTTGACGGCTCGGCTCCGGTTATTCGGGGTGGCGCATTCAATATGCCTGACTACGGAACTAGCGTGGATCGCCGCCATGGGATTTTCAACATTGCCCGTTTAGAGTTTGTTGGATTTCGCGTCGCTTCCAGCTTGAATGCTTGCACCAATGCACTTCTCTATGCAACTGATGTTATCGATGCCCGAATCCTGGGCGCGACAGTTGAAGAAGGTCTCGATTTCTCCGCTACGATTGGGCTAGAGAAACGCCAATTTGCCGATTTGGATTCGATTGCCGCTGCACGAAAGGCTCCGGAGCAAGGTTTACCGAACCCAACGCCTCCTGAGGCTTATGCAATTTTTGATGGCTATTCCTGCATTGGCTTAACCCCAGTCAAGGCTATTAACGAATCTTCCATTGCAAAACTCTCCAAAAACACCACAAGAGAGGGCCCTATCCCGGTTGGAGTTCTACACAGCACAGTCCCCTTGAGCGAGCCAAACCTTGTTCCGGGCACTTGGATTCTGTCATATCAGGGAGAGCTCAAAGCTGCAGAAATCACAAAAACGGGCGCACGAAGCACTGAGGGTGAAGTCCCACCTGAGGGTTTCGAAGCTCCAGAAAACTGGCCGGATTATTCTGACCTCACTCTCGCTCCCAAAACGGAGTACATTATTTTTGTAGCTCCGGATTCAAACCGAGCGCTTGCAGCTATTCCTCTTTCTTCGAAAGCAGGGATGGGCACAGCCAAAAAAGCTCCCCATAAGATGATTATCAACAAGGACCGAGGGAGTATTGACTTTGAATTCAGGGCCTTGGATCAACGAGGACGGAAGGCTTTCACTTTCCGACTTCCAGTGAAACCAATTTCCAAAGGTGCCGACCTCATCTCGGAAACGGCTTGGGATGGAAGTAACTTTGAAATTAAAGAACCCGTGCCCGAAGAGGGCTAAGCTAAAACCGTTAGGTTAGCTTGCAAGGTCGAAACTTCTGTTTTAAGCTCGGCGAGGCGGTGGCGCTCCGACTCAACGACCTCTGGGTCTGCGTTTTGGACAAATCGCTCATTCCCTAGTTTCTTCTCAATTCCCAAAACACCGTTTTGGACTTTTTGAAGTTTCTTTTCCAAGGTCGCTTTGAGTTTGCCAGAGTCAGTGCCTTCTCCGTACCCTAAAAAGACCGACCCCCCCTCAAAAATGTCGGTCCCGCTCTCAGGAGGAGGACTTGAGGTTTCTGCAAGCTGAGATTGCAATCCTTCTAGCCCAGCCAAAAAACAAGTGACTGCCGATTCGGATTCAAAAAGATTTTGCACGGCACTGTTCTCAGCAAAGAGCAAACCTTCTGGGCGATCTGCGTGACTAAGCTCTAAGAGGGCTCGAACATTTCGAAATCCTCGTACGGCATCTTGAATACGGCTAAAGTCTTCTTCAGCTTGAAGATCTCGCTGGCCACCTTCAGGCCAAGAAGAGGCCATGATAAGCCCCTCACTGCGGAAGCACGTTGGGAGTTGTTTCCAAAGGGATTCCGTGAGATAGGGCGTAAATGGATGAAGAAGGCGCAATAAAGAGGAAAGAGTTTCTCCCAAAGTTCGGCGCACCCGAGCGGCCTCGGAAGCTTCCGGCGTTCCTAATCCAGCATCCTCCCCCAAACGCAACCGACGCTTGGCCACTTCCACATACCAATCGCAAAAGTCATCCCAAGTGAATCGGTAAAGAGCCTGGGCTGCATCGTGAAAGTCGTAGGAGTCTAGAGCCGCACTCACTTCTTCAGTCACCGCAGCTAAGCGGGAACGAATCCACCGGTCCTCAAGAGTTTGCCCCCCCTCTTCGGCAGTTTCTCCCTCAAGATGCCCCAAAGTGAAGCGCGCGGCGTTCCAAATTTTGTTACAAAATCGCTGCCCCAATTCAAATCGGTTTTCGGCCAACTTCACATCCTGGCCTTCCCGCGTCAAAATCATGAGGGAGTAACGGACGGCATCTGCACCGTACTTTTCAATCATTTCAACGGGGTCAATCCCATTGCCCAGAGACTTAGACATGCGACGTCCTTTACCATCTAATACCGTTGCATGGATGTAGCAAGTCTGGAAAGGACAGCGCTCATCTTCTGGAAGGTGGTCCAAAAATTCATAGCCAGCCATCACCATGCGAGCAACCCACAGGTAAATAATGTCACGCGCTGTGGAAAGGAACTGGGTTGGATAAAACCTGCTGAGATCTCCGCTCTTTTCCGGCCAACTCAAAGTAGCAAAAGGCCACAGCCAAGAAGAAGCCCAGGTATCCAAAACATCATCGTCCTGGCGCAGAATGGGCTTCCCTGTTTTGGGGTGGGGAGAGCCAAGCTCCAAATCTTCTACCGAAGCAACAGGAGTTCCATCTTCGTCATACCAAACAGGGATTCGATGGCCCCACCAAAGTTGGCGAGAAATGCACCAGTCCCGGACATTGGTTAGCCAATCGAGATAAACCTTGGTCCAGCGCTCTGGCTTAAACTGAAGAGAACCGTTTCCGACCGCTCGAATTGCCGGGGCGGCAAGCTCCTCCATTTTCACAAACCACTGTTCCGAGACCAAGGGTTCAATTGCCGTTTGAGAGCGATCGGAAATCGAGACGTTGTGTTGAATGTCTTCAATTTTTTCTAGGAGATCCTTTTCTTCAAACCACGCAACAACACCCTCGCGAGCTTTTTCTTTGGACAATCCAGAAAATGGTCCGCCTTCCTCGTTCAGCGTGCCATCCTTATTCAAAATATTCAGAATAGGCAAGTTGTGCCGTGCGCCGCGCTCATAGTCCGCAGGGTCATGGCCTGGCGTAACTTTCACAGCACCGGTTCCCAAGTCCTTTTCAACCGTTTCATCTGCGACGATGGGGATTTCTCGATCTACAATGGGAAGAAGGATGGTCTTTCCAATGAGGTGTTGGAAGCGGGAATCTTCGGGATGCACCGCCACACCAGTATCACCGAGCATGGTTTCTGGGCGCGTTGTTCCAACCGTCAGGTATTCATCAGAGTCCTTTAACGGATATCGCAGATACCACATGTGGCCTTTCTGCTGCTTGTACTCAATCTCGTCGTCGGAAACAGCGGTTTGCAACTTACAATCCCAGTTCACTAAACGAGCGCCGCGGTAGACCAATCCTTTATCCCACAATTTGCAAAAGCTAACGCGGACGGCGTAGGACATATCCGGGTCCAACGTGAACTTAGTCCTCGACCAATCGCAAGAAGCGCCCAATCTTCGGAGCTGACTCAGAATTGTGTTGCCATGATGCTCTTTCCAATCCCAAATCCGTTTCAGGAATTCATCCCGGCCAAGATCTTCCCGCGTTTTCCCTTCCTCAGAAAAAAGTTTTTTCTCAACAACGGCTTGAGTTGCGATTCCTGCGTGGTCGGTTCCAGGGAGCCATAGAGTGTCAAAACCCATCATGCGGCGGTGACGCGCCACAATGTCCTGCATGGTGTTGTTCAAAGCATGCCCCATATGCAACACACCGGTGACATTGGGTGGAGGAATCATGATGGTAAAAGTAGGCCGATTACTCCCCTCTTCAGGAGGAGACATCAGGCCACTATCTAACCAAGCCTGGTACACCCCACTCTCAATGGCATCGGGGGTATAGCGGGTCGGGAGTTCGGAAGTTTGGGGTTCGGTCATGAGCTGGCGTTGGCAGAAAGGTATTGTCGCAAATTCGGGGCCTTCCAGAACAATTCCTTCTTCGCTCTTTCACAAGAGAGCACGAGCCGAAGAGGTCTCTGGGGACCGCCCCAACTTGAAGCACGAGCAGGCACAATGGAGGCAGACAAGTTGGCGGCTTCTTGAATCCTTTTCCCCAACTCCAACCGGCTCAGAACCTCCTCCCCACCAAAATGAAACACACCCTGGGGAGGGCTTGCGGATTGCATAGCTTGAAGGAGCTTTAAAAGGCCCTCTGCGGCGGAAACTGCTGGCAATGGAGCGCGAAATTCGTCCTCGAAAAGCCGAAGTTCCTCCCCCGCAAGCATCGCTTGATGCAAGGCAGTATCTGCCCCCATTCTCTGGGGACCGGCCTCCCCTCCCAAGAGAAGAGGGAGGCGAGCAACCACCCCGCCTGCTTCCAAAACAAGCCTCTCGGCCGCCGCCTTGGCTCGACCATAAGCATGAACTGGAGAGCAGTTGGCGTCCTCGGCATACTTCTCCGCTTTACCATCAAAGACTTGGTCAGTGGAGACAAAGAGGATGGATGTGCGCAACTCGCTTGCAGCAGCACAGAGTTCCTGAGTGGCCTCTAAATTAATTCTCTGGCAAGCCTCGGCATGCTTCTCGCAGGTGTCCAACCGGGTCATTGCCGCTGCGTGGAGGAGGAATTGTGGGTTATGGCGAAGAAGCCATGCGCGAGCTTCTCCTGGTCGAAGAAGATCCATGGCCTCCCAATCCCATTTCCAAAACGGTGGGTGATTTCTTCCACCCAAGGTGAAGGTTGCCCCTTCCCATGCCGAGCTCTCCAGAGCCTCGGCCAAGCCAAGGCCCAGAACTCCTCCTGCACCGGTGGTCGCAATCTTGGGCATGCAGAGGAAGATACCCGCCCCTAGACTGTCTTCCTTTCATGGAATTTGACCTCCTGACCAATCCCCGCTCTGGAAAGGGTGAAGGGCCTGCCCGCGCAGCCGCAATTGCGGCGGAACTCCTTCGCCGCGGACATGGCGTACAAATCCATGCAGGGCAGAGCGCCGAAGATGCGGCTTTGTGGGCTGCTGCAGCGGCAGAACGCTCTCAACGGCTCCTTGTTGTCGGTGGAGATGGCAGTTTGAGCGCAGCCCTTCAAGGGCTCCCTCAAGGTTGTCCCCCGGTTCTCCTCTGCCCACTGGGCACCGGCAACGCCATGTCCCTCGAATTAGGACTTCCCTCGGAACCCGGACAATTAGCGGACCTTGCCGAAAGAGGGCGGACTCAAAAGGTGGATATTGGAGAGGCCAATGGTCGTCGCTGTTTCATGGTAATGGGTTTTGGCATGGACGGAGAAATTGTCCGTCGAATCGAGGAACGCCGCAGTGGAACCATGCGCAAGACAGACTATTTGCCTGTTATTTTAAAAACACTGCAGGCATGGACACCTGAACCCCAAAGAGTTTGGATTGACGGGGAAGACTTGGGGGAATTCGATTTTGGAATTGTGGCCAATGTCTCGACCTACGGCACTTGGGCCCTCCAGCTCGGACCTTGTGAATATGACGACGGCCTCTGGGAGGTCTATCTCGTTCGAAGGGCGGACTTGCCTGGAACCTCAGTCGCAGCAGGTGCCGCTCTCTTAGGGTCCCTTCGCCATGCTCCTGGCGTCGTGCACCGCCGGGGTAGGGAAGTCATCGTCCAAGGGACCGAGGCAAGCCCCTTTCAGGTGGACGGTGACTTCGGGGGGAATACGCCTGTAAACTTCAATCTTCCGGGGTTCCAACTCCCCCTTCTCGTCCCAGAACGATGAGCTTCTCAGAAACAACATTTGCTGAAGGTATTTCCCTTGGCGAGGGTCGCAATCCCTTGCTGATTGCTGGCCCTTGCGTGATTCAGGGTGCTGAAACGATTGAGCATGCTCACCAAACGGCGGAAGCTCTTTCAGGACTTCCTATCCAATGGGTTTTCAAAGCATCCTTTGACAAAGCGAACAGAACTTCTGGGTCTGGGAAACGGGGCGTAGGCCTCCAGGAAGGCCTTTCCATCTTGGCCCAAATCAAGGAGGCCCTGGGGGTTCCGATTCTCACAGATGTGCATTTGCCCGAGCAGTGCGCTCCCGCCGCTGAAATTTGTGACATCTTGCAAATCCCCGCTTTTCTCTGCCGTCAAACTGATTTACTCCTAGCCGCTGGCAAGACGAAGCGTGCTGTAAATATCAAAAAGGGGCAGTTCCTAGCTCCTCGAGATTGCAGCCATGCTGCGGAAAAGGTGAGAGGCACCGGAAACGAAAAAGTCTTGCTCACCGAGCGTGGCACTTTTTTTGGGTATGGAAGATTGGTTGTTGATTTTGCTTCTCTCCCTGACATGCAAGCGCATGGATGCCCTGTCCTGCTCGACGCAACCCATTCGGTTCAAGCCCCTGGAGGGCTCGATGGCGCAACGGGCGGCGACTGGAAGCGTGCACCAATTTTGTTGCGCGCCGGAGCTGCCGCAGGCTACGACGGCTTCTTTATCGAAACGCACCCGAATCCAAAAGAGTCGCCTTCCGATGCTGAGAATATGATTCCACTCCAACACCTTCGAGAAATCCTCGAAGAATGTTTGAGCTAGTGGACCTTATCTTCGAAGCGGTCTTTTAAGCGACCAACAAGGCGGCCCAATATTTTGGACACGCGTGACTGTGAGAGTCCTAACTCTTCTCCAATTTCCTTGAGAGAACGGTTCTCGAAGTAGCGTTTAAATAGAATCTCTCGCCCTTCTGAATCCAAAGAAGCGGAGATCGCTGCCAACATTTCCCGGCGATGAGCTTCCTCATCCGGGCCTTCGGCACCAACATCTTCAAGAAAATCTAAACCGGGCTCAGCGTCGCTTCCGTAGTCCGATTGCTTCGAGCCTGCAAGGACGGGAGCGTCTTTCCCTGCACCAAATCGCGCCATATATTCCTTCATGGACATTCCCATTTCAGCGGCGATTTCGTTGTCAGCAGGTTCTCGGTCAAGATCCGTCCGAAGTTGATCGATGACATGCTTGCGCCGATTCAAACGGTTCCGCATGGGGCGAGGCAACCAATCTAAACGGCGAAGCTCGTCGATGATGGCGCCTCGAACACGATGTTCGCAGAAAGCTTCGAAAGGCACCCCGCGCTGAGGATCAAAACTGTGGACAGCTTGGATAAGCCCAACATCGCCAGCACCTTCTAAATCGCCCACCTCTACACTTCGAGGAAGGCGCGACTTCACGCGGCGGACAACGGAAGCTGCGAAAGGACGATAAAACTCGATGAGGGCGTTTCGCGCTTCAATCCGATCCCCCTCACAATACTCTGACCAAAGACGAATAAGAGTTTCGTTTTTGGCATCGTTCCTTTTGCCGCGACTGACCATGGATGTGATTATTGGGGGGAGAAGTATGCAAGAGGAGGGGTGTACCTTCGCTTGCCTATGAAAACGCTACCGAAAACACAGGGGTAAACTCCACTATGAAAGCAGAAAAATCACAAATATTTCCAAAAGCAAACTCTTAGAAGCCCAGTACTTTTTGCTCAGCATCACGCATTTCTCTCTGTTCTTCTGGAGTCTTGTCGCGAAATCCAAGCAAGTGAAGGACACCATGAACGGAATACAATTTCAATTCTTCATGAACGAGAATGCCTCTCTCAGCGGCTTCTCGACTGGCCGTATCCACATTCACGAAGACCTCTCCAAACAAGTCCTCGTCCTCATACGGGAATGCCATGACATCAGTGGAAGTTGGGTCACCGAGAAACTGCTTGTGAAGTTTGGAGTGGGGTCCGTCCTCCAAAAAAACCAATTCAATTTTGGCATTTTGTTTTCCGGAGTATTCTTTCCAAGCCCGGCACAAAACCTCTCTCAAAGAATCCAGGGGCAAGTCGGCAACAAGGTGCTCACCTTGAATCTCGACCTGCAATGCTTTTTTCATTCGTTTCCGTAAGCCTCAACAACTCTTCGTACTAAACCGCTTCGTTGAATATCACAGGCACCAAGACTCACGACGGACACGCCCTCAATACCGTCCAAACGATTGACAGCGTCCGTCAATCCGCTCACGCCACCCGGCAAATCCGTTTGAGTGAGGTCGCCCGAGACAACAGCTTTGCTGCCTTCTCCAATCCTAGTTAGAAACATTTTCATCTGCCCCGGCGTGCAGTTTTGAGCTTCGTCCAAAATGATGAAACTTCTGGCCAAGGTTCGGCCTCGCATAAAGGCGAGAGGAGCAATCTCCAACAAGTCCAAGCTCTTGAGGCGACGGAATCCAGTCGGCCCAAGAATATCCCGAAGAGCGTCGTACAAAGGGCGAAGATAAGGATCCACCTTTGCTTCGTAATCGCCAGGAAGAAAGCCTAAGTGCTCGCCCGCTTCAATGGCAGGGCGAGTAAGGACAAGGCGGCTCACGCGACCTGCTTGCAGATGGCGAACAGCAGCGGCAACAGCTAAAAAAGTTTTTCCCGTTCCCGCTGGCCCCGACGCCAAGACCAAATCGGAATCCCTCATGGCTTGCAAATACTTGGCCTGTGCATCCGAACGCGCTTCGGGCATGCGACTGCCGGACCGATGGCCTCTTTCTTTAGGAGAAGCTTCTGGTGTTTTTTTTGTGGAAGCCACATCGCCAAGCAAACGAGCTTCAATTTCGGCGGGAGGCGGTTCCATTTCGCTAGAGCGAATGTCCGCCAAAATATCCTCAATTCGACTGGCAATCGTGCTGAGCTGGTCACCCCCCCCGCGTAACCGAAGGGCACCGTTTTTCGCACTCATGCGCACTCCAAATCGGCGACTCATTTCTTTGGCATGCCGGTCATAAGGGCCAAAAAGCTGGCGTTGCTCCTCGATATCCAAAAGCGGGATGCGGGTTTCCACGCGACTAGCTTAACTTGGAAGAGTGGATAGGTAAATGCGGAGGGCGGGAGCCGCCACAAGGAAGGAATCCACCATGTCAAAGGCTCCGCCCATGACGGGAATCAGAGTCGCTGAATCCTTGACTTCGCAGCCGCGTTTAAACAAACTCTCACTCAAATCTCCGAACTGAGCCCCAAGATTCACCACAATGGCAGCAAGAATCCACACTTGAGGGTCTGGAGTCGCGGAAAAAGCGGTTTGTGTCACAATCCAAGCAGCAAGGAAGGACCCCAAAAGGGAGCCGACTGCGCCCTCCCAACTCTTATTGGGGCTGACATTAGGGGCAAGCTTGTGCTTCCCGAAAGAGCGGCCAATGAAAAATGCGGTGGAATCCCCCGTCTTTGCAACAGCAACCAAAAAAACTAACCAGGCCCACCCCTCGTCCAAGGCTCGAATCTCTAGGGCGTATCCCATCAGAAAGGGAACCAAGAGAACGCCCAACAAAGTTCCACCGATTCGAGAAGGAGCTCCTTTGGGCTTTCCACCAAGGACGCCCACCACGAGAAGGAGAACGAGAATCCCTCCAAGTTGGGCACCTACATCTAAGTGGCAACCCCTCATTTCTGCATAGCGCGTAGCTAGAAAGAAGGCCCCCGCAAGGAGGCCTAATTTTAGTTGAGGGGCGTGATCGGAGTCCACGGCCGAAGAACGCAACATGCCGTAAAACTCGGCCTGAGCGCCCAAAGCAAACAAGGACAAAATAACTCCGGAAGTGACATAAGGGAAAAGTGACTGGTCTAACCAGAATACGCCAATCACCAAGGCAACCGCAATGGATCCGAATTTAAGACGAGTAGCAACAACGCCCATTAGTTTGTCTCTCCTTGCAATGATGGTGTATCGTCAAGTACCTTCCCAAAGCGCCGAACTCGACCATGAAATTCTTGGAAAGCTTGTAGGAGGTGTTCCCGCCGAAATTCTGGCCATAAAACATCTGAATAAACAAATTCTGCGTAAGAAGCTTCCCAAAGCAAAAAGTTTGAGAGTCTTTTCTCCCCTGCTGAGCGGATTATCAAATCGGGGTCTGGCATTTCCGAATCATAAAGACGGCAAGCGATTGCATCTTCCGTAACTTCCTCAGCTTGGACTTTCCCTGCTGTGACATCCTGACAGAGAGCTTTAACAGCATCCGTAATCTCTTGTCGGCCACCATAAGAAAGGGCCAAACGAAGAGTCATTTTCTTTCCATGCGCGGTGGCTTTTTCAACTTCCCGCAGGGTGTCAAGAACGCTACTTGGCAAATCTTCTAAACGCCCAATTCCACGCAAAGCAATTCCATTTTTCAGGAGGGTCTCTCGTTCCTTCTTCAAAAACTTTTTCAGCAGAGTCATCAAAGCGGCAACTTCGGCTTTGGGTCGACTCCAATTCTCCACAGAAAATGCGTACAGGGTCAGGTGCCCTACGCCCCACTCGGCAGCGGCCTCAACAATATCACGAACGGACTGGGTTCCAGACTCGTGTCCCTTTAGCCGAATCAATCCGCCTTTTCGAGCCCAGCGCCCATTCCCATCCATGATAATGGCAACATGTTTCGGGACCGGGAATTCGGGCCGGGGACTCACCAAAGATTCTCCTGGCCGTTTTCACCGAGAAAGGATTGACAGCGGTCCGGACCCACCGATACGCGTTCAATGGGTACGCCTAATCCTTTTTCCAAAAATCGAAGGTAGTCTTGCGCAGTTTCCGGGAGATCAGAATAGCTTTGCACAGAGGTAATGTCCTCTGACCAACCTGGCATTTCAATCCAAATGGGTTCGACTTGCTCCAAGGAACTAAACTCGGCGGGGAAACGCGAAACTTCGCCTTGGGGAGTTTTGTATCCCATTCCTACGCCAATTGTTTCAAAACCAGAAAGGACATCGAGATTGGTCATAAAGACACCATCGAGTCCATTCAGTTCAGCTGCGTAACGGCTTGCGAGCATGTCAAACCAGCCGCAACGGCGTGGCCGGCCGGTAGTGGCACCGTATTCGTTTCCAGCTTCTCGCAAGCGCTCCCCCATTTCTCCAAAAAGTTCCGTAGGGAATGGTCCCTCTCCAACCCGAGTGCAATAGGCTTTGGTCACGGCAAGAGAACGGCTGAGGCGGTTGGGCGGAAAACCTGTTCCCCCGGCGATGCCCCAAATGCCAGTCCAAGAGGAAGTTACATAAGGGTATGTCCCGGCATCCAAATCCAGCATGCTTCCCTGTGCACCTTCAAACAAAATGCGTTTCCCCTCCTGGGAAGCATCTCGTAACAGTGCACCACCATCCACAATCAATGGGCGCAGACGTTCAGCTTGCGCGCGTGATGTTTCAAAAAGTTCCTCGTAGTTCTCGGGTGCTTGGCCGTAAACCTTTTCGATGACGGCACTCTTCTCGGCTAATGCGGCGAGCAAGCGTTGCTCAAAAACTTTTTCGTCCAAGATGTCCGCTACACGAATCCCCGTGCGCGCAACTTTGTCCGCATAAGCCGGGCCAATGCCGCGACCGGTAGTGCCGATTCGGCCCTTCCCTCTCCATTTTTCAACCAAACCATCTACGTGGCGGTGATAGGGGAAAATGACTTGCGCACTGCCATCCAAGCGCAGGCGTTCTTCAACAGGGATGCCGCGAGCAGAGAGTCCGTCAATTTCCTCGATTAAAGCGCCGAGATCTACAACAAGGCCACGACCAATCAAGTTAATTGTCCCGTCATGAAGAATGCCGCCAGGAATCAAATGAAGTACAAACTTTTCATCCTGAACAATGACGGTGTGTCCCGCATTGTTTCCACCGGCGTAACGGGCAACGACATCCGCTTGAGCAGCAAGGCTGTCAATGATTTTTCCCTTGCCTTCGTCCCCCCATTGGAGGCCGACGATTGCTGTTGAGGGCATCTGTTTTTTCCTGGGTCGAATTTGTGGCGGAAGAGGGTCCCGCGCTTCAGAAGAAGGCGTATGGTAGCGGCATGCCACCCCCAACTTCTTCAACTGACTGGCCGATTCTCAAAGAACTCCGCCCTCGGTTGCTGAGACAGGTTCAAGTTTGGAAACGCCGCTCGGGGATGGCCAGAAACCGCTCGGTCGAGGAGATTCTGGACCACTGCTTAGGGATTCTGTGGCTGGACTTATCTGCCCATGACGAGCCCCGCCTGCATGCTCCGAAGGCTCTCCGTCGTGCTCTTTACCAGGAGTTTGAAAAACCAGCGCGACTCCAGTGCCTCCCTCTTCTTGCGGAGCATCCCACCTACCCCTTGGGTGGAAAACCCGACTGCGCTTCGGAATGGGATGAGCCTTGGCAATCGGACTGGCTTTCTCAACTCCTCGAAAAGCCGAATCAGCTTCGAGAGCTCCGAATTCAGTTCAGCTGGACTCGACGCCAACTCAAGGTGCATCTCACCGCCTGGCTTTTAATGACCTTCGGAGACTCCTTTTTCCAGGATTTGACTCGGCGACTCGCCCGCCTTGCGACTCGCTCAGCCCAAGAAGGGCCGACACAAAAAGTGCGTTTAGAGGCACGCCTGCTCCACCGTTTCACCGGCCAACTGGACCTACCTCCTCAGTGGAAAGAGACCCGTCGCTGGCTTAGAACTCTGGCGCGACAAAAGGCTCCAGGTCGTCCTGAAAATCAGGAATCCGCCAGCGAGTGAACGGCACCTCATGCCAGGCTTGAAGGGGAATCATTTTCACACCATCGGCGGTTGAGCGCCGGTAATACACGCCCCGCAAACGCAGGACCGGACCGGGCGGCTCATCGTAGCGATACTCCGGCTGCCAATCGCCTGGGGGCATTCGTGCGTAAATGAACACGGAAAAGACATCGGACTTGACCCCGAAGGCGTCATAAACATCTTGTTTCTGTTCTTCATCTAAGCTGGCCCAAGAACCCACCTCTTCCAAATCTTCCAAAGTATTCAAATAGCGAAGTGGTACTTGCTCCAGGTCTCCATACCGGGATTGAGCAAGCTCCATTTCGGCGAAGTCCTGGTCTGCCGCTTCATCTTCCATGCTTAAGAGAGCTTCTTCATCCACTTCATTTCTATTTTCAAGAATGTCCGTGATGATAGTCCAAGGAATCCCAATCTCAGAAAGAATTCCCTCTACAACAGGTCGCGGCGCTGTGTTGATATTGACGAGAGCACCGATTCCGTCATCACCCTCGGCCGCCCCGCTAAAGCCACCTTCCGCAGGAATCGCTTGCTCAACGGCATCGGCGATTGGTTCCTCCGAAGCGAGGGAATCTTCCATCGCGGCTTCCGCCGCCCCTTGGGGTGTCGCTTCCTCTTCAGAAGCCCCGGCACTTTGGCCATCCGAGTCGGGTGGCTGGAAAGCAAGGGAAGTCCAAACCGTAAATACCGACTCCAAACCTAAAGCAAAAAGCTCATCATCCAGTTTCTGATCAAAATAAAGATCCTCATTTACGTCGGCGAGCAGGAGCAATTCTTCTGGGCAATAAATGGATGCGTGAGTTTGCTCCTCCGGGGTAGACTTCCTTAAAGGGTAGGGATAGTTCTCATCCCGAGTTTGCCCCTCCAGCCACTCCAATAGTTGATCTGCAATGATGGAAGCATCGGCAGAACTCAAATCCTCATCATGTTCATCTCGCAAGCGATCTAGAATACTTTCAAATCGGCGGCGAGCGATATCTCGGTAGTCTTCGTCCTCCGAAATCAGAGACAGAAGATTAAATTTGGCATTTTCGTCTTCTGCCCAGGCGGTGATTTGAATCTCTCCAATCTGAATGCGCATCGGCTTTGCCCAGGCATCCATTAGAGAATCTGCTTCCTCTGCGGGAGCCTCGCCTTCAGTCACTTCACCTTCTGCACCCCCATCCTCACTACCGAACCCGCCCATTGCCTCGGAGGCGCCGGCAAGCCCTGCAGCGTCCGCTGCCATTCCCTGTGCGTCTCCCCCGGCAGAGGGGTCACTAGTCAAATGCTCCATGAATTGGTCTGCTGCAGCGACTGTCGCCGATTTCATCTGCATCCGACGAGAATTATTAATCGTGGTCTGCGAGGCCACCGCCGTCCCCAAAGTCATTTGAGTCACCAATGCATAAGTAATCAAAATGACGAAAAGGGTCAAAATGAGTACAACCCCCCTTTCGCCTGCCCTTGGAGCAGAAGAATATGGGCGCAGTCGAATCCAGGAAGTCATAGGCATCAGAATAACGGACGGCACGCCCAGACCGAATCTTCCCTCCTAGAATTAAGTTTAATTTTCGAAAGGATCGAAAATCTCGTCCAAAAACTTCGAAATTGAAGCTCGGCCCGTTTTGATTTCGGGCGTAATCACAATCATGACAGAAGTCGTAGCCTCCACCTTTTCTTCAGAAGAGAAAAGCCAGCCCAAAAGTGGGATGTCGCCAAGGATGGGGATTTTAGAAGTTTGCAAACGCTCCTCGCGAAGATTGAGGCCCCCGATGACAACATGTTGCCCACTCTTCACAACGACAGAAGTTGCGGCAGAGCGAGAGTTCAAGGAAGGGATGCTAATTGCGCGCCCTGTCGTATCCGTGCCAACGTCAAAGTTTCGACCAATTCGGCTTGCATTGGCCTTAATAACCAAATGAATGGAGTCACCACCAAGAAGAAATGGCTGAACGCTTAAGACCACTCCAGCCTTTTTGTCCTTTACCGTCAAGCCCGTGATTCCCGTGGAGGAAGAAATATTGCTTGCGGACAGATAAGGGACCTCTTCGGTAGAGTCAATTTTCGCAGGAATCCCATTTCGAGTCACAATCCGAGGACGAGAAACGACATCCACATTTTCGAGTCCACGTAAAACCTGGAGATAAGCCTCCAACTGCAAGTTCTCGTTGGACCAAGCTAAGGAAAAGACTCCTCCCGGGCCATCGCTTGAATAATCGCCCACTCCTGTGGCAGGGAAACCACCGCCCAGTCCTCGAAAGAAGGGCCCGTTGCCGTCAGCCCCGACATTCCCAAGCTGCTCGACGAGAGTTCCATTGGGCTGAACACCCCTCTCAAACGAATCCGTAATCGTGAGTTCTAGGATTTCAGCTTGAATCTCGATTTGAGGACCACCGTTAAAGAAAAGGTCAATAAAGATTAAGCACTCTTCAATGGCCTCAACGGTACCCCGAATCACAAGCAAATCTTCCACGGGCTGCATCGTGGAATTAGCTTCCCAAGGGTTGGCCTCAGGGTTTCCTGAAAAGGCGGTACCGCCACCAGGAACAACTTTCACGCTAGCACTTGGTGCCTCGCCTTGCAGGGAGCTACAGAATTCCACTAGGCGAGCAGACATGATGGATCCAAAATCAATCGGAGTGACCACAATCACAGAAAAATCGTCCTCACCATGCTCAATAAAACGCAGGTAAGGAAAGCGGTCCTGAATAGTTTGCTCAATGCTCGGGCCCAAGACTGCAATCGGCTCAAGCGCCTCTTGTGTAGATTCAGACTCCTGGGCAAGAATTGCGGCCGCCGTCGCCTCGGAGTCGGAGAGCAGAGAAGGCTGGAACTGGGCGCAACCCAAGCTAGCAAGAAGGAGGCCTAGAGAAAGTGGGCGCGTAATGGACACTCGGTGGCGCCTAAATGGCGTCAATGACACGGCTGGTGATATCGGTTACAGGGTAACCGGAAATCCCACCCTCCTCTACGATCAAAACATAGTGGCCCTTGCCAACCTTTTTAATCGCGCCTTTGAACACACGAGTCGCTTCCACCATAAGTTTTGTGTAGCGAGCCGAGCCCTTTTCAATTTCTTCCTTTAAAATCTTCTGGTAAGCCGGAATTTGCCTATAGACATCAGTAGGGCAAACTGTCGCAACAGCTCCCTTCTTGGATGGGTCAAAGGTGTTTTTATTTCCGTAAAAAACCTTCCCAGTTATTTCGACGCCGGCCGGCGCGAATACGGTGGACTCACTACAAATATCCAAAGCAGAGCCTTGGGCAGCAAAAGTTAGAAGAAAGATGGTGAAGCTCATGTTTATCTCCGGGACCGATAACCCCTTTGGCAATCAGTCTATGCTTTATTAACGACAAGATTCCAGAAGAGTTTGCCTAAATTTTACTTCTTTTTTGAATTTTTCACAAGCACAAACCGTAACCCCAATATCTGGGACCCGAAAGCTCGCTTCTACCACAAGAGAAAGGCACGCTCCAGAGCAGGAGCGTGCCTTAAATGGCTCAATTTGAGCAAATCAGGCCTTGAACTCTAGCGAGCCTCAAGAACGAGAGCGCTCGCGGCTTCGACCTCCACGGTCCCCACCTCGGCCTCCGCGACCTCCACGGTCACGACCACCGCCGCCTCGACCCCCACCACCGCGCCCGGCAGATGCCTGGGCTTCTTCGATGGCGGCAGCAACTTCCTCTTCAGGAAGTTCAGCAATTCGGCGAGACAAACGGATCTTTCCGTTCTGGTCCACATTGACGACAATGAACTCAAGAGTATCGCCTTCTTTGCAAACATCTTCTACCTCTTCGACACGGCCTTGGGCCAGTTCAGATATGTGGCACATACCCTCTTTGCCCCCACCTATGTCAGCAAAGCAACCAAAAGGCTTAATGCTTGTGACCTTGGCGTTGTAGCGTTCGCCAGGCATGACATCGCGCAGTTGCTCGATAATCGTGGCGAGACAAGCTTCAACTTGCTTGAGAGGAGTACCCGAAACTTGAATGTCGCCTTCGTCGTTCACGACGGAAACGGTGACACCATAGTCCTCTTGAAGCTTCTTGATGTTGGCGCCTTTGGGGCCAATCAAGAATCCAATCTTCTCGGGGTTGATGCGCGTCCCTTTGTTGACAGGGGCGTAAGGAGACATTTCAGCGGGGCCCGTTAAAGCCTCGGCCATTTTGCCAAGAATGTGCATGCGGCCTTCGCGGGCTTGTTCCAGTGCCTCTTCCATGATGGCATCAGAAAGGCCTTGCACCTTAATGTCCATTTGAATGGCAGTGATGCCCTCTTCCGTACCGGTCACTTTGAAGTCCATGTCGCCATGGTGGTCTTCAGATCCCAGAATATCGGAAAGGATTGCGTACTGGTCGCCATCCTTAATCAAACCCATGGCGATTCCAGCAACTGGAGCCTTCAAAGGCACACCTGCATCCAACATGGAGAGACATCCACCACAAACTGAAGCCATGGAAGATGAACCGTTAGATTCCGTGATGTCGGAAACAATCCGGATGGTGTAAGGGAAGTCAGCGTAATCAGGAAGGACGACACGAAGTGCGCGTTCAGCCAGTGCGCCGTGGCCGTATTCGCGGCGGGAAGTGCCGCGGATTGGCCGAGCTTCACCGACGCAGTACGGCGGGAAGTTGTAGTGCAACATAAAGTTGTTCTTGTGGTCCCCCTCATGAAGATCATCCACAATTTGCTCATCGTCAGAGGAGCCAAGAGTAGAAACAACAATGGCTTGAGTCTCGCCGCGAGTAAACAGGGCAGAGCCGTGAGTGCGGGGCAAGAATCGAGTCTCGATGTCAATCGGACGAATGGTTTTGGTGTCCCGACCATCCACGCGCTTGCCATTCAGGGTCATGTTGCGTTCGACATCGTTGAGAACGGCCTTTGTGGCCTTCTTCACCTTGGATTGCTCGGCGAGAGCATCTTCGTCGTCGCCTTCAGGGGCGAGAGAGGCAATCGCCTCGGCAACAATGGCATCAACTGCTTCGTAGCGCTCGTGCTTTCCTTTGGTCAAAAGCACTTCCTCGAAACGATCGCGACCAATGGTTTCTAAAACCTTGGCTGGCGTTTCTTCGTCCTTTTCAGGAGCTACAATTTCAACCTTGGCAATCGAGCCAGTCTTTTCGCGGAGCTCTTCACACATTTCGCAAAGCGCACGGCAAACATCATGGCCGGCACGCAGGGCTTCCAGCACTCCAGCTTCGGGGAGTTCGTTGGCGCCAGCTTCCACCATGCAAACGGCGTCGCTGGTTGCGGCCAAGGTCATGTCCAATTTATTCTCAGGTGCGTTGAGCACGCTGTGAGTTGGGTTGATAACCACATTGCCATCGAAGTAACCCAAACGCACAGCACCCATTGGGCCGAGGAAAGGAATGTTGGAAATGTGCAAAGCGGCAAAAGAAGCCACCATCGACAAGCTATCGGGTTCGTTTTCCTGATCGTAGGAAAGTACCTGCGACATGATTTGAACTTCGTTCTTGTAGCCATCGATAAACATGGGGCGAACCGAACGGTCGGTTACGCGCATTGCCAAAACTTCTTTCGTGCTGGGACGGCCTTCGCGACGGAAGAAGTTGCCGGGGATTTGTCCCGCAGCGTAAGTCTTTTCACGGTAATCCACCGTGAGGGGAAAGAAGGGAAGGTCACGAGGACCCCCATCAACAACCGCTGTCATGACGGAGGTCTCGCCGTAGGTGGCGATGACACAACCGTTTGCCTGTTTGGCAATCCAGCCGGTTTCTAGAGTGAGTGTGCGTCCACCTATCTCGCGTGAGACAGAGACGACTTTTGGGTTCTTTGAAAGAGTCATTATGTATTTCGCTATGCCCGAGCCGTCTTGGCCGGGCGGTGTTTGTTTGTTTCGTTTCTGCTACTAAGTTCCGACTAACCGCGAATGCCAAGAGAACTGACCACTGCCGTGTAACGCTCCACGTCCTTGTTTTTCAGGTACTTCAGGAGTTTTTTGCGGTTGGCCACCATGGCCACGAGACCGCGACGGGTCGAGACATCCTTCTTGTGTGTCTGAAGGTGCCCGGTCAGGCTTCGGATACGCTCGGTAAGAATGGCGATTTGAATCTCAGGGGACCCTGTATCGCCTTGGGAACGGGAGTATTCGCCGACTAATTCGGCTTTTCTGTCTTTATTGACGGACATGATTCCTCCTTTGAGTACCGTCTTGAAATGGTTAATTATGGCCTTCAAACCAGAAATGAGGTCATCCAGTGAGAAGGTAGCTCGGTAGTATAGCGGGGCTGGGTGGTTTGTGTTTATTGGGGAATGCACCGCTCCGCTCGGGGGTGCTGTGCACACCCCAAGCAATCACAGCGTAGGAGGCGTGGGCACTTCACTCAGAAGAGAAGTCGCCACATGGCGGAGGAGCTTGAAATAGCGGACCTGGGGGCCGTTTGCGGAAAGCTCTCCGGAAGAGAGTTGGGTTTGGCGAGCAGAACGAAGGTTCGCTAGCACGGCACCCTTTTCTCCATAAATGGTGGCCTCGACATCGTAGGCGAGTGTGCCACCAGCTCGCGATTTGCGTTCATCCCAGAAATGCACAACCAATTCCACTGCGCCGGTTTGAGGCATGGAAAAAGAAGAGGCCGAAACAGCTTTATAGTTTCGATTCAGATATTCATTCGAAAGAACGGAGTAATTCCGGTCCAACAAGTAGCCTCGCACCGTTTCACGGATATCCCCTTTCGGAGCCAAAGACGCAAGCGTTTTGTCAATCACAGGAAGAACTGCAAGCTCAGGAGGAAACGCCTGAGAATAAAAGTTGGTATAAGAATTCGATTCGTCCACCGGTGAGTTTGCGGTCTGACTGATTACCAGTTGGCCGTTTTCGTTCACCGTGCAAGATGCGGAAAGGAGAAGGGAGCTGAGGAGAAGGAGGCGGTAAATCATTGAACTTCAAACCCGTTGCTGGGAATGGTGAGGGCCCATCCCATGCAGTCCCGAGGGAGCTGCGCGAAGAAAATGCCTTCAGGACCCGTAAAGACCGCATCGGGCATGTCGAAAGCTTCCACTTGAAGAGTCCAAGAAATCCCAGAGCCAAAGCTCAGAGGGGGATCTTCTGAGGC
>DLRM01000043.1:22557-196504 GCA_002500505.1 Planctomycetes bacterium UBA7888
GCTAGAGTAGGAAGGATAACGGAATCTGCCGCAGAATCCGAATCGGAAGGAACCCAAAGATCCCATTCGGTTGGACTGAGAGAATCATCCACCAAAATGAGGCGATTCCAATCCCCCTCACCGGCGAGGACATCCGTGAAATTTAGAGTGATGTTCGGCCAAGTCGTGCCCGTGGGAGCTAAGGGCGCTGGGACACCAGGCAAAGTCATCGACGCCAACGGAGGTGGGTTGGAAACGACATCAATGCTTGTTCGAGCCAAAATTCGGTCGCCATCACCATCTTCAGCGTAAACCTGGAACAAAGTTTTGGCCGCAGTCGCCCCTTCTGCCTCGGCCAGAGTTTGCAAAACGGACTCCATCTCCACAGAGGCGTTCAAGCCACTCAGCCCTCCAACGCCCGTAATGGCAGGTCCAGGAAGTCCAGGTAGGGGCGATAAAGTCATTGCCGTCCGCTCAGTGAGTCCGCTGAACCCACCCCCTGGAACCATGGACTGCACCTCAAACAAATACTCTTCTGCGCCTGGTAGAGCAGAATTGGTACTTGGCAAGAGTCCAAGAATAGGGAATGCAAGGGAACTTGAAGAAGAATCGGGCGCGTCGACTAAAACGCGCGGCTCAATGGCGTATTGATTGAAGTAAGTCTGGGCACCCCCACCAGCGTGGTCAGCAACCTCGTAAAAACCAGAAAACCAGCCCGGCCGGTCAGGGAGGACCGTCAAACTGTTAAAGGACTGCTCCAAGTCATAATCCAACATGAAATCCGGTTCGGGTTGAGTGATGGTCTCCCCCAAAAGTGGTGAGGCGACTCGCACTAAACCAGTAGTCTGGCCGGCCACTGTCAAGGAAAGGGTTTCAGTCGGAGCTGACTTTTCTCGAAGGGGAAGAGAAACTAAGGATGCATCCACGCCAACCAAAGTGACCGCATGAAAAGATGGGTGAACAATCGTTATGGTTTGTGCGCCACTTCGAGCCCCTGGCATAGCCGAATCATCAAAGATAAATGTCCCACCAGATCCAGTGCTTCCGTGGTCTTCTAAAAGGCTTCCACCATCGGCATTTTGAATGTAAACAGTCGCCCCCGAAATGGGAGTTAAAGACCGTTTGTTAAAACATTCCACAGTGACCATACCCAAAGCAGCGTCCATCCCAACAAAGCCACGCCGAATTGCACGACCCTGCATAGAACTTTCCATTGGATTGTTGGCTAAATCAGTAAGCGTGTAGTCAAAAAGAGTTTCTGTGCCGTCCGGAGGACCAGGGTCAAAGGCATGCCCAATGAAAAAGCTCGCCGTACTACTTCCAGTTCCAGTCCGGACATCTCCACCAATATCCACAGCCTGAATAGGCTCAGTCGCATAACCGTAGGGCCGGATTTCTGGCAAGTCCGTTCTAAACCGGCTGGGACTGGAATCTGAAGGAGGGCCAAATTCTCTTAAGCTCGGTGGATTGGTGTCCTGATGAAACTCGCTGGTCACGAGAATTGCTGAACGAAGCCCGCTACGCTCAATATAGGCTGCTAGGTAAAGAGGGCCATCGGACAAAATGGGCGCACCAGCCTCAAAAGGGTCCGTGAGATCTGTGAAGTAAAGAACTGTGGTAGGCCCATTGGCCGAAGAGGTCATCGTGTTGTCAACTGAGTTGCCACCCCAAGTTTCCCAAATCTCAAGCTCCACCGTATCCCCCGCAAGGCTGGTAGCAGGCAAAGTCGCTTCGGTTGGGAAGATGGATATGTTCGCCAAATTCACAGCAGGCTCTCCAAAAATATCCAGCGCGGAAGGAGCGCCAAAGTTCAACGTAGTCCAACTTACACTGAGAGGGGCTTGCAAGCTTTGAGGCGTAAACTCGATATCCATAATCGTGTCGGCTACATCTAGGGTCATCGTGACCCCAAGGTCGCTTTCTGAGGACAAGTGCGAGAACTCAACGACCCGATAGGCATCTGGGCTACCCGAAGGGGGAAAGTAACCTACCGGAGTACCAGCATTGACTGAGGTACCGTCGGCTTTCCAAGTCGTCGCCGCAGAAACACCAAGATAGTCAATGGGTTTTGAAAAAACCAAAATGGCCGAATAGGTATTGGGTTGGTTTTCTGATCCGCTTGGAGGAAAGCTTCCTAAGGTTTGCGGCGCAATCCCTGAAGACGAAGATGCCGTTGTGAAAGTACCCAATAGTCCGGTTACACCAGAGTTAAGTCGTTCGCCATCAAGGTCAGTGATATCTTCCGTGGCAACAACTTCATATTTCGTATCCACTGACAAATCGGAAACTGGTGCCAGAACAATTCCGCGATCACCAGAAAAGCCAAGGATTGACCATGCCACCGAACCTGTCGAGCCTTCTGGGCGAACCGCTAAAGAAGTCGATGTCACCGTAGAAAGGTTAATGCTCTCCGAGAACCAAACTGCGATAGGAGTTTTGACATCCATGGCCACACTCCCCGAAGCAGGAAGCATGTGCGTCGCCCGCAAAGTGGAATCAGATTTAATCGCCCCATCAATCGGCGGAACCGCAGGCCCGGGAAGAGTCCCACCACCACCGCCGCCACCACCGCCGCCGCCGCCGCCGCCGCCAAAAAGACCGCCAGCGTTATCGGTGCATGCCATCACAAACACCAAACTGGTCAACACGGCAAGGAAAACCAGAATGGGGTAGGGAGTGGGAGAGGGGGCGTTACGGGTCATCTGTCTGCCTATAATGACGCCGATGGCCTCACTTTTCTCCCATGAAATTCGAGCAATGTTCTGGATTCCCCTTCTGGGGGGCCTTTTCGCAGCCTGTGCGCTGCCTGGAAGCCCTTCTGAGGACTCCTCTGCACTGGAAAGCCGGGCGGAATCGGATTCTCCTCCACCATCCGAAGACCCCTACCTATTAGGTCAAGCCGCAAAAATGCGTGGAGACTGGAACACCGCCCTCAACCGTTTTGACGAGGCTTCCGCAAAACATGCAGATTCGGGGCCCTTTTGGACTTTGGTGGGTGAGACCAATCTCGCTTTTTTTGCAGAGCGAATGACCCAAGGCGAGTCCGATGGCCTTCTCCTCCAAGGCCTCCAACTTGACGCCGGCCTTGCCTTCCACAAAGCAGCTAAACTTCAAAGCTCACAGAGTTTTTGGAAATTGGCGGTGGAAGCTTTTCGAAACGCCGGCGAATTCCAACGGGCTTGGGAGTGTGCTTCGGAAGGAGCTGAACAAAATAAGGGCTCGCTGACTTTAGCGACAAAATTGGAGTTCAGTCGCGCAGGTTTGGCTCTCACCATTGAAGCAATTCAATCTGGCCAAAGCCCTCCCGCCGCCGCAACCTTGACAAGTGAATGGCTTCTTCCTCTTGCAAGGGAAGGCATCCCTGGGACTGCAACTCTTCTTAGCGACCTCTATGCTTGGCAAGGTTTGCATGACCAGGCTAGTCAAGTTTTGGCTGCTTCCCTTTCTAAACTACCCGAAGATTCTGAAGCCTTAGGACGCCTCAAAAATATCCATGCCAACGACTTTGGGAAGTTAGTCCAGGTTCTGGAATTCGTTCGCAATGAAGTTCCTGGAAATGGATTCCTGCTTTGGTATTTAGGGGAAGCTCGCTTCAACCACCAAGCCAGTGCCCGTGTTGGCCAGGATTATCTCTCCGCCTACGAATCTCTTGACCGCGCCGAAGAGTGTTTTCTCCAGGCACGCACCCTTCGCCCGGAGTTTGCTGATTCGTGCACTCAGTGGTTGCACCTAGTTCGCACGGCTCGCGGATGGGCTCTTTGGGAAGAAGGCCGAGTAGACGATTCCGCCCAAGCCTTCCTCGCTGCCCTCGAAGCTGCTCCCAACCGTTTGGAACCAGAAGCTACTGCTGCAACTTTGAGACTCGGCATTGAAGCCGTTGTCGGAGATGCTTTCCAAAAGCGCGACATGCGCCGCGCACGTTCCTTTTTAAAACGCGTAGTAAAGTGGCATGAACAAGATGCCATGTGGTGGAACAATCTCGGCTTGGCCTGTCGAGATATTGCCGAGCCCCAAATCCGCAGAGGCACTCCCCCTGAAGAAGTCATGGACTTACTGGAAGAGGCCTGGGCGGCCTATGGTCGAGCCGTAGAGCTTGCCCCCAACGACCCCAACATCCTGAACGATCACGCTCTCTTGGCTGTGTACTACTTTGACCATGACCTTGAACTCGCCGAAGAACAACTCCACCGCACCATCCAACTTGGAGCGGAGAAGCTCCAAAGCTTAGATCAAGAAATCGAGCCCAAGGTGTACCAATACACTGATATGTCCATCGGCGATGCATGGGAAAACCTCGCACGACTCGACCTTCTTCGCTACGAACGAACGGACCGCGCAGACACTTACTTAGATGAAAGCGTCAAACACTATCCCTTTGCTATGCGTAATGGTGTGGCTTACTTGCGTACAGTTCTGGCAAAAATGCAGAAAAAATGAGCGGAATCCTCCTCGCACCGATTGCCCTTTTCCTTCTTCAGTCCGGTGATGCAGCCGAACTCACTCAAAAAGGCTTAAAGCAACTTCAAAACACTGAAGTCGCTCTTGCCGCTGGCAAACTTAAAGGCCTTGAAGTTACCGATTCTTTCTTCCAAGCCGCAAGCACCCTGCGGAAAGCATGCAAAGCCGGTGGCGCAGAAGCCAACGCCTACGAAGGTTTGTCTCGTGCGCTCATGGCGTGCAATGATATTCGGAATTCCATCAAAGCCGCAGAAGATGGCCTAGACCTGCATCCCAATGAAATTACTTTGCAACTCCAACTTGCAAAAGCGTACATGGCCTCGGCCCAGGAATTGAGTGGTAAGAAACAAACAGCTGCCCGGGAACAAGCTCGTTCCGTTTTGGAAGACGCTGTTGCGCAACACAAAAAGAGATCGGAGCCTTGTGTTCGTCTTGGAGAAACTCTCATTTTCCTTGGCGACAAAGAGGCGGCCATCGAATCTTGGCAGCTTGCCCTCAAGCGCGACCCCAGTACAGTGGACTTTGCCTCCTTGCCTCAGTGGTTAGGTGGCGTCGAAGCCGCCAGCCTTATTGAAGCGCACATGAATACAGTAGGCGAGGACCCTCTTCTTTCTTGGCACTTAGGTATGGCTCATTATGCTGCCCTTCCAGGCAGCTGGAAAGCCTGCAAAAAAACCTTTTTGCGGACGATGGAATTGGAACCAAGTTACACCAGTTGCTGGTACTACCTTGCCAACGCCGCCTTTTTTGTGGGGCAACGCTACTCCGCTGAAGAAAAGACTAGAGAAGCAACAAAAGAATATCGCTTTGCTGCACATGCTTGGTCCCAATACTTAACTGGACCCGGAGGGGCCTCCCATCTTCAAGCTGCCGCAGCCGAAGGTGGCGATGCCATCATCGCCGACATGAAATGGCTCGCGGGTACTGCTTTTGCCAATAGGGATGCAAAAACCGCAGCAGGCATTTCCCGCTGGCTTGTTCAGGCGCGACCAAAAGATCCAGAAGCATGGAATAACCTAGCCTTCTTCCTACGGGAAACAAACGAGGCAGAAGAATCACTTGCGGCTTATCGCAATGCGCTCAAACTGCAACCGGATGACCCTCAAGTCATGAATGACTTAGCAGTCATCCTGCATTACTACCTACAGAGAGATAAGGAAGAAGCAATAGACCTTTACATTCAAGCGGCACAACGCGCCGAAGAGATTCTTATGGACACCGAAGGTATGGAAGCCGACGAAATTAGCCGCATCAAAACTGCTCTTCGAGACGCCACAAAGAATCTCAAGAAGTTAAAAGCCGGAAGCTTGAGACCAAACTAAGCTCCTTTCATGCAATTGGTTTCGTCCAACTCGAATCGGAGCCATGTCTTCGTAGTCCTTGGCTTTGTCCTTGGGATTTTTGTTGGAACGGTTTTGCTTGGCATGCCGCAAGCCGTCCCGGAAGGGCAGCTCCCTCTCTCCTTATCCGAGGCTTTCTTCACTTCTACAAGCGCCGTTTGCGTGACAGGTCTAACCGTCGTGAGCACGTGCCAAGATTTGAGTTTCTGGGGGCAAGGCGTGCTCTTGGCTCTCTTTCAACTTGGAGGATTGGGTGTTATGACTCTTGCAGTCCTCGTGTTCGAGAGTTTGCGCCGACGCATCGCCGGCCAATCCGGTGAACTTTTGGAACACACCCTGAGCGATTATGTTTTTCAAGGAAACCCACGCCGCACTCTGGCTTTTGTTTTAGGTGGCACCCTTTTTATGGAGACTTTGGGGTTCTGTCTTCTCTACCCCACCTTTGCCCAAGAACCCAACCCCGCATGGAATGCCCTCTTCCTAAGCGTCTCTGCCTTTTGCAATGCAGGTTTTGACAACCTTCAATACGGACTCGCGCCCTATGCGGAAAATTCAACAGTTGCTTTCACCCTCTCTTCCCTTTGGCTTGCTGGAGGCTTTGGTTTCATCCTTCCCGCGGCCATCCACGCTTGGCTTCGTAAAGGAACCAAGCGACTCGACGCCTCCGCCCGCATGATTCTTTGGAGCGGTTTCGCACTCATCTTGTTGGGGCCTGCCCTGTACTGGCTCACCGAGAGCAATGGCGGCCTTCTTTCTTCTTATCCAACTACCAAGCAAGCCGTGCTTTCTTTTTTCCAAGGGAATACCTCGCGAACCGCAGGATTTTCCATGATGGATCTTAGCGAGGCTCGTCGCATCACTCTATTGACCATTATTCCTCTCATGCTCATCGGCGCCGCTCCGGGTGGAACTGCTGGCGGCATGAAAACCACAACTTTGTGGATTTTCCTTGCCGCCCTAGCCGCTCATATTCGGGGCCAACGCAAAGTGGTCCTTTATGGAAGACGCATCCCCCAGGGCATTGTTCGGCGATCCATCTTAATTTGCTCCATGATGACCGCCCTTTGGGCCGGACTAACCGGCCTTCTTGCTCTCCTCGACACCGCATCCAGATTTAGCCTGGAAGCCCTCTCCTTTGAAGCGGCAAGTGCTCTTGGAACGGTAGGCCTCAGCACGGGCATCACGAGCGAGCTTCCTTTGGGGTCCCAAATGGCCCTTGCCGTTGCCATGTTTATTGGTCGCCTCGGCCCTCTCACCGTTGCTTGGGCTCTTTTCCGCTCGCTTCCTGAAGACCCCTTGGATTATCCTGATGGGGCAATTCCCGTCGGTTAGGCTAAACTGCCCCCCACCACGAAGGAGTTTCTGTGAATAAAATTCTCGTCCTCGGCCTCGGCAAGTTTGGGCACCGTTTAATTACGGAGCTTGCAAGCCGTGAGGGTGTTCGCATCTTTGCGGTGGACAAAAATGAAAAAGCCCGTCAGGCCGCCACCAAGTATGTCCATGATTGCTTCGGCGCCAACTTAGATCACCCTGAATCGCTCGGGAGAATTCTGGAGAAGACCGGCCCCATAGATACCGCAGTTTTGGGAATGGGAGGCTCCATGAGCGCCACCACCTTGACGGCCCTTCATCTTCGCCAACGTGGCGTAGGCCGAATCTTCATCAAAGCTGAAGACGAACAACATGCTGAAGTTCTTCGAGCCATTGACCGTGGCATGGAAGGGCCAAACGCTTTCCGTATCACCATTCCAGAAATTGACCAGGCCGCTCAAATCGCAGGCCGTGTAGCAACCGATTTAGTAAAACAAGAAGTCCCTCTTGGGGATAACTGGGGGTTGGCTGAACTTGCTTGCCCTAACCGATTGTGCGAAAAAACTTTGGGGGAGCTAGAAGTGCGTCAGCGTTATCAACTCACCATCATTGGCTGGCGTGAATCGGAAGACAGTCCTCTTCAGCACGCCACAGCAGATACCACCTTGCCAGTGGGTTGTGAGATTACAGCTGTTGGAGAAAAGAAAGATATCGCTCGATTTGTTGCGGAGTTTGGTAGCTGATGAAAATTCTGATTGGCGGCGACGATGAAACGGCCTTCCGCTTAGCCCGAATTTTAATGGAGGACCACTCGGTGGTCCTGATTTGTTCAGAGGAGACAAAAGACTCGATTCCCGACCAGCTCGACGTTGACAAAGTCATCGGCAATGTGACTTCCTGGGACATCCTGATGCAGGCTGGCGCAAACAAGGCCGCTCTCTTCGTCGCTTGCACCCCGTCCGACGAGCGCAACCTGGTTGCCTGCGTTTCGGCGAAACGGGCCGGCGCTCGTCGGGCGACTTGCTTCCTTCTCAGGCGTGACGTGCGCTCAACAGAAAAAGATGCGGAAGCCCTTGGCCGCCAACTTGGCATTGATACAGTCATTCTTCCTGCTGAACGACTCGCAAGAGAAATCCTCCGCATTGTGACTGTGCCAGGTGCACTCGAAGTGGAAGCTTTTGAAGGCGGCCAAGTTCGCCTTGTACGTCGAGCGGTTGAAGAAGACACGCTCATCGCCCAAGGCACTCTCAAGGAAGTAGGGATTCCTGCTGGAGTTGTTTTGGTTATGGCCCGTCGCGGTGAAGAAGCCTTCATTCCAAATGGTTCGACCCATCTTCAGCCGGGAGACCAAATCACGGCCATGGGCAACATGGGAGGCATCAATCGCCTAATCTACAAATGGCTTCGACCTGCTTCTGCTCGAGGGCGCGCTCGGCGAGCAACCGTAATCGGAGGCGGCCTAGTTGGTTTCGATGTCGCAAAAGGTCTTGGGGATGCCGGTTGGGAAGTCAAAGTCGTGGACGCCGACCGTGCTCGCTGTGAAGAAATCAGCCCGCTTCTTCCTAAAGCCCTTGTCCTTCATTTTGACGGCACCAACCTGGACCGCCTTCAAGAAGAAGACGTGGGAGAAAGTTCTGTCCTAATTGCGGTCACAAGCAACGATGAGAAAAACCTCATGGTTTCCTTGTTGGCAAAACACTTGGGTGTTCCAAGAATTGTGACCCGAGCGGACAAGTCCTCTAACGAGCGCTTGTTTGAAAAAGTTGGCATCGATGTCGTGCGTTCAGCTCGAGGTGCCGCAATTTCCTCTGTTGCCCGCGGCATCGTGGCTTCTCAAACCGACTTGATGGCCGAGCTCGAACATGGAGATGTGGTTGTTCTTCGTTTGGAAGTTCCTGCCCACCGCCCACCTACTTCGCTTTCCAAAATGCGGGCGCCCGTTTTTGCCATTATTGGCGCTATCCTTCGCGAAGGAAAAGTCATCATCCCCCACGGCGACGATGAAGTTGCAGGTGGGGATCGCTTATTGGTCTTTACCAAGCGGGAAGATGAAGATACAGCGCGCCATTACTTCCAAAGATTCGAACTTTGAAAACCCACGATTCTGACTCCGCATGCGACTAGTCCTCGTCCTTGGAATTGTCGGTAGGATTCTGCGTCTTTTTAGCATAGCCTTTACAGTTCCTTTTTTGCTTGCACTTTGGGATAAGCAAACGGGTCAGGCTGTCCACTTTGCGTCGGGGGGCCTCGTTGCTCTCATGGTGGGCTCCTTCCTTGTAAGAAACCTCTCCGTATCTGTGAGCTTTCGGCGTGCGGAAGCCCTTGCGGTGGTCTCTGGGACTTGGCTGGTCATTGCGGCATCCGCTGCGGTCCCTTATGTCCTGAGCGGTTTACCACCCGTAGATGCCTTCTTTGAATCCATGTCCGGTTTCACCACAACCGGTGCCACGATTCTCACGGATTGGGAACACAGCCGCGCTTTCTTTTTGTGGCGCGCCATGACTCAATGGTTTGGTGGAGTTGGTGTATTGGCTTTGTTCGTGGTCGTTCTCCCCCACCTAGGCGTAGGTGGACGGCAGCTCTTTTTTGCGGAGGCTTCAAGCGCACCCTCAGAATCTATTGCGCCCAAAATCCGCGATACAGCCGTGCGCCTTTGGGTTCTTTATCTTTTCCTCACTGTTTTCGAAATGGTTTCCTTGTTCTTTTGGGCGGGCATGCCTCTTTACGATTCCTTGTGTCACGCTCTGACCACCATGCCTGCAGGTGGCTTCTCGCCCAATCCGGAATCTCTCATGGGTTACGCCAATGCAACGGCTTTTCCGAACTACGACCCTGTGATGGGTGAATGGATTATTACGGGCTTCATGGTTTTAAGTGGTATGAGCTTCCCTCTTCTTTGGATTGCCCTTTCCCGACGACCCGGTGAACCTATTCGAGATGGTGAGTTTCGCTTTTACATCGGCGCCATCCTTGCAGGGAGTGCAGGAGTGGCTTGGCTCCTCGCTTCGGGACTACCTACGGGAACGGACTTTCGAACGGGCGCCTTTCAATGCGCAAGCTTGATTTCCTCCACCGGTTACGCCAGCACGGACTACAACCTATGGGGCGACAGCCCACGGACCCTCCTCATTCTTCTCATGCTAATTGGTGGGTGCGCGGGCTCTGCAGCGGGTGGCGCTAAAGCAGTCCGAAACTTACTCAGTCTCAAATTCCTATACCGCGAACTCACCCGCGTCCTCCACCCTCGTGCTGTGATTCCCTTACGGTATAAATCCAACAGTATTCCCGAAGCCATTCAACGTGCAGTGCTCACGGTGGTTGCGCTTTACCTCATTGGATACATCTTTGTGGGCAGTTTGCTTGTCCTTCTTGGCGCGAATTTTGAAGAAGCCTTCTCGGCTTCCCTTGCTTGTCTCGGGAATATTGGCCCGGGATTTGGTGAAGTCGGCCCAATGGGCAGTTTTGCCGGCTTTAATGCCGCTCAAAAACTACTGCTCACTGCCGCCATGTGGTTTGGGCGCCTAGAGATTGTTTCAGTTCTGGCTCTTCTCCACCCAGATGTCCTGAAAAAAATCTGTTGGCGTGGCACTAGTTTGACGGAGGGCTAACCCCGGCGCACTAAAACGGTATTCCCTCCTGCATTGGTAGTAGGCTCGGTTGCCTGAATCCAATTGGACTGGCGTGTTTGGAAGAGAGGCAAACGAAACTCCGCGCCTCTGTTCTCAAAAAGCTTAAAAACTGTTCGCAAAAACTGATTAGCGGAGTAGAATTTTCCACCGATTCCTGTCCATCCTCCCTTTGGACCCTTCAACATGAATACTCTCCTTACCATCACCCCTGAAACGACCGTTGGCGACATCGCCGCTCACATTCCTCTTGCTACCGGCGTTTTTTCTCGCCACAAAATGGACTACTGCTGCGGGGGAAATCGACCCCTAACCGAAGCTTGCGAACGCGCTGGCGCCGATTTGGAAACGGTTCAAAAAGAAATTGCTGCCTTGGAGCGAAACGAAGACGCTCTCTCTCTCACCTCTGCTCCGCTGGGTGAGCTTTGCGACCACATTGAAAGCCTACACCACAGCTATTTAAAAGAAGCCATGCCCGCCATTTGGGACATGATGAAAAAAGTGCTGAATGCCCACGGAGAAAACCACCCCGAGTATGTAGAGCTGCACCAAACTGTTGGCCTTCTATTTAATGAGTTGCACAATCACCTTCAAAAGGAAGAAGAAATCCTCTTCCCTATGATTCGTCGCCTCGCCGCAGGTGAAGCCACCGACCCCAACGGGCTAGGGTGCATGACCCCGGAAGCCCCCATGCAAGTCATGGAGGCTGAACACGAAAATGCAGGGCAGGCTCTGCGCCGAATGCGCGAGCTAACGAGTGATTACACCGTTCCTGAAAATGCCTGTACGACTCTCACCGCCCTGATTAAGAGTCTCGAAGAGTGTGAGTCCGACATCCACAACCATATCCACAAGGAAAACAATATCCTGCACCCTCGCGTGCGAGAGTTGTTGGGATAAAGGTCCAGTCTCCTCGAATCAAGACCGCATTGCACCAAACATTGGTGCCTAACCCAGCACGCCTCGTGCTTTGCCGACTTGGATGAAGGCCGCAATGGCGCGATTGAGGTGATTGCGGGTGTGCGCGGCGGAGATCTGTACACGGATGCGGGCCTTGCCTTTGGGGACGACCGGGAAACTGAAACCGATGACATAAATGCCTTCGGCCAAAAGGTCGTCCGCCATTTCGGCGGCAAGTCGTGCATCGCCCAACATGATGGGCACGATGGGGTGAACCCCAGGCTGAATCTGGAACCCCGCATCGGTCATCTGTTCACGAAAGAAGGCGGTGTTTTCCTCAAGTCGATCGCGAAGTTCAGTGGTTGCGCTCAAACGGTCAAAGACCGCGATGCTCGCAGCCACTATGGGAGGCGCTACCGAGTTTGAGAACAAATACGGGCGTGAACGGTTTCGGAGCATGTCCACGACTTCTTTGGAGGCCGAGGTATATCCTCCACTTGCGCCGCCAAGGGCTTTCCCCAAGGTGGAAGTGATGATGTTCACCCGCCCCATTACATCGCAATGTTCATGTGTACCGCGACCTGTCTTACCCATAAAACCAGTGGAGTGCGAATCGTCCACATGCACCCATGCGTCATAACGATCTGCCAAGTCGCAAATCTCATCGAGCTTAGCCACAAAGCCATCCATGGAAAAAACGCCATCAGTTGAAATAAGCTTGCGCCGCGCACCGGCGTCATCCGCCTCCCGCAAACAGCGTTCCAAATCCTCCATGTCGGAGTTTTTGTAGCGAAAACGTTTGGCCTTGCATAAGCGCACCCCATCAATGATGGATGCGTGATTCAGTTCATCCGAAATAACGGCATCGTCAGCAGTGAGCAAAGTCTCGAACAAGCCACCGTTTGCGTCAAAACATGATGTGTAAAGAATCGTTTCCTCAAAACCCAAGAAGTCGGAAATCTTGGCCTCCAATTCCTTATGGATGTCCTGTGTGCCACAAATGAAACGCACGGAAGACATACCGAAACCATGTGTGTCCAAACTCTTTCGAGCTGCATCCACAACAGCTGGGTCGTCAGAAAGGCCAAGATAATTGTTTGCACAAAAATTCAAAACCTCTTCGCCAGTCTTCACTCGAACATCAGCTCCCTGCGGAGTTGTAATCACGCGCTCGGACTTCCAAAGTCCGGCATCGCGAATCTCTTGTAGTTCGGATTGAAGTCCTTCCCGAAAAGAATCCTGCACGGTTTCGCTCATGCGACCTGTAATCAGTCTTGAAGGTCGTTGAGTTTTTCCTGGTTGTCGGCAACCCTTTGAGCCATATCTTCGACCTGCCCTTCCAGGCTGACTTTGCTCTCTACAACACGAACCCGTTCCTCTTGAAGCTGCGCAATTTCTGCATCGATGCGTTCGATTTGAGCGATGGCATCGTCAACTTGAGCGAGCAGGTCCGCCTTTTCTTGTTCCAATCTTCCGGCCTCTTCTTGGTGATGAAGCAAAAGAGCTTGCACCTGGTCTTCAGAAAGAGTGGAGCAAGAAAAAGATAGGGCAAGAAGGACGGAAAGTGGGAGGAGGTATTTCTTCATGTCTAGGTGTTGGGATCTAAGATGACCTTGTGGGCTTCAGCAGCATCCAAAAGACCAATACCCTCCTTGAATGAGGAGAGCGGCAACCGGTGGGTCACGACATGCTCAATGTTAAGCCCTCGCGCCAAAAGCCCCAACATTTCAGTCCATGTGGCAAACATACGGCGGCCCACTACCCCATGAAGGTGCAAACCTTTGAAAATGACGTTGCGAGAAAAGCCTTCTAGAGAAAGGTCGGAGCCTGAGGGAAGGCCAAGCATCATCATCTCGCCACCGGGATAAAGAAGCTCAAGGCCCATATTGATAGCTGGAGGGGCGCCACTCATCTCCAAAACAACATCCACTCCCCCTCCGGTGATTTCGCGGATGTTCTTGGCGATATCCAGTTCACGAGGATCGAAGACTTGAACGGGAATGGGGCCAGTCAGCTGAGAGGCCCACTCCCTAGCACGGGCAAGATGACCGGGGGCAACTTCCGTGATGCTTAAACTCGCTGCGCCCTCAAACTCAACCACGGCGGAGGCCATAGCTCCAATTGCACCATAACCCGAAAGCAAAACATGCCGACCGGCAATCGAGGAGGCGGACTGCACAGTGTGCACGGCATTACCAAGGGCATCTAAGAAGGCTCCGATGTGCGGCGGCACCACCTCGGGGTCGAGTCGCACAAGATTAGCTGCAGGAAGAACGACGAATTCTGCAAAAGCGCCATCTCGGTGGAGACCAGCAATTTTCGTTTGCTCACAAACATGTTGATTTCCAGCCCGGCAGGCTCGGCACTTTCCACAAACAATGTGCATTTCAGCGGAAACATAGTCTCCCTCTTCCCAGCCGGAGACTTCGCTTCCAATTTGGTCGATGTGGCCACAAAATTCATGCCCGATTACCACTGGCGGAGTCAACATGGAAGCTACGCTGGAATCCCAATGAAAAATATGTCGATCCGTTCCGCAGATGGCAGCATTGGCAATTCGCACACGCACTTCTCCCACTCCTGCCTGGGGATCAGGAAGGTCCGCAACAAAAACAGCGGCGCCCGGTTCTGGCCGGGCCATTTGAATGGCTTTCAAGGGTGGTTCTCCAAAGGGGGACCTGAATTCTATCCGCGCTTAATCTTCAAAGGCTCGATTGGAAAAGACTGGGGCCTTGCTGGCTCCTACAGCCAGCGCCAATCCAATGGCCAGTCCACCCACCAACATGGAGGTCCCGCCGAAAGAAACCATGGGCAGAGGAAGACCCGTTGTTGGAAAAACTCCCAAAGTAACTCCAACATTTAAACACAAATGCACCGCAAAGTGCATGCCAACTCCCGCAACAACAAAACGCGTGAAGGGGTCACGATAACGCCGTGCCGCAGCAAAAGCAGAAAGCGCAAGGAGGGCATAGAGGCCCAAGAAAGTCGTCGCACCCCAAAAACCCCACTCTTCTGCAATCACAGGAAAAATAAAATCATTGTGCCGCTCTGGTAATCGGTCGAGCCGGTTTTCGGGACCCTGCCCCCAACCCGCACCATGCATGCCTCCACTTCCAATTGCGAGCTTGGAGTGCCACAAGTGGTAGCCCGCGTCATTCTTTTGTTCTTGGCTAAGCGAATCCTGATTCCACCAAATATCAATGCGCTCGAGTTGGTAATCATGCACGGCAAAAAGAGCCAAGGGGAACAAAGCCAAGGGCACCAACAAAAACCACTTCAAAAGCCTCCATGGTGCACCCGCTATCCAAGACATGCCCAAAAACACAGGGCCAAAAGTAAGGGCCGTGCCTAAGTCCGGTTGAAGGAGAACAAGAGCAGCAGGAACAGCAGTCATAAGGCCAGGCACCCAAAGCTCGCCCATAGATTGAGGAGCCTTTCGTTTTTCCGAAAACCAGCGAGCCAAAGCCAGCATAAGGCCGAGCTTCATAAGTTCCGAAGGCTGGAGCTTGAATCCTCCGACAAGGTCTAACCATCGATTTGCGTTGTTCGTCGCACGGCCCACAAGCAAAACCAATATCAGCAAAGCCAAACTCGTTCCGTAAAAAAACCACGCGGAATCTTGCCAACGACGAGCACCATAAGCTGCGGCAAAGATAGCGGCAATTCCAGCTGCCGCTAAACGAATCACATGGCCCTCTGGAAAACGGCTAATCCCTTCGATGGACCACTGCACCGCCAGGCCACAGCCCGCAATCAGAACAACGACGAGCGCAAGAACCCAGTCCGTACTTTGCAAAAAACGAAAGGGCCGCCAAAGATGCCAAGCAAGAGTTCTACGCCTCACCGCAAAATCTCCTCCCCGACTTGAGACAAAAAGCTATGCAAAATTCGAGTAGAAATTTCCCCACCATGCAAATCCGCACCCTCGCAAAACACTGCGAAGGCCCAGCGAGGATTCTCCTCGGGAAAATACCCCGTAAACCAGGCGTGCTTTGGTAAGGCTTCGCCTCCTCGTACGCCAACCTGAGCGGTTCCAGTCTTTCCCGCAACGCCCCACTCCGTGAGAGAATATTCCTCATTCCATGCTGTACCAGTGGTGTGATTCACTACCTCCGAAAGGGCCGTCCGCAGTCGATGGCGATTGGATTCCGAAAGCTTGGGCTCTTCCCATTCGGGAAGAACTTTTTCTCCCGCGACATTCTCAAGCAAGCGTGGGCGCCACAACTTCCCAGTGGCAAGCCAACCAAAAAATCGTGCCATTTGCAGGGGGCTCGCCGTGACATGAGCCTGTCCGATTGCAAAATGCATGGCGGGCACTACTCCATGCGCCTTTGAGGGAGGCAACATGCTGTTAGCTCCCAGTTCAAGGTGTGCACTCCTTCCAGCCAGCTCCCAATTCCCGCTTTTTGTGTGGCGCCCTGTCAATTCCAAACCTGTGGGTTGGCCAAAGCCAAGTTCGTTGGCTTGACGCCAAAGGGTCTCGTAGCCCAACTCCATACCCAACCGGTAGAAATAAATGTTGCAGGATTGGCGAATGGCTCGGTTCATTTTTGTCGGGCCGTGATATCCCTCGCAATGAAGCACGTTGGTGGATCCAGGAATAAAAAAGACTCGTTCGCACATGAGTTCACGATCCCACCAAGACGGGTCCTGTTCCAAAGCTACTGAAGCCACAAGTAATTTAAAGGTCGATCCGGGATACGGAATTTGGTTCCCATTGGCACCGCCTGCAAGACCGCGGTGCCGTAAGGGTGCCCCACTTCGGTCAGCCGCAAGGCTGGCATAGCGAGTTTGGAAGTCTTTCGTGGAATAGGAGGGCGACGTACAAAGAACAGGGATGCCTCCGTTCTTCAAATCCAACAGCGCAAACCCGGCCGTCTCTTCTTCCAAGAGAAGCAAAGACTTCTGCGAACCTCCGGCTTGTCGAAGTTCATGGCGTGCAATGCGGTACCCAACCCGAATCGCTTCTTCGGCGGCAGAAATCCACCGAGAATTCAAGCTAAGCTGAACGTCTTTCCCATTACGCGCCGCACGAAAAGCAAGGTCATCGGAAGTTTCTTCTCCAACTTCCAAATACTCCAAATAGCCGCGCTCGCCGCTCAAAGTTTCCCGACACAAGCTCTCAATACCTGAAGCCCCAGTTCGCTCGTCTGGCCGAAGAGCCGTACTGCGAAGTTGGTCGCGCAGAGCAAGAAAACTGGCCTCTTCGCTTGCGGTACGGCCCAAGGTTCGGGCTAACCTTCGATAGTCAGCTCGCAACTCTTCATAGCGAGAGACTTCCTCCCGAGATGGCGCACGCATCCGCCCCACCAAATGGGGAACCATCTCAGAATCTAAGGCCCGAACGGACTCTTCGACCGGGAAAAGACCAGGGTATTGAACAGGATTCCGAGCTAAAAGATCCACGAGACCGTAGTCCAAATCTCGACGGAGACGAACGATGCGATTCCCATGCACATCACGAACAATTTTTCGGCGTGCGCCCTGCAAGTCCTCCGGGATTTTTTCTTCAACTTTTCGCAGAAGAGCACCCATGGCATCGAACTGCTTTTGCCGATTCTCTTTGGAAAGTGCTGGCCCACGAGTCAGCAAAAGGCCTAACTCAGCAGAATCAAAGCTCTCTTCATGGGACCCCCAACGTTGGCTGAGTTTTTCAAGAAGCTCGGCGGCTTCCTCTTCCCCACCAGTCAGTTGGCGATAAACCTGCCAAGCTGTCAAACCAAAGCTCCTTCCAGCCGCTTCCCGCAGGCCTCGCTGTCGAACCCACCATTCCAGCCGGCGCCGCTCATGCTCCAACTTCTGCATGAGATTTGGAAGGCTATCTTCCAAATGCCCCCAGGAGAGTTTCGAGTCTTGAATGTTCTTTTCAAATCCGATGCGCGCTCCGGGGAAGGCTTGCGCAAATATCAAGTCCCCTTCCAGTGACCACTCCCGAAGCTGCTCCCCGACTTCAAAACCCTCAAGTTGGCACAAGCGCCGCAGGTAGAAAAGAAAGTCACCCCTCATCCCTGGACTCAATCCAAGCAACTGCGAAGGATGAAGTTCCAAAAGGGAATCCCCTATCTCTTCTGCATTTTCCCAAACCCAATCCAATCCGCCTTCCGCTCCACCCAGCAAACCGAGGGCCTCAAAAAGCTGACCTGCGGGATGACTTCGTCGGAAGCTCCTGTATTCGAAAGCGAGTTCAAAAGAGCGACGGTCGCGTGCCAAAATTTCCCCCTCCAAATCCAAGATGCGGCCACGGGAATAAGGAAGTTGCCGAATGTGGCTTCGGGAGCTTCGGGCTTCACGAAGCCAATCTTCATGCTGAATGACTTGTATTTGCCAAAGTCGAGCAACCAGAATGGCAAGAACTCCCAGGAAAACGAGAGACAGGCGGAGGAGTCGAGCACGTCTCATATCGCTAACTCCCGACGCGCGTTGAGAGAAGGCGGCGTGCGGAGAAGAGCCCAAAGCGTCGCAACCCAAAAGGAGCGCCAGAGAAAAATTTCCAAAGGCAAGCCTAGCCCAAGAAGTTCGCTCGCTCTCCAATCTAAGAAGAACATGGGAAGAGTCGAAGCCCCACCCACTAAGAAGCGAGGGAGAATGCGGTCATCCGACAAGTGCCGGTGGCTCCACCACCGAAAAGCCAAGGCTCCACCCAAGCTCGCCCAGGAAGAAAAAGGACTCACAACGGAGACGGCGGAGCGCAAAGCCCCAAAGAGGAACACAAGAAAAGTAGCGCGACCTAAAGAACCAATCTTGACGGGAATCGTGACCAAAAGAAGAAGAAGCCAAGGGTCCGGAAGATAAGCACCCCAAGGTAGGCTGCGCAAAGTTGGCGTCGCCAAACTAAGAAGAATCGTAACGGGAATAATCACACGGTTGCGAGGCCCCCTCATTCTTGCTCCTCCCGCAAAGGCATCGTAATGCCTTGCAAGTTCCCCGCTAAAGGAAGAGAAGCCTGTCCGCGATTCCCCAAAAATAAACCCCGCGGAAAGACTTGAGACCCTCGGCTAAAGAGGCGATCCTTTGGTTCGGCTTCCTCCCCAGGCCTTAATACATGGCGAATAGGGTCAAATGCGATGGAATCCTCAGCCCATGAATCCACTGATCGCCGAACGACCCAAGCAATGCCTCCTGAATGGCAAAGTATCGGGCCCACAACCCGTCCCGAAACCATCACTGCGACAGGATTGGATGAGTTGAAAATGCGAACGGATCCCACTTGAGGACCCAAGACTGCATCCAGCGCTAAGCTTGGATAAAGAGGTGATGAAGTCGGCTTGGGGGTCGGAGGCATTTGGGAAGGCAAAGCGCCGACAGCAATAAAAACTCGGCCTTCCGCACCTGCGGGTCGGGTGGCCTCCACAACCCAATGGTCTTCCCCTCTTCGAGAATCACCCATTCGCCGTAAAATCCCCAACTCCAATCCGGGCTCCATCAAACTCGGTGGATCTTCTGCCTTTGAACGCCAAAGCACCGGCAAGTCAGCAATGGGTTCATCCCGAGACTCAACGAACCGAACGATTGGCTTTTCCTTTCCCCTCCCATAACAAACACTTTTCAAGGGTCCGCGGCGAGAGGGTAAAAGAACACCCGTCCTCTCGCCAGAAGCAGTCCAAAGTTGGAGCTCAGCTCGGTTTTCTTCCACTTTGCCTAAACGACCTAAGCACACTTTTCCAAAAACAGCGATTTGCCCAGAAGCCAAACCGGAAAGAGAACCCGAATCTAAAACTAAAGAATGGGGGCCGCGCTCAAGAACAGGTACTGACAACCAACGAAAACCCGAAATGTTTGAAGGCTTCCCAATGGCCTCTTCCAATCGGTCCAGGGAAGCCGGTAGGGAAGAAAGGCTGGGGGCTGCGCGCAGGCTATCCCCGACGAGCCACCCCGCTAAGGGATTCAAAGTGCGGGTCAAGGGACTGACGAGGCTCCTGGAAAAGGCGTCTAGCCGAGGTTGGGGCCACCATGCTAATAGGGCAAAGACCCCCAACAGCCCAATCAAGCTCAGAACGCGCCGAGCCCGCTCTGCATCAGGCTGGTGGTACACCGACTTAACTGACTTCGATTTCGCCTGTCAGAACTGGGCCATAAAGATCCAAGTTCTCAACGAACTTCGCCGTTCCACGAACCACCGCAGTCATGGGATCATCGTCTAACTGGGCGGGCAAACCGGTTTGCTGAGTCAAGAAGTTGGGAAGGCCTGGTAAGAGACCCCCACCACCCACAATCGTGATTCCAGCTTCCAAAAGGTCGGAGCCGATTTCTGGCGGCGCTGCCTCAAGGCAATCCAGCACCGCACGAGCGATGGAATCCAAAGGTTCACGAAGTGCTTCACGGATTTCTTCGGAAGTAATGACGGCTTTACGTGGACGCAAAGTCAAGGTATCTCGACCAGCAATTTCCACAGACTTTTCTTGGCTCATCGGAGAAGCAGAACCAATCGTTTTCTTAATGAGCTCGGCCGTTTGAGGACCCACCTGCAAATTATGGTTTGCGCGAAGATAGGTAATGACTGCTTCATCCATCTCATCACCTGCGACTTTGACCGACTTCACTTCAACAGGTCCAGAGAGAGCCAAGATGGCTACTTCGGTAGTACCCCCACCGATATCCACAATCATGGAACCAGTTGCTTCAGCAATGGGAAGAGATGCGCCCAAAGCACCAGCCATGGGTTCGTCTACCAAGTAAACCTTGCGTGCTCCTGCGCGTTCTGCGGAGTTAATCACTGCACGTTGCTCCACAGTAGTGATTCCGGAAGGAACAGCAATCACAACCCGTGGTCGCATCCAAGCCCGACCTTCGTGGGCTTTCCGCAAGAAATAGCGGAGCATTTTTTCCGTTATTTCAAAGTCAGCAATCACCCCATCTTTCATCGGGCGAACGGCGGCAATGTTGCCAGGGGTCTTGCCCAGCATTTGATAGGCCTCGTCACCTACCCCCATCCCATCCAGGATGACTTCATTTGTGCCTTTGTAAACCGCAACCACCGAGGGTTCGTCGAGAATGATGCCCCTTTCACGCGAAGCAACCAGAGTGTTCGCGGTTCCGAGGTCGATGCCGAGGTCTTCGGCGAGAGAAAATCTCCCAAGTAGCCAATCCATTGGATTTCCGGGGTAAGAGGTCAGTTGGCACCGGGGTAGTGCCGGGTGCGAGTGTAGCAATTAGGAATACCGGAATCCTAGTCCCAACCAAAAAAAACAAGGGCCAGTCCTTGAAGAACTGGCCCTTTTGCCTGGAAAGCTCTCGAATTTACTCCGCGGAAGAGCTTTCCTGGTACTTGGTGTCGAACATCCCCTCTCCATAATGGAGACCCTTTTCGTACTGGACCAAAATCAGGGCCATCAAAAGCATGAGGGTGGTCACGATCACCGCAGCACTCTCCATTGGCATGCCGGGCTTCGGAGCCTCTACGGCCTTAGGGGCCTTAGGGGCCTTAGGGGCCTTTGGCTTGCGAGCCTTCTTGGGCTTTCGCTCTTTCTTCTGGGCAGTAACTTTCTTGCGACGACGGGCGGCCATGATGACTCCTAGAGAGAGGTGGCGAACCGATCGTTCGCTTTAATACGGAAATCGCCATTGGTTTGAATAGTGCATGCAGAATTCGTTGCATTCACAACCTCGACGCGAATCTCACCCTTGTACTGATGACCGTTCCAAACATCAAAAGTATACCCCGCACGAACGGATCCATTGTCCCCAACAGAAATCACAACGATGGGCATATCACCATCGTAAGAGACTGAAGTAACAACGCCATTGATATCGGGCTGCTCCCCAATTTTCTTAGAGCTCACGCCAAAGCGGTTTGCAAGTTTGTTCAGAGAGCTCTTGGCATCCTCAGCTTCTCTAGTGGCCAGGTGAAGAGCCGACTCCAAGTTCGCTAGAGCATCTTGCGCAGTTTGCCGACCCGTTTCAGCAGCACTTTGGGCGGCATCGGCTACTTCCTTAGCATCTAGTGCATCGTCTCGCTCTTCTTTGGCGTTGGCAAGGTCTTTGTTCGCTTGTCTCAAGGAATCACTGACATCGCGGTTTGCCTGGACAAGGTCATCCAGTTTGGAGTTGTATTGGTCCACGGTGGCGGAGAAATCCGATGCCTTTTGCTCGGATGCTTCCAAGCGCGTCCGCAAATCCTGGTTATCGGCGTCACGAGACTTGAGCTCGGAGGCCTTCGCCGCATCTGAGAGTTCATAGCCATCCACTTGACCTTGGAGGCTATCGATTTCCTCTTTACTTGCGCGAACCGATTCTTGGTGGGCGCTTTGCTCACTCTCAAACTTGGCTCGGTATTCTTGGCTCGTGCCGATGAGGCTGGCAGAGGCGCCTACAAAAAGGCCCGCCAGGACTAAGTTCACGACTACGAAAAGTTTGCCTACAGTGCTCATCCGATGTTTCTTGGGTTCCGGCTAAAGGGGGTAATGGTTTACGAGGGGGTTGCCCAAATGGACACTAGGAAGTCTAGGTGCTCCCGGTGGGCCGGTATCACACCATTCTTCAGGTGCGGCAAGATAAATGCCCTCCCCCCAAGGGTCAAGAAAGTGCCTCGTTTCCTTCTTGTTTCCTGGCAGGCCGACCCCTAAAAAAGGCCAAGAAACCGCCTAGCAGAGCCAGCAGAGCTACTCCAGGCCCAATGACCCAACCCCATATCAAATAAGGAGTTCGGTATGTTTCGTCCACCAAAGGAAGGACTCCTAAGAGGACTCCCTCCTGGCCCCGAGGCAAAGAAGCAATTTCTTTCCCAGTACTGCTCAGGAGAATCGTAATCCCCGTATTCGTGGCGCGAAGCACGGAACGCCCCGTTTCTGCGGCCCGGAAGCGAGTGGCCGCAAGCATTTGGTCCATCTCTACCCCCAGCCCATACCAGGCCTCATTAGAAAAAATGACAAAGGCCTGAGCCCCTGCTTGTGCCTGCTTTCGAAAAATCCGCTCGAATGTGTTCTCCCAACAAATGGCGGTGCCAAGGCGCATAACAGAATGATCTTCTCGGATGAGATGAAGGGGCTGAGGTTCTTCACCTCGGACAAAATCGGGGGAGAGGCCAAAAGAATCAAAAACCCACCGGGCAATTCCCTCGGCTGCGGGGAAAGCTCCATCAAAGGGCAAAGTCTCTCCAAAGGGAACCAGCTCACTTTTCTCAGCATGACCGACCAAGCCTCCATCCTTTGCAAAAGCCAAGGTGGACGAAGCCCTGGGGGAGACTACACCAGATTCTGTATCGGGGGATAAGGGCTCGTAAGTGTGGGCTCCGACCAATAAGTGCCCCCCCGAGGCAAGTGGTTCTGCAACTTGGGCCGCCACTCGCTTGAGCAGGTCACGAACAGCGCTCGCCGGGTAAACCAAAGGGCTACCTGGAAGTCCCCGCCGAGGAATCCGTATCTCCCCCTCTTTTCCGGAAAACGTTGCAGGGAGCAAAAACATGGTTTCCGACCAAAAAAGAAGTTCAGGGCGAGTAGCTTCCTTCAACGCTTCTTCCAACATCTTTTCATGTTGTTTAAGGATGGCGACCTCGCCTCCGCTTGCCGTTTTGGCGCCAAGCTCAATGTTGGGTTGAATTGCGGCGAAGGAGGCTGAAGCCACTGGTTCCGGTTTTTGATGTCTCCCAGCTTCAAAAGCAAACAGAAAAAGAAGCGGTGTCAAAAAACCAATACTCTTCCAACCTCGCGAAAAGGACCAAAGCCAACCCCCAAGCAAGAGAATTAAGAGAGAAATACCGTTTTCCCCCACTGCAGAGGCCAGAGAAAGAAAAAATGGGTAATCCGCAAAACCAAGCCCCCATGTAAAGGAAGGCACCCCGCCAAAGAAAAACTCACCCACCAACCATTGAAGGCTAAAAAGGGAAAGTGGGGCGGCGAACTCGGGTTTGAGAAAGCGGCGAAGTCGTCGATAAAAAACACCTTCCAAAACCCAAAGTCCACCCATCACACAGGCTGCGCCAAATGGCATAAAAGCCCCGGTAGTCGCCAGGATGCTGAAGGCCAGCCCCCAGAACAAAAGACCGCCCATCAAGTCTCCACGGCGATCTCCACCAATTTCCCAGTAAACAATCCGAGGAATTACCGCCAGCGGGCCTAGCCAAGGAGCCCACCAACCAGGAAGAGCGGTTACCCGCAACAAAGCCGATGACAAAGGCAGAAGGCGAGGGTATTTCACAGTGCGGAATTTAATCGCAGGAATTGGGCAGGTTGACCGGTTTCCAGTTGAGTCTTCGGTGGAAGGTGCAAAAGCGCAGTTGCCCCAGCAAGGGAAGTCCAATCCCCAGAGCCATGTTCAGGCCGAGGGGTCACGACAGTTTGTCCATTTACATCCAAGGACAAATCAGCAGGCAGGAATCGCTCTCGTTTTTTCGAGCGGGCAGGTCCACCCGCAATGCCGGACTCCGGCGCACGTGCGGTATCCGGCCGTTGAACACCCCCAAGTTTTCGCACCAAAGGCAAGCCAAAAGCCTCCAAGGTGACAAAAGAGGAAATGGGGTTTCCGGGCAGACCTAGCACCCAAGTGTCTCTGTGTCGCCCAACCCAAACAGGTTTTCCGGGCTGAATGGAAACGCCATGGAAGAGTTCTTCGACGGCAAGTTCCTTAAAAACAGTGGGCATAAAATCTCTTTCGCCCATACTCACTCCACCAATAGTCACGATGAGATCCACATCTTGAAGAGCTTCACGAACGGCGTGACTTAGGGCTTTTTCTTCATCGGGAACATGAAGATGTCGCAGAATGTGGGCGCCTGCTCGTTTCAACTGAAGGGCAGAACCAAGGCGATTGGAATCTCGCACTTGATGGCTTGTCGGTCTGGAATTCCAGTCCACCACTTCATCGCCCGTCGAAATGACGATGGCTTGGGGTTGAGGAAAAACATTCACTTCCGAAAAACCACAGCCTGCAATTGCGGCGAGGTCGGCATCGGCTAAAACGACTCCGGGCTCCAACAGCACTCGACCTTGGGCACCCATTTCGCCAGCCAAGCGAACATGCCGACCCGCTACGGGAGTGTTCTCAAAACGAACAGAATCTCCGTCCACAACACAGTGCTCAATGGGAATCACAACATCTGCACCAGGGGGAACGGTGCCCCCCGTCATTACAGCAACGGCTTCTTGAGGACCAAGTTGAGGAATTTTGGAGGTGCCGGCGAAAACAGTGCCCAGAATTTTCCGAAGGGCAGCCCCATCTTCTGAACGTGCCGCGAAGCCATCCATAGCAGAGCGTGGAACAGGGGGCTCATCGCGATCCAATTGAACTTCTTCTGCCAAAACCCGCCCCACTGCAAGCTCTAAAGCAACGGATTCGCTGGGACGTTTGAGGCGCTTGGCAAAGTTCAAAACGGTTGCCACCGCCTTCTGATAGCCCATCAGGTCATGCCCTCGATGTTCCTGGTCGCAGATTTCTCCTCCCATGCCCCCTATCTTCTCTTAGAGAAAGGCTCAATGGAAGCCCCACTTGTGCGTAGTCCTGTCACAATCTTGTAACGATGAAACCACTCCCCCCCCCTTTAAGCCTCATCGCCTTCCTTGTTTTGGCCGCTTGCGGTTCCGAAGTCTCCTCTCCCGACGCTGAGAACTCCGGCCTAAAGGCTGAATCCACAACGGAATCTTCGAAAAAGGATTTAAAAACTGAACCTCCTTCGCCCTCTTGGGGCAAGGATCCCGGCTCCAAAGTTGATGAAGCAATTTTGGTTCGCACGGGAAACTTGGTGCGGCGCATGGCTCAAAATAGCTTGGTGGCGGTAGCCGATGTGGTTTCCCTCGATGAAGTTGATGTTTTCCCTGAGCGGACTCAACCCGTAGTTGAACTCCTTGTCGAAGAAGGTGACCGGGTTCACGCCGGCCAGGTATTGGCTCGCCTGAGGGACCAAGTGGAACAACTCGCTCTCGCAGAGGCGGAAGTCAGACTCGCCGAAGCCGAAAACGAAAATTCCCGGGCCGAAAAAGATCACGCCCGGAACAATTCCCTTCGTGAGTCCGCTGGAGCCACGGGCACTCAGTTGATTTCGGAGCGGGAGTTAGAAACGAGCCGCCAAGCCTTGGTGACAGCAAGCACCTCCTTTGCAGCCACAAAGGTCGCATTGGATCGAGCAAAATTCGACATAGAGCAAACCGTCATGCGCGCCCCTATTGCGGGAACCGTTGCCGTTCGGGAGATCTCCCTTGGAGACACTGCAAACCCTGGAAACCGCGCCTTTCGTATTGTGGACGACTCCCAACCTAAGGCAATTTTTCACCGGCCCCAACGAGAACTTTCGCTTCTCCAAGAGGGCCAACTTCTCCAAGCAGAGTCCGAAGCTATTCCGGGCAGGCGCTTGAAGGGAAAAATCGAACGTGTCTCCCCCGTTGTGGATATGGAAAGTGGAACCTTTAAAGTGACCGCCTCTTTGAATACCGAAGATGGAGCCATTCCCATCGGTATCCTGGTGAAGCTCAATCTTGTTCTGGATGAGCACCCCCAAGCCCTCATGGTTCCCAAGAAAGCCATTCTCTTCAAAGGAAGAGAAATGTTTTGCTTTGTGGTACGAGACGGCAAGGCTGTACGCACAACCCTTTCCCCAGGGTTCGAGGAACCCGACTTTCTGGAAGCGCTCGCCGATGGCGACCCGCTCGAAGTGGGTGATGCGGTTGTCCTTGTTGGCGCCGACCGACTGAAGGACGGCGACTTGGTGGAGATTGCCCAAGGATGAAAGCGAAAGGCGGGTTATTGGCCTTGGGCGTTTACCGCCCAGTAGGCATCCTCATGGTATTCTCGGCCTTGGCGGTTTTTGGAGTGGTTTCCTTGGGAAAACTACCCTTCGACCTCCTTCCCGATGTCGATTACCCTTCCATCACCGTTCGCACTTCTTGGTCGGGTGCAGCCCCTGAAGATTTGGAAGAGCGTGTTACGGAGCGCCTTGAAGACTCCCTTGCCACGGTTGGTGGCCTTGAGCGAATGCGCTCGAGTTCGCGCTCTGAGCTATCCGAAATTCTTTTGGAATTTGAATGGGGTTCCAACCTTGCCTTTCTCGTTCAAGATGTTCGCGAACGTCTCGACCGTGTCTTCTTGCCCAGCGGCGTATCTCGCCCCCTCATTCTTCGATACGACCCGAGTTTAGACCCCGTTATCCGCCTTGCTTTATCCGGCGAGGAAGACCTTGTCCGATTGCGCGATGTCGCAGAACAAGAAATCGAACGCGCCCTTGAAGGCCTGGAAGGAGTGGCCGCAGTCAAGGTTCGAGGCGGCCTTGAAGATGAAATCCAAGTTCTATTGGACATGCAACGGCTTGCTGCAATGAACTTAACTCCTGAAACGATTCGGCAACGCCTTCAAGATGAGAACTTGAATGTCCCTGGCGGCGAACTCGAAGAAGGGGAGGTGGAATATATTGTTCGAACTTTGAATGAGTTTCGAAGCCTTGAAGAAATTCGGGCTCTTCCAATCGTTCAACGTGGCAACGCTTCAATTCTTCTTTCCGATATTGCCAAGGTCAAGCGCACCCACAAAGACCGCGATGTTGTCTTGCGGGTAGGCGGCAAAGAGGCGGTTGAAATTGACATCTTCCGAGAAGCCGGCTCCAACATCGTAGAAGTCGCCGCTTCCGTGCGTTCGAAACTCTACGAAAAGCCGAAACTTTCTTCATCTGCTGGCAGAGAAGGCGGCAACCAAGGTGGAGGCAACTTGTCCTCTTCGGTGAGTGGGATGAGAGCTAAATCCCTCGTGGAAAAATTACCCCGAGGCATGGACCTGACCATCCTCTCCGACCAATCGAAGTTTGTGCAGGGAGCGATATCCGAAGTCCAAGGTGCCGCACTAGTTGGCGGATTGCTTGCCATTTTGGTTTGCTTTCTTTTCTTGAGGCAGCTAACCATTACTGTCATTATTGGTTTAGCCATTCCCGTTTCCATTATTGCAACCTTCGGTGCAATGTATGTTGGAGGGGTCAGCATGAATGTCATGTCCTTAGGGGGCCTTGCCCTTGGGATTGGCATGTTGGTGGACAACGCCATCGTTGTTCTCGAATCCGTTTCTCGTTGTCGAGAAGATGGGGACCCGCCGCTGGACGCTTCGGTTCGTGGAGTGCGCGAAGTTGGCTCCGCCGTGACTGCCTCGACGCTTACAACCATCGCTGTCTTTGCTCCGATTGTTTTTGTGGAAGGTGTTGCTGGACAAGTTTTCGGCGATCAAGCACTCACGGTTGTTTCCTCTCTTCTTCTTTCACTTGCGGTGGCTCTCTTTTTCATCCCGGGACTCGCCGCTAGATTCCATTTAGGCGAGGGTCGCCGTCCTACGGAAGATCAACCCAAACTTTTCGCCCGAGTACGCAAGGGTCTTCTCAAAGACCTCCCCGAAACCAACCCCAAAAAGAAGAAGCTCCGCATCCTGGTTGGAACACTTTCTGTTCTTGTCTACCTGGGCCTTTCTGCCTGGAAAACCTCCACGCTTGCGCCTTATGCCGAGCAAATGAAATGGGGTGGATGGGGCGTTCCTGATGAAGTAAAAGACCGTGCGACCGCTCTCGGCTTCTGGGCTTTTGTAGCGTTAATCCCCTTTCTTTGGACCGGGGGGCGAGTCTTCTTCCCTGTAATTGGCCGCCTTTTCTCTGATTTCGCTGGGCTCGTGAGCACGCTTTGCCGCCTTCTTCTTGCTGCAATCTTCATTCCGCTTGGCGCCATTCTTCGACCTGTCGCAGCGATGGTAGGAAGGGGCCAAAACCGACTTGACTCCAAATACCCCAGTGTTTTGAAGCGCGCTCTTGCACGACCGGGCCTTGTTCTGGGTTTAACGCTTCTTCTTAGTCTGGCCACCATTCAAGGCATTCAGGGATTGGGCCGCGAGCTTTTGCCCGAGGTCAAGCAGGGGGAAATGACGGCTGAACTCTTTTTTCCTTCCGGCTATCCCCTTGAAGAAACGGACACCCTCACTACGAAATTAGAAAAGAAAATTGCGCAATTGGAAGGCGTCCACGATTCGGCCGCAGTTTCAGGTGCAGACCGCGAATCGCTGAACAATGAAGAAGACGGCCCCCATGTGGGTCGAATCACTATTCGTGTGGAGGAGTCTCCCAACAGGAGAGAGCTTGAGGCCCAGTTGGAAGAGGAGCTCCGCACGCTTCTGTCCCAGCAACCAGAAATTCGGCGATTTGAAATTCGAAGACCGACTCTTCTCGCTCTCAAAGCCCCACTAGAAATTGAAATTCTTGCAGAGGACCTGGATACTCTTTCGGAACTCAGCCATTCCGTTCAGTCCAGACTCGCTGAAATTCCAGGAGTCATTGACCTCCGCAGTTCTCTTCGCCGTGGCAATCCTGAAGTTCGTATCGTTTTGGACCGTGCACGACTTGCAGAACACAATCTAAACCTAGGACAAGTTGCCTCGAGATTAAGGATTGCCGTTGAGGGTGAGGTCGCAACGACCTTCCCGGAATCGGATGAGCGATTGGATATTCGAGTGCGAGCTGACTTATCGGAAATGCACACGGTGCAGCAACTCCACGATCTTCCGGTGAACCCAGACGCCGAGCGCCCCCTCCCCTTGGGAGCCGTTGCAGACCTAAGTACGGATTTCGGCCCTAGTGAAATTCGCCATATTGGGAGTCGGCGAGCAGCTGTTCTGTCGGCAACCGTGGACACTGACGGTTATAATTTAGGTGGCCTAGCTTCTGAAATGGAAGCTGCCATAGCAGATCTCCCTGTGCCCATGGGCTCAGCCATACGAGTTGGAGGCCAGAAGCAGGAAATGGATCAAGCTCTGGGATCTTTGAACTTCGCCCTCCTGCTCGCCATCTTTTTGGTTTATGCGGTGATGGCCGCTCAGTTTGAATCCCTACTTCAGCCCTTCGTCATTATGTTTTCCGTTCCTCTAGCGGGAATCGGCGCTGTGTGGGTTCTACTTCTGACAGATACTCCACTTTCCGTCGTAGCTCTACTTGGCTTTGTAGTGCTTGCCGGCATTGTGGTGAACAACGCCATTGTATTGGTGGACCGCATGAACCAAAACCAACTACGTGGTTTGCCATTGGACGAGGCCATTGTGGAAGCAGCGCGCACCCGTTTGCGACCGATTTTGATGACTACCTTTACCACCGTATTGGGAATGATTCCTTTGACCGGCTGGCTTGGCGGAATTGGAAGTGCGGAAGGCACGGAACTTCGTGCACCGATGGCCTTGGTTGTTATCGCCGGCCTTTTATCTTCGACGCTTCTAACCCTTCTGGTCATCCCGGTGATTTACCGCACAGTTGCCCAGATTTCGAAGACGCATTCTAATGCCTGAGCTCCAAGGCTTTTTCCGGCGACTTATCCGGCGGCCTATCGCTGTCCTCATGTTGGTTCTAGCCCTCTTGGGCGCGAGTTGGATCGCCTCTTCTCGAATACCTATTGAGTTACTTCCCAAAGGTTTTGGGTCTTCCACAGTTTCTGTTTCTATACCTTGGACAGGGGCCAACCCAAGTGAAATCGAGCAGCGGGTCATCCGCCCCATGGAAGAAGAGTTCCGAAGCATCGTCGGACTCAAAGAAATGAATTCGGTAGCTTCCGAGGGTCGAGGAAATATAAACCTTTCCTTCGCAGGCGACGCAGATATGAACCAAGCCTATGCGGAAGTCGCAGACCGTATTGAGCGAGCTCGACCCAACCTTCCCCGTGAAGCCGACAGAGTTTCTGCCCGGCGCTGGTCGGGAGATTCTATGCCGGTGCTTTGGTGCGGAGTTATGTTCGCCCCAGAGGACAGGAGCGAAGTACAAGGTATTGTCGCTGATGTCCTGATTCCGCGTCTTGAAGCTGAGGATGGTGTCGCCTCGATTCAAGTGAGAGGTCTTGAGCCTCGTTCCGTTCGAATTCTTGTGGACCAAGAACTTGCCGCAGCCAACCGAGTGGACATTGGCGCTCTCTATCAAAATCTCCAAGCAGACAATGTTTCATCCCCCATTGGTGACCTAGACGAAGGGGGCTCCCGGCATATTATCCGTGTAGAAGGTCGATTCGATTCCTTAGAGGACATTGAAGAATTCCCCATTCGCAAAGGTCTAAAGATTAAGGACATTGCCACGGTTGTTGCGGTTCGCAGCCTCCCCGAAGATTTGTTCAGGATTGATGGGCAGTACTCCTTTGGCATGTCTATCACCAAAGAAACTTCAGCAAATACTTTTGAAGTTTGTCAGCGAATCTCTCGAGTCCTTGAGGTAGATTTTCCCGAGGATCCTGTCCTTAGAAAGATGGAATACAACATCTTCTGGTCAGAGGGTGAGTCCATTGCCTCTTCATTAAGAGAACTGGTTAAAAACTCCATGTACGGTGGCCTCATCGCCTGCATCGTATTGTTCTTATTTATGAGAAGAGTTGGCTACACCCTTTTGGTTGCCTGCTCCATTCCCTTTTCGGTCCTCACAACCTTGGCCTGGCTTTACTTCGCCGGAGATAGTTTCAACATGCTGTCCATGATGGGAATCACCATTTCTATCGGAATGTTGGTGGACAATGCAGTCGTGATTGTTGAGAGCATTATTCAGCGACGGGAAAGAGGCGAATCCGTTGATGACGCTTGTACGAACGGCCCTTCGGAAATGGCCCTCGCCGTCACCACTGCCACGCTGACCACTGTCGTTGTCTTCTTGCCACTTATTTTCATGGCTGATGACCGCATGGCAAAAACCTTTACGCATGCCATTGGAATCCCCCTCTGTGTGGCTTTGATGTCGGCCTTGGTTCTGGCGGAGCTGATTGTTCCTCCTGCATGTCGCTTGCTTTCTCGTGGCCATCCACGCCGAAAAACCAAAGCATTCTCGGAAAAGGGAAATCAAGAAATCCATGAGCGCGGAATGCGATCCTGGATGCCGCGCCTTGTGAGTTGGTCCCTCCAAAATCGACTCAAAGCGATAAGTCTCGCTCTTCTGTTCCTAGCTTCTGGCCCCTTTGCAAGCTCCGGCAGCGCCTTCCAAGATGGGATGTCGATTGGCGGTGGCCAAATCTCTTATTCCTTCAAATTTGCTTCCAACACCTCACTTCAAGAAGCTGAAGATGCCGTTGTTCTTCTGGAAGAAACACTGAACGGACCCCTCAACGAGGAGATTGGCTCACCCACAATTGGAATCGACTTCAACAAGAGAGGTGGGACAATCAATATCTGGCATGAGAGTGAACCGTCGGTCGAACTAAAAGAGCACCTTCAAAAACGCCTCAAAGAAGACTTGCCCAAACACCCAGCCTATGAATTGAAAATTGAGGATCGATTTGACCGGAATTCACAAAGGGACAAGTGGACTCGAATTGCAATTGCGGGCCCCGATTCCACGCTCATCGCAGACTTAGGTGAGCAAGTCCGCGAAGCTGCGCGCCAAAGCAGTGATTGGGAAGCCGTCCAGGAAGACACGCAGGCTGCTCGTGAGGTCTTGGTTCGCTTGGATCGAGATCGCCTTCAGAAGATGGGGAGCTCCAGCCGGGCAGTCTTAGGGAGCATTGAATATGGCTTGCGTGGTCTCATGGTCTCTCGCTTTCAAACGGATCGCGGTGAAGTCCCAATCATTCTGGAATTCGACCGGCCCCAAAACCCAGATCGCGAGGTTCTTCGAGAGATGACTGTCGCTGGTTGGGATCAAGGGACTCCCACTCCTCTATCCGTTTTCGCAGAATTCGAATATCGCCGCACTCCTGCCAGTATTTTCCGAAGAGATGGTCGAACCATGGCGGTCGTTGGCCTCAAGCATTCCGGCTCGGATATACGGAAAGCGGCCAACGACACTAAAAAGCTCATGTCTGGAATTGAAATGCCAGAAGGCTTTGCGTGGGAACAAGCTGGGGGCTGGAACTCTTTCCAACAAGACATGGGCGAGCTCATGAGCGCCTTCGCTCTTGCCATTGCCTTGGTGTTCTTATTAATGGGACTCCTTTTTGAGTCCTTGGCCCTCCCTTTCTCTGTTTTGGCCACTATCGCCTTTGCTGTTGTAGGAGCGAACTGGTCATTTAAGCTCACAGGCACACCCCGCGATTTACTAGCCATGATTGGCATGATTGTTTTGGCCGGAGTTGTGGTGAATAACGGGATTGTTCTTGTGGACCGCATTATCCGTCTTGAGAAGCAAGGCCTTGCTCGCGCACATGCCGTCGTACGCGGGGTTCAGGATCGCTTGCGACCTGTTCTCATGACTGCCCTCACTACTATCGCTGGCCTTCTTCCCCTCGCCCTCTCCAAACCGGATGGCTCCGGGATTTCTTTCCAAAGCTTGGCTGTCGGGGTTGCTGGAGGGCTTACCTTCACCACCTTCTTTACGCTCTGGACAGTTCCTCTCCTCTATACCATCTTGCAAGATTTCGGCGCCATGTTGAGAAGAGAAGTCTTTGACCGACTTTTCTCCCGCTAAGTCTTGCTAAAACAGCCGGAACAAGGGAAAATCCACGCTTCCTACGGCCAGTCATGACCCAGCTCCTTGAAGGCAATTGCTCCGCTTCCTCCCACCGCTTTGCGGTGGTTGTTGCTGACTTCAATTCCGACATCACTGGAGCACTTCTTGAAGGTTCTCTGCACACCTTTCGAACTTTTGGTCTCTCTGAAGATGCCATTACCGTAGTGCGTGTTCCGGGCGCCTTTGAAATTCCTCTCGCCTGCGACCGCCTTGCTTCCTCCGGAAATTATGCTGGCGTCATTGCGCTTGGGGCAGTCATTCGCGGGGATACTCCCCATTTTGATTATGTGGCTGGTGAATGCGCCCGAGGCGTAATGGATTGCATGATGCGTCATTCCATCCCGGTTGTTTTTGGAGTTTTGACTACCGACACCTTGCTTCAAGCCAAACTCCGATCCAGCCTTGAGGTTCTCGCCGCCCCTCTCCAACCCGGCGACCAAGCGAAGGGAAGAGTTGAAAAAACAACTTCTGAGTCCAACAAAGGCGCAGAAGTCACCGAGGTCGTCCTTCAAATGAGCAATTTGCTCGAACAACTTTAATGTCCGCCACCGTCCGCCGCCGCACTCGAGCTCGAGAACTTGCCCTTCAGTTCCTTTACACCTTGGAACTTCGGGGATTGGAGGCCATGGAAGAGTGGAAGCCCTTCATTCAGCATCACACCTACCGAAATCCGGACAAGAAGGGCCGCACGGAAATCGCAGAATACTCCAAGGCCCTCATCGAAGGAGTCCAAGAACACCTTCACGAATTGAATACTTGGATTGAACGCATTGCCTCCAATTGGCGCCTGGAACGCATTGCCCATGTGGACCGAAACATTCTTCGGATTGCGATTTTTGAGTTACTTTTTATCCCAGATGTCCCCTTCAAGGTGGTTATCAACGAGGCCATTGATGTCGCCAAGAGATATTCCACCGCTCAAAGTGGCTCTTTTGTGAATGGAATCTTAGACCGAGCACGTCTCATAATGCACGAGCAAAGAGAACAGGGTGTGGAACATCCTGAACCTCCGATGAAGGAACCTAGTCTTGAACTCCCAGAGACGAGAGATGAAAAATCTTCCATGATGCCCCCTCCAAGCCCGCCAACGCCTCAACCCCGTGCGCGCCTTCCTAAAACGGCCCCGGAGGAGAACTAGTCCTTGGTCTTAGCTTCCTTCAAACGGGGGCTCGCCCGAACGAGGAATCGCATCTCCCATGCCTTACGTCAGCTTGGCGGAGACACCAGTACGGAAGTCACGCTTGAGACCTTAGAGGAACTTCTCTACACCGCCGATGTTGGCCCCATGGCAGAAGTCTTATTGGAAGAGGCGGCCTCCAAACTAAAATCCGGTGAACTCGCAAGCCCTTCGGATATCCCATCTTGGCTCCATGGGCGACTCAGCGAGCTCCTTCATTCCTCCCCTCAACAACCCCTTCAATTTGCTGAGGATGGCCCAACGGTATTCCTTGTTGTGGGCGTGAATGGTTCTGGAAAGACCACAAGCGTTGCCAAGTTAGTTCAGTGGCTACAAGAACAAGGGAAGCGCCCCCTTTTGGCCGCAGCAGACACTTTCAGAGCTGCAGCCGTGGAACAACTTTGTATCTGGGGCGATCGACTTGGAGTGGAGTGTGTTCGAGGTTCGGAAACTGCAGACCCGGCTTCTGTTGCCCATGATGCATGCGCCCAACTTCTTTCGAGCGATGCCGATGTCTTGGTCATAGACACAGCGGGTCGCCTACACACTCAAAAGAACCTAATGAGCGAATTGTCCAAAATCGCCAGAGTGGTGGAACGGCAAATCCCAAGTGCCCCTCATGAAACCCTCTTGGTGATGGATGCCACCACGGGTCAAAATGCGATTCAACAAGCGCGACGCTTTGGTGAGTCGGCGCCTTTGAGCGGCGTCATCCTCTCCAAGCTCGATGGAACTGCAAAAGGTGGAGCCGTACTTGGCATCGCTTCCGAACTAGGAATCCCAGTCAAATTCATCGGAGTCGGGGAACAAGTCAATGACTTTGCAGTCTTTGAAGCCAGTGAATTTCTAGAGGCCCTTCTCGAGCCTCAACACGCTGAATGAGTTGGTTCTTTGCGGCAGCGGTTCTCCTACCCGTTTGGGTTTGGTCACCCACGCTCTTGGACGATGCCCGATTGGACGGCGCCCTTCTTTCCCTCTTAACTCTTTTTGCATTTCTTAAATTCCGACCCGCTTCTATTCCCGGGACAAAAGCTTTTCTTCTCTTCCTGTGTTTGGGCTTGGCTCCCCTCTTCTTTACTCCACTCGAACTGCCGACTCTTGCCATTTGGGGTGGACTGGTGGATCGGGCTCCTCTCCTGAGCGCTTTTGTTCTCCTTGGCCTCGGAGTTCAACAGTCAAATGCCCTCAACCGAGCTTGGCCCTGGATTTTTGGCGGCATTTTTGCAGCTGCCGGCTATGGCCTCCTTCAACTCTTCGGCCTAGACCCTCTTCACTGGCGCCCCATGGAAGCCTCTGCCCCAACCGCTCCGCTTCCAGGGACAAACCATGCAGCGGAAGTTCTTGCACCGACTCTCTTGGCGGCAATTGCCTTTGGATGGCCGCGCTCGCCGCGAATTCGCGCTGCAGTACTTTCTCCCGTTGCCTTCTTTTTAGGAAGTCTTCATGTTTTAGCGCCTTGGATTTCTATTCCAATCGGTGCCTTGTTTTTGCGACCGTGGAAAAATTCAAAGGTCATCTTCCCCTTGTTGCTGGTTTTGGCCTCTATGGCTATAGGGAACTTTTGGGCAAAGCCTAAAGCTGAGGTGCAACCTCAAGAAGAAACAGCGCCCAGCCATGACTCCTTCGAAATCCGTTGGCTCACAGATCTTTCTGTTGCCCAGCATGCCTTCACCCACCCTCTTGGAATTGGATTAGGGCAATACGAGAAAAGCCATCCTCATTGGCAAAACCCAGACATCCTTCGGGTAGCAAGCCACAATTATTCAGACCCTGCAACACCGCGCGCCAAGGATCCTCACAACGAAGTCCTCTTGGTTTGGGTAGAAAGCGGCTGGCTGGGTCTTGCCTTTCTTTGCCTTTGCCTCTTCCAATTGCTTCGACGACCGGAGAGAAGCACGTGGCCGCTCGTCCCTTTGGTTGCTCTTGGTTTTCATGCGTGTGTGCGCTCCCCCTTCTCTGACAATGCCACCGCTTTGGCTCTCGGAGCTCTTTGGCTCGCGACTTCTGAAAAACAGCAGGCAACTACGACGCCAAAAACTCGAAATGACTGGTTTTCCTCCCTTCTCCCTTCTGCTTTTGCGCTACTCGCTGCAGTCGCAGCGATTCCTCAACTCATTGGTGAGGTTTCTCTTTCACGCGCCATTGCCGAGGGTGAAGTCAGTCAAACAAAGCTCACTGCCGAAGAGAAACATTTGCGTCGCTCTCTTCGGTGGCGGCCATGGCACGCGGTTTCTTGGGACTTAGAAGCATCGCGTCTCAGTCGCACAGGCGGAAAACCCAACGAGGTTCGCACAGCGCTACGCCAGGCTATTCAGCAAGACCCGGCCGACCTCTTTGCTCTTACGAGTTTGCTCAAACTCGAAATGCTTTCTGGCTCCCCTCTCCTGGCCCATGACATTCTCTTACAGGCGGAGTCCTTTGCCGCCCAACACCCCTCTATTCGTGAGGCGCGCACTTTATGGCTCGAGGAAATGGGCGCCAATCAGAACCACGAAGCCACGCTTATTCTCATGGAGAACCAAGCCAAGGCTCGGGCTCATTTCTTAATGGGACACGCCTTCCTTGCCCTTGCAGCCGCTCGCAGGGACGACTATCAAAGCTGCAAAGAAGAACTCATTCAAACAGGATTCTACGCGGGAGAAAACCGCCCCCTATTTGAACGGATGGCGCGAAAACCGGAACCCGATGAGCTTTCGGTGCGGGAGCTACTCCTTCGCACGCTTGCCGATTCCGAGCCTTACTTAGGCCCCGGACCCGAGAAAGATTAATTCTCGTTACTTACTTTTTCAATTTTGTAGGCACGAGCCAGTCCTTCATAGGAAAGGCCTTCGTCCCAGAACCGACGCAAAGCTTCCTGGCGAGCCGTCCGACGAGCATAATCTAATTCGCCAGGCCACATTTTTTCGCGATTGGCATCGCGCTGGCCCAAGAGTTGGACAACCACATAGGCTCCCTCACGAGCATTTTCGATGGGTTCCAAGACTTCACCGTCGAGTAGCTCTTCTGCTTTTGCGCCAACCATGTTGCGGATCCAGGGACGAACTTTCTCATCGGCTTCCCAATGGGGGTCGGTAACCATCCGCATACGGCGACAAATCCAATCTTGAACTCGAATGACGCGCCCAGACACGGCAACAGCTGAAGCAAACTCTTCAGACGTTTGAGTGGCAGGGTCCCCTTCGAGGGCCCCTTCTGCAAGAGGAATAGCCGCAACAAAAGCTTCTGCAGCTTCGCGGGCAAGACGAGCTTGCTCCTTTTCACGCCAGAAATCCACGACAGACTCACGCACTTCAGCCAACTCAGGCATGGCGCGTGCGTTTTGTTCGGTGGGTCTAGCGAGCACCGCAGTGTTTTCCTTAAGAATCGGCTCACCTAGCCATTTGTTAAGTTCCGCAAAGGCTATTTCGCGAAGAGTCGAGGAGCCCACTCGCTCGAGCTCAGGCAACTCAGAGGAAGGGACGGCCTCTTCAAAGCGAACAAGCTCAACGCCTTTCTCAGCGGCAAAAGCAGAAAGGTCTTCAACATCTGTAACCAAGCTTCGAAGCTCCAATGCCGCACGGTTTAAAATATAATCTTGAGCGAGGCGCTCACCCAATTCATCTCGAGTCAAACTAGGCTCCGTTTCCTTTTTCGGGTCGGCATCATCACGAGGGTAAAGACTGAAACGACGGAAATCGAAAAAGGCCTGAAGAGCCTCTTCGGAAGGTTCTTCCGAAGGCGCCCAAGCCTGAACCAGCTCGGTCCCCAAGGCGTCTTGTGTCAAGACTAGTGCTTCAAAGGCAACACTTTCTTCGTTTTCCAATTGGGAACGCTGTTGATAATCCAAATCGTTCTCGTAGAAAGTCGCGAGGATGTCATCCTCAGGATTCAATTCGGCGGCTTCCTTCTCAAACTCGTTTGCCGAAAAATTCACCCATTGGTACCGAATCTCGGAAAAATCTTTCGCCCATTGGTCAAAAGTTTCTTCTGGTCCTGGATTCACGCCAGAAGCAAGCAATTCACCAAGAAGCTGCACCCGCAGGAATTCACGCAAAATAGACTCGTATTCCAAACCTGAACGAAAACCATAGCCACGCCAAATGTCTGAATACTTCGCTTGCCGCCACTGCTGCATCTGCATTGAAATCCTTTCGCGAATATGAGAGTCGTCAACCACGATTTCCAACTCATCCGCAAGTTTTCTTTTCGCAGCCATTGCGAGAATTTGCTCTTCATTGCTGGAAGATGGGCCACTAAAAATACGGCTAAACTGGTACAAGTAGCTGCTCGCGACGCGGTACTCCTCGAGGGTGATAACAGCTGGACCGCCAGGAAGTTCCATCCGTGCCATTTCCGGGGGCCCGCCATTCATCATGTTGCGGAACACCGTGGTCATGGGTTGAGAAATTGAAAAAATGAGCAGGCAGAAAATGGCCAAACCCAAAAGCACCCACTTATTCTTGGGGGCTTCCGGCTCTTGAGTCGAAGGTGAAGTATCCTTATTGGGGGTATTCATGGGTGGTAGGACCGAACGGTCAGGCCGCAAAGTGTACCCTCACGGCTAAGATTTGAGCTATTCCACTTCGTGCTCAGTCTCTGCGGGGGAATCCACTTCGGGCTGGGAAGGAGGCTCCTCTACTGGCAAGGCCAAACGACCAGCCTCAGGCAATTCAGATAGATTTCGGAGGCCGAACTTGTCCAAAAACTCACGAGTTGTTCCATAAAGGAAGGGACGACCTGGAAGCTCCGCGCGACCAAGAATCCGAATCAGTTTCAAATCCAAAAGATGGCGAAGGTGAGGCCCACTTTTGACACCTCGAATCGCATCAATGTCAGCCTTCAAAACGGGCTGACGATAGGCAATCAAGGCAAGCACTTCTAATGCAGCCGGCCCCAAACGGTCGGATTGGGCACGCTTCCTCACCGGTTCTAAGGCCTCGGCAACCTCTTCGCATGTCAAAAGACGCCAAGCACGCCCAACCTGCTTCAGCACCAAAGGAAGTCTTCGTTCTTCCATCCAGGCTTCGAGAGCATCCAAAAACTGTCGTGGGCTGTGCAGCTCTTCAGCGGTATCGGCTTCAGATTCGCTCGACTGGGGAACCAGGATTTCCCGAATTCGATCCATGCCCACTGGGTCAGGAGAGGAGAAGAGAAGGGCGAAGAGAACCCGAAGTTGGTCTTCTTGGATCTCGGGGGGGGTATTTTCAGAAGGGGACAAAGCTTCGAGGTGGGTTCAGGATTGCCGATGGGCTCTCGCTGGCAGTATAGCGGCGAAGCATGGCTTCCCACCATGACCGGGACTCCAAAGGTCCAGGAGGCAAGTCAACTAGGCCATCTTTCAAAACAGCTTGCGGGAGCAGGTCGGTGCTTGGAGAGCGCTTCTTCTGCACGCGCAGAAGAAACCAGTTCTCATCGCCGGGCAACTGGAAAGGCCCTAAGACATCTCCTTCCGTGGAGTTTTTCAGGGAGGGCCCAATTGGCGCTAAAGAGGTTTCGGCAAGGAGCTCCTGATGAATGGGGAAATCCCAAGTTCGTGGGTCTGCCCCAAGACGAAGGCGGGAAAAATATTCTTCCGCCTCTTTCTGGCTCCCGACTCCAATTACCTGCACTTCCCAAGTGGGCCCCTGGCAGACCCAAGCCCGCATGACTCGTTGATAAAGGAGGTTCGCAGAAAGTCGTTGTTTCAAAGCCGAAGCAAATTGAGTCAAAGAACATCCCCACCGTTGCCTACACCAAGATTCCAAATCGGTCTGGTTGCCGAGTTCAGCCCTCAAGTTGCGGAGGGCGGCTTCGAGAGCTTCGTCTGCTTCCGTCGCAGGAACTTCAATATTTAAGCGAAGCCCTTCTCGCCGAGCAATTTCGGCCCGAAGAATTGTCCTTCTTACCGACTGCATTTCCTCTGGGAATAAAAATTCGGCAGAGGAAACAAAAGCAAAAGGAGTCAATGCCTCTTCCCCAATACGAACGCTCTGCAAAGAAGTCGATTTCGGTTTTCCTTCGCGAACAGAGGAGGGGGTTGAACAAGCAAGGCCCAATAAAAACAGGAACGAGCACCGGGGGAACGGCATCCTTAGCGGAAAGTAATCGACCGTCGAATGCCAATGGTGTGGCAAGTTGGACAGGGACTCTTCCGTGTTTTTCCACCTTGCGAGCCCAAGTCAATAGAACGAATGACGCCACTACCAGCACAAGTCGCACAATCCACAAAACTCACGTGTGTTAGCTCGTAATCACCAGAGTTTTCTGCGTAATAAGCCATCAACCACTGAAAGCGAGAATTTGCGCCGGCCTTGCGCCACCAATCCTCAGGGGATTGCTCATCGTCACCCGTGCTTTGGCGGCGGGCGCGATCCAGGTTGTCTAGGTACCTCTTAGCCCGTTCTTCCAGGGCTTTGAGTTCTTCTGATTTACCTTCATCTTCTGATTCGTCCACAATATCTAAGCCTTCGCGAGCCCGGTCTTCGCCCAAAATCCAGGAGCCCACTCCATAGCCTGCCTGATGGCGTTTGGCGCCATAATCTACTCGGGCTTGCCAGAGCGCATCCAAATCCTCAATTTGAATATCGGCCTTCATGACTTGGAGTTCGGATAAAAGTTCTTCTCGAACCAATTGCGGAAGCGCAGTTTCAGCCCATGTCTGCAATTCTGAAACCGAGGCATCTCGCTCAAGAGCTCTCTTTTTCACGATAGCAACAGTTCGCCCATACCAATTCCGAGTCAAATAATCCTCCATGGCGCTCACCCGTTGTTCCTCGAAACGATCAACCAAATCTTTGTATTCAACTTGAAGAGGAGAATTCGGGTTATCTTCCTCAAACTCAAGGAGCATTTCTTCGGCCTCGGCAAACCTTTTCCGATGAATGCGGTGACGAATGCTCTCTAAGGCTTCCGCTTGCACCCGGTTTTCTAAGACCAGGGAAACGGAGCGACGCATATTTTGAATTCTTGTTGGCAAAGAAGATTCGTTTGTAGCCAAGGCTTCCGCCTGATCCAAGACTTCAATAGATCGGTCCAAAGCGAACACAAATTGAAGCTCTAAGGCAAAAGAAAAAAGTTTGAGTGGGTCATTGGAGTCCACCGTACTCACCCGCTCTTGATAAAACTGTTCTGGAGTTAAAACATCGGAAGCGGGAACCATGACTGGTTCTGGAGGAGCCGCAAGTCGAGTAAGAGGAATAATGCTCGTGTTATCAAATGTGCGAAGATGAATATTGTCCTGATCTCGGCCCACAATTCGCCCAATCATGACTTGACTATTCACCAACAGCAACTTGTCCGCAGGCACTTCTGGAATGGCTGTTTCAATTTTGTAGCCAAGCTCGGAACGCATCCGGTCAGCCTCGCCAGGAAACAAATCCGACCAGCTCAATTCGTAAGCCCCTCCATCTCGAAGGGAAACAACGGACAATCCGTCTAAATTATGCTCCAGAATGTCGCAAACTAAAATTCGACCGTCCCGCATCCTTAAGAGTTCGGCAGGTTCTTCTTGAGGGCAAACGAGGCTAGACATTCCAGCAAGGAGGAGGAGTTCTATCATTGGTTATCTTCCCATTCTAAGCGCCGTTCCAAGGTCACTTTTCTAGGTAGGAGGAAGCGCAGGGTGGTCGAGGGCCGATCCGGCGATTTTCGGTAAAGCAGGAGGGTTGCGCGACCCAAGTCAGGGTCATCACTGGAGACGACTTCTAAATCGTATTTGTACCCAGGGGCACCGGTAACAGGGATCCCCTCCAGCTTCTGTGGGCCCACCAGGTTCCCTGAGTCATCTAAGTCCCAAGCCTTCCTCCTTGCTTCCTCGACCACAATCGGGAGGAGCGGAGCCAGCTCAGCATGGGTGCGCGCTTCTTGTTCCAGGCCACCGCCAAAGTGAAAAAGACCCATGATGGCTGTCATGCCAACGACGAAAAGGGCCATAGCGAGAAGAACTTCAACGATAGTGAACCCGTGCTGTCTCATGGCTGAATCCTCCTTCCTTTTGCAGATAGGGGGAGTTTTGCAGTAAAGGATCGTGGAAAGAAAACCGAAGCACCGCGGTCATGGCTCGATGGGACGGTTGAGCGTTCGCCGCGATTCTTTATGGAAATTTGCGGTCCCGTTCCGGTCCATTCAACCCATTCAAAATCAACAAGGGCCCAGCTTGAGGCTCGAAGGGGCATCGTTCCGCGCAACTTGAATCTAGTTTGAGAGGAAGCAACTGTTTCATCCAAACTTGGAGGTCGTTCGCGGGCTGAACCTGCAATGCGTTCTAAGTTGAACTGCAATGCCACTGGAAAAACCGTAGGACTCTCGGCGGCAACCTCGGTGATTGAGCTTTGGTCACCATTGGACTCCATTGCAATCCATTCCACCCAAGGCACACCATCCAAAACGGCTATCCCACCGCCACCCCTCAACAAAGAGGATGCATAGCGGTCGCTTTGCAAGCTTTCCTCTGAGTTTTCCGGTTGAGTCACTCGCATCAAACGGCAAAGGCGAGAGTTGGTTGCGTTTTCAGGAACAAGAGTCCACATCACCTCCATACCGCCACGAAGTCCTGGATTGTCCGGAAGACCTTCAGCGCGAGCAAGAAAACGTAAGCGTGGCAACAACCAAGCAGGCTGATCTTCCCCAGCAGGGAGGGCTTCCCATTGATCCAAAACCAGCCAACCGCGTGGCCCTGTATGCAAGGCGGAAACATCGGCCGCCATTAACTCATAACAAGAGTTGAAGGCAAGGTCTCCGCGCCCCTGGCGTTCGGCTGTTTGCCAAATGCCGAGGACAGAACGGACGACTCCAGTCACAAAAAGACCAAGCAAAGCCATTAAGGCTAAAGCCAAAGTAATTTCGACCAAGGTCATTCCACTCTGTCGGGTCTTGGAAGGTTCTAAGTTCACTCTCGGATTTCCTCCCTTCGCTCTACCCGCGACTCCGCAAAGTAATCAAGAACCACTTCCTTAAGGACGGGCATTTCTAACCAACCCGTAGAGAGGAAATCTACTGGGTCGAAGGCTCCAACGCCCCAGTCAAAGCTAAACCGCAAATCTAAACGGTCCGAGTGAAGGCCAAGAGGAATAAGACCGTCGGGGCCAGGGCGCTCTTCCACTTCGATAAGGCCCGGCGTATCTTCAGGAATTTCTCCCCATTCTGCCTCGCCAGCGCGAGCTTGAACATGCAGCCGTATCGAGGAATCTGGGATCTCAACTCCCCATTGCAGGCCACGCCAATAGGCATTCGGTTCATCAAAGGAGAATTCAGCCCAAGCTCCAGCAGGGGAATCCGAATTTTCAATCCAACGGTCTTCAAATCGGTGGGGCATGGAGTAAACCGGAGTGCCAACAATGTGGGCCGCCGGAAGAGTACCGAAACGCCCCCTCAAAAGGCCCTCACCTCCGTCGCTTGACGAGGAAGCTTCATCTGGGAGAGGTCGTCGAACCGGCATTGCAAGGGCGCCATCTCTGGCACGAAGAGGAGTGTGAATGAGTTCATCTCCCAGGAGCAACAAAGGTCGGGCGGAGAAGCCTGAGGAATCTTCCACGGGGAAAATGGAATCGCTTGCTTCGACATCGTTAGTCAGGACGGTGAAACCTCGACTGTCCACTAGCCAAACAGAAGTGCCCGCAGCATGTCCCCTCTCCTGAGTGCCATGTAAGCCTCGACTGTTTGGAGCAATCTGCAAAATTCCCGTGGAAATATCTTTGGACATGTAAGCAATGCGCTCGCCATCAATATCAAGTAAACCGCTCTCCGGAAGCAGCTCTAAAAACTGCCCAGAGTTCGGCGCCCATATGCGTTGGTTGTCCACAGTTATGGCATATAGGTTTAATTCTAAGGAATCCCGATTCCCTTCAATCAAATCATTGGCTAGGACGAAAGAGCCTCGAGCCGCTGGTGAGATGGGAGTCCCTAAACCGCCTGCGGTATGCACGAAAACTTCATCCATAAATCCAGACATGGCGCCACTACCCAAGACGCTCCCACCTAAAGAAAGGGACTGAAGTTCCAAAGGCCGCTCTCCACTGGGGAATTTACAAATCCGAGCCACCATCCGAGGGTCCCAGTCCGCTGAGGTAGGGTCAATCTCTGAAAGTTGTGATGCTAGGTAAGGCAACCCAGGAGTTTCCTGAAGCGCAACGTATGTCATTCCACGAGAAAAGAGCCTGTCATCTTCAAATGGTGGAGCGCATGCCCACTCTATCGTAAACCATGGAGGCGCCGACAAGCCGGCAGTATCCGGCTGCATGACTGCAATTCTGTCCAAGCGGCCTGGGAAAGCGGCCCCTGGCCCTAATGTGCGGATGGCTCGAAAAACGGGCGCCAGACGTGTTCCGTTTATTTGAGCGTGGTCAAAAGTATTCATTACGCCACGAAACTGAAATGCCCTCGATATTTGTTCAATCAAGGGCTCGCGCTCTTCAATGGGTTCACCAATTTTCCGAACAAACACATCGTTGGCAGGTTCCTGAAGCCATTTCTTAAACCCACCCCCTGGGCGGTTGGGGTCTTCAGGAACCGGAAGGCTATTCTCCCTTAGATAAGAACCTACTGCATTGTAAAGAGCATCGTAATCATCACGAATAAAACACCCATTTAAAATAGCGTCGTAACGCACCCATTCGGTCAAAGAAGAATCCCCAGGTGTATAAAGCTGAACAAATTCAGAATGTTCCTCGTCACTCCATGAATAAGTTAAATCAGAGACTCCACCCCCTTTAATGGAAATTGGCATAATGAAACACTGCCACAGGGGAAGTTCCAAAAGTGGTTCGCCTGATTGATTCGTGATGTTCGGGTTCCACTCAAAAATAAAACTCCCATTCCGGAATGCCCCCTCAGGAGCGCGCAAGACACCTGGAGTTTGGACATTACGTTCCACAATGTTGATTCCTGTTTCAGTTCGAGCAGAGTAACGAATCACTTCTAATCCGCCTTGGTCAAACCCTTCTACAGTCTGCCACCCCGAACGAACTTGAAAAATCACGGCATATCCACCATCCGTTTGAAAGGTCTCAAGGTAGTGGGGCTCTCCTTGTTCAATTGGCTCCAACTCAATCTCACCGAGATAGTCACCAGAAATGCCCGTTCCAATCTCAAGCGTGAACATGCCTAAGGTGTTCACTGAAATGGTGTCGGGACCCGCCATGCCATAGGCAAGAGAGAAGGGAGCCACTTCCCCAGAAAGAACACTTCCCCCTGGTGGAATATCGGATGCAAGGAAACTCGAATATCCGTATCGCTCGACCGCAGAACCAGCGGGGTGACCTGAATCGAGGGAGCCCGTGGTGATGTCGTCCGCTTCTCGTGCAGCACGACCTCCGATGTAATCGTTTGGCCCAGAAAGTCGAGTCGTAATAAAGCTCGACGGAGTTTTGGAAGAATACTCAAGAATCTCATCTCCAATTTTGAGCACCCCTCTGGCAGGGAATCCCTCAGTGGATTCCACTGGAATCACATCGTCTGGAGAACCTGGGGCGTATCCGGAAATGGCAGTCGTCGTCCAAGTGAAGCCATCAATTTCTCCACGAGGGACACCATCCACAGCAACCTGAAACCCTCTTGGATGGACGGCGCGAAGGAGAAGCCCTAAATGAAACCACCGATCGGAAAGGGAGTATTGAGTAGGGTCCAAACGAAGGGTTAAAGCCTCCTGCATGTTGTCGGGGTCAGCAGGATCTTCGCCAGCATTATCCCAAGCCCGAACTTCTAAGGCTCCACCCAACAAGGAGGCTTCCACGCGTTGCGATTCAGTGAACGGGCCGGCCAAGTCTAATAAGGTGCCCTCGTTTGTGCCGGGGCTTAACCGAAACCAAGCTTCAAGACTAAGCGGTTCGGACCGACTAGCCGTTTCATCTTCTCCGAATAAACCCCACTCAAAAAGGTCATCTGTTCGTGGCCCTTTGGCGGCCAAATCCCAGCCAAAAACTGAAGGTTCAAAATCGAAGTGGTCGAAAGCGCCAAGGGTCACGCCTTGACCTTGCTCACTCTCCCTCGCAAAAACGGGGCTCACTCCAGAGGTTTCGGACTCAATCGAAGGAACCACAATTCCGGTATTCCTCTTCGCCCCCACTCTCAATCCCAAACCGGTTCGGGGTTCGTGAAGCCCTCCAAAACTCCCAAGGTTGTTTGGAAGGGAGCTCATACCAACCAAATCTCGAGACCAGCGAGTCGCCGCTTCAAAGTCTTCTTGAGTTCGATACATTTGAAGAGCTGGGACAGAGGGAGCGATCCGCACTTTTTCGCGATAAGAAACTTGGGCAAGCGTTGAACCCAAACGAGACCGCACCGCACCATTAATGCGTTGCAAATAGCGGTTACCACTTCTAAATTCAAAGGGAGCCGTGGAATGAAGCAAATCTGCTTGGTCAGGGTCAAGACCGTTTTGGAGAATAGCCCATGCTTCCCAATCACTGCAGTCTCCTTCCTCAATCATCGGAATAAGTATTCGAGCCCAAAGGTCAGCATGACCTGTTAAGGGTCTGGCAGCTAGGACTCGCATTGCGAACTTGTCCGCTTGGGAAGGATGGACCCAATCGAGTTTCCAATTCCCAGAAGGGGGGTCGTCGTCATAGGTCGGCAAATTGGGACGGCTTCGCCAACGAAGACCAGCCACTAAGGCTTTCAATACTTCAGGGGCGGCCGCATTGAGATTAACCGGCTCTCGAAGTAGGCAGCGAACACGAGTGGTTAGGGGCTCTAAATCCAAAGGTGCACCAGCCGCAAGATGAACCCAGCCTCCGCCAGTTCCGGGTCCTGAATTTCCAGAGAAAGCATACATGTCGAAGGAGTCTCCAATTTCCGGCTCAAATCGAAGAAGCGAACCGGAGGAAACGCCAGAGGAATCGCTCAAAGTGACATAGTCCGGCGCATCCGGATTGATTTCGCGCAACAACCACACAGCAGGCCCAAAGGCAGCTTGCCCAAAGAAACCTGTACCCGTGGAACAGTTTCTCGCGAGAAGGTGGCGGTCCGATTCAGGCAAAGTGCCGACTCCAAGAATGTCCTCTTCAAAAATATCATCCAGCATTTCTGGAGCGTGGTAAGCCCCATTCCTCAATCGCGCGAAGGCTAAATTCCAAATCCGTGGATCCAAAACAACCGTGCCCTGGCGAAAGCGAGTGGAACTGGTGTCATCGGGCATTTCATCTTCAGGAACTCCACTTAAGCCCGTGAAACTGCGCTTCGTTCTTCCCGTGTATTCCAACCAATTCCCGTTCATAAATAGAATTCCAGAATTTGGGAAGCCATCCGTTGTCGTTACAGGGAGCTCAACGGACATAAAATCGGTATCGACTGTTACAAAACATGGTCGCAAAATGTTCTGAATCAACACAGGTGAAGCTGTTGCTAAAGAAATGCGCCCCTGGAGGTCTTCTATTTCTAAACCCCAGGTTTGCCGCCAGCCTTTCCAAACCTCACCAAACCCGGCAGGCAAGGGACCCATTTGTTGGGAATCCCATTCCGATTTATCATCCCAAAGCGGCGATGCGTCCAAGGCAGGATGGGTCTCTGTTTGTAGATAGGAAGCGGCAATCGAAGCAGATGCAGCAACTTCACGAGCCTCGGCTCGGGACCAAGCTTCCCGTGCAGCTGAAGAACGGAGCTTGGAAGTCATGAGGTAGGGAATGCCTAAAGACATCAGGAGCGCCAAAGCCAAAATCACCAAAATCATGGCGGAACCTTGAGAACGATGTTGCCCTAATGCTTTTCGAATCACTGCGCCGCCTCCTGGGTAAACCGACCCACGCGAAAGGAAGCGACTTCAGTCTCGATTTCCATGACCCGAATCAAAACAGAGTCTGGGTGGCTCAGAGGGTCCAAAAAACCATCGCGGTCGAATTTCAAGGAGGAGGAATCCATGAGGACTTCAACGCCTTCCCGTATTTCTGGACCCGTTTCGCGAGAACGAGCTAAGACTTGAAACTCGTCGAACAATCCCTGAAATCGACCTTTTTCATCTCCAATAAAGGGTTCAGCGTCTGGCTTCCCGATGATTCCCTCCCACTCTTGGCTCGCCTCTAGCTTGCCGTCTACAAAGAGATTCATGAAGCCGTCCAACACGCTTAGTCGAATTTTGTGCCAACGACCTGGCGAGATGGCATCCGGTGGAGACTCCAAATCAGAGGATACCCGCAAAAGCGGCTGCTTTTCTGAGTTCGCAGAGGGAATAGAGGCAACCTCAACACGAGCATGCAGGCTGGCACCTCGGTCTTGCCAAATCTTGCAAAGACCTGGCCACTCTAAAAGCGTGGATTCGCCTCCGAGCTCATTTAAAAAATGAAACTCCAAAACAAAACCTTCACGGAGAGTGGGTTGACCGCCTCGACCTCCAACATGAACACCACCTCCCTGCCGCAAATCTAAACAAGCACCAAAGCGACCCGATGTTTCCCCAATCACCGCAGATCCCGCGGGGATGAGTCCTTCGCGTCGCATTAAGCCTGGCTCAAAGCTGGCCTCTAAAACGGGCCGAAATATCAAACGTGTAAAGCGAGCCGAGTTTTCTAAATCCGCCGGCAGTTGTTCTAGTTGAACCGTCTGCCCAGTTGTTCGAGCTCGGTCGCGAGAACTTTCAATAAAACTGGATAAAGAAGTGGCAAGCCCTCGAGCACCGGGGTCGGCTCGATCCACAAGAGCAATCGGAAGGCCCAGCAAGACGCCAAGCAAAAACAAGACGAGAAGTAATTCGGCGAGAGTGAATCCGCGCATCAGCTCCCGAGTTGAGAGATGTCGTCCTCAGTTCCAAAGAAACCATCCTCTCCAGCAGAGAGAAGTTGGAATCCATTTGGCGCTTGCCATGCACCGGTGCGCTCATTTTTGAGAGCGCCAACGGTCTGCTCCTCAACTGCACCTTCCGCACCCGCAAGCACAATCACCTTGTCTCCATAGTGAAGGCTCTCGAAATAAAGGATTGGATTTAGCCAAGGATCCCCAAACTCAAAAAGTTCCCGTGTCGGAAGAGATGTCATGGGCTTCCGGAGAGTGTCGCCATCTAAATTCACCAACCACTCCTGGTCTGGGCGACGGCCTGTGTACTCCGGGTTGTAAAAAGCCAAGAACAAGGCTTCGGCGGAAGAATTTTGCGTGTTCCCAGCTACGCCCACAGGGAGCCGATCGTCTGGGTATTGATTTTCAATCTGCCGAAATTCTTCGATGGCAGCAGAGAGGGCCGTTAGTTGGGCTTGAGCCTTACGCTTGTTCGAGGAGGAAAACATTCGCCCACCTCCTATTACAAAGACCGACATCAAAATACCAACAATGACGAGAACAACCATCAACTCCAAGATGGTGAAAGCCGAGCGAGAGGAGGAATGCATTATTCTTGGATGTAAACGAGTTCAGTTTGGTCTAAAGCGACATCAACAGGAAGAGCATTCACCGTGTTGGCAAAGAGTTCCAAAATAATGTCTCCAGTCGGAGTTTTCAGTCGGGGTTCGGGACCTCGATAAGCCTCTTCCTGTCCAACCCAAACCACAAGTTCAGGTGGAGAAACTTCGCGATCAAGGGCAAAACGGACTTCAACCAATTGTCCAGGGATGACCTGTTGATTCAACTCCCCCATTTTCCCTTTGGCGCCGCTCGTTAACTTCCAGCGGATGCCACTGTCGTGAGCGCGGAAAACTTGGAAGCCCCAACTGCGCCTGCGGCGCGATTCCAAAGCGATTCCCACACCGGCCTCTCCACGATGACCATTTCCAACGGTCCATAGGCAACTTGCCGACCGGAAAGAGAGGGCGCGAAGAGCTCTAAATGCGCGTGTTTCCCCTGCCTTAGCGTGAGTTCCAGCAATTCGAAGTGAGCCACCACGGACCCGAGGCTCAACTCCATTCCGAGCGGCAGTGCGAACATCCCATTGTGGTCGAGGAATCTGTCCATTAAAGTCATCTGTCCAGCGCACTGTGCTGGAACGCTCTTGGATTCGCCTTTGCCATGTATCGGCAAAGACAGCTTGAGGATGCTCTTCTTGAGAACGAAGATTGTCCTGCAAGAGCGCAAACTCACCAACTGCAGCTTGCACATCACCTTCTAAGTAAGCCGCCCAAGCAAGAGCATTTTGTCGAGCATTTTCTAAATTCGAATCCTCAACTTGACTTAAACTTACTCGAGCTTCTTCCACTTGATTAAGCTGCAATAAGTTCAAGCCTCGACGCAAAGATGCGTCTCCCCATTCTGGAGCTTCGCCAACAGCGCGGCGGAAAGCCACTTCTGCTAAAGCATGTCGACCTTCTTGATTGAGCAGCCAGGCAAGCTCGCCAAGAACGGCACCACAGCGGGGAAAATAAGAAATCAAAAAGCGCAAATCTTCATTTGCTGAAGAAAGGTCGTGATTCTCTCGAGCCCAACGTGCGCGAAGATATCGCGCATAAGGCAACTTTGGACTCAGCTTCAAAGCTTCATCCAGTTTTTCTTGCGCGTCCTCATCATGCCCCAAAGAATTCAACCAGAATGCGAGGGCAGCCAATGCGGGTGCGGCATCAAGACCCGCACTCTTTGAAGCAGCCCTTAAGTCACGCACGACTTCTCCTGCGGGTTCTCCATTGGCAGCCGCAGCAATGCCACGCATGTAAAGTAGCTTCCAGTCCGCACCAAAGATTTCGATGGCATCATTTGCCTGAGAAAGTGCGTCAGAAAACTGACCGGAAAGATATGCCGAAGCAGCACCACCTGCTGAAGCATCAAGAACTTGAGCTGCGGCACCACCAGTTCGCTGGACTTCTCCAAAAGCCTGCGCAGCCGACTCAAAATCCCCAACTGCAAGATAAGCTTCCCCAAGAGCCACACCATTGGCTAATGCACCCGGAGCACGACGAGGGCGGTATTGCCTATCCGCTTGTTGTAATAAGGGGATTGCTTCCATGGCCCGACCCGTCCGAGTAAGCAGGCGACCTAAAAGTTGAAGCACTTCGGGGTTGCCATCAGAAAGATCTACACCGCTTCGATATTGGGTTTCAGCTTCTGAATCCATGCCGAGTCTTTCCAAAATCCTTCCCAAGCGAGCGCGTGGCGCCGAAGACCGAGCAAAAACTTGAGGCTGGATGCCCTTCAGCGGAGTGCGGGAGGCTTGAATCCCTGCCATTCCCGCATAGAGACTGAAGGCGCGATCCCATTTGAATGTGCGCTCCCAAACATCACCAAGAGCCAGCCAAGTTTGAATATCCTCGCCGCTTAGCTCAGTTGTTTTTTCGGCAACGGATTCAGCTCGTGTAAAGGCGAGGGAGTCAGCGTGTCCTTGGTCCAAGAGCCAAGCAATGGATTCAAGGCGGTTCTCAATACTTCCGGAAGATTGCGGCAAAGCCCGCACCCGAATCTCAATCTGATTGCGAAGCGTATCGGCAAAGCGGAAAGAAACGTAATTCTCTGGCGCAAAGCGAGACGGCGAAAAGCGGTCCGAACCCGTCGCAGGGTCCACTTCCTGAAATACCAAATCGGAGCTTCCTGAAATGAGCGAATAGCGGTCGTCATTGAGAATTCTCCCCCACCGCTGATCCAACCCATTGATGCGAACAGAATCATAAAGTTTAAGCAAATCTTCTTCAGAGCTTTCCAGCGTTCCAGACGCTTGGCTCTCGTCTAAAGATGCATACTCGGAATCTTCGGTGACTCCATCTTCGGTGACTAACTCGTTAATATCCCCCGGAAGGGGCCCCGGGGTAAGAAGAAGGTGCCGGCTCCAATAATCCGCGCCAGAGTCTGGAATCGGTGGAGGCAATAGAGTGGCCATCGCTTCCAAAGGTGGGAGAACTAGAGGAAGGGGCTCTAAAGGCTCAGTTTCTCGTGGCTCGCGGAAGACATCTCTTGAACTGTCCTCAAGGTCAAAGTCCACCACCACTTCCACTCCACCAGCCCTAGGGAGCTCCATGCTCCGAACTCCAGGCCGAACACGGGCGACGCCCTCGTCCGAGAAAAGAGACCAGCTCATTAGAGCCAGAAGGAGAAGTACGACTAAAAGCAGGATTTGCTCTCTTTTCATTCCTCGTCCTCCTCTTCAGCAGAAAGAACCCCAACTCCAAATTCTAAGAGCAAGCCTCGAGTACCTTTTTTATCCAATGGAAGGACCTCTAAACGAACGAGTCCAAGAGGTGGATCATGTGCAACAAGCGTGCGGAGACAAGGAAGCAGCCTCTCTTCATCTAGTCGAACTTCCATTCCCACAGAAGTGATGTCCAGGGCGGATGCACGAACATTCCCCTTCCTACTTGATCGGGTGGATATCGAAATGTCATCGACAGATTGGGCGCCATAATCAATGGCAAGTCGCATGACTTGGTCCACGACAAAAAATCCTTGGAGCACCTTGTTAATAATCTGAGGCTGCCCGGGAGAAACCGCCGGCAGTCCCATGGACTCATCTATCTGGATATCTTGCAGCAAAGCCGCAGAAATCAACTCTTGCCTACGTTGCCCAGTGAACTCGATGTAGTGCTTGGATGGGCTTTGTCCTTCTTTAGGCAAAAACTCTAGCGGAATTTCTGGGAGTGCTTTCCCAGCGAGTCGCCTGCTTTGTTCGCTCAGCTCCTCTAATCGGGTACGAGCGCGAGCAACATCTTGCGAGGAAACATGTTTTCCTTTTAGAGTCCGAGTTGCCGACATAATATTTCGACGAGAAGATGCTGCCGCTTTTTTCGACCCGCTTACAAAAATGGAGCCCAAGACAAAAAAGCTCACGAGCCCAATGACAATCCCGATTAAAAACCGACGATTGGCTTGCCAGAATGCATCGAGGTTCACTCTTCGACCTCCTCTGGTTCGCTACCAGGTCCATCCGCCAACAACACCGTAGTCAAAGTCCACTCAGGGTTACGACCTCGCTCCTTGCTCGAGATTTGAATTGCTCGCTCTTTCCCAGGCAACATTTCTTTGATTTTCTCGCTGAATTCTGTGAAAGCATCTGCCGCGCGACGGGCACGGTTTTCGCCACGGATTCGCACCATGACGACAGGAATCATTCGGCCTTTCATGTCCCAGTCTTCACCTGGAGCCAGCCCAATTTCAAGGCCTTCAACCCAAAGGTTTTCGGGAAGCCATTGACCAAGAGCAGAAAGGAATTCTTGTGCACTCCTTTGAATCGCATGTCGGGCAAGAAGCTCTTGGTGGATTTCGGTTTCTCGCTCCAACTGTAGAGTCAACTCATCGGCCTTGCGATCGTTATCTTGAGCAGACTTGGCTTGAACGGAAAGCTTACGAGACTGAGCGGCCAAATCTCCGGCCCTGGACGAACTCACTTTGAATTCTATTCCGAGATAAATAAGAGCCAAAACAATCGCAACCACGATGAATATGCCACGCTCTTGGAAGTCTCGTTTTTTCCGCGAGGCTTCCGGAAGGATTTCCATTGCGTAAAGGTCTGGATTCGCAGAACTCATGGCAAGGCCAAGAGCCACGGTTGCGGCCGGTCCATCAGCCTGCAAAGAATCGAATTGGTCTTCGGGCAAATCGTCTGCATTCACCATCTCTGCAGGATTCCAAACTTCAACAGGGACGCCAGTCCGCTTGGATAAAAACTCATCCAGTCCGTTTGCCAAAGCTCCTCCACCCGTCAACAAAATGCGGTCTAAGCTCAAATCCCGCAAACGTGCTTGAGCCTTACAAAGAGTAATCGCCCCGGAAAGCAAGGTGGGCATGGAATCGTAAAGAGGAACAAGAGGCCGAGTCACCCTTTCAGCATCCGAGCCCAAGCGTTGTCCTAATGCGCCTTTCAAATCGAGATGCTTATGGATCAAACGGCGAGCACGAACATCATCCACTCCGAGGCGACTGCCAAGAGTTGAGTCTCTCTGGTCCAATCCCGTGGTGACCGAACGAGCAAAATAAAGTTCGGAGCCTCGGACAAGGGCAAGATCAATGGTTCCGGCCCCAATGTTGGCCAGCAAGGTCACGCTCGGGGCGTGGTCGCCAAGAGCAAGGAATGCGTTGTACAAAGCAATGGCATTTGGAGAAAACCCTTGGACGGGAAGTTTTCCACAGGAATCAAGCCAATGCGCCAATAAGTCTTCCTTGACTAGACCAAGAAGAATCGTGTCATCTTCATCTAACTCTTTTGGAACCGGAAGCAGATTAAAGGAGGTCGCCAACGGAGAACCGGATCGAGATTCGATTTCCCGAACTTCAAACTCCATAAGACGCTCAAGCCGCCAATCTTCAACTGGAGGGACAGGAAGATAGCGCACCATAATTTCTGAACCGGTCAAACCAACACGGACAGGCGCTGGTTTTTTCCTCAAATAACCAAAGGCGTCTGCCGTAACTTCGAGTGGAGTTTCACCAGGCTCAACCGCAACGGAAAAGTAGCGAGACAAAGAAACTTCACCTTTCCGAAGTTGCACTTCTGCCAAGCGAACGCTCGTGCGTCCAGGATCCAGACCTGCGCCTCGGCTCATTCTCCCCCCTCCTCTAGCCAAGTGGCAAGATAGGGGTAGCTGCGTTTCAGACCCCCGAGAAGGCGCTCGTTGTAAAGCACTCGGTCAGTTTCTTCCTCTTGGAGCACTTTCGAGATTTCATAATCCAAGACCTGAATCATAGCTTGGGCTTCCGCTTCAACTTGGGTCCCTGGAAGAGCCTTAGCCAACTTGGCTGCTTCTTCGTGCACGCGATGCATTTCGTCCGCCGAGGCCAAGAACACAGCCTCCGCCGCAGCCGTCTCTAGAGAGGCCAGCTGATTCCGCCCCCAGTCAATGGCTTCAGCTCGTTTTGTTTCCGCTAAAGCCACCTTCTCTTCATCAAAGGGCCAATGATGCAAGAGCTCCTGGGTGGCGCGAAGGAGAGTTGCAGTATCCCCTTGGCGTGAACTACGTTCAATATCACTCAGCAAGCGGGACGCTTCACCCAATGGATAGGTAATGTCCCAATCTAGGAGGAATGGCTGGGTGGGTTGAAGAAGAATTCCCGCCGAGCTCACCGAAAGCCCCATCGGACTCTCGAAAGAGATCCAAAAGGGTCGCTCGCCGCGGAAAAGAAGCCCAGTAGCTTCAGCGATGTCCATTCCAGTGATTGCGGGAATAGGCTCTTGCTCTGTAAGAATCAAAACATTCGAACCGGTAACACGAAGCCAGGATTGGCCGGCCGTTTCAAAAAGAATGCCCTTAGGGTCCGATTTCCATTTTCCACCCGAGCCATAGGCCTCAAAGATACGTCCACTCAAACCTTGAAGAACGACATTGGCGCCATACTGAAGTACTTTTCGCCCACTTCCGACCTTCTCAAAACTAAGGCCCTCTCCGCCCTCGGTGGTCACTCGGAGAGAACTCAGGGAACCCGAACCCTTCAACTGTAATTGAAGCTGGAACCATTCAAAGTCCTCACAAGGCAATTCCAATTCAACTCCACCCTTAGAAAGCGAATCTCCTGCCCAAATGATGGAAGAGTCCTCGGTTCCACAAGTCAAAACGGGCCAAGCCTGCAGGTCACCCTTCAGCTGTCCCTCAACTCGAATCCGACAAGGGGCAGATTCAAAGCGAGGCAACAATTCTGCCGTCCGGAATCCTCCGGGGCTTCGCAGTTCATCTCCAACAATCTCCAACCCTTTACCCAGCTTCCAAGAATCGGCCACATCGCCTTCAAAGTGTCCAAGATCCTCAATCGCATCGAGTTGAACTACCGCCGCACGGCGTGGTCCCTCACTTGTGGCCAAATCAATTTCTTCCGTTTGATTGAAAAACCAGTACGCTCCACCAGCCAGCACCACGATGGCTAGAAGTAGCCACATCATCCAAGACCCTCCTCGGCCACCCCCTTCGAGAACCTCTCGAACAGCTCGATTGTGAATGGCAGCATCGGATTGGGAGGAGGAATCGGATGGTTCGGTGGCCTCTGAGGTTGAGGCTCCGCCCGGAGCTTCGCCATCCGCCAAAAGCCGAATCCCGAGGTTGCCTAGCTTGAGTTCCGTGCCAAGGAACCACTCACCATCTTCTGCCTTGATTCCGCCAGACCAGGTGCCATTCGTGGAACCAAGGTCTCGGAAATGGACTGTCCCGGACTCTGAAACGGTCAATTCCAAGTGTTTCCCCGAAACGGCATCCCCTTGGACAAACACATCGACCCCCTCACGCCTACCTAGGGTGTAAGTGCCTGGCCCAAGCTCGACCAAGCGGCCGGCATCCTGGCCACTCAAAATCTCAATGCGAATCATTCGGGAAGGGAGCTAATGGGGAATCCAAGAAGGGGCAGTTTAGAAGCATCTACCTAATCTACCTAGGCAGAGCAAAGAAAAGGCGGTCTAGAGATTAACCCCCAAAGCCACTAGGGTTACTATCATCCTTGCCGTATGCGCTTCTTTTTCCTCACCGAAGCCCCCAATACCCTGGACGGGCCCTGGTCCCCACCTGTTGAACTATACAGGCACTTCAAAGCTCTCCGTCTAGATGTTGGGCAGGATGTCCTGTTGCTATTGCCCCACGGTGGCGCCATCAAGGCTACTTGGGATGGATTTGACACCCTCCAGCTCCTCGGCTTATGCGAAGTGCCTCGATTGCCCTTAATGCCACTGACCTTAGCCACCGCTTGGCCAAAAGGCAGGCGGGCCGACGACCTTATTGTGCGCGCTACCGAAGCCGGCGTTGAACGCATTGTTCCGATGGTTTGCGAAAGAAGTATTTCGGGACGCAAACCCTTTTCCAAAAATCGACTTGACCGTTGGAACAAACTGGCTCGAGAGACTTGCCAACAATGCAACCGTCCCTTTCCCCCAATCTTGGCTGAGAGTCCCGTTCCTCTGCAAGAAATACGAGAGGAAGCTCCCCCTGCAAAACCACTTGCCTTGATTCCCGAGGCATTCCCTCTAGCCATGGGATTGACTCTGCAACCCTCCAAAGAAATCATGCTCCTGGTGGGTCCAGAAGGAGGCTTCAGTTCGGACGAACTGACCTGGATAAAGGAGCAGGGAATCCAAACCGCCGGCTTGCTCCCAACGGTCTTGAGGATTGAATCAGCGGGGCCCGCCGCTGCCACCATTTGCCAACATTGGTTCTATCAACTCAACGCAAGTTAGAGCCAACCCTCCTCTAAAAAAGAGGTGTAACAACCCGCTCCCACAACAACATGGTCAAGGAGCTCAATCCCCAACAAACGACCCACTCGTTGTAGCCGCCGAGTTGTTGAACGATCTTCTGCTGACACCTCCGCATCTCCTGAAGGGTGGTTATGCGCCACAACCAAGGCCGCTGCGCGGTGAAGAACTGCCGGCGCAAAGACTTCCCGAGGATGAACCAGCGAAGTGGTTAGCGTGCCTTCACTAAGACGCTCCTCGTGGAGCAAACCTCCCTTCGCATCCAAATAAAGTGCGTAAAACTGTTCCTTTCGCCGCCCAGCAAAATGAGGCTCAAGGTATTGCCGCACATCACTTCCCCCTCGAAATCGGGTGCGAAGAGAACATTTCGCCGAAACACCGCGCCGCCCTAATTCCAGAGCTGCGGCTAGGCAGACCGCTCTTTGGGGTTCGATTCGAAGATTCGTCCCTAATTCTTCGGGGCAACGGAGTAATAAGTTGCCAGGCCCTCCCATTACCTTTAATCGCTCTTGAGTTTCTTTGCACCCTTCTTCACCAAGTGCCATCGCTAAAAGCGCGGCATCATCCTCTACAGACACAAGCATGCCCTGGGAGACGGTTTCCCGCATCTTGCGTTACTCAAATAAAACTGCGAACTTCCCAGGAATTCAAAAGTTCCGTGCGAAGCGTTGATCTAATTCAGTAGAAGAGTACCCAAGGACCGCTTGGAGGGCATCTTCAAGTCCCCGTTGACGGATGGAGTCAAAAAGAAGCGGCCAAGTGTGAGCTCCGAACTCCTCCTCGATCCAATTCGTGAAACATAATGAATAGGAGTAGGCGGCCCGAACCGACGACGGGTTTTTCCATGAAGTCCAGTCTCCTTGAATTTTCCCCAAACGAATCCCTGAATTCAAGCTTCTTCCGGTTCGATTATTGGCATCCTCGAGCGAACGGTTTTCAACCAACTGAGCAATTCCTTCTTGAAACCAAGAGGGGAGTTGTGCTCCCAAGGTATGGAGGACAGCGTGGGCATACTCATGCCTTAAGGTGGTCCGCAGACTTTCTTTTTCTTTTTGATAATCCCCGACGGACAAACGAATGCGCCCGTCATACAGACCAGCCGACCATTCAGGAGCTTGCTCACGGTACTTATCCTTATCCAATACAAAAACAACCAACGTTTCTGCGGGCAACAACCCAAAGCGATTCGAAACGCCGACACAAGCGTTTTCCAGATCCTGGATAATTTCCGGGATTACCTGAACAATGTCGGTTCTTTTTGGGTCATAGAGGACTTCGAAATGCAAAGACTTGTCCCGCAAGTAGTCTTCCCAAGCGCGGTGCTCCTCTCGCAATTGTTGAAGCCGAGAACTTACTTTTTTTGATGGAGAATCAATCTTTTCGAGAATCTCAATCCCTTGTTCCAATTCCAATCGAAGTGCATAAATATCCGCTGCAAGCAAGGGAGGGCCTTCAAGGTTTGGGAAATCGCGATGCACAAGAAGGGCCATTTCCAAAGATTCCGCACGGCGCCCTAAGCGCAAAAGGCATCGCGCTGCCAAAATCTCCGGCGTACCAGCATCACGATGAATTTTGAAAGCCGTTTGGAACCCATCCAAAGCTTCAGGTAAACGGTCATTCTGATAATGTTGCAGGGCAAGTTGGCCATGGCCACGAGACAGATTCAAGGAAATGGTTTCGTCTTCTGGAAGAAGGGTTTTCGCTTGAGCAAAACAATAAAGAGCCCGTTCGTAAGCCCCCGTTTCCAATGCAGTAACCCCGGCCTGGTTCCATTCCGATCCAGTCTTAGGTTCAACGGGCAACGGCACTGCAGGCTCTTGAAACAAGAAGACGGCGCAAAGAAGAGTCAGCATTGAATTCTTATATCCGAGAAATTATGAGTGCCACACTCCAAGGCTCTTCGGCCCTTTAGAAATAGAGCCCCAGGAGGCACGCTGCCGAGGACAAACCCCGAAAACCGAGCACTGACAAGCACTTTCAAGAGAGGAAGTAAAGTTCATTTATTATCCGTATTAAAAGGATAAGCGCAATCTTCGATTTGGGACACTAAGTTTTTACTTACTTGACCATCCCCGCCTTAGCTACGCCAAGCTTTAAGGCCTTTCAGAATCCAAACCATCTTGTCTTGGGGGCAAGCTTAAGAAGGCCCCATCGCTTCCAAATCCTCCACCAACTCGGCAGGTGAGGAATACCGCATTTCCCGGTCTTTGGCCATCATCTTTTCGATGATGTAATGCATACGCGGAGAAATGTCGCGGCCCTTCATGGCAGAGCCTTTGAGCCCCTCAAGGATTTGCTTCCGCATGACTTCTCCTTCACTTTCGCCAGTAAAAGGAAGGGAGCCCATAACTAGATGATAAAGGGTCACGCCTAGGGAATAGATGTCTGCGCGAGCGTCGAGGCTCTCATCGCCTAGAGCTTGTTCGGGCGCAAGATAAGAAGGTGTCCCCAATGTGGAATCCTCTGAAACACGACCCTCCATACCAGCACCAGCAAAGCCAAGGTCGATAAGGATGATATTGCCATCTGGTTTCAGCATAAGATTGCCCGGCTTCATATCTCGGTGCACGATTTCCTGCGTACGCAAGTATTCCAGGGCACGGGCCGCTTGAAGGACAACCGAGAGTGCGGTTTCTTCATCAATCGGCTCGCCTTCATCCAAAATTTCCTCCAAGGTTTTCCCCGGAACGAAATCCATTTCCAGGATATAGGTGTCCATAAATTTGAAGATGCGGTGTCCCGAAACGATGGCTGGATGGTCCAAGGACTGGAGCATTCTCCCCTCTTCCAAAAAGCGCTTCACGGAAGGAGGGTCCAAGGCCAAGCGGGGTAACAGGACCTTGAGTGCAACTGTGGAGAAGTCTTTGCTTCTCCGAGCTCGAAAAACATCCGCAGTTCCACCAGTCCCAACTCGCTCGGTGTCTTCAAAGCCCGGAATCACCGGCTCTAGGAGACCCTTGGTCTGGCGGAGGTAGTTCAGCTTCTTGACATCCCAACCCGTTGCGGCAAGGACAGTGCTCGTAAACCCTTTATCAGAAACACTTTGCAAAATACGGACTGCGTCTGCTTTAGCAAAAAAACCACGGTGGACGAGCAGAGCCAGGAACTGCTGATCTTCTTGGGTGGCGGAGGGCTCGGTCATAAGGCGGGACATCCTAAAGGTTCCGGAAGGAATCGACCGACAGAGAAACAGCCCGATGAACCCCTCGGGCAGGAGAAAGAATCAAGTGCTCAACGAAAGCGGCCTAGTCTACAAATACTTCGACCTCATCGATGGTTTCATCCGCGTCCGAATCCTCTCGGACGAAGAAGTCCTTCGACTTCCACGCAATGGTGACGATAGCCCTCCGGACCGGCGGGAATATCGTCACCTCATCGTTGACGCCTGCGTAGTGGGTTTGAATGAAAGCATTCTTCCCCGCGTTCAAGAAATCTACCCCGATGATGCCGCTGCTGCTGAAGACTTGCTCTACCAAATCTGTGTGGATGTCAATCCTCGTTTGGAAATCCACACCGTTGCTCTCCCCGCAGAAGCGGAAGCAGAAGCCGAAGCTCAACAAGAACAATCTCTGGAAGAGCTTCGTGATCGAGCAGAAAATCTAGAAGCGAAAATCTTGAGTGAAGTGGTCGGACAAGACGAACATGTTCGTGTTCTTTGTAGAGCCGTTCGCAAAGCCGCAGTGGGTCTCAATGACCCGACTCGGCCCATTGGCTCCTTCCTCATGGTTGGGCGAACCGGAACGGGCAAAACGGAGCTTGCAAAATCTTTAGCACGGAACCTTTGGGATGAGAAATCCCTCATCCGCCTGGATTGCTCAGAGTTTGCTCTCCCCCACGAAACCGCCAAACTGATTGGAGCCCCTCCCGGGTACGTGGGCCACAACGAAGGCGGCACCTTGACCGAAGCTCTCATCGAAAACCCTAACGCCGTTGTGCTCTTCGATGAGATTGAAAAGGGTCACGAAAAACTCCACAACATGTTGCTGCAAATCTTGGACGACGGTCGTTTGACGGACTCCAAAGGCAATACCGTCAGCTTCCGTAACGCAGTTGTGCTCATGACTTCTAATGTTGGGACCGCTGACTACGCAGAAGCTTCCTCTCGATTGGGATTCGGCCGTGAAGCCAGATTGGATGAGCAAGATTTCATTCAATTGACTCACTCCGCCATGCGCCGCTACTTCAAACCAGAACTCCTAAACCGCTTGGACGGCATCCAAGTCTTCAACACCCTCGATGAAAAAGCCTCCGCTCGCATCGCAGAAATGAAATTGGAGGAAGTTTCGATGCGCCTCGCCAACGCCGGATTGCGCTTGGACTGGTCAGCCAAGCTCCCCTCATTGCTCGCCAGTGAAGGTTACAGCGAGGAGTACGGTGCACGAGAAGTACGCCGAACTGTGAGCCGCCTAATCGAAGATCCCCTCACAAATGGGATTTTGGATGGGCAGTACCGTCGCGGCGCCCACTTGAGTGCCCGCTGGACAAAGAGTGGAGTGCGCTTTGTAGACAAAGGCACCAAGACCACTCGCCGACGCCGCAAGTCGGCTTGAACCACTTTCTCCTAGGTTCGCAGGGGCTTTCTTTCAGGTTGGCCCCTGTTTTTTTGTTTATGAAACCGGTTTTCTAAAGGTTCTTATCCTGGGGCAAATGCTCGCCTTTCTCCCCCTCCTTCTTCCTCTTCTCCAAGGTGCCGAAGAGCCTCAAGCGTCCCTTCCTGAGGGCGTCGTTGCCCAATGGGATGGCGGCTCGATTTCCCTTGCCCGATTGGAGCGGTTTTTAGGTACTACTTTTCACCGCAAGCCTGTGGGTCAAGAAGCCCTGCGCCACTTGTTGCAGATTCAACTTGTAGAGCGAGAAGCCAACGCCCGCGGCTTACAGATTCAGGATGCGGAAGTTTTGGCCCGAGTCCAATTGGCCGAGGAGCAATCCAAATCTGCGGGCATTGACCTTTACGCAGCAATTGCAGACCGCGGCATGTCCGTGGAGCAATTCCAAATGCTCATTCGAGATTCTCTCCTTCATGAAGAGTTAGTGCGCCAGGATTTGGCATTAACCACTCCCCCGACTGTTGAGCAACAAAAGGAGTGGACCGAAGCTCAAGTTGGGGAATTGATTGCATCATCTATGAAATCCCCTCCCGGATGGGCCCTTTCCAAAGGAAATTGGAAAATCTCATTAGATGAATTAGGGGCCTCCATTCACTCGGCACTTTCCCAGACGCGAATCCGAGAATACCTTGAGCAAATAATTGTGCAAGACAAACTAGAAGACTGGGCTAAAGAATCGAGAGCTGTCCTGACTCCAGAGGTCTTACAAGAAGAAATTGAGTGGAGACGAAAGCGCGTTGAAGAAAACCCTGCCTTCGGAGGAATGACTTATGAGAAGTTGCTTTCCTCTCAAGGCTCCAGCCTAGAAGCTGTCATTCATGGAGCCGAATTACGATCCGTTGGTTTTTTGCGCCTACTTTCACGAGAAAGATGGAATGACGACTGGTTTGCTTCCTTGGAACCAAAAGAACTTGTTGCACAGGAGGCCAAGTTTGGAGAAGCTCGCGAAGTTTCCTGGTTGTTCTTGCATGCGAAAAAAGAGAAGACGGACCCTTTAGATTTGGATTTCAATGACGCCCACAAGGAACTTCTTGCCTACCGCGAGGAAATGAGATTACCCGAGAACTTTGGCTCGCTCGCAAACAAGCTCTCTGAACACGAACCCACCCGCACTCGAAACGGAATGCTCGGTTGGCTCCACCGCGCCGAACCTGGTGTCATCGACAAAGCCGTTTGCGAAACCGCCTTCAACATCCCAATCAACACCATTTCCGACCCCTTCCGTACGAAGGAAGGTATGGCGATTCTTTTAGTCCACCACATTCGCCCCCGACCAGACGAGGTCACCTTCCGCGCCCTTGTTCGCCGTAGCAAACATCAGGAGCTCCGGAAAACTTTGGTGGAAAATGTTACTTACTAGTGTGAGGCACTCTTTCCCATGCCCTCCACGAGGGACAAGAAAAAGATATTTGTTACGCAATTAAAAACAGGAAGCTTACCGTAACCCACAAGCCGTAAAGGCGCGGGCGCGAACCTCACAAGCGCGGGCACGAGCTTTTTCTGCGCCAGCAGCAAGGATGCGGTCCACTTCAGCAGGGTCGGCAAGAAGTTCTTTGCGGCGTTCCCGAGCCGGCGCGAAGTAAGCCTCCATAGCTTCGTAGATAGCACCCTTGAGATGCCCATACCCCGGGGCACCTTCACCGCCGGCGCGCACCTTCTCTTTCCATTCATTGACTTTATCCGCTTCCATAAAAAGAGACATCGTGTCGAACAAAAAGAGCTCGTCCGGATTTTTGGGCTCCTCTGGTGGGCGAGAATCCGTCACAATCTTGTTGATGATTTTCTTAAGTTTTTTGCCCTCTTCAAAAATCCAAATCGTATTACCATAAGACTTGGACATTTTTTGGCCATCCAAACCCACAACTTTTTGGGCTTGCTTCGTAGAAGCCAGCAAACACTCCGGACGTACAAAAACTTCGCCATAGTGATTGTTAAAATAACCCGCCATGTCTTGCGTCATTTCCAAGTGTTGCACTTGATCTTTGCCCACGGGAACATGCGTCGAATCATAAGCCAAAATATCAGCGGCCATCAAAATTGGATACGTGAACAAGCCCACGCTTGGCTTGATTCCTTGGGCAGTTTTGTCTTTGTAAGAATGCGCACGCTCCAAAAGACCCATGCCACATTGAGTGGCTAACAGCCAGGCAATCTCATGCACCTCAGGAACATCTGACTGCCGCCACAAGACTGCCTTCTCTGGATCCAAGCCAAGTGCCAAATATGCCACAGCAGTTTCACGGGTATAAGTGCGCAACTCCTCTGGATCTCGAACGCTTGTCAAAGCGTGGAAGTCCGCAATGAAGTAAAAGTGTTCGCCCGCTTCCTCCTGCAAAGCAATGTGCTGGCGAATCGCACCAAAGTAATTCCCAATGTGCTGAAGCCCACTAGGCTGGATTCCGGAAAGATAGGTAGGCATCAGCAGGTCAAAACGAAAGGGTCACGAGAAGCGGAAGAAGCGCGAATCTCAGCGGCACGGTCTTCAAAGCCAGTGCACCCCATCAAGGACAGGGCTGCAATTTTTCCTGATTCCACGCCAGGTTGATTAAAGGGGTCAATTCCCATAATGCCGCCGGCAATGGCCGTTGCAATTTCGAAGAAAGCGAAATACTGGCCAACATGGAAGGCATCCAGTTTGCAAAGTTCAACGGTGCAAACAGGGCGACCCGCATCCATGAGGGCCACTTCAGTACCTTGGCGCTCGACTTCAATAAGTTCGTTCAAACTTCGGTTTGCTAAGTGACTGAAAGCGGGAGAATCTGCAAAGGGTTCACCAATATCCACCGTGTGGCTGTGCTTGCCAAGCTTCACCATCGTGTAGACCTTGTCGTCGGGACCTTCGATATAAAGCTGGCATTGGCTGTGTTGATCCGTCGGGCCAACAGCTTTCACCGGCGTAGGGCCAACATGAACCACTTCGCCTGCCATATTTGTTTTCTTACCCAAGGACTCCGCCCACAGTTGTTTGTACCAATCGGCCAAAAGACGAAGGCGGTGTGCGTAAGGGAAGTGAACATGAATCGGGCGACCCGCCTCCATGTGCATGACATGAGCGAGGGCATAACCCAAGGTCGGGTCTTGGTCGGCGGGAAGGGACGAACACAGGTTGTCCACGCGACCGGCTCCTTCGAGCATGCTTTGGGAATCTAAGCCCGCCATTTCAAAGTTGAAGAGACCCACCGGGGAAAGCACCGAAAATCGGCCACCGACACCGTCGGGGACTTCCAGCGTAAAAAGGCCTAATTCATCGCAGAGTTTCCTGAAGTGGCCCCCTACTGGGTCGGTGGTCACGGTGAATCGGCTGCGCACACCTTCTTCACTCCCAAGGGCTTCCCGAATCGCCTGATAAAAGACCAAGAATTCACTGGAGGTTTCAATCGTGCCTCCCGACTTAGAAATTACATTGAAGTGGCATTTCTCAACAGGAACATTCGCCAAAAACTCAGCAATCCAATCGGGATCGATGGAATCCAAGACCATGCACTTCGGCTGGCCATCGGCGGGAGCCCATTCTTGGTAAACCGGAGCCAAGGCGGCCAAGACCGCAGAGTTGCCAAGGGCTGAGCCGCCAATCCCCAACACTACGAAGTATTCAGGGGCTTGCTCGGCCTTGACAGCCTCGGCACGGGCTCGACAACTCTCCAAATGATGAGTGGCTTCGTGGAGTTTCCGCCATGCAGGCATGGCCTGGAGGTGGGCGTCGCGGGCGGCCGCAGCTTGGGGCAACCGAGCGGCAAAATCCTCGCGGGACAGACCGCCAGCGAAAAGTCCAGTCAGGTCGAGCTTAAGCGCCATGATGGCAGGCATTCTAGGGAAACCGTTACAGAAAACATTTCCGTTGCCGGATGCAATGATTTGACTCTTGGTGAAAGAAATCGGGCCCTGGAAACGACTAAACTAGTCCTGTCCCCCCCATTGACCCATGAATTACCGACAAAAGAACCGCGGAAGTACCGCCCTTATCCCAATTGCCATCTTGGTCGCTGTCATTGCAGCGATTGTCTTCATGCTTTCCCTGGGCACATCTGGGAACTCCAAGGATGACTCTGACGGCCCCAAACTGGATTCTTTTTCCCTGGAAGATGGCACAGCTGCCAAATTGGACTCTCCCGACTCCAGTACCCATAGCTCAGGACGAAGAACCAAGGCCCAAGGCACTCCTGCTGCGGACACCCTCTCCCGGGGGCTCATCCAAGGCTCGGTACACAATGAGGGGGGGGCTGCGATTGCGAACGCCACAGTGGCTCTAACAGAACGAATCGACCAGGCCCTTGCCTTTTCCTTGTCTCCAGGTGAGTTTGCCGACATTCCTTCCTTCCGTGAGAAAACGAATTCTGATGGCATTTTTAGCTTCAAGCGCCTTAAAGCCAATACCGACTATGACATGTGGGTCCGCCACCCCGAGTACGCACCCAAAGAAGGTGTTCCCGTAACCACCGTTGCGGAAACCCAAACTTTGAGTCCGGTAATTCTGGGTAAGGGCTACCAAATTTCTGGTGTTATTACGGATACTGCCGGAAACCCACTCCCGGCAGAGATTGAGCTTCAAAGACAAGCGAATCGTTTTGCACCTAGAAATCTAGAATCCGTCCAACAGGAAGATTTGGAACTTGGCCGCTATGTTCGCATGACTGCGGAACAAGACGGCAGCTTCCTTGCGGACCTTCTCCCTCAAGGACTATGGACTCTTTCCGTTCGCTATGAAGGTTATGCCGCAGAACGAGTTCACCCTCTCGTGCTCATGGGAGACAACCGAGCCATGGAGAAAACGGTAGTTCTTGGAACAGAACACTTCCTTGCTGGAATCGTACTCGATGAAGAAGGTGGCCCTATTGCCAACGCAGAGATTCAGGTTTCGCGCATGCGACCGAAACCCATGTTTAGCACGGAAGGCCTTTCCAACCCTGATGGCACTTTCAAAATTGGGGGCCTCCCAGAAGGCCTTTATGGTATTTCCGTTCGGGCAACGGGTTTCTCCGCTTCGAATCTTCCTCGAGTCAAGGTGGACAAGATGGATTTGGAGATCACCATGCACCAGCTGGGTGCAGTCGCTGGCCGTGTCACTGCAAATGATGGCTCCCCTGTGGAGAATTTCCAAATTGCCCTTCTTTCGGTCAATCGCGGTACGGCTTTGTATGTCCCCAATGGTCGGCCAAAAAACTTCCGCGACAATAATGGAGACTTCTTATTCGAGGGGATTAATCCAGGCTCCTACCGACTCCTAGCAACTGCTGACGGGTATACCCCAACCTACTCCACAGGATTCTCTGTTCAAAGAACTTTGATCCCTGGCATTGACATTCACATGCAAAAGGGAGGCAAGCTGAGTGGCTCTGTCCTTAATGCGGTTACAGGCGAACCCGTCGCAGGGGCTCAAATCATTCTCCATGGGAAAGATTGGAAAGAAGAAAATTCTTACGGATTATTCGGAGGTGTCGGCCCTGACCCGAACAATATTCCTGGTCAAAAAACGGCTACTCGCAAGAGCGGCACCTTCCGCTTTGACAATGCTTATCCCGGCGAATTGCAAGTTGAAGCCACACACCCCTCCTTCCTGAGTTCTACCGTTTATGTGGATTGCCAAAATGGCGGTGATTTGGATGTTGGAGTCTTCCGGCTATCTCCGGGTGGCGTCATTGCTGGAAGCGGCAGCAATGGAAGCGGTGAGCCTCTTGCCGGAGGAACGGCTTACCTCACTCTTGAGACGCAAAATGGATTCGGCTATTTCTCCAAAAATGTCCGCCTAGATGCCCAAGGCCGATTTCGGTTTGAAGGGCTCAAATCGGGTACTTATAAAATCAGCGTGGCCTCGGCGAGCAATGGCGCTCTCCTTTTCATGTCCGAAGCCGGAGCCTCTACCAAGAGCGTGTATGTCTCTCCCGGAGAAACCACTCGACTGGAGCTAATTTCTAACCAATAGCCACCTCATTCGGGCGTATAGCTAAAATACGAGGCCGCTGGCATTGCACGCTAGCGGCCTCCCTTTCCCTCCGATGAAAGCAACTACCATCCTACTCCCTATTCTCGCCTTTGCGAGCTTCGGCTCTCCTCTGCTCGCCCAAGAGGACCGCACCCCCATCCGCGCAGACGATTTGCGGGAACACATTACCTATCTCGCTAGCGACGAGCTCCAAGGTCGTGAATCTGGCAAAGAGGGTGGACACGCCGCAGCAAACTACTTTGCCAAAGAATGGCTTCGGCTCGGCTTGGAACCTCTTTCTGTTCTGCCTGAGGGCCAAGAAAAACCCAAAACCAAAGATTACCTTCTTCCATTCCAAGTTCGGAAGTTGGAATGCTTCAACACCGCAGGTCTCCTTCCCGGTACGGATCCAGCTTTGGCCGATCAAATCTTAGTAATTGGGGGTCACCACGACCACGCCGGCATTGGTGGCCCAGGCGCGATGGGATTCCCGGGTGAAATCCATAACGGCGCCGACGACAACGCTTCCGGTTCTTCCGGTGTCGCGGAACTAGCGGAATGGTTTGTTGCCAACCCAATTCGACGCCCCATCTTGTTCATGACTTTTAGTGCCGAAGAGCGCGGTCTTTTAGGCAGCAAAGCTTTTGTAGAAGATGGTCCCATCCCAACCGGCAGCATGTACGCCATGATTAACTGCGACATGATTGGCCGCAGCGTGAATGATTATCTTTATGTTGGTGGCCTAGGCACCTCGGAAGAGTTTCATCCTCTTTTAGATGAAATCCTGAAAGAAAGCGGCATGAATATCGAAATGGGTGACGCCGGAGAAGCCCCCAGTGACAACACTTCCTTTTACCACGGTGGAGTACCGTCATTGTTTTTCTTTACCCACATTCACGAGGACTACCACATGCCTGGGGATGATGCCTCCAAGATTAACTATGACGCCGAGGTCCGAATTCTGGAACTTGTGCGGAGTTGCGCACATGCCCTAGATGCAAGAGATCACTCCCTCAACTTCGTGACCGCTCCAGGAATGGCCATGCCTGCTGACTTCAATCAAAAAATGATGACGCACATGATGGCAATTGGAGAACGGCAACGTAATCGAGGAAAACTTGGAGTCACTGTAGAAAACAACGGCGAAGTAACCGGTTTAAGGATTTCCCGTATTCGTAAAGCAAGTGCTGCTGAAACAGGCGGACTTCATGTAAACGACTACTTACTATCGATTGCCAACATTGCCTTGAAGTCAAAAGATGATTTGCGCCGTGCTCTTGGCGGGAAAATAAAAGGTGACGTGATAAACGTTTCCTACATCCGCAACGGAGAAAAAAACTCGGCCACGATTACTTTAAAGTAAGGGTCAGAGTTTTCTGCGGCCAAGGCCCTGTTGCTGAGACTTCTGGGATTTCAAATTCCACCCATTCCTCTAGACCCGGGCTCGGGAATTGAGGAGCTGAAACAGTTCGCAAAATTTTGATGGTGGCCCCTGGATGGAGTCCGCGCAAAAACGATTGCCTTTGGAGAGCATCGTCCACATTGGACTCCCACATTGAGACTCTCCGCTCCCCTCCTGAAATCTCCCACTCCAATGGTGCCGGCGGCACCCATGCTGATCGGTAGGAAACGCAGGCCCAGCCCTTACCAAAAGTTATGATTGGTTGAGATTCCCAAGGGGTAAGGGACATTCCAAGGATTCCCTCCTTAGGGTCGATTCGAATCTCTCTACCTGCTGGCCCCGACACCGAGTTGGGACTGGCGGTTTCCCTTGGAATCCATTGGCCTTCCCTTTGCTGAATGCCCTTGACCTCCCCTTCGAGAGGGAGCTCTTTTCGAAAGCGCAGGAAAGCATCAAAAACAGCTACGGATGTTCCGGTCTTCAACAAAACTGCAGTCTCGCCCGTGTTCGGATTCCACGCCAGCCCACGGGCCCCGACCAAAGAGGGCTCCATTTCCCCACCCCGAGGGAACATTCCCAAGAGAAGGAGAATTATCCACGAATGAGTGAGAACCATATGCGTAGCATAGCTTGTTCAAATGAAATCCCTCCGCGTCCTTCTCCCAATTCTCCTCGGCGCATGGGCTCTCCTTTTCTGGCTGAATAAAGAAAAGTCTGACCGCCCTACCTCTTTTCAAAGCGACCTTGAGCTTCCCAGCCAAGAGGCAGAATTCGGAGATTCTGCGGATGTGGAAGTCCCACAAGACTCCCCCCCCCGAAAACACGCCAACCCGACCCACCTCTTGCGCACCCTTCACCTGGACGGTGCGGCTGCGCAAAGAACCACTTTCTTCCTGGAGGAGGAGAACAAGGCTTGGACTGAGACCAGCTCGGACGGCAGTTTGGAAATCCCTGGGAAGGGTCCCTCGATTAAAGTAGCAGCCCTGAGTGGGGGCCAATGGTCCAAAGTACGCACTTTGAAGTCCCTGGACCGCTCTGAACAAGACGAAACTCTACTTCAGGTCGAGACAGACTCTGCCAAAGTCCACCTTTGGATTCACCACCCGAATCAAACTCCTGTTCAGAACTTTCGCATCCAAGCGCGTTGGTCGGGCCAACTTCCGGGCGAAACTCGGGGAGAAGCGCTCCGAGGTCCGCTCTGGACTCGAGCGCATACTTGGGAAGATGGAAGCATGGGGACGATGGACTTCCTCCACCTCCCACCGGGGCAATGGACTTTTAAAGCTCAGGCAGAGGGAATGGCAGAGGCCACCGCATCCATTGAGCTTCTTCCTGGGGAGTCGGAAATGCTTCCTATCCTTTTAAAGGAAGGCTCTTTCGTTTCGGGTCAAGCCCTTGAAGCCCCTGACACTCCTCTCGCCGGAGCCAAGGTCATGCTCCTCCGAAAGGGCGCAGGGTCCTATCTAGAACTAGTTCCCCCGAAAGAACGTAGTTTTCTCGCCCCAACAAATGGCAAAGCTGAATCCGACTCCAAGGGTTTATTCCAAATGGGGCCGCTGGAGGCAGGCTCCTATCGCCTTCAAATTTATTCAGAAGGATTTCAGGCTTGGCTGAGCGATTCCTTTGACTTGAATCAAGGCGAAGGGCATACCTTCCCCCCAATAATCCTAAAAAGGGGAGCCGGTCTCTTGGTTGAAGTCGTTCACGCCCTCGACCAAACGCCCATCCCTCATGCCGAAGTTTCATGGCTGGGGACGAACGCTCTCTCCAAGTTGCTGGATACCTTTGTGCCTTGGGAGGAAGGAGGAACTACAAACGCCCAAGGGCGACTCCAACTTGAGAACTTACCCCAAAATGGGGTTCAAGTTCGCGCTCACGCAACAGGGTTTTCCAGCAACCAAATCCCTTCAAACCCTGATTCCGAGTCCCTTCGGATTGAACTGCAACCATCGATTCAAATTTCAGGTCGAGTATTCGACAAGCAAACCCTGGAACCCATTCCTAACGCTGAAATCCGAGCTTGGCAAAACACTGGAGATTTTCTCGTCTCCCTCATGGGTGGCTCGGGTAACTCCTCAAACTTCCCGACAACCACGGCCGGAGAAAATGGCGGTTTCACCCTCGACGGTTTGGGACCAGGTGAATGGCAAATTCGAGCAGATGCCGAGGACTATGCCCCCCAATCGGCTGGCCCGATTCACTTAAGGTACGAGGATCCCATTCAAAACATTGACATCCCGCTCGGCCCTGGTGCCACGGTCTTAGTGACCGTTTTGGATAACAATGGGCTTCCGCAAGTGGGCTCCATTCTCACTTCTCACTGTTTTGAAGGAGAAGCGAGTCCAGATGGCAAACAGACCGACCCAAACGGACAGGCCACTTTTGAGCATTTACCTTTAGGCTATTACCAATTCCAAGTATTCAAACCAGGCTTTGAATCCAGCGCTCTCGCTGCCTTGCAAGGCGATATGAGCGGCCTTGAAACCTTATCTGCTTTTCTGAAAATCGAAGAGGAAAAAGTTTATGAACTAGAGTTGGGCGGAGCCATTCTCCTTAGCTCACTTAGTGGACACATTACTCGCTCCGACCAACCCGTTGAGGGTCTGACAATCATGTTGAATTCTCTCTCTGGCATGAAGACCGCAAAAACGGACGACATCGGCTATTACGAGATTGAAGATGTCCGCGAAGGAGATTACATGATGTTGGTTGGGAAATTTGGACTTGGGAACGGCGTAGGCATTTACGATACTCTTCGTGTTTCGCCTGGCGAAGCTATTAAAAGAGATTTTGATCTCCCTGCAAGTAGTGTTCGAGTCATTGCGCAAGATGCCCAAACCGGAGAGCCTCTCTCCAATATTCCCGTAATGTTACGACCTAGTTTAGGTTCTGCGGGAGGAGGTTACTTAAACACAGACTCCGATGGAATTGCTTTCTTTGACCTCCTTATTCCTGGTAGCTATGTACTCAGCGTAGGTCATTCCGCGATGCCATTGTTTGGCGGTGGACACTCTTTTTCCACGGTGATACTGGAAGACTTTCTTATCGATGAAAACGGAAAACGTGAGGTGGTGGTTCCTTTACAGCCTGGTGCTCAATTAAAAGCAACCGTGCTCAATAGTTTTGGTGAACCCATTCAGGGTGCTGGCGTGTTCGCATGCTCCCCATCCGGCCAAGCCATTGGCCCCTTCTCATTGAAAACCACCGACCCCCAAGGTCGCATCACACTGGATTCCCTTCCTGAGGGAGAGCTCCTATTTCTCGCCCGCCATCCATCACACGGAACGGTTGAAAGAACGGTCCATCTCCTCGCCGGGCAAAGCACTTCGCTCGAGCTTGTGCTTGAGGCCGGCTGCATGGTTAAGGTGCAGGTCGTGGATTCCAACCAGCAACCCCAAACAGGGGTCCTTGCGATTCTCCTTAACCCTGCAGGGGTTCCCGTCTCCAATATGATGGCAGGTTCTCAAGCAGTTGCTTACGGCATGAATTCCCTGTCCGGGGGCGAACAAATTCTCGGTCCCTTCCTTCCAGGAGAATACACCCTTCTCTTGGCGGGTATGGGAGGGCAAAATAAGAAGCAGAAAATCACCATTGAACCTGGCGTCCCCGAGATGCAGGTCGAAATAGAGTACTAACCTGCTACCACCCTTCCCTCAGGCGGCCGAACCGCCCTTCCCCGGCGCAGGGGAATTCTCCGCACTCGCTAGTGCACTTTGCTGGGGCATTGCCACAGTTTTATTTACTCGCGCTTTCAAAAATGGGCGGCCGTCCGATGCCGTGCTTTTCAAAAATGGCTTTGGCGCCATTGCCTTGGGACTTTTGGCATGGGTGCTCGGCTCAGAACGAGGGGGCGGCCCCGCAGGCGAGGGCAACTTGCTCTGGCTCCTGGCCTCTGGAGCTCTTGGAATGGCGGCGGGAGACCTTCTTTACTTTGTTGCGCTCTCTCATATTGGAGCGGGCCGAACTGTCATCTTGACGATGATTACCCCCGTCTTAACAGCATGTTTTGCTTGGCTTAGCTTTGGGGAACAACTTTCATTCCACCAATGGATGGGGGCTCTGCTTGTTGTTGCTGGCGGAGTCCTTGCCGAATCGCGTCGCTTAGGTTCGGGCCAACGCACTCGGGCGGACACAATTGGTGTTTTGGCTGCAATTGGCTGTGCAACGGTATTCGCCCTGAGCAATGTCATGACTCGAGGTGGAGTCACCCAAACCGGCATGGTGACCTCAGCTGCTTGGCGCTTAGCTGGAGGTGCCATTGGCCTTGTTGTTATCTCCTCTTTTCGCGGACACGGTCTCAGCGTAATAAAGACTCCTTTTCAAGCCACGACGTGGCGTACATTTTTGATTCCATCCGCCTTAGGAACCTGGTGCGGAATGGTTTTTTTGATGGGAGGACTGACTTGGGCTAAGCAGGGGGTCGCCGCCTCCATGGCTGCCGCCACCGCCCTTTTCTCCTTGCCACTCGCCCGCGCTTGGCTGGGAGAAAAAGCCGGAGTCCGTGGTTGGCTGGGCGCACTTCTTGTCATGCTGGGCGTTGCCATTTTGGGGCTCGCTGGGGTGTAAATCCCTCCCCCCGCAGACCTAAAGTGGAAAGCTGTGTTGCGCTCCCTAGTCAATGTCGCCCTCTTCCTTGTTGCCTTTTCTGTGGCAACGGCGACGATTCGCGAGGCCACCCCTGAGCGTCTAAAAAACGAGTGGTTCAAAAAGGAGAGGGATAACTTCGAAATCGTATTCCTGGGTTCCAGTCATGTTTACCGCCAACTAAACCCTGCGATTCTGGATTCCACCTTGACAGCTCGTGGTCATTCTCTGCGATCCTTTAACTTTGGGGTTCCTGGAATGCGCTTCCCCGAAGCGGTCTATATGGCCCATCGAACCTTAGATTGGGCGCCGAAGAATCTCCGTTTCTTAGTGCTCGAATTAGGTGATTGGCGCACAGACATACGGGAAGAAAATTTGCGGACCGAGCGGATGGTGTATTGGCACTCCCTGCCCATTACTCTCCAACTTTTTTCTGCCATTTGGAGCGAAGATTTACCCCTTCAAGAGCGCCTACTTCGCTCTTGGACACATCTGCATCACATGGCCTTGCGCCTGGGCAATGTGGATCAAGGCCCCGTTTTATGGGAAGCCCTTGTGAAAGGGGAACGAGAGTCCTTCTATCTGCCCAATGGAACCCTTCGGCCTGGCCTGGGCCTAGATGGCAAGGGATATCGACCTCTTGATTTAGAAGCCAGTAAAACTACTTTTCAACAACGAAGACAAGAGTTCCTAAACGACCTTCGCGGATTTCGATCTGCTCGCACAGAACTGCGTTCCAAGAAGTGGGAAGGGGAAAAGGATTCCAATCTAGCTGCCGCGATTGACTCGCTCCGCGCGCGAGCTGCCAAACAAGGCGTTGAAGTCTTATGTTTGGTTTTGCCTGGATACGAAAAACCGGAAGGCTGGCTCCAACTTCACTTGGATGGTCATCTCCCCCTCTTTTTGGCCTTCAACGACCCAGACGCCTATTCCGAACTCTACCGCGCAAAACATCGTTGGGATTTGTTTCACTTAAATGAAGCAGGTGCAAACAAGCTCTCCAGCACCTTTGCCAACGAATTCGCCGATTGGTTAGAAACTCGAGACACTCAGGAGAACCCCCATGTTGTTCACTGAGCTTCGGTTTCTCCCCTTCTTTTTATTGGTATTCGCCGTTCACTGGAGCTTGCGCTCACCTCGTCTCCGCAAGTCTTGGCTTCTACTCACGAGCTGGGCCTTCTATGCCGCTTGGGACTGGCGTTTCCTGTCCTTGATTTGGGTTTCCACTTTGGTGGATTATGTGGCTGGGCTCAAGATTTCGGGGCTGCCAGACGGCCTTCAACGTAAATGGTGGCTTCGAGCTTCCTTGCTAGCGAATTTAGGAATCTTAGGTTTCTTTAAGTACTTCAACTTTTTCGTTACTTCTGGCGCTGAACTTTTCTCCTGGCTTGGCTTGGACCCTTCCCCCACTACCCTTGCCATCATTCTCCCGGTTGGAATTTCCTTCTTCACCTTCCAAACCATGTCTTATTCCTTAGACATCTACTATGGCAAACTGAAACCCACTCGTTCCTTATTGGACCTTGCCCTTTTTGTAGGTTTCTTTCCCCAGTTAGTCGCTGGCCCCATTGTCCGCGCCGCAGACTTCCTCCCTCAATTGGCCGCTCCACGAAAGTGGGCTAAGGTTGGCGCTCGCGGTGCCCTCCTTTTGTTCCTTTCTGGCTTTATTAAGAAGGCTTGCCTTTCGGACAACCTTGCCCCGATTGCCGACGCATACTTTGAAAATCCGGAGGCTTGGACCGCAACTGCCGCCTGGACTGGGATTCTCGCCTACTCCGCCCAAATCTACTGCGATTTCTCCGGCTACTCCGACATGGCAATCGCTTGTGCCGCTTTGTTGGGCTACCGATTGTGCCTGAACTTTAACTTCCCTTATTTAGCGACTGATATCCGTGATTTCTGGCGCCGCTGGCACATTAGCCTTTCGACTTGGCTTCGGGATTATTTGTACATCCCACTTGGCGGGTCCCATGGAACCCGCTTATTTACCTACCGAAACCTTTTCTTAACTATGTTGCTAGGCGGTCTTTGGCATGGGGCCGCATGGACTTTCGTCGTTTGGGGAGCGCTACACGGCGGGGCTCTCGTTCTCCAGCGGGAATGGTCGCGCCTAACTTCTCCCCAATGGAAAATCTCCCAACTCGTTTCTCTTCTTTCCCCCATCCTCACCTTTTGGTTTGTTTGCCTTTGCTGGATTTTCTTCCGCTCATCCTCATTCAGCGACGCCTGGATGAGCGTTCGCGCCTTTGCCCTTTTTGAATCCTTCGGTGATGCCCAATTTGGATCACCCATTCTCTGGGCATTTCCAGCCTTGCTTCTGATTCACATACTTTCCCGCTGGACGACTGTCGATGGTCGTCTTCGCAATACCCCCGACTGGATTCTGGCCATGGGCCTTGGGGTAGCATTCGCCCTCGCCCTCGCCTTCACACGCGCAGACTTCCAGCCCTTCATTTATTTCCAGTTTTAAGGAAGCGGAACCAGAAGAGAAGGATGCTCTAAAATCTACATAGATGTTTCGTCGAATCTTCATTGCGAATCGTGGCGAGGTTGCAGCTCGCATGGTGCGAGCCTGCCGCGATTTAGGCATTGAAGCCGTTTGCGGAGTTTCGGAAGCAGATGCCGCTGCCCAATACTCATACTTAAAAGAAGCTGCAGAAGTTGTTTGCCTAGGACCTAGTCCTGCAAAGGATTCCTACCTGCACATGGAGCGGGTAATCCAAGCAGCAAAGCAAACCCACTGCTCGGCAATCCATCCAGGCTGGGGATTCTTGGCGGAAAATGCGGCTTTTGCTGCCCTGTGCAAACAACATGGCCTTGTTTTTATTGGCCCATCCCCTTCGGTCATGGACCAAATGGGCTTAAAGCTTCCGGCCCGGGCTGCTGCACGCAAAGTGGGCCTTCCTGTCGTACCAGGTTCTCTCTGCGCTCTTGCTCATGCCGATGAAGCGGTGCAGGTTGCAGAAGAAGTTGGTTACCCGGTTGCGTTGAAAGCCGATGCGGGTGGTGGTGGGCGCGGGATTCGTCGCTGTGAAAACGAGGCCGATGTTCGTACCGCCTTCGTGGAAGCCTCTAGGGAAGCTGCCTCTGCCTTTGGGAACGCCACTCTTTATCTTGAAAAGTACCTGGAAGGTGGGCGGCATATTGAATTCCAAGTCTTTGGAGATGGTCGCGGAAACGCAGTTCATCTTTTTGAACGGGAGTGTTCAGTCCAAAGGCGGCACCAAAAACTTATTGAAGAGTCCCCATCTCCTGCAATTACTCAAGAGCAGAGGGAACATTACGGGGAATTAAGTGCCAAGGCCACCGCCGCTTGGCATTACTCCGGCGCAGGCACAATGGAATTCCTCATGGCGCCCTCCGGAAAATTGTTCTTCCTCGAGATGAACACTCGCTTGCAAGTTGAACATCCCGTTACGGAACTTGTCACAGGAACAGACTTAGCTCAGGCCCAAATTCAAGTCGCTGCTGGGCAAGCTTTGCCCTGGTCGCAAGACGAGCTTGTCCTTCATGGCCACGCCATTGAGGCTCGCATCAATGCGGAAGACTCCGAGGACAACTTCCGGCCTTGCCCAGGTACTCTTGAAGAGTTTTCGGTTCAAGGAGAAGGTGTGCGCGTGGACACCCATCTCACCGGAGGTGATGCCATCCCTCCCCATTACGATTCACTTATTGCGAAGGTGATTGCGCATGGCGAATCTCGAGATGATGCAATCTCCAAACTCGACACAGCATTGGAAAAAGCCACCATTGTTGGCGTGCCCACGACTTCGCCCTTGCATCGCAAAGTCTTAAATCATGATGATTTCCGAAAGGGTGAATATGACACTTTATGGTTAAGTCGAGAATTCTAATTATCGCTTTGCTCCTTGTCGCTGCGTGCGCTGAGGAAAACGATATTGCACCACGGCCAAACGTGGTTCTTATTTCAATTGATTCTCTACGCCAAGATCGGCTTGGCTGTTATGGACATGAACTCGAATTTGCCCCCGATTTAAAGGTTAGCCCAAACCTAGACCATTTAGCAAAAGTAGGGGAACGCTTTATGAATGCGTTTACAAGCACTTCTTGGACGCTACCCTCACATGCTGCGCTCATGACAGGATTGAATGACCGCGCGCATGGAGTAGAGACTGGGAGTTTCAAAATTGACCCCAAGCATGAGGTTTTAGCAGAACTGTTTCAAGATGCGGGATGGAGAACCTTTGGTGTATACAGTGGCGGCTTCCTTGACCCACGCCATGGATTTTCGCGTGGATTCGACAAGTATGAGTCAGCAATTCTAGATTCAAAAGAATGCCAAGATGCCGTGGCGCATGAAATGAAGTTGGTAGAGGAGCAAGCTCCAGATATTGAATGGAATTCCAAACGAATTGCTCGGCTAAGAAAAATCATTTTGAGGTATCAAAATCGTGGCCAACAAGTAAGCGATGCTGCCATAACAATGCTCGAAGACAACCATGAAGATGGCAAGCCTTTTTTCTTATTTACCCACTTCTTTGATGTCCATCATGACTATTTACCTGAAAGAATTGACCCTGAACTAGCCCTCTCTTTTGACCCCACATACGAAGGTATATGGACTGGCAAAGATTGGACCGAACGTGCTGTTGATCCGGGAACTCGAAAACCAAACTTGGGAAGGCGCGACCTCGCCCATGTAATGGCTATGTACGATGCCGAAGTTCATTTGGTAGACAGGCAAATTGGACGAATCTTTGCGTGGCTCAAACGCAATTCTCTATGGGATAACACCATCGTGGTAGTTGTTTCTGACCATGGCGAAGAGTTCTTTGATCATGGCGGAATAACCCATGCCAATAACCTACACAATGAACTAATTCGCATTCCTCTTTTTTTAAAGGAGGCGAAGAGAGTGAACTCAATCACGGGAAATATTTCTGAGCAGGTTGTGGGCATTCACCACATCGCCCCCACCTTATTGCAACTTGCTGGTGTTAAGGAAAGCTGCAATCAAAATAAACGCGGCATACTCGAGTCAAATGGTAACGAAGGTGTCATTAGCAGACTGCAAGTATTCTCCAGTAGCAACAGGCAGGGAAACATTCGTGATGCCTGGCGCGATCAAGAATATAGTGTACTTAGATGGTTCCGCCCTGATCCTGTTTCTGGCGAACTAAAGCTCGCAACACACCCTAAAACCAATCAGCCTGCTGTCCTGATTTATGACCTTTCCCAGGATCCGCTCGAGCAATCACCATTAAATTTAAGTGACCCCCGAGCCACTATCGCCCTGAAAAGATTTCACCGTGATGCAATGTTGGAAGAAAAACAGGCCCAAAAGATTTCTCAATCGCCTGTTGCAGCAAGGTTGGCTAATATTCGCACTAGCGAAGAGACCGAATTCTTGGAGGCGCTTGGATACGCCCTTGCTCCACAGGAAATCGAAGATACCTCAATTTATTTTTCATTTCCCCTGCCACTGCCAAATGAAAATTGACTCACTCCTGTGCTAGGCTTAGGCGCAAATGGCTCATGTCCCCCTCCACCCCATTGGCTCACCAAGAGAACAATTCCTTGAACCAGCCGAAATATCCAGCAATGCTGAATTTCTGGGAGAAAAATCCGAGCTACTCCAAACTCGCCGCAAAGAGATTCAATCGGGCTGGGGAGAAAAGTATGAGGAGCGAACCCACCAAAAGGGAAAGCTAACGGCTTGGGAACGCTTAGATGCACTTCGAGATTCTGATTCGCCCGTTCACCCAGTGGGTACTTTCGTCAATTGGGATGTGGATTTTGACCAAGCTGGCCGAACCTTAAAGTCCCCTGGCGCAGGAGTGCTCACCGTACTCACGAAGGTAGAAAATCGCTGGGTCATGGTGATTGCCAACGACAACACGGTGGCCTCGGGTTCCTGGTGGCCACAAACGCCTGAAAAAATCGAGCGCGCCCAAGAAGTGGCTCTGCGCCTACGAATTCCTGTCGTCTATCTCGTTGACTGTTCTGGCCTCTTCTTGCCCGAACAATCGCGCTCTTTTCCTGGTCGAACAGGAGCCGGCCATATTTTCATGAAGAACTCCCAACTTTCCGCCGAGGGAGTGCCTCAAATTGCAGGAGTGTTCGGTGATTGCATCGCGGGTGGCGGTTACATGCCGATTATTTCAGACCGCGTTTATATGACCGAGCAGGCATACATGGTGATTGCCGGTGCGGCTTTGATTAAGGGAGCAAAATCTCAAAACTTGACTTCCCTTGGAATCGGAGGCCCGGAAGTCCATGTTCACCAATCGGCTTGTGCCGATGAGCGCGTCCCTGACGACGAAGCATGCCTTTCCGCTCTTCGAGCCGAAGTAGTAAGAACCGCTTCATGCGGTGCAGATTTCCGCCGCGGAGGCGTAGACCCTGCACCGCCTCAATTCCCCGCTTCTGATTTGGATTCCCTTTTCCCAAAAGACCATCGCACTTTTTACGACGTGCGAGAAGTCCTAGCCCGATTGGTGGATCGCTCCCTATTTTGGGAGCTTCTCCCCCATCGCGGACAGGAAATTGTGACCGGAGTGGGGAGAGTGAATGGACTCTACTGCGGATTTATCGCTAATGTTCAAGGGCCGGTGCCCGACCCCGAACATCGCGGAAAGATCAAACCCGGGGGAATCCTATACAAAGAAGGTATTGCAAAGTGCTCCGCCTTTTCTCGTGCTTGCAATTCGGACGGAATTCCGTTGGTTTGGCTTCAAGATGTTAGTGGTTTTGATATTGGTGCCGAGGCCGAAGCGCATGGGCTGTTGGGTTATGGCTCGAATTTGATTTACACCAATAGCACGAACACCACTCCCATGTTTACGATTCTTCTTCGGAAGGCCTCGGGAGCAGGCTACTACGCCATGGCTGGTCTTCCCTATGAACCCGTGCTCCAACTCTCCACGCCTCTTTCCAGGCAATCCGTTATGGAAGGGCGCACCTTGGCCATTGCCACGTACAACACGAAGCTTGATGACGAATTCGGAATCGCTTCGGAAGACCCTAAAGAGCGGGCGGCCGTTGAAAAGGGGATGGCAGCGGTCGAGGCAAGAATCGAAGGAGACATGGACCCTTACAAAGCGGCCAGTCAGCGGGACACAGACGAAATTGTTCTGCCTTCGGAATTGCGACCTTGGCTGGAATGCCTAGTTGAAGCCAGCTATCAAGCCCAAGGGGTGCGTCGTGTAAAGAACCCTCGCATTTGGTCCCTTCACGATTTAGATGTGCTTACCTAAGGGGTTTGATGCCCATTCCTCAACTTGAACTCCTCGTAAAATCCCTAGCTGACGGAAGCGGCTGGGAACTTTCTGCGCCGAGTGTTGGATTGTGGACAAATGCTCCTGAAAAAGGAGAACGTATTGACTCCAGCACCGACATCGGTGTTTTGTTGATTCTGGAACGTGCTTGGACCTTGAAAGTTCCAAAAGACGTCGAAGGCTTCGTGGACTCTGAGCCCCCTGAGCGAAAGCACCGCCCGATGGAGTATGGCGAGCCCATGCTTCGAGTCCTGCGGGAAGGTAAGCCGATTCATGCTTCCCAAGATGCAATCCCATCTGCTATGGAAGACCAAGGCGGCCTCTACTTACGCGCCCCTCAAGCGGGGCGTTTCTACCGCCGGCCAGATCCAGAATCGCCTCTTTACGCCGAAGAAGGTGATGAAATTTTTTCAGGTCGCACGATTGGATTATTGGAAGTGATGAAAACTTTCAATCCCGTAAAGTATGTCTCTGACTCTGACCTCCCAGAAAAAGCAACGATTGACAAGTTCCTCGCCCGTGATGGAGAAGATGTCCAGGAAGGACAACCGCTTCTCTCTTTGTCCTAGGAGTTGGCGCGAATCTTTTCGAAGTAGCCGGTGAAATGGACACGGCGAAGCCAATCTTCTTTCCCCTCACCATCAAATTCGTACTGGAACACAACCCGGCTTCCGGGCCCAAAAGAAATTCCAGTGTTCCAAGAAAGAGGGTTGGGGGATTCATTCATACGGGCATCAAAGGCCACTTTACGAGACTGGTCGAGGACTCTCTCAAGCCAAAACCGGTCTAGGTCGGATGTAAGGTGTCCCTGAAAATCTTCATGACGCATTGTCCAAAGATCGGTCAACACAAAACGTGAACCAGCAGGAACGGTAAGCAAGGTTTCTGGAACTCCACTTTGCAAGACAAAAGAATCCCAATGAGGAAGTTGCGGCGGAGAAACCTGAACGATGCCAGTCAAGGCCATGTCCTGAGGCTCTTGCGGAAGCACCGCCTGCAAAGCCCCGGCCGCAAGGAAGAATAAGCAGAAAACTGGGAGGAGGCGTGTCATCATCATCAGCAGTCTAGACGCGCCGAATCGACGAGTTCCTCCCCCATCTTTCTTCAGAATTGGAACATGCCACCTAGTGGCACCTGATAGGCTTTCCTCCCGTGCAGCGGCTCCTCATCCTCGATGTCGTCGGCTTGACCCCAGCTTTACTCCATTCTGGTGCCATGCCGCGCTTGGAGGCCTTTGCCAAACTTCGAGGTTGTACGGAATGGCAACCTGGCCTACCCGCGGTGACGGCTTCTGTCCAAGCCGACATCTTGACTGGAATGCGGCCCACCCAACATGGCATTGTGGGAAATGGGTGGTATGACCAGGATTATGGAGAAGTTCGGATGTGGCCTCAATCCGCCGCCCTTCTTCAAGGGAAAACGCTTCACGAACATTGGCGTAAAGCCAACCCTGGTTCCTTGACCGCCCAACTTTTCTGGTGGTGGAACCTCCCGAGCCGTGCCGACATTTCCGTGACTCCCCGCCCAACTTATTGGGCGGACGGCAGAAAGGGTCCCGATATTCATTCCAATCCTGCGGCTCTACGCAAGCGGCTTATCCAGCGATTCGGTGCTTTCCCTTTGTTCAATTTCTGGGGTCCTGCGGCTGGACTGCAAAGCACTCAGTGGATTGTCGACGCCACGATAGACGTCATTCAAGAAGAACGACCCGGTCTCTGTCTAAGTTATCTTCCCCACTTGGATTATGACTTACAGCGTTTTGGCCCAGATAGCCCCGAAGCAACACAAGCCGCAGCCGCAGTGGATTCTGAAGTGGGCCGCCTCTTGGATTTCGCCGCTGCCGAGGGAATCGAGGTCGTTGTCCTTTCCGAATATGGCATTGAATCCGTCTCCCAGGCAGCTTTCCCCAATCGCCGACTTCGGGAAGAAGGACTATTAAAAATCCACTCTGCCCAAAACGGCTCTCTCTTAGACCCTGGAAATTCGAAAGCCTTTGCTGTTTGCAACCATCAATGTGCGCATGTGTATCTTTCCCCCGAGGCGGACCAGTCTTCTGTTCGCCAGATTCTGGAAGAGCTCAATGGAGTGGAATCTGTTTTGGACAAAGAAGAACAAAGCAGCATTGGACTCAACCACGCTCGCTCGGGTGACTTCTTTTGCATTGCTCAGAAAGGGTGGTGGTTTGCGTACCCTTATTGGTTAGACACCGAGCCAGAGCCGGATTTTGCCCGCACGGTCAACATTCACGCCAAGCCTGGCTATGATCCTTGTGAACTTTTTTTGAATCCAAATGTACCGGCGGCCAAAGCCATGATTGCCTTCAAGCTCCTTGCAAAGAAACTAGGTTTCCGTGCCCCAATGCCCTATGTCCCTTTGGACACCTCCCTCGTACGAGGTTCTCATGGGCGAAGCTCCACTGCGGTCCTACTCAACGCATCGGCCTGGCCAATAGCTCCGTCATTTAAAGGAGCTGAAAATTAATCTCCCTAACGACTAGAAGCTAGGTCGAGGAGACCCGAATTCCACTATCCACTGAAGGCCAACTGCGTAATACTTTTGCCAGTCAGCTCCAGGGTTATCGTGAGACAAAGAGAGACGTAGGCGGTGATCCTCGTTGAGGCGATATCCAAAATGTCCGGAGTAATAGTGCCCCGCATTCTCCTCAATTTTGAAATGCTCCCACCAGGAACCAAGTAGGCCCAAACTATAATTAGTTCCAAGCTCTTTATTCCATGCTCCCCAATATCCCATGGAGGTCGTACTTTCCTCACCATCGCTATCCTCCGTTTCGCCATCCTTCATCCAAAATTCACCCGCAAGTTGGCCGCCAAGGAAAGGAGTTTGCATATCCAAATTCCAGAGGGCGGTCTGGAGTTCAAAGGTCTCGCCACCTTCGGTCCAAACCTCTCCGGGGGAAAACCAAGCACTCGTCCCCAGTTGAAAAGACTCCGGCTTGCCCCATTGGAGTCGACAACTCGCAGCCCAATTCTTGAGCCCGATGCGATTGTAGGGAACAGAGGAGCCAGTTCCATTGCCGGGTAAGTTTGCATTTTGGCGCTCAATATCGGTTGCCAAACCCGTGGACCAGCGGAATCCTTCCGCAGCATTTCCCCCATGAAGTTCCACTCCGGTTGCAGCAAGGTTGCCACCGAGGAACTCACGCCTGACGCCATCCAGATTGGGGGAGGGGAAAGTGGAAGGATAAACACGATTCCAAGCACCGATATCGGCAAAGTACTTGCCAGCTCGAAAACGCAACTCACCAGGCCCCCCACCTAACCAAGCAGCGGCCTCGCGAAGGATAAAATCGGAGCCCGCGCCCCCGTCTGCCATGTCTATGACTGCATAAGCCGTCCCATAGTCCCCAACAGCTCCTTGGCCGTGAATCTCCACGCTCCGCATCCTCACTTTATTGAAGCGGTCCCGCTCCGAGGGTAAAGACAATGAATCCGCCTCCGAGAATTCAGCAGTAGCCTCAATTAAAGCTCCAAAATCAAAAGTGGGCGCAGCTGAAGTGGGCTCCCTCAATAATTGAAGAGCCAAGGCGTCCAAGCTATCCAAGGAAGCCTCTGCTGAACCTTCCTGCCCAGAGGAAGGGGTGTCGAAATCTGTAGAGGGGGCATCTAAGGCTTCGGCTGGAGAGGCGCTCCCATTAGGGAAATCCGCTAAGGGGGCCGAAGAAGCACAGGCCCCAAAAACAAGAACAGTTAAGGTCCAAAAGAATGGCAAATGAGGGGTTTTTTGCATGAATACCCATTGTACCCGTGAAAGGATAAACTATGCAGCTGGAAAACTCCCTCCCATGACGCAACCTAAGGAATCCTCGATTTACGGCGGAGCAAAGCCCAAGCTTCCCAAAACTCCGCAACTTGCTTCAGAGAAGCCTGTACCTTCGAAAGTTACAGCCCCAGGCATTCTTGCACGCAAAGCTACGGGTCAGAAAATCCTGGCTCTCACCGCTTACGATTCCCCAACCGCTCGCTTGGTGGATGAAGCTGGTTTTGATCTTATTTTGGTGGGCGACAGCATGGCAAATGTGGTGCTGGGGCATGCGACTACGCTCAAGATTTCCTTAGACCAAATCATCTCTGCCACTCGTGCAGTCAAGCGGGCTGTAGATCGCCCTCTTGTGGTGGCCGACATGCCTTTTGGCACTTACCACATCAGCCAGGAAGAAACGCTTCGTAATGCTTTTCGATTGGTACGCGAAGGAGGCGCACAAGCAGTCAAGATTGAAGGTGGACAAAAACGTGCTCATTTGGTGAGAGCCCTCGTGGATGCCGACATCCCAGTCCTCGGCCATATTGGCCTCCTCCCACAATCCTACAACTTACGCGGAGGCTACCGAATACAAGGCCGCAACCTGGATGGCGCGGAACAACTTTTGGAAGATGGTCTAGCCTTGCAAGATGCGGGCGCCTTTGCCGTTGTACTTGAAGGCGTTCCATCTCAAGTTGCTACTGCGATCACCCAAAGAATTGACATTCCAACAATTGGAATTGGCGCAGGTGATGGATGCGACGGTCAGATTTTAGTTTTCCACGATGTTGTCGGATTGTCCGTTGGTCCGCAACCCAAATTTGTCCGGCGTTATGCAAATCTCGCCGAGGAAATCCGAAAAGCTCTCGATGCTTTGGCCAAGGATATCCAGCATGGGGAATTTCCTTCCCCAGAAGAATCCTACAACTATGACGGCAATCTTCCTGAAGGTTGGGAAGACAAAGAGTAAAGCCTGCTGGGCTTAGGCTCTTTAGTCACTCACATCCGTCCGTTTGACGAATTCGAGGGTTGGTTTTCCTCCCTGAACGGCAAGTTGTTGTATCACCATTGATTTTTTTGGATTGCCATCTGAATCGAAAGAAAAAGTCCCTGTCAGGCCGACAATATTATTCAGTGCTACCAGGTTCCGCTGAACTTCATTCCGACTAATCGAAGCCCCCTTCGAGCAAACCTCTCTGGCGATAAGTCCGACATCATAGGAAAGAGCGGAAAGTTGACCCGGAGATGCGCCAAATTCTTCGATAAATCGAGTAGTGAAATCAATCTGCTTGTCCTTCCTCTCCTCAAAAGGGTCGAAATGATTCGTCAAGAAAACCTCAACACCTAAAGGGAGAGCCTTCTTCATCTCAAACAGCTTTGGGGTATCCCAACCATCTGCTCCAAGAACTGTGAGGCCCTTCCATCTTGGCCCAATGGCTTCTAACACGGAGACCACTTCATCAGCATAAGAGGGAAAGTAAACGACATCTGGGTTCTCTTTGACAATGGAATCAATCTGAGTCTTCGCCTCATCTGAGGAACGAAAATAGAACCGGCGAATGACTTTCCCTCCTTGCTTAGAAAACTCTGCCTCAAAATCTCTGCTCAAGCCAATGGAATAAGAGTGGTTCAAGTCTGTAAAAGTGACCAGTCTGCGCAGCTCACGGTCCCGGTAAGCAAACTTCACCATCTCTTTGGCTTGTTGGCGGTCCAAAAAACAAGCCCGGAAAACATAGTTTTTTCCTTGGGTCACGGAGGGCAGGGTTGCGGACGGGGTAATCAGCGGAACCCCTAAGGACTGGGCTGTCTCCCCTGCTGCAAGCGCCGTATCCGAATAAGGAGGCCCAAGAATCATCTTGACACCAAGATCATCCAATTCGCGGACAAGGCGAATACTCTCTACGGGATCGCCCAAATTGTTTCGATAAATAAATTCCAAATCCTGACTGCCTTCATCTTTTGAAAAAAGTTCGAATCCGAAACGTGCAGCCTCACCATCGGATTCACGGCCCTGGCTATCCCCGCCGTCACTTTCCAGCTCAGGAAGCGGCAAAATGACACCGACTCGAACCACGGTGTCTTCACTGCAGCCTACCTGGGAAAAGAATCCCAAAAAAAGGAAAAGTCTCAAGTATGGCATTCTCATGATTTCTCCTTGATGGCCTCAAAGGCTTTGGCTGAGACCGAAGGATTTGAATCGTTTCCCGCAATCTCTTCGAGCAAAGAAATCGCCTCTGCTGAGTTCGAATTTCGAAGGGCACGCACAACCTCCAAACGGACTTGGATTTCGTCATGCTTGGAAAGTTCGACCAAGACATCTAACACCGAAGCGTGTTGAATGCACCCAAGCGCCTCCACAAAATCAGGGCGTAAATCTTCTTTTTCAGGTGAAACCAGTCTCTTAGACCATGCATAAACGGCGTCATTTAAGGCTGCAACGGCCACGCCCCCCCCAACTCTTCCCAGTGTTACTGCAGAATTTTTTGCCACCAAGGGGTCATCATCTTCGAGGTATACTTTAAGAAAACGCCGAAGGGTGGATGCTTTGGCAGGAGAAGGCCCCCTCAACAATTCCCTTTCTAGTTCACCAATTAAGCTTGTTTTCACTGCGGCCAACTTCGGCAAAAAGCGATCTGCCGCACCGCCAGCGTCTTTCCTGGCAAGTTGAATACGGGTATCTGCAATTTGCAGTTTTTCAAAAACATCCGAATAGCTAGTCTCTTCCTTTCCAAGCGCCGCTTCAGCGGCTTCAATTTTAGTATTAACCTCCTCATCGTGAATTCCATCTTCACGAGAAATATACTTCAAAAGCTCGGCGACGGCTTGATCTCCTGATGCTAATTCGCTTGCAACATTCTCCCTATCCTCCTGTGAGGCACGTTTTGCATCTAAATGTTTCCACATTCCAAATCCCCCAATAACAAGAGCAAAAGAGGAGGCAATGGCTACCGCCAAGGCCTGGTTTCTCTTCACCAATCGAGCGACTTGGGTAATGGGTCCAATCGGAGTAGATTGAATAGCTTCGAAATTCAAAATCCTTCGAAGCTCAGCAGCCATTTCACCGGCGGAAACAAAACGCTTGTCTGGATCCTTTTCCATTGCCTTCAGGACAATGGTTTCAAGGTCCTTTGGTAAACGCGGATTAAGTTTCCGAGGACTCACGGGGTTTCGAGTCAAAATAGCACGTAAGGTCGCTTCGAGGGTGTCCTCTAGAAAAGGCTGCCTCAGTGTCAAAAACTCATACAGGGTAACCCCTAGGGAGTAAATGTCCGTTCGGTGATCCACTGCGACTCGCCTTGCCATAGCTTGCTCCGGGCTGATATAGCCAGGAGAACCAATGAATTCCCCCGTCCGAGTAATTGTGGTTTGGTGGGAGGCTTTTGCAATTCCAAAATCCGTCAGAACCAATTGGCCGCTTCGGTCAAAAACTAAGTTCCCAGGCTTTACATCCCGGTGGATAAGCCCCTCTTCGTGGGCGACATCCAATCCTTCGGCAACGCGGGCAATAACCTCAATAGCTTGGAAAACATAGTTCCGAACAGGAAAGCGGGCGGCTGTAGACAACGGAGGCGAATCAAAACCTACTGCGGTCGCATCATCGCCGGTGGAGTCTTCTCCCAAGTCAATCACCACAGTACTTTTCCCAACGTCTTGAGCTTCTTGAAGCTGGTCGATTAACTGAGCGAGATTGGGGCCAGGCAAATATCGCATGGCAAAGTAATGCGTGGCTCCCATCGAACCCACTGCATAAACAGAAATAATGCTTGGGTGGCTGACTTGGCTGACCGATTCAGCTTCTCGATGAAAGCGGTGAAGGGTCCGAACAGAACTCGAAAGTCCAGGGTAAAGCACCTTAAGGGCAACTCTCCTTTGGAGACTGATTTGTACAGCTTCGAACACAACACCCATGCCGCCCCGACCCAACTCCCGAATCAGCCGAAAATCTCCAAGGGTTTGGCCGACATCTAGGCCAAAATGATTACTACTACCTTCTTCAACCGCCCCATCGCTAGGAGCAGGCGGATTCTGAGAGCCTTGGACGGCATCCAAAAGAGCCTGCAGTTTCTTTTTCTTGTTTTTGGAATCCATTGAAGGTTGAGGATAAACACTTTCGTGCTGGCCCCATCATAACTCCCCCTTATGGAAGCGTATCCTGGGTTCATGACTGAGTCTCCCCGTCCCTTTTACATTGCAAGCACTCCTCAGACTTCCTCGGCTTACTGCCCTGTTCACGCACCGGAAGACGGACGCCACCTTGGCTTCATTTCCCTCGCCAACGCCAGCCATTTAACTCAAGCCATTCATGCGGCTGAGGAGTCTAGAGCTGAGCTTTCGAAAGAAACCTCTGAACTCCGCTCAAAGCGAATCCAATGCCTTGCTGAGAAACTGGCTTCAAAAAAGGAAGCATTTGTCGCTTACATTCGGGACGAAGCTGGAAAGCCTCAGCGTTACGCAATCGCTGAAGTGGACCGAGCAATTCAAACCCTCTATCTCGCCGCAAAAGCTGCCCAGGAAACCCACTCAAGAGAAGAATCGTTCGACGGAAGGAAGTCCCTCATTCAAAATTTCCCCATCGGAGTTTGCGCCTTCGTAACTCCCTTCAACTTTCCTCTCAATCTTGCGATGCACAAAGTTGCGCCCGCTCTAGCAACAGGTTGCCCTTTCGTCCTCAAACCAGCCGAAAAAACGCCACTCTCCGCTCTGCTTCTTGGAGAGATCCTATCGGAGCTTGAGCCCCCACTCCCCAAAGGGTCTTGGTCCATTCTTCCCGCTCTTCCAGAGGAATGTGGCCCATTAACCGACAGTCCATTGGTCCGCCACTTCAGCTTTACCGGATCGGCATCCGTTGGATGGAAACTAAAAGCTCGAGCTCCACATGCTCGCACCACCTTAGAGCTTGGAGGCAATGCGACAGCAGTTCTTTGCGAAGACTGGGACCTTAACCACGCTCTGGACCGATGCACAATCGGCGCCTTTGCATACTCGGGGCAAGTCTGCATCTCTCTCCAACGTCTACTCGTTCCGAAGGGAATGTTGGACAAAGTGATTGCAGGACTCACTCAGAGGATAAAGAAACTCCGTTGCGGCCCACTCTCAGAAATGGAAACGGATTTTGGCCCCATGATTAATGAAGAATCTGCCAAGCGGGTTGAGGAGTGGATTCGGGAAGCCCAAAAAGACGGAGGAAGGCTCCACTGCGGAGGGAACCGTACTGACAACCTGATTGAGCCCACTTTGCTCAGTAATGTCCCGCATCATGTCAAAGCATGGACCGAGGAAATCTTTGGGCCGGTTCTTGTCGTTGAAGAGTGGTCCGATTTTTCATCTGCACTAGTAACGGCAAACGAAAGCAAGTGGGGTCTTCAAGCTGCTGTTTTCTCTCATGATGAACAAAGAATCCAACAAGCATTCCAAGAACTCGAAGTAGGTCAAGTCATCATTGGAGATAGCACCAGCTTTCGGGTAGATGAAATGCCATATGGCGGCGTGAAAGCTTCGGGGTGTGGACGGGAGGGAATTCCGTGGGCTATGGAAGCCATGCAAGAGACCAAACTCTTGGTGGGAGCTCCAAAGATTTAGAGTTCCTTTTCAACCGTAATCATTCGGCCCTCTAAAAAATGTCCGGCCGCAGCGATGTCCGGAGACATCGTAATCAGGTGCCTTTCGGCGAAGTTTTTTCCAAGGCGCGCGTGGGCGGAGCGAAGCCCGCCAAGCCACCAACGCCTATCACACAAATAGACCATGTCCCCCTCATTGGCAGCCAAACCCCTTAAAGAAGATGCGTCCACCTGAATAAAACCTTCAGGGAGATTAGGGTCCACACTCCATCGCAACTGGAGTTTGAGACCTATGTCTTCATTGGGCTTCCCTCCTTTAAACATCCATCGAGCCGTCTCCACAGACCAAAGAGTAAGCCCCTTGATTTTTTCTTCGCTCTCTGGCTTCGTAAAGAGAGTCACTAGGATACCGATTCCGAAACAGGCGACCAGATTCCACACTGCGCCCATGTACTTCCAGGGGTGCTCTAGGTCCATAGAAACTCCATGGGCGAATGGCCGAATAAAGATTTCTGGGTTGGCCTGACCAGCGAGAATAAGTATGACTCCCCCAACAAAAGTGGCAATCGCAGCGGGAGTTGTAAATCTTTTCCAAAAGGCGCCCAGAAAAACCGCAGCCACAAGAGGCGGAGTGACCGTTCCATGGAATTTGGCATGGGCCTCATAGAGGGTTTCAAAGCCCCGGAACGGGTAGGTCGCAAGGACCCCAATAACTGTGGCGATTGCAGAAATCCACATGGCTGCCTTGAGGTAGTGTTTATCCCCTCGTTCTTTGACCAAGGGTCGGTAGATGTCATTAATGGAAATTGCAGCGACTGCATTAATCAGGGTATCCACTGTGGACATCAGAGCGGCGACCACTGCAGCAATCAGGAAGGAAAAGACCGCAGGGGAAGAAACAATGGCAGTCACCCGCGTAAAGATTTCATCGGGCGCTGTTTCCGGTGGGAGAATATCCGGCCGTGCCCCGGAGATAGCCCGGCCAACCCATCCGGCATTGCAGACCACAATGGTCGAGAGAGGCAACAAGAACAGAGTGTTGAAAGCGGCTGCCTTGCGACCCTCCTCCACCGAACGGCACGCCATGAATCGCATCAGTAAACCTTGGTTTAGAAACAGGAATCCGATGGAGCCTGCAACACCGTCTTGCCAAAAGATGCCTACCGTATGAAAATCCTGAGGTTGATTCAGGTGAGCCAGCGGAAGTTTGAACTCTTGTGGCAATGCATTCCAAAAAATGTCGAAGCCCCCTAGCCAATTCAACCCAAGAACAAAAAGAAGAGCGCCGCCCAAAAGGAGAATGAACCCCTGAAGCAAGTCCGTAAAAATAACTGCAGTCTGGCCACCGAATGTGATGTATATTCCAGAGATGATGGCAACTACCCAAATGATGCCATCTAGACCGATATTCCAGCCCATGTAATCTTGAAGAACAGGTTGTAGGGTTTTGGCCATGGTCAAGAAACCAATGGCGATATAGCCGAGCATGTAAATAAGAAGAGCGACTGTGGCTAGCTTTCGAACGCGGGAGTCAAAACGGCGCTCGAAGTATTCCGGAATAGATTTGACTCGTGTAAAATAAATGATGGGGAGCCAACCAAACATGAACAATGGCATAAAAAACCAATCATTCAAGTAGGTCATGGAGGACGAAAAACCGTGCTGGAATCCTTTCGCTGAATACTTCAGGAAGGAGTGCGAACCTACTCCAGTCGCAACAATGGACATGGTAATGAGCCACCAAGAGAATCGTCGGCCGCCGAAGAAAAAATCGGAGGTTGTCTTGTTAAACCGAGAAAACCAAGCTCCAAATCCCAGAACAACCAGGATGTACCCCAATATGATTGCCATAAATAAGGGAGCGGAAGGATTACTTGGGTCGGCTTTGGTGTTCAAGAGGCTCTGAGCAGTAGCGTCAATACTCGCCTCATCTGACATTAGGCTGGCGCTAATCCCAGAGGCATGCAACCCTGCAAACCAAAGGAAACCAAAGGCCAAAACGCCAAGCCAAAAACGGTCCCGTTTTACATTCGTTCGACAGGCTTTGGATTTCAGAACAAGCCAAAGGGCAACAGAAAAGAAAAGGCCACCGACTCCGTAGAGATAAATGTAGGGTGCCAAAACGCGCAAAAATTCCATTAGCGACTAAGGATAGCGAGGCCGAGGACAATCCGGGGGAGACTTGTGAGATGCCCAATCAAATGCGTGATTTGACCAGCACCGGGGCCCACCGAGTCCATCACCCATTTCGGAGTTTCTCGTCTCCAGACTAGCGCAGTTTCGCGTGGCGCAAAGGATTCGCCCCTGGATTTCAAATACACAGGAAGGGCCAGATCTAAGGACAAAACATCCCCCACCACTAAATCTGCTCGCTCTCGCTCCAGAATCTCCCGGTATTGAGGTCTATCCACTAGAACCTTGCGACCACAAAAATTCATCATTTGATTGCTTTCCCCAATCCATTGCTTGCCTGCTCGACCGTAAACCCGCAAATGGGCTTCATCTTGGGTTTTTTTTCGGGCATCTGCAACCTGAAAGCCATGGTGGCCAAACCAATCTATTATTTTTGAGGTTGGTGCATTAGTGACCCAGGTCACCCGTACTCCGTTGTCTAACAACCATTGCAAAACTCGCTCAGCACCATGGGTCAAGTCGTGGTCGACTTCTCCACGAAACTCTTCACAAGTACTGTGGAAACAATGGTCCATAAGGGCCGTAATCGTTTCGTGCCGAGCAAGGATGGCCTCTTTCACAATCTCAGCTTCAAGACGATCCCCATGGTCAATAAATTGCCCAATCGCTGAAGGCATACAAAAGAAATCCTCATCCACAAAGGAAGAAAGTCGGATATCGCCGGATTGGGCTTGCCAACCATACTGTTCGGGGCTCTCCATGACGGCAGCAGAAAAATCTTCATATCTTGCGAGAGCCTTCTCTTGAGATTCCCCCAAAGCGACAGACAGTTCATGAACTACTTTCGCCTGGATCGCGATGTACTCCCGAGCCGGTTCTGTCCAAACACCATCAAAATCGGAAACCAGGTGGATTGAATCCATGGGGCAGAGATTCTAGCGGAGCGAATTCTGACTACTGAACTTCAAAAATCAGCGCCGGGCTTACCGCATAGAAACTTTGTCCAGTCCCATTATGAATGGCGGCAGAAGCCCAAATGGTCATCCCAGCCGCCGCAGGGGGCACGACTAGCCAAGGGGTCAAGCCTGTCCCTTGGGAACCAAGGCTGCCAGACAAAAGCGAAGCATGATTGACGGTCCAGTCCGAAACCCTATCCCAAACGATGGGTAATTCAAGACCACCAGGGAGCGTGGTGCTCCCTCCAAAGGGGCCGCCATTTGAGGAACTAAAAATAACAGTGAAAGACTTCCCTGAATGAAGAGAAGAATTGTCTAAAGTAAATTGAATCCAACTCCCCACGGTCGTGGGATTCGTAACTGAAAGAGAAGGGTGGGAATCTGGCATCAACCAAACATCTCGCTCAACTGACAAACCGGTCAAGGATTCAGAGAAGGTTGCTGTTTGGTAACCCGGAGCCGAGAATGTGAAATCATAATTTCCATTTGCAATCCATGAGTGCCAGCGGCCGGCATTACTCGCCCGGCTTTTGCGCGTCTCATTCTCATACATTGAGACTCCTGAAATGGTGAAGTCTGCATCTAAGGAAGCACCGGTCCAAGCATCTCGGACATGTCCAGAAATAGGCGTTTCTTCCCTGAGCATTTGGAGATAAAGGGGAATCACGCGGTTAATTTCAGCTTGCGACTGAGTCCAACTAGGAAAGAATGTGGTGTCCAGTTCAATCAAGAAGGATAGCGCACCAATCTCATTGAATTCCCATTCAAAATGTTCTCCGCCCGCGCTTGCATAACGGTCCGAGTAATTGGCCGCGGCGGCAAGGTTGTCGCGAGCCTCCCAAACGCGGGATTGAACAGCAGTAGCCATATTGCCACAAGCATAGGGATACAGAACTTCTTGCCCAGATTGATGGACATCTATCACTTTGACAAAGTTCATCTGTCGTGCAAAGACAAGCATAGTTTGGGTTTCAGGTTCTGATCCAGGCGAAGGGCCACAATAGACATTTGAAGAAGGGCTTGTGGAATAGCTCCCGCAGTTGGCCCAATCAAAAAGGTAATTCCGATTTAAGTCAACGCCATAAACTCCCCCACCATTATTTCTTCTGTTCTTCCGCCACCATTCATCAACATTCCAAACATGCTCTAGACCGTCCGGATTCCATGTTGGAGTAATCCAAATTTGATATTGGTCAATCCAAGCTGTGATTTCAGGATCCACTCCATAGTTAGATAGCAAATGTTCAGCCAAAGCAATCATATGGGCGGGTGTGGCAATTTCTCGGCTGTGGTGATTGCCAACAAAAAGAACATTTTGCTCATCCTCAACAACTTGAGGGTTGTCGGAAATCACTAAAGAAAATGTGCTCCTGCCCTCGTGGGTCTGGGCAGTGCCAAGCATGGTGTTGAGCTCTTGGCGCCGAGCTAGGCTTGGATATTGACTGCCCAAATCCAATAACTTTTGGTTGATTTCAGCCCAGGTGAAGAAGCGAGAATCCAAGGCTCGATTTCCAACGATGCGATCCCGAAGGGGTTGGGAGTGTTCCAATATTTGGTAAGTAACGCCAGTGGCCTCCAACCGGGGAAGGTCTGTATCAGGAAGAACAATCTCAATAAATTCAGAATCTCCAGGTATCGGCTCCAGAAGAAAACCTTCGGATTCCAACCAAGTAGCCTCGGGAGAATCTGGATGCAAATCTACGGAAACACGGGTGGACTGGGCCTCCAAAGATGTTGCCAACATGACTAGAGCAAAAAAGGAATGGACTCGCATTCCACCATCCTAACCGACATTGCTCGACTCCGCTTTCTTCAGGGCCTTTTGAGGCTGAGGCCGGGTCCACTCAGAAGACTCCCGTCCTCAGTGGCAATTAAATAACTCAAGGAAAGAACCGGCCATGCCGTGCTGTAGAGGTCAATAGGAGCCAATCTCCCAACCGAATCCTGGGAGAAGCTGAACTGGTGTTCCCAATAGGGGCCAGACAAATCAATGGATTCTCCCTCAATTGTGCCCTCAAGGAGGACACCGTCAGAATCAAGAAGCAAATCTACAACACGGCTTGGGTTTCCGTCGGTTTTCCATTCCCCCTCCCAAGGGCCCACAAGTTGGTCATCAGACTGAAATCCGCCGGTGCCGGGACCCAAGACAACCTCGAAAGTGCCGTAGTCCATTTCGGTGCCTTCTAAGAGCATGACAAAATCACCTTCAATGCTCAGGCCAGAGGGATCGAATTCGCCATTGAGAAGCATCATTTCATCTTCTCGAATCACTGTGAGATTCATGACGCCAATGGAACGGACCCAAGAATAGGTCACTGAATCGTCAAGACTCCAATCCCTATACAGGGCGTCTGCGCCCGACTCGGGAAATCCATTCGCAGAGCAGCGGAAATAAAAGGGGATGGCATCTCGGTTCTCTCGGGAAGACTCAAGCGTCCCAACCCATTCCCCTGCAAGGTCTTCCGTACTAAAGTCAGAGAGATTACTTCCCCCTCCCCCGACATTATCCCCAGCATTTTCCCCACTGCTCAAGCAAGAGGGAAGGAGAAAAATGATGAGGGGAAGGCCGCGCACAATGAAATTCATTCAAATTTGGGATGCTCTCAAGAACTTAAGTGTTCCTGTCTTTCTTCGGCCCAACACCAATAAGAACTTGAACGCCACCTAAACTCTTTCGATAAAAAGGCTTAGGGAACATCAGCGCCCAAAATCGACTTTCTAGGAAAATTTCATCAAACTCGTCCTCTGTTTGCTGCGTGGCATATAGTAGATAGGGGTGATTCCCTTGGAACCTGAGCCCTCGCCTCGGGAAAAGAATTGCCACCTCATTCCCCCACACACTCTCCCCAATAGAAGCATGATTCTGACTCCCCTCGCTTTGGCTGCACTTGGCCTTTCTTCCCCCCAATTTGAAAATGACCCCGTTGCCCTGACGCCACACCCTGTTGAGCAGGCCCTCGAATCCTGGGAGGAGAAGAGTGGTGGCTCTTGGCGCATGCGTCTTCAACCTGAAACGGGTGCGGCTCGTTTCCTCTATGGCCAAGCTCTCCCCATGGGCTACCTTCCGGCCAGTGACGAAGCTTGGTTTGAACTCGGCCGCGAAGCCCTTAACGATGCTTTCGATCTGTTCCTGATTCATGATTCCACTCTGGTCGATTCCGAAGTCAAGTTTCTAGACCTCTCCCGAATTGGGACGAGTGATAAATTCTCTGTTGAATTTGCCCAAGCAAAGGACGGGATTCCTGTTTTCCGGGGTACAGCCAATGCTCTCTTTGACGCCCAAGGCAGACTCCTCTCCTTAGACAGCAACGCTCTTCCAGGTGTCGAAAACCTCAACACTGCGCCCATTGCCGACCCGTATGTTTCTGGCCAATCCGCCATGCGCGCCTTCATTGGAGAACACGGTCAACGCCCGGAAGCACTTCTATTCCCTAAACTCACCATCATTGGCCACCTTGCCAACAAAATGCGAACCCCCCGCCTCACTTGGGCTGTTGAGTTACGCGCAGGCTCGAACACCGTTCAGCCAGTTGGGGAAATCCTCTATGTCGCCGCCGACGACACCTCCGGCGAAATCCTTCACCGCCGCTCCTTGATTCACAATCAAAACTTGAGTGGCCATGCCGAGGCATGGGCAAGCCCTGGAACGCTACCCGACATGAGCTCCAACCCTGAGGTTCTTTTCCCTATGGGTTTCATGGATGTAACAAGCTCCGCAGGAAACACCACTGCCGACATCAATGGTGATTTCAGCATCCCTTATTCAGGAAGTAGCAATGTTGACCTTACATTCCAATTTCGCGGCCCACTCGCAAGAGTCCTGGACAGTTCGGGTGCAGAACACAGCCTTACTCAAAGCTTTCAACCAGGAGTAAACGCTAACGCCACATTGAATGCAAACAAAACTGCGGCCGACACCGCGGAGGCCAATGCTTACCGAGGCATGATTGATTTCAATAACTGGATTAAATACATTGACCCATCCGACACAAAAATGGATTTCCAAGTCACTGCAAATGTGAACCTCTCCTCCACTTGCAATGCCTACTACAACGGAAGCTCTATTAACTTCTACGCAAATGGGGGCGGCTGCAATAACACTTCCTACTCAACGGTCGTCGCCCACGAAGAGGGGCACTGGGCAAATGACCGTTATGGCTCTTACAACGGAAGTGACGGATTTGGCGAAGGCAACGCCGATGTTTACGGCAACTTCATCTACGACAACCCTATCACTGGAGAATATTTCTTCACAAGTGGGGGCTATGTCCGGACTGCTTTGAACAATCGTCAGTATTGCGGTGACGGCAACGGCGGTTGCTACGGTCAAGTCCACGCTGATGGCGAAGTCCTTATGGGCGCTCTTTGGAAAGTGCGCGCCCGCATGAACACCACTTATGGAAATGCGGCTGGCGACCTTTTGGCAGATACGCTTCACAGTGCCTGGATGAACGCCTACAACGACGGCAGCATTCACAGCATTATTGAAGAGCATTGGCTCGCTCTAGATGACAACGACGGGAACATTTTCAACGGCACTCCGAACTACACGGATATTGACCTCGGCTTCCGCGACCAAGGCTTCCCAGGAGTTGACCTTCAATTGATTGACATTGCTCATACAGTTTTGCCAGACACTCAAAACGAAGCAGGCCCCTATGTTGTGAACGCTCAAATCAGCTCATGGATTGGCGCTTCGATCAGTGGCGCCGAAGTCGTTTACAGCGTGAATGATGGCCCTGAGAGCACACTCTCCATGACCAACACCTCTGGCTCCGACTGGACGACATCTATCCCTGGCCAAATCTCTCCCGCCAAAGTGAGCTATCGCATCGAAGCTCATGACAGCGCTGGCAACAATGTGAACGATCCCTTTGTCGGGGACCACTCCTTCATTATTGGCGTTGTGACCCAACTGCATTTCAACGATTTTGAAGGGACTGGAGATGAAGGCTGGAGCCATGGCCAAGTTGCTACACAAGATGACTGGCAACGTGGCGCGCCACAAGGCACCTCCGGCACGAACTCCTGGGGCGTGGCCTGGGAAGACCCGGGCTCTGCTTTCAGTGGCACCAAATGTTGGGCCAACGACCTTGGGAATTCTGGCTTTAACGGTTCTTACGCACCCGATGTAGATAACTGGCTGGAATCTCCCGCAATTGACTGCTCAGGCGCCTTCGGTGTGAAGCTTCGCTTCCAGCAATGGCTCTCTGTGGAACAAGGCGTCTACGACCATGCCAAAATCTTGGTAAACGGAAATGTGGCCTGGCAAAACCCCCAAGGCTCCCACACACAGGACACTTCTTGGACTGGACAAGAAATAGATATTTCTCAATGGGCCGACAACAACTCAAACGTCAAAATTCGTTTCACTCTTGACTCGGATGGCGGCCTCGAGCTCGGTGGCTGGGCCATTGATGATTTTGAGCTCTTGACCATTGACGGAGTCCCTGGAGGCTCCAACACCATCACTCTTCAAGGCCCTACGGCTGCAACCGTTGGCTCCACTGTGACTTACACCATCTCAAATGCTCCTGCAAGCTCCCCCTTCTGGCTCGCTTGGTCGACCAGTAACAATGGGCAGGTGTTCCAGGGCCACAGCTTTGACCTCAGCGCTCCCATGTTCGTGGCCTTTACTGGCACGACAGACGCTGCTGGGATGGCCTCAATGACCAGCCCTCCGCTTTCTGCTTCCTCTGCTGGGCGCTCTGTCTGGCTTGAAGTGGCTTGCCGCTCTGCTGGCCAGTGGACCGACTCCAATGCCGTCAATCTCACCATTCAGTAGACTGATATACTGAAACTTCCATGCACTCAATGAAAACCAAAGTCGCCCTTCTGTCCCTCCTCCTTCTCTCCCCATTGGCCGCCCAGGACAATGGAACGACACTCCTTGCCAAAGTAAAAAGCTACTCTGAATACAACGATATTTGGGGATACACCGCCCCGGATGGCCGCGAATATGCGATTGTTGGCACGACAACCGGTACTGCTTTTTACAACTGCACGGACCCCTCTAACCCCTATGAAGTTGCCTTCATCGCGGGACCAGGCTCCATTTGGCGGGACATGAAAACCTACGATCACTACGCATACATTGTGACCGAAGGTGGCGGTGGAGTACAGATTGTGGATTTGGCAAACCCGGACAGCCCTTCGCTTGTAAAAACATGGGGTTCCAATTATTGGACCAATGCGCACAACATCTACATTGACGTCCCAGATGCCAAAGCCTATGTCTGTGGTACTAACAAAGGGATGCGTGTTCTAAACCTCAACAATCCCACGACCCCTTCCTTGTGGGCAACTAAATCTTCCCCTTACATTCATGACCTGCATGTTCAGAATGGCAAAGCCCACCTTGGTGAGATTTATGACGGGCGCTATAAAATCTCCACAGTTTCGACGAATTTCCCTACTCGAGATTCCATTAGCACCCCTGGTCGTTTCACTCATAGTGCGTGGGCGAATGCAACCGACACCGTCTGCGTGACCACAGATGAGGTGAACGGCGGAAGCATTGCCACATATGATATTTCAAGTCCTACCAACATTAAGCACCTTGATACCTGGACCATAAACTCCAACTCAATCGTGCACAATGCTTACATCATTGGGGACAAGGTTTACGCCTCTTGGTACACAGAAGGCTTTGTTTGTGCCGACATCTCGGACCCATCCAACATTAAATTTGAAGCTTCTTACGACACCTCACCATACAACCCAGGTTCGGGCTACCACGGCGCTTGGGGTTGTTACCCCTTCTCGCCTTCAGGTGTCATTTACATCTCCGACATTGAGCAAGGTTTCCACATCATCAAAGTTGATGGCGCTTCTCTCGCCTTTGACCACACCCCCCTTCCCAATACCCAAAACGAAGCTGGCCCTTACACCGTAGAGGCCACCATTACTCCCCTTAAAGCAAATGCAACTGTAGCTTCGGCTGATGTTTGGTGGCGCGTGGAAGGCGGCTCTTGGCAGACTTCATCCATGGTTGCTTCTGGCGGCGCCAACCGTTGGACTGGTGACATTCCTGGCCAGGCTTCCCCCGCCATTGTGGAATACTACATTCATGCCACGGATAGCCAAGGAAACAAAGGCTGGTATCCAGAGACTTCCTGGCCCGGCGACGACACCTACTCTTTCGCAGTTGGTGTAATTCGAACTGTTTACTTCAATGATTTTGAAGGTTGGGCGGACGAAGGCTGGACTCACGGCATGGTCAAAACAGAAGACGACTGGCAACGTGGTGCACCTGCCGGAGCCAGTGGCACGAGTCAACGCCACGATGGAACTTCCTGGTACGACCCAGGTGCCGCCTTCAGTGGCGCACTCTGTTGGGGCAATGACTTGGGCAATGCTGGCAACAACGGGGCGTACTCCTCCTTTACGGAAAATTGGCTGCAATCCCCTGTCATGGACTGCTCCAACGCCTCCAACACCAAGCTTCTTTTCCAACGTTGGCTCAATGTTGAAGGTGCCCCTTTCGATAGTGCCCGCGTTCTAGTGAATGGCAATGTCGTTTGGGAAAACCCTGTGGGCTACTCGGGCGAAAAGTTCAACATCCTGGATGCCTCTTGGCGCCAGCAAACCCTGGACATTTCGCAATGGGCTGATGGGAACCCCTCTGTAGTGGTTCGCTTTGAGCTTCTGTCTGACAACATCATGGAGTTAGGCGGATGGAATATTGACGATTTCCGGGTCATCTCTTTGGATGGTTCCACTCTGCATGACACTATCCAACTCACTGGGCCATCGAACTTGAATGTTGGCTCCACTGGGACATGGACCCTCAGTCAAGCTCCACCCAACTCCCGTTACTGGCTTCTTTGGTCTATCTCGAATGCAGGCTCCTCCGTGAATGGTCACGCACTTGACCTTGGAACACCCATCAAAGTTGCGGAGACTGGCACTACGGATGCTACGGGATCGGCCTCTATCACTAGTCCACCCATGCCATTGTCGGCTGCGGGAATGTCCCTTTGGCTTGAAGCCGCCGCCAAGAAGAGCGGGGCAATCTACGACAGCAACATCATTCCCTTGGACATTCAGTAGTCGATACAAGCTCCGCAAGGAGTTCGCCATACCGCGCCGCCGCCGCTCCCCATGAGTGTCGGCGGCGCATTACTTTTCTGCCCAATTCCCCAAGATGGCGAGCGCCTTCCGAGTCGCGCAAAAGAGCGCAGGCCGCTTGCACTAACTCTTGATTGGTCTCGCCTCCTCGCAAGAGGTCCGCAGCCTCGGGGTGCAGAGCTCCAGAAGCACGCGGCGTGGTCACAACAGGGCGCTCGCAGGCAAAGGTCTCCAAAACTTTATTCTTTATTCCTGCGCCGAAACGCATCGGTGCGAGGAGGAGTTGAGAGGAGGCAATCCAGGGGACCAGATTGTCCACGGCACCAACAACTTCGACCCCTTGCAGGGAATCCAATGCCACAACTTCTGGAAGAGGGTTTGTCCCCACAAGCACCAGATGAGCTTCACGAACATGCTTTTGGATGGCGGGGAGTAAATCTTTCGCAGCGCAAATAGCAGCGTCCACATTAGGGAGAAAGTCCATGTTGCCAAAAAGAATCATGCGACCAGGAACTGGTTTAGCCTCCGAGGCCACACAGAATTGATCTAGATCAACTCCATTCGGAATGACTTCAACACGCGCGCTAGGCCACAGGGCCCGAAGGTACTCGGCATCTTCAGACGAGACTGCTGTTGCCATTGGATAATTGGCCAAAGCAAAGCCCTCGATTCCCCGAAACCTAGTGAGAAGTTGCTTCACTCTCTGGCGTTCGAGAAAACTCAGTTGATTCGATTCTAATCGACGCTCGTAATACAAACTCCGACTGTCACAAATATCTACCAAACTCGGCAATTCCAATCTGGCGTCACAGAACAAAATCTCCACCCATGGGTCAAAGACGAAGGCCACATTCAAATCAAGGCTTGCCTTTAATTCCCGAACGGTTCGACGAATAGTTTCCGAAAACCTTGGGTACTCGGCGAGCAAGGATTGGGCCGGGTCAAACCCCAAATTCGTCCTAAGCCTTCCACAAAGTTTCCGAGAAGGCATTTCGACGAGGTGAGTGCTTGAAAAAATACCCTCGGCAACAAGATCGGAAAGACTCTCTCTCTGTTCTTTTTGATGAATCAAAGAGAGGAGATGAACTTGGTGTCCATCAGCGGCAAGACGCCGAAAAATGTGAAGAATACGTAAGTGATAGCCTTCGGTGATTGGCCAAGGCAAACCACGATAGACAACTAGGACGTTCATCAGCTCTGCGACGTATCCGTGGATGCACCGACACCGGGGCCAAAGCCTTTCTCCGCATCGCTAGGGGTATGATCCACGCGACCCGCATGAATGACATTGGCTCGCATAGGAAAGCCAACAACTTCTTCAGCTCTTCGACCGAGGGCGAGAAGTTTATCCACATCGATGCCAGTTTTGACTCCACACTCCTCAAACATGGCTATCAAATCCTCGGAACAAGTGTTGCCTTTATAACCAAGGTGATAAAGGGCCGCACCTGTGTTGGGTTGCCCTCCAATGGCTCCTAGGGAACCATCCACCCATCTCAAACCCATTTCGATAGCCGCCATCGAGTTTGCGACACCCGTGCCACGAGTGTCATGGAAGTGGGCTAGGAAATCCGTTTCCGGGAAGGTCCCCAATAGATGGCCAAGTATTTGTTTGACCTGAACTGGGTTCGCCTGGCCTGTCGTATCGCCCAACATCATGACTTGAGCTCCCTCTTCATGATAGAAATGGACCAATTTATCCACTTCACTTTGTGGAACGTCTCCCATGATTGCGCAACCGTAAACCGTGCCTACGCAACCGATGATTTCAACACCCTTCGCATGGGCCCGTTTCATAATGGCTGCGTGTTGGGCCATGGCCTCTTCATGAGTAGCCCGAAAATTCTTGGTGTTATGAGCTTCCGAGGATGAAATCATTAAAATGATTTTGTCGGCACCATAGCCTTGGTCAATGCACTGCTCTAACCTTTCCCAGCCCCTCATATTAGGCATCAGGATTCGGAATTTAGTGTTGTGACCGTCGCGGCGAATTCCTTTTAACAAATCAACCGCATCGCCGAATTGTGGCAATAGCTTCGGGTTGGAAAAGGAGGTAACCTCAATCTCGGGGATGCCCGCATCAATCATCCCATGAAGCATTTCAAGTTTCTTTTCGGCAGGAACAATCGTCGCAATGGACTGCAGTCCATCACGGCACCAGCATTCACCAAAGGTTATGGAGTCAGGAAGAGGAGAGTCACCCATAAAGGGATTCTACTCCTTCCAAAGGAGGACTTGAAAGCCTAGCACCGAAGCAACTTTCAGCATAAGCCGTTACAATTCCAACCATGCCCGAAATCGAAATCTATACCAAAACAGTCTGCCCTTACTGCACGATGGCTAAACGCCTCCTGGAATCGAAAGGTGCGTCCTGGGAAGAAATCAATCTGAGTGAAAACCCCGAGAGGACAGACGAAATGATTGCTCGAGCAGGAGGCAAAATGACAGTCCCAGAGATTTTCGTGGATGGAAAACTCGTTGGCGGCTATGACGACCTGGCCCAGCTCGCCCAAAACGGCCAATTGGACGCTTTATTGGCCTCTTCGACCTAAGTTCTCCAAATCAAAGGGCTCTCCTGGGTGATAGACTAGGTGGATGCTCCTTGCTCATATTTTCGCTCTATCCACGGGGTTCCTTTTTGCCCCTGCGCCTCCTCAGGAACCTTCCCAGCTCTTCTTCCTCAACGGGGAAGAGTCCGTGGAACTGCGAGTGGATGGCTCCTCCCTTGGGGTTCGATTTGCTCCAAGCTTAAACGAATCTGAGGTCCGCCAGCTTCTTGGGAAAATATCGGTTCTTTCGATTGGCCAAGCCCAGTCGGCTATCTTTCTGCCCGCAAAAACTGTTTATTTAGATACCGCCTTAGGCACCACTCCGCAGGAGGCCCTAAATGCTGCTCAAAAAATTCGCGCGATGCCCGGAGTCCTCTCGGCAAGTCCCCGACTTTGGGCTTTAGAAGACCCCTACTATTTAACTGAGGACATTCTTGTGCGCTGGAAACAGGATGCCCCCCTTCCTTCCCGACAACGAGAGACCCAAGGCTTAACGAGAACAACAGCCTTGGCCTATTCTCAGAATCCAGGTGAAGTCTTTCAGGTCCCCCACGGCACCGACCCTTTAGCCATTGCCAACCGAATCGCCAGTTCCGGTTTAGTTGAGTTCGCAATTCCTGACTTTCAACTGCATCGTATCGTTTTAGGTGGGACCAATGACCCTATTTACCCTGACCAGTGGCACTTAGAATCTACCGGCCAAAATGGTTCGAAGCCCGACGCAGACATTGATGTGGAAGAAGCCTGGGACACCACCCGAGGGCTTGCCTCGGTAACCGTGGCGGTCATTGACACTGGAGTCGAGCTCGACCATCCCGACTTGCGTGACCACCTTTTGCAGGGAATCGATGTCCTAGACAATGACAACGACCCCAAAGCGGAAGATTTCTTGTTCGGCTTGATCACAGAAAACCATTCAACCTCGGTGTGTGGAGTTGCAGCGGGCCATGGAAATAACAGCGAAGGAATCTCAGGGGTCTCGCAAGAATCCGGCATCATTCCTATCCGTTTTTTGTCTGAGTGGGTTCTAAATCAACCCACTATCCAAGATGAAGCCGACGCTTTCAATTTCGCAAACAGCGCCGGCGCTTCGGTTGTCAATAATTCCTGGGGTCCATCTGCTGCCGCCCCTTTGCCGGCTTCAACTAAAGCTGCAATTGACGACATCACAGAAAATGGACGTAACGGTTTAGGTTCCGTCGTCTTCTTCGCCGCAGGAAACTCTGGGGCCTCAAACGACACAAACGGATATACCTCCTACTCTCGCACTGTGTCCGTTTCTGCTTGTACCGACCAAGAGGTCCTTGCAAGCTATTCGTCTTTTGGGAAAAGCACCATGATTTCTGCCCCATCCAATGGAGGAATCAATGGCATCACTACAACAGATCGCTTGGGCAATAAAGGGTATAGCAGTGGTTCCTACACCGATGGATTTGGAGGAACCTCTAGTGCTTCCCCTTGCGCTTCTGGTGTCATGCTTCTCATTCTGTCCGCAAACCCCGACATGACTCGCTGGGAAGCAACTGCTACCTTGCTAGGGAACACGGATGTAATCGACCCAACAAATGGAAACTACAACAATCGTGGTCATTCGAACCTGTATGGCTATGGTCGCGCTAATGCCGCCTCAGCAGTTTCAGGTGCAACTCGCGTTGATAGTGTCGCTCTTTCTGGAACCTCAATGGGTTCTGTTGGCAGCACGGCGACCTTTGACATTTCTGCTGCACCAGCCAATGCGACTTGGAATCTTTATTGGTCCTGGAAAACGAACGGCTCGGTTGTAAACGGACTCCACCCGCTTGACATTGGCGGGAAAATCCACTTGCTCGCTACAGGTCAAACAGATTCAGCAGGCACTGCCTCCTGGACTTCCGCCCCCCTCCCTTCTGGCATATCCGGTCGTTCCGTTTATCTTGAGGCTTTGGTCTCTCATAACGGACTCGACTTTGACTCTGACCCTTGGGTCATGAGCGTTCAATAACTTCGGCTACCTTTTTTAGATTAGAAAGTGCGCAATATCTCCATCGCGCATCACGTATTCCTTGCCTTCAGTGCGTAACTTTCCTGCAGCCTTGACAGCTGCTTCAGAGCCATATTCTGTGAGATCTCCAACACTATAGACTTGAGCACGAATGAACTTTTGTTGAAAATCTGTATGAATAACGCCGGCGGCCACGGGAGCTGTATCCCCCTCATGAATCGTCCAAGCTCGGATTTCGATTTCACCAGCGGTGAAATAGGTTTGCAGCCCTAAAAGCGCATAAACCGATTTGGTAAGACGTCCCAAGCCAAGTTCCTCAACACCAAACTCCTTCATAAACATCTCTTTTTCCTCTTCATCCATGCGACGAAGTTCGAGCTCGATATCTCCGCATATAGGGATCCACTCACTTCCATTCGCCATGGCATGCTGAGCCACCGCTTTGGCATGAGTAGAGCTTCCATCTAAATCCTCATCAGAAACATTGGCAACATAAAGAACAGGTTTTAAGGTGAGCGGACATAAGGGCTTTAGGATTTTCCGTTCTTCCTTTGTCCAGTCCGAAGAGCGGAGCTGTCTCCCCTGTTCCAATAGCGCCTCTGCCTTTTGATAAACTGATAATAGGTTTGAGGCTTCCTTATCTACTCTTGCTTTTTTTGCGCACCGCTCACAGGCTCGGCGTACGGTGACCAAATCTGCAAGGGCAAGCTCTAGTTCAATAACTTCAATATCGCCAACTGGGTCAACAGCCTCTTCACGGATAACCTTTTGGCCTTCAAAGCACCGAACCACATGCATAATGGCGGAGCACTCCTTGATGTTTCCAAGAAACTGGTTGCCCATGCCTTCCCCTTCTGAAGCCCCCTTCACAAGGCCGGCAATATCAACTACTTGCACAACTGCAGGCAAGACGCGGTCGGTCTCGATAAAGCCGTGAATCAGTTCGAGGCGTTTGTCGGGAACCTCAACCACAGCCATATTGGGTTCGATGGTGCAAAAAGGAAAGTTCCCAACCTCGGCCTGAGCAGCAGAGAAGGCAGAGAAGATGGTGGACTTCCCTACATTTGGAAGTCCGACAATTCCGCAGGAGACGGCCATGGTAGCCGAGTATTTTAGCGGAGCTTCACTCGATACACACCATCATCTGCGACAAGGGGAGTCGTAGTGCTTGGGTCGCCCCAGCGAACCGTAGCGAAGGCATAACTCATATCAGCATTGAAGGTAATTCCTGCGGCGTTAGCCTCGGAATAGCCTAAGGTCGGAGAAACATCCAATCCAGCATCCCAATTCCCAATCCAAGCAGTGCTGGCAGAATCCCGCGAGGCATAGACCTTAGCGTTGTTCGACGAGCTGTTGCCTTGGTCCGTCCCAATGGAGCCCAGAAGAACAGCTTTCTCAGTATTCCCTGTCCCCACAGCAACGGTTCCAACAGAAGTACAGTCAATGAACTTCACGGTAGCCCCACCTGCGGGAGGTGCTGTCCAAGAAGAGATGAAAGGAAGGCCAGCGTTTCGAGCTTGCCAATTCCCGTTCTTAGTAAAAAAGGCGCCCTGTCCTCGATTCACCACCAATGCATTGCCGCCGAGGTCAATATCAAATGTAAGCCCTGTGTGAGTAGACCACACGTTAATCGAATTCCCTGTTGAGTTGCTCAACATCACGATGGAGGCGGAAATTCGCGCCACACTGGTTCCAAGGCTAACACCTTGTTTAATGTTAGTAGGAAGCCCGCTGCTTGCTTCTCGAAAATTCCCGGTCCCTGAGTTCGAGCTATAAAAAACTTTGCCACTAGTTTTCGCCGTTTTACTTCCGAAGAGAAGGACTGTGTTGACATGAATCTCGGCCATTCCCAATAAGACATAGTTCGGGGACTGAGGAAGGACAACAATGCTGGAGGGGACAGCTGTCCTTGAATTCCCATCTGCGACGTTATCGTAGCGAGAGGGGAGACCAGTGTTGTTTGACTGCCATGAGGCTCCGCCGTCATGGCTCAAATAAAATCCTGGATGGTCCGGGGATAGATTGAAAATATCTAATCCATCCGTTTGGGCGACACTCACATAAACCTTATCGGCATCGGCAGGATCCACAGCAATGGCAACACCCGAGTGATTCCCATTGGGAAAAGGCAAACCGTTGTTCATGGCCGCCCAACTGATTCCACCGTCAGTCGATTTAAAAACGCCGTACTCCTTTGTAGAGACATAGAGCGTGTCCGGAGAACTCTCACTGATTGCAAGCCCAAGGATGCTGTAATCAGGAGACATCACCGCATCGCTCAATACAGTCCAGGTCACTCCCAAATCCGAACTTTTCCAAATCCCATCGGCCGGTCCAGGAACACCCGAAATCGGGTCCAGTGAACTCATCGTGCACAGGTAAATTACATTTGGGTTGGTTGGATGAGCAACAATTCGCCCAAAGTCGGCTTGGAGGTTATTCCCCGTAAGGCTCGTTTGATTCCAAACATAACTCGATTGCCTCGACTGCCCAAAAGCAAGCTCTGGGAGAGCGAAAGCAACAACAAAGAGGGCAAGGCCAAGGAGGGGATTTCTCATCCCAAAAGCCTACCAGAGATTGGGAATCCTACTCAAAATCAAAGGAAATACCCTGCGCAAGCGGCAGCTCATCTCCCCAGTTCACTGTGTTGGTTTGGCGGCGCGTGTAAGCCTTCCAAGCGTCGGAGCCGGATTCGCGGCCCCCGCCAGTTTCCTTTTCGCCACCGAAGGCACCACCAATTTCGGCACCCGAAGTACCGATATTGACATTTGCAATACCACAATCCGAACCGACTGCAGATAGAAATCGCTCAGCCTTTCGCATGTTCAACGTGAAAATGGAAGAACTCAAGCCTTGGGGTACATCGTTGTGGACTTGAATAGCGTGGTCCAAATCTTGAACCTCCATGATGTAGAGTAAGGGGCCAAAAGTCTCATCTTGCACAATCTTCCAAGAATTCTCGGCGGTGGCGATGGCAGGAGTTAAAAAGAAACCACCCTCGCAACCCTCAGGCTTGATTTGTTCGCCGCCGCAAAGAATTTCACCGCCATTTTTCTTCACTTCTTCGATGGCGGTTAGAACATCATCGCAAGCGCCCTGGTCAATCATGGGCCCCATCAGAATTCCTTCTTCGAGGGGATTGCCAATTGAAACGGAAGCATACATTTCAAGCAAGCGCTTCACTAATTGTTCTCGCACATCTTTATGGACTAAAACGCGCCGAGTAGAAGTACAACGCTGACCAGCAGTGCCTACAGCACCAAACATAATCGCACGAGCTGCCATTTCAAGGTCGGCATCTTCCATCACCACAACAGCATTGTTGCCGCCAAGTTCAAGAATGGTGCGCCCGTAACGCGAAGCTAAAGTTTCCGCGACATGTTTACCCATCGAGCAAGATCCCGTTGCAGACACTAAAGGAACACGCTTGTCGTTCAAAAGAATCTCGCCCACTTCGGAACCTCGACCAACAACCAAGGAGCAGACGGCACCCCAACCTGCGGGTTCCAGAACTCGAGCGGCCACCTTGGTCATAGCAACGGCGGTCAGTGGAGTTTTCGAACTCGGTTTCCACAAGGTAGAGTCACCACAAATCATGGCCAACATGGAGTTCCAAGCCCACACTGCTGCCGGGAAGTTAAAGGCAGAAATAACGCCCACAACACCCAATGGATGCCATTGTTCCCGCATGGCATGCTGAGGCCGTTCGGAATGCATAGACAATCCATAAAGCATGCGAGATTGGCCCACCGCGAAGTCAGCGATATCAATTGCTTCCTGAACTTCCCCTAAGCCTTCTTGAAGAATCTTGCCCATTTCCCAAGCCACAAGCTTGCCGAGAGGCTCCTTGTACTTGCGGAATTCTTCGCCAATCAATCGCACGTATTCGCCACGTTGAGGAGCCGGGAGCTCCCGCCATTTCAAGAAGGCTTCATGAGCGGTCTGTGCCACCTTTTCATAGTCGTCAGCATTGGCCTGCTTTATGGTGCCGATTTGCTCACCGGTGGCAGGACTGTAAACAGCCAATTCCGAGCCGGAGCATTCCAACCACTCACCACAATAAGCGCCACTCTGGACGCCCGTCAGGCCGAGTTCATCAAGAAAGGAGAGGTCAATCACGGAGGAGGATGCAGTCATGGGAGGAAGATTCTACTCCTCTCCCCCTTCTTCAAGCCCCTTCATCTCCTTCAACTTCCAGGCCTCATTCCACCATCCCGCTGCAAGGATGGCATCATCTCCACTTTGGAGAACTTGGGAATTAAAAACAGTGTAATCGGGATAACCGACACCAGAAATAAAGGGTGCGAGGGTGTATCCCAGCCGAGCCCCTGCAATCCCGGTACTAGCAAAAGCTGCAACTAGTGTCTCATGCTCTCCTTTGCGAGGAAGCACAAAAGTGGCCCCAAGATCATCCCCTTTCCAAGTTTGACTCCCTAAACGGATTTTGTTTTTGCTGACCTGAATTGGGTGGTCATCTGCAAGAACCGTATCCCAAGCGGCATTATTTTCCGTATTTCCATAGAGGATGATATTTCGATGGGTGAAGTCTTCTTGGCTATCTGGGTCAAGGAACTCTCGGTCCGAACAAAGGCGAGCGTGACCATTTGCGCGATAAAACCAAATTTCAGAATCGTAGCGGGCGCGAGCAAGAAGTTCTTCGGTCTCCTTTTCAGATCCGATGGTTCCATAAATCAACACAAAGCTCTTGTCGAAGGCCCGCTTGAAGGGGCCAGTGCGGTTCGGACTCTTTTCTGTACTCGGAGGACCTCCATAGCGCAACTGCCACCGCCCCTCCTTCGATGTTTGAGTGGATTCGGACCAAACAAACCAAACTCCATGCGGCGACGGCTCAATAGAGGAAAACTTTTGTCCGTCAATCGTGGCGCGCTCCAAGGGGAGATTCACACGAAAGTAACGGACGTTTTCCGTAGTCATGACCACTCCACTGCCGTCTTTTTCTCGCTCACCCGACAAATGAGCTTTTTCGCCGTAACGAAGGAATTGCTCCACCGTCACCCAGTGGTGTGCGGAATCAATGCCCGGGTCGGCTGTTCGAAAATCAAGCTGGAGAGGAGATTGGGGAACGGTTTGACCAGCAAAGGTTTTAAAAATACCCGGCCAATCCATGCATTGATTCCCCCACCAATGACCGGCACCCGGTTCTAAATGGAAATCAAACTCAATCCCCTGCGCCTCACATGCGGCCATCATGTCCTTGGCTTCACTCACGGGGACATTGTCATCGGCCTCGCCGTGAAGGACATATAGGGGCTTCCCCTGAAGATTTGAAAGCAGGCCGAGGGTGTCCGACGCACCATCTGCACCAAACCAAAGCCCTTTCAAACTCCCTTCGGGCCGCGACCCATAGGTATCAAAAGAGCACCACCCCGCAGAGGGGGCAACGGCACACCAGGCGTCAGGGTTGTTCACCGCAAGGTGCCAAGCTCCGTGTCCTCCCATCGAGTGCCCCGTAAGGGCAACCTTATCTCGGGGCAAATCAAATCGATCGAGCATCAAATCTCGCACTTCATAAGCATCAAGGCGGCCCCAATCTTGCCAATCAAAACCGTAAGGAGAACGGTTTGTTGGACAAGCAATCCACCACTCCTTCTTGGGGGTAAAACAATTGGCTTGGCTCATGGGCTTTACCGAAGCGCCATGCAAAGAAATCACCAAACCGCGCTCCCCTTCCATACTGGAATCCTCTGCCGGTGGCACTAAACCAAACTGTTGCACCGTATTGTCCATGCCTGAGCGAAAGGTCTGCAAGTGGGCTTGCCCTTCTTTCTTCATTCCGATATCCAACCATTGCACTTGGGCGTCTTCGTTGCTTGCACCGCCCAAACTCAAATATAGCTTTTGGGGTTCAGGCTCCTCTGGAAGTTGGTGTCCATCGCGGGCAAGCAAATCAACCGGAACCCGCGTAACTCCAAGCGGCTCAATACCCCATGGAACTAGAGAGCGACGTCTAGCAAAGGGACCCACTCCGCCAGCAACGACATAAAGAAGAGGTATGGGCTCTGTGCTCAAGTTCATGAGAGCGACGGACGCTTCGCCACCCACGGCTCCTCCAGAGAGAAGATGAGGTGTTGTGCTGGTCCAATCCGCAAACACCAACTTTGTCGGGCGAGCATGGAAGGCCAGTTGGAAATTCCCTCGAGTACCGGTGACAAAAATATGGTTGTCCCCTTTTCGAAGAGCAACTGGATAGCCTTGATAACCGAAGCGATACGGGTCCCCCGAAAAGGCAACACCATTGAGAAAGAGAGTTGAGGCGCCCTGAAGGTCGGCTAAGAGAACGATATCGCGCTCAAGTTTCAGTTTGGCGTAAGCCCAAGCGGCACCGTTTGGAGAAGAGAAGTTCCCCTCATCATCCGCACTAGCAGAAACCCAAGTTGCTTTCCCTAACTCTCCCTCCAAAATCTCGCCAACTTTGGGTGGAGATGATTCTGAATCCAATAAGTACTGCGAAAATACAGCATCTGGTCGAAAGGGACGCCGTCCACGACCATCTACAGCCTCCAAGGCTAGCCATTCCTTCACCACCAGATCTTGGTTAACCGAATCGTCACTCGCCCTAAAGAAAATGGAGCTTGTAAGGAGTAAGAGAATCAACATCCGCAAAAGGATACTCGGCTGGCACTCAAGACAAAAAAGCTTCGGGGTTCCATCTTGCTAGCAGAGGGGTAGGATTTGACTATGCGAGTGCATCGGATTGCCGCAGTGTTGGCCATGGGACTAGGAAGTGCCTGGCTTCTTCTGGCGTCCCCCACCCTAACCGATGGCGACTCCTGCCTTTATGCTGCGATGTCTCGCGAAATGGCAGAGCTTGGGAATTGGGCAGCTCCCACTTGGGCCCACAGTGGGGAGCGGGCGGTCTTTCGCGAAAACCCGCCTGGCGCAATGTGGCTCTCCGCCTTCTTCCAATCTTTCGCCACTGGCTTTGAGGGTTCCTCCGCCCCCGCACTTTCCACCCTCTGGTGGCTTGGCCTCTTGACCGCCGCCCTTTGGCGATTGGCTGGGGGCCGAAAAGGGGCCGGAGCATTGGCCGTCCTCGCTCTCCTTCTAACTCTTCCCGTTGCGAAATACAGCCTCCGCGCTGGCCTGGAAATCCCCTTCACTGCCTGCGTTTGTGCAGCAGTAGAGTCCCTGCGTGCACGACGTCGCCGAGGCGCCATCCTAGGAGGCTTCTTCTTTGGTGGAGCCCTGCTCACTCGTGGTGTTTTTGGTTTTCTTGTTCCCCTATTGTGGATTGCCGATGCCAGAGTCGGTCACCGCCGTCCCATGCGACGCATCCTTTCAGCAGGCGTTTTGGGAATCACCTTGGCGATAGCCTTCGATCTTTTTCATCAAGCTCAAGGAGATGGCGCAAGTTTTTGGGCGACCTATTTTCAGAATCAAGTCCTTCCCTCCCTCCAAGGGGTTGCCCCACATGCTGAAACTGGCTCTACTTGGTCCTACTACGCCACTCGCCTTGGCATTTACTCTTTGCCTTGGGGACTTCTGATTCTCTGGCGACTCCCCAATCGGCTGATGCGAATGCGGCCGGAAGTTCCTCTCTGCTTCTGGTGGATTGCCGTGGTTTATGTTGGTGCATCCATTGCACACCGCGAAGGCTCCCGGTACTTATTTGCAGCGTGGCCTGCCGTAGCCCTTCTCTTTTCGGCCCTTTGGAGAGAAGATTTTGAAGCCCTAGCCGAAAAGAAGCGGGTTCGCTGGGGAGGCCTCGTGACCCTTCTCGTTCCATGCACTCTTGTTTTCGGCACTCTCCTTTCTGACACCCAAAAGGATTCTTGGACACAAAGCGCACATCGACTTGCAGAGCGCCAATCGTATGGATGGGAAAACGACACTCCGCCTGTTTTATTTAGCGAAGATTTTTCATCCCATGACGATCGACTCAAACAATTCATCCGCTGGCACTTGAATACTTGGGCTTTCTGGTCTCCCGATCCTCCCAAAGAAAATGTTCGCCCTGCTTGGAAAGTTCAAAAGCTCGACCTATATAAACTCTCAGCCCCCATCGAAGGCACCACCTTTTGGTGCCCTACTTTCAAAGCTCAACAGCTCTAGCTCTCCCTGTGAAAATCGCCACTTGGAATCTTAATTCGATTCGCGCTCGCCTACCCCGCGTTTTGGCTGCCCTTGAGCGTCATGAACCTGACCTCCTTTGCGTGCAAGAAACGAAGTCCATGAACGACAAGTTTCCTTACGAAGAGTTAGCAGAAGTGGGCTATGTGGCTTCTGCACACGGGCAAAAAACCTACAACGGAGTGGCTCTCCTTCTGCGTTCGGGTGAAGGTCAACTTGAAAATGTCCGGAACGGCTTTGAGGGCAATCCGATTCCAGAACAAGCTCGGGTCATCAGCGGGGTCTTTAATGGAATCCAAATTGTCAATGCCTATGTCGTCAATGGAAAAGAGGTAGGCGATCCGAAATTTGAAATGAAGCTAGCTTGGCTAGACGCCCTCGACGTCTGGCTCAAAAAAGAGTTCGACCCAACTAAGCCCTTTCTTATTTGCGGAGACTTCAATATCACTCCAGACGACCGGGACGTTTGGGATGTCGAGAAATGGCAAGGAAGAATCTTCTGTACTGATAGGGAGCGTGCCTTCGTACAAGGCTTGCACGACTGGGGCCTCCAAGACTTACAAAGGAAATTTAGCGATGAGGCCGGTCTTTTTACTTGGTGGGACTACCGCGGCGGCTCTCACCCCCGAAATCTAGGGCTTCGAATTGATTTGATGCTCGCAAGCAAAACCTTAGCCTCAAACTGTGTTGCATTTGAAGTGGACCGGGAGGAAAGACGCAAATCAACTGGAGAAGGGGCACCAAGCGATCACGCCCCTGTGATTGCGCAGTTTTCTTAGGCCTACTCTTCTTTTTTTTCCGGCTCGTTTTCCACATCTAAAGGCAAGATGCTCCTTAGCTTGGAAAGCAACTTGGCGTTTTCATCCTTGGGGCCAATGTCGTCAGCCAGGCGCATCACTCGTCCACCTTCTTCCAGTTCCCCAGTAGCCTTAAGGAAATATCCAAGAGCTGCGTGATATTGCCCTGTCATGGGGTCTAACTCAACGGCTTTCTTCCACAACTTGAGAAGCTCTCCTTTCTCCTTCTCAACTTCCTCCCCACTCCTCTTTTTCTTGTCCATTCCAGATTTCAAGATAAAAAGAGCAAAGCGGTGGTGGGCTCGAGCACTTGCTTTTCCAGTATCAATCGCCTCCTGATATAACCGCCGAGCTCGGATTTCCCGATCGTAACGCAGGGCGTTCTCGGCGGCCTTCTCCAAACCAACACTAGAGGTCACCTTGAGTTCAGTCTTGACATACTCATGCCACTCCTTCTCCATTTGAAGGAGGGATTCCCTGTTCTTGAGCTTCATGTACTTCATAAACACGCCCAGAACCTCTTCCTGGGGAACAGTCTTCAACCCATCGATTCCCATATGAACTCGTGCTACTTTTTTATCCTTCGCCAAGCCAACGAAGAACTTGCGAAAGTTTTTAGCATGCCGCTTATCGTTCATTAAAAAGTGAACAAATGTCCAACCCCAAGTGTAATGCTGATACATTCGAGTCGAGAGCATTTTCTCCAAGGACATCATGTCACCTTTGGCGATATCCGTCTGGACTTCGGTGAGCCGCCCTTCCAATATCAATCCTGACTCCAACTTTCCCGTTTCCTCATCCCAATGAGATGCGCCATAGAACTCCGCCAAGGCTTCACCAGGGAAATGTGGGTAAGAGAATTCAACATTAATCAGTTTCTGAAGATAGTGATTGGCCTCATGGAACATCACTTCCGTACTGTCTTCTGGGGCAATCCGGTCATAGTAAATATCTAGTTCCAACGGTTTGACGAAACGGAAATACCCAAGGACATTGGAGTTTGCGCCGCTCACTTGGTGAAAGAGTGGCCTATCGCTATAAAAACAAACTAAGAGTCGCGTGTCCTTCGGGTCTTTGGCATAACCGCGCTGAGGCTTAACCTTCCATTCCTTACAGAAAGCCGCAAAATAGGCCTCCATAGTTCGACTATAGCGCTCGAACACATGAGGCGAAATCGTATGCTCAAAATTAAAGTACTTCGTTTGAACTTTGTAGCGATTTCTCCAGACGCTATGTTTTTTATGATCCTCAATTGCCTCGCGCTGCTCGCGGACAAATGATGCTATTTCTTTCTCTCTCTTTTTTGGAGACATCCACTTTCCACGAAAAGGCAACAACCCATTGTCTAATTTTTTTTGCTCAAATTCGTCGTTAGCCTCATAGAGAGGGGATTCGCCACCTTCGACAACAGCAGATTCGATTAAGCGTGAGGGGACAAAAACATCTCCGTGCTCAAAATGCACCAAGTAGCCACCCTCAGAGCTCTCCAAGTCGACTCCATCAAACACACGACCATCCTTCAGGATGAGGATGTCGGCAAAAAGTTCCCCGCAAAGAAAAATGAAAAAGGATGCGACGCAACAAATAAAGGGTCTCTTCATTTCAGGTATTTCATGTAAGTTTTGTCAAGAGAAGCCCAATCTTTTTCGGACCAGTCTTCAAAAGTACGGCGGAACACTTCGTCAACAAAAGCTTGCGTGCGAACCTCCCATTTATTGGAGTCGGCCTCAAAGGCCGCGTCTTCCTCTTCCTCTGTCATAGGTTCGGCCTCTTCATCATCATCCTCTTCCTTTTCTTTTTTTTCTTTCGCAGCTCGCTCTTCCAAAACAACCTGCGCATGAAGAATAATCTCTTCTGCCAACCCCTTCGTTAATTTACTTTTCGCTCCAGGCCCTTCCAATAACCAGCGCGTAAAGGAAACACACTCCCACAACAACGACGAGCCACGAGGCACATTCCTGAACTTTCCTACTGGAAGCCGAATCAACTCGCTTGGAAGAAGGACAGATTCTTGCCGAAAGGATTCCCTAATGGACTCGTTTTCATAGCTCGTCGCAGCAAATTGCATCTTCGACCCCTTCAAAGTACCTCCATATCGGCTCATTCCATCAAGCCCTAGCTTGAGCCAGGTCGGCAAATTGCGCCACAAGGAGCGATCCTTATCGCTAAACCAAAAGCTCATGGCCCGCCTATTCAGGTATCCCCATTCAAAACTAGACGCGCCCGCAGTACTCTTGTGGGTAAGAATTTCAATGTTAGTGAAGCTCCATGAAGAGCCTCGCTGAAAGGACCTCTCTTCCTCAACGTTGGCGCAGATTCGAATAATAGGGGCGCGAACATATTCCTCCGGATTGACATACGGAAAAGTCTTGTCCAGCCACTTAAACATTGCATCCACTTGGTTGACGACTTTCTTCGCATGTTTTTTATCGGCATGGTTCAATACCAAGTAGCGGCTCATTTCCTTGACAATCCAATCTTCTGGGAGGTTTTCCTGAGCTTTTTTCCGTTGATTCTCTTCAACGGCCTTCCGAGTTTTCATGCGATCTTGTGGGGTATCATCTCCCCAATCAACTTCAAGAAGCTCTGTTGACTTGTCTCGAGTTTCTGTCCTTTCAATTACCTTGAACGATTTGAAGGATTTGTTCAGGCTCCGTTTCAGTTTCGGATACACCGACTCAAAGAGAATGAACTCAACAGCAATGTCTACACCAGGAAGGTGGTAAACCCAGGCGTTGACTCGCATAGGCGCATTAGAGCTCTTTTCGATTTTGATGTCATAAGCAGTAGCCTCAATGCCACGGACGTCGACTGTCTCCTCAGAATCCACAAACCAACCAGCGCCACTTGTTTTTTTTCGTAGGTAATCCAAATAATCATCGTATGGATTTTTATAAGTTATTCTGACAACATTATTTTTTTCGCCATCTACCTTTCCAGTAACTGGTCCAGACGAATCGGACTTTTCGCCAAAGGCAATCATGGTCATGCTGGGGCGATTTTCCATTGTGTAACCAAATGTTTTATCTGTGTAATAATATTTCCGATCAGACTCATACTTCCCAACAAGGTGCCTTTCATTTGTCGCCAAGGCAATCTCCTTCCAATCTTTGGGGACATCGATCTTGAACCCAAGCTGCGGATCCTCATGCTCCAAAGGCGCCAGAACGAATGGGGAAAGGAGGAGAATCGACTTTAGAAAGAAGGGTGAATTCATGGCTTTTCCGGAGCAGGGTTGGCCCTTTTGCTCAATATCCACTCTAGCGATGAGGGGGCGTCATGGCATGGAATTATGCCTTTTTTCCCCTTCCCGATTGCCTAAAGCCAAGCCAAGCAAGCAGGAGGGCAAGGAGAAAAGCCGGTACCAATTCATAAATCAATCCCTTTAATAATGGAGTAAAAAACCAAATCAAGCTAAGAGAAAAACCTGATGCCATGGAAGCCAATGCGTAGGATGACCGAACGGGTCCGCACCAGAGCTGAACCAGCAATAGAGGGCCAAAGGCCGCTCCCAAGGCGCTCCATGCAAACAGGACAGAATCAAAAATCGTCTGCTCCACAAAACTAGCAGCCAAAATTGCAACCACCCCGATTATCAAAATTGTCACCCGGTCTTGAGATCTATTTCTTGATTGAGCCAAGTCATAACTCACTGTGGATGCACAAACTAATAACTGGCTATCCGCTGTTGACATAATTGCGGACAACACGGCTGCAACAATGATGCCTGCAAGAACTGGGGAGAACAGTTCCTGGGTCAGAAGTAACAGAACAGCCTCGTTGTTGCCCACTTCTTGGATGAGGGAACGAGAACACCAGCCAACAATCAACATGCCGGTGTAAATTAATATCGCCCATATCAACGAAATCCAGGTTCCTTTCTGGACATCCTCAGAATTCCGCATGGCCATAAAACGGTTGCTTACATGTGGCTGCCCAGGGTACCCAAGGCCAATCCCCAACGTCCCCAAAACAAAGCCCACCGCTGCCGAACCTACTCTGTCTCCAAAGGGATCCCGCAAAGCGAGCTCCTCATGATTTGATAAGCCCGCCATCATTTCTGAAAAACCTCCTATCTCAAACAGGGCAACAATCGGAACCAAAACCGCAGCAATGACCATCACCACTCCTTGAATCAAATCAGTCACAGACACGGCCCAAAAGCCTCCCGTCATGGTGTAAAGCAAAACAATCCCTCCACCCACTCCAATTGCGAGAACATCCCCCATCCCCAATATTTCGGAAAAGGTCACCCCTGCAGCCTTGAATTGACTCGCAACATAAACACCGAGAGAAAGCAAAATGATGATGGCTGCAAGGGCGCGCAAACGACGGTCCTTCCCACATATAAATTCTGTCAAAGTCACGGCGCCCGTCCGCGCAGACTGGCTTCGAAGACGCTCAGCCACAAAAAACCAATTTAAAGCAAAGCCGAACATGCAGGCAGGAAGCAGCCAAACCGCAGACCATCCCCACGAAAAGGCTGCCCCTGAGACCCCAAGCAGGGTCCATGCAGAGGAGCTTGAGGCCGCAGAGGAGAGAGAGGCAATCCACGGGCCCAAACGGCGGCCGCCTAAGAAAAAATCAATCTCACTCGTCGATCGGCTGGAAGCCCAGGCTCCCACTCCCAAAAGAAGTAATTTGTAAATAACGAGGGTAACAAGAAGGGCAGTCATGGTTTGAGCCTCCATTTTGACGGAAGGGCGCTCCTGTTTCCCCTGGTTTTCATGATTTCCTCAAGTAAGTTGCTTTTTGTTCCGAAGAAGGGCTGAAGGGTTCGATTCCGAGCCTTTGACCTTGATCCTCAGCAAATACAAAAAACGATGCAAATTAAGCGCAACGCAGGCTTTACGATTGTCGAGATGCTCATTGTTGTGACGATTCTGGCCATGTTGGCTGGTGTCCTCATTCCAGTACTCGAAGACAGTGCTTCTACTTCACGCGACGCTCGCCGAGCCGCCGACCTGAAATCCGTTCAGGCCGCCGTCGAAGCATTCCATCGCGTCAACGGCTTATACCCCGACACCGGGAACCGTTGGTCAAATGAACTCGGCACCGCCGAAAGCTATGGCCCAGGCGGCTACATCCCGGGCTTAGTCCCTGAATTTTTGCCTGCTCTTCCAAAAGACCCCGAAGAAGGGACTGATTTTGGTAGCGAAGGTTATGCCTATCGATCTGATGGCACTAACTTCAAACTAGTTGCTTGGAACACCCCTGAGTCCTTCCCCGTAGGGAATCCCTTTTACGATCCGCAAGCTGCCGATAAGAACTGGCAGATCTGCACTCCTGGTGCTTACGCCTGGGACCGTAGCGGAAACTAATCGAGTCATAACTGCGGACATGAGGCCGTCCCCCAAGGGGCGGCCTCTTCCGTATTCTGGTAGCAATGTTGAATCTCCTTTGCGCCCTCATTCTTGCTGCCGGTGGCGACGATCCCGTCCTGGACATTGTTGAATTAACCAGCGGGAAAAAATTGGAAGGGATTATTCTTCGAAAGACGGATGAAGAAGTTGTTCTGGCTCAAGGCTCTCGGCACAAAACAATTGCCCAATCCAAGATTTCCAATCTATCGGGACCGCGTCCTGATTATCCGGAGTACATCCGCCGACTCAAGGAACTGGCAACCTCCACCCCTACCGCACCGATGGCCAATGAGCTGGCAGACTGGTGCATTGAGCATGGCTATCCTCAAGACGCCAAGATGCTCCGGTACTTTGCCTTGGTTGTGGACCCTGCCAATGAGAAAGCCCACACCGCACTTGGCCACAAGAAGTACGGAGACGACTGGAAAGCCAAACTTAAGTCTGGAAGTCGAGTTCGCTGGGAAACCATCCAAGAACGAAGGTTTGATTTTTCTGATTCCTGGGAAATCCAAACGTCCCATTTTGAAGTCAAAGCCGCAGGCCCCTTGGACGATGTCATTTTTTCCTGTATGGAGCTAGAGCAATTTTATTCTCTTTATTACGCCCAATTCCAAGAAAAAATTGGCTTTTACGAACTCCAAAATCGCATTCAAATCTATATCTATCCAGACCTGGAGAGCTTTCCTCCCCAATCAGGAATTGAAGCAGCCTATTTTGATTCTTCTGAGAAAATACTGCGCTCTTTTTTCACAAGTGCAGGCCCCGATAACCTTCTCCATGAAGCGACTCACGCCCTTTTATTTAGCACGGGCAGAGAACTAGAGCGGCGGGACCCAGAGTTCCCGGGCTGGTTAGATGAAGGTCTTGCTTGTTATTTTGAGGCCGGGATAATAAAAACCCCTGGATCCATTTCCTTTGACAACACCCTCATTGAAATGCCTCGGTTCCGTGTCCATCGAGATGCCGGCAAAAAAATGGATGGGCTGACGCGAGTCCTGAATTATCAAAAGGGCGACTTTTGGGCTTCTACTGGTCGGGTAAGGCGCTATGCCCAATCCTACACTTTGGTCCGCTTCCTCTTGCATTCTGGAAATGATGAATTGCGCGAGAGCTTTTTCCGTTTTCTGTCTTCGGCCTACAGGAGCAAGGGCTCTACAACTTACTTCAAAAAGACTTTCGGGAAAAAAACCTATAAAAACCTGGAAGAACTTTGGACTGACTGGGTCCTCAAGGTCGCCGGGAACTAAGCCTAGCCACTCGCAACGGGACTAAGGTTCACTGGCATCCAACTATCCAGAGCTTCTTGCCAAATCAAAAACCCGGTCAACTCACCACCCTTGAATTTCTCCCGAATAATATCCAAGGCGAATGGGCCCTCAGGATTCCCTCCAGGGAGGGCAAGGTACCAGCCGTGAGTTGCCAAGGGAGAAGCGAAAGGAATCGGTAAAACAGGTGAAGGCGAATCTCTAGGCTCGGTAGTTGGCGGAACAACTTCCTCGGAAACGCTTGGGGGAGAAGGAGGCGGCCCCTTCTGCCCTTCCATCCATTCCAAGCGTCTCCAGAGGCGCTCTCGCTCCAAATCGGGGAGGAATACGAGGAGAGCTAAAGATAGGACACCCCCAAGCATGCCTGCAATAAACCAAGCAACAGGGTTTCTTCCTCGCTGGCGCGCAAGGTAGCTCACCAGCAGACCAATAAGAATCTGCACGAAAACGGCGAGGGCTGGGCTAATTGCGGGAGGCACGTCTGAATTTTACTCCCTTTCTCCCGAAAGAAAGAAGCAAAAAAAATATCGCGGGACGACCGAAGTCGAACCCGCGAAGAGCTGTAGTTAATAAGGGGCAAAAGCCCCAGCATCCCCACGATGCTTCGAAAAAAAATCCAGGAAGTTGCGTCCCACCTGAATCAGTAAGGAACAGAAGGCACGGCCTTCATGAGTTTGAAACCCACAAATCTGTTGGAAGGGACAAAAAAATCGACTTTTTATAGGAAAAGTCTAAGAAGTCGGTACAAAAAAACCGATTATCTGTCCTAACCTCTTTCTTGAAAAGCTGTTACGGAAGACCAAAAAAAGGCAAGCGAATCAGGTCGTTTCGAGCATTCGCCCGAGCGAGGCCATTGCTCCCCGGCGGAATTGAGATGGCACCTCAACTCGGGGCCCTCGGTCATGCAAGCATTTCCACAGCTTTTCTGGGGTGTTCAGCTGCATATAGGGGCAAAGATTGCAAGCACAGCTTGCTCCCGGGGCGGGGATATAGGTGTTTTGAGGTGCCTCTTTTTCGAAGCGATAAATCATATTCCCCTCCGTTCCCACGATGAAAGTCTTGCCCCGGCTTTCTTTCACCAAGCGCAACATGCCTGCGGTCCCAAGAACGCAATCGCTTGCATCCCGAATTCGCTTTGGGCACTCCGGATGGCTCATGGTAATCGCACCTGGATTTTTCTCCTGTAGCTCAAGCAAAGTGTCCACGGAGAAAAGTTCGTGCACTTCGCAAGCGCCATTCCAAAGAATCATTTCTCGACCCGTGACTTCGTTCAACCAGCCTCCCAAATGCATATCGGGGACAAAAAGAATAGGTTCATTCTCGGGAATGGAATCCACAACCGCACGGGCATTGCCGCTGGTACAAATCACGTCCACAGCGGCCTTCACCGCAGCCGTGCAATTCACATAGGCAATCGAAGTTGGGCGGCGGCCAAGTTTTACCTCCAGGTGATCTTGGTATCGAATTAGATCCTCGACTTTGCATGAATCGGCAAGAGAACAACCCGCATCCAAATCAGGAACAAAGACCTCTGCATTAGGGCATAAAATGTTCGCCGTTTCTGCCATAAAGTGGACGCCACAAAAACAAATGGAATCGAGTTGAGTCTCCGAAGCCTTGCGGGCTAACTCCAAGGAGTCCCCCACAAAGTGAGCGGCCTCCTGCAAAAAGCCCTCTTGATAGCTGTGGGCCAAAATAAGGATGCCTTGCTCCGTAGCCCAGTCACGGATTTCAGATGCTTCAGGAACTTCAAGCAGAGGGAGTGAAGAGGATTCCATAGATTCCTATTTTAGTTAGAAAACAAGAAGATGTCGAAACGAGTACTTCTACCCATCATTTGATGCTGTGGCTCCCTCACCCAAGCCTTCGCTCGCCGAGGCATCTTGACCACTACGCGGTTGACGCCCTGCTCCAGAGCCAAGCGCACCAAATCCTCGGCGTCCACGTCCACGCCAACTTCCTCACGAAGAAGCCGCATCTCCTTTTTTACCAAAGCGCTTTTGGGTCTCGGGGGGTGCATGGGGTCGACATAGAGCACCTCCGGTTCAATCGACGCCACGAGCTCGGGAAGAACAAGAAGAGCGTCGGCATGCTGAAAGCTCAATCTACCCCCTAAAGCCTCTGCTGTGGTGGAATCCGTATGGGCGCGTTGAAGGGCATCCTTGAGAGCTGCGGCAACAACCGGGCTTCGCTCAAGGCCGTGCACAACACAACCAAGGCTTGCAAGGATGAAAGCATCTCGCCCCAGACCGGCCGTGCAGTCCAAAACCTTGGGCGGCTTTGCCCCTGCACGCAGACCAACTGCCTTAGCTACGGCTTGTCCTCGGCCCCCTCCGTGGCGGCGACGCCAGCCAAGAGTCCCGTCCACAAAGTCCAATTGAAGCATGGCGAAGTTTATCTCTACCAGTCAAGCAAGAGCGAGACCGCGGGCCAGGTGAGTCTTAGCTTCCTCAAAACCCCGCCCGGCATCATAGAAAATACTTACCAGAGGTTGCCCCTTCGAAACCAAATCCCCCAACTTTGCGTGAAGTTTCAAACCTACACCAGGATGGACGGAGTCTTCGGATCGAGTCCGGCCAGCGCCCAATCGGAAAGCGGCCAATCCCAACTCGCCGGCATCACAAGTTTGTAAAAGCCCACTCGTTTCAGCCTCAATGGTTTCGACCTTACAGTCCGCACCAAGAAGTTGGGCCTCTGGATCTCCACCCTGGCCACGCAGCATCAAGCACCAATGTTCCCATGCAGAACCATCTTGAAGAACTTGGGCGGCTCCTTTGGGGTCTCCGCTCAACTCAAGACAAAGATTCACAAAATCTTCTGGGCCTTCACCTTGCAAAGTATCCACCGCCTCTTGAACTTCAAGTGCGTTGCCAATAGCGCACCCGAGCGGAGTGGACATTCCCGTTACCTGGGCAGTGGTTTGTACGCCGGCACCACAGCCCACGCTTACCAAGGAATCCGCCAGAGCTTGGGCATCCTCCTGCGTTTTCATAAAAGCGCCAGTACCGAATTTTACATCCAATACTAAACGATCTAATCCTTCAACCAGTTTTTTAGAAAGGATGCTTGCGGTGATAAGTGGAATCGAGGGAACCGTTTGGGTTTCATCTCGAAGGGCGTAAAGAATACGGTCTGCTGGAGCAATGCTTTCCGTTTGGCCATTAATGAAGCAACCTGCAGCCCCAAGAACTGCATGTAATTCAGCTGGATTCAAATCAGTTCGAAAACCTGGAATCGCTTCCAACTTATCTAAGGTACCCCCAGTAATCCCTAAACCTCTTCCGGAAAGCATGGGGACTCGCAGGCCCATCGCCGCCCAAATCGGGGCCAAAACAAGGGAAACCTTATCGCCCCCCCCGCCAGTGGAATGCTTGTCCACAAAGGGACCCTCAATACCAGGCCAGGACAAAGTTTCGCCCGATTCCGTCATGGCACGGGTCAAGGCCACCGTTTCCTCATGGGTCATTCCATTGAGAAAAACAAAGGCCAGCCATGCTGCAGCTTGGGGTCGACTCACCGCACCCGATACAACTCCATCGACAAAAGCACGGATTTCGTGCTCAGTTTGCTCTCGGCCATCGCGCCGAGCATCCAATAGGGAATCGATGGAGAACGCTTGCAAAACTATGGAGATATCCAAGAAACCGATTCGTCCCCGGCTTCGACTTCGATTTCACCAACTTGAACCCCATCCGCTTGAAAAGCTCTCAATAGATGAGTGCCGGAAGGAAGGTCGGAGAGGAAGAAGGCGCCGTCTGGTCCAGACTGAGTAACCCCCAACCCAAATTCACGCCAAGGGTGGCCTCCAGGAAATTCCGCATTGTTCGGAGCTTTCATTTCAGGAAGAACGACTTCAATGCGCATGTTAGGGAGAGGGCTTCCTGATGCATTCAAAAGCTGCCCCGCAACAATTTCCCCCTGCTGAAGAAGAATTTCGAGAGACTCATTCCCATCTTCAAGATTTAATGGCCAAATCGAGGTCACGGCGTAGCCGGGAGAATAGACCAACAAAGCGGCTTCTAAATCTGCAAAGAGCCCTTTGAATTGGAAGAGACCGTTCCTTTGAGCTCGCCGTTCTCTATCCTGTTCTCCACGCAAACGAAGATATGCCTTTGAAACTGGGTTGCCATTCTCATCATGAACGACTCCCCCCAAGCGGTACCCCCGAATCATTTCTATATCTAAGCTCCCTGTGCCTGGCAAAAGGCGGCTTCGAAGGGGCTGATAGTCCAAGTGTTTCGCCTCCACGGCCCAAACCTGACTTATGGGTACTGAATTCAAAGTAAAACTGCCATCCACGTCCGAATAAACAACTTGTTGGCGCACGGGAAAATAGTAAATGCCCTGATGGTGGGTTGAGTCCCGACGGGCGTGGCGCCCCACCATTCCAGCAACGACAAGAGCCGCTTGAACGGTCTCCCCATCACTCCCAAGAGCCATGCCAGAAACAGTGTTGGATGGCTCCATTAATAACTCTAGCCCATCCAAAACTTGACCGCTTTTGATTTCTCCGCCAACCCTTTGAACACACACTCTCTCCTCAGCAATAGCCTCCAGAATAAACGGACCTTCAGGAATTCCCCCAAGGGTGAATGTGCCCCCCTCATGAGTTTTAGAGAGGAGGTCGACAGAAGCTTCCGGCTTTTGGGCTAACTTTTCCTTTTTCTTGAACCAAAGGTGAATATCAGCTTCAACAATGGGTTTGCCCATGGAATCCAACACTTGCCCAGAAACGACGCCACCTGGCTGAAGCCTAAACTCAAATTCCATGTCAGCACCGGCGAGAACCGGTTTTTTGATGACCTTGGCACTGGGTGCCGTGGATGGGGTTGGGGAGACCGCAATGGATTGGACGAAAGTCCCTGCTTGGACTTCAAAACTGCAGCGACCCTCTGAATCCGTGGTCTCAAATGCACGGCCCATATCGTTTAGATCGTCCTTCCAAAGCAATCGCACCCGGATTTCAGGTACAGGCTCCCCGGTCGAGTCGAGCAGAACATGGGCACGAAGCCAAGCCATTCCTGCAGTAGCAGGATTTGGAGTAATCGTCGCAACCTCTTTCTGGGGAGGCAGTTCAGGTGTATTAACCTGTCCAGAATCTCCTCCACAGGAGAGGCCGAGAAAAACGAGGAGAGAGGCGGAGATGGGACCCTTCATATGCGCAGATTAGCGTGGCTGGGGCAAGCAACCATAACCCTTAGGAACGCCTAGTTTCCCCGGCAAAAGTCCTTTCCATCGGGTAGGATTGGACAGCCGGTCCCTTTCATCCCGACGACCTAAGAGGCTTGGCCCTCCTTTGAACATCCTTCTCAAAATGCGTGACTCAATTCCCCTCCTTGCGTCGGCTCTTGCCTTCGCGCTGACCCCCTCCCTTTTCGCCCAACAAGATTGGTTCAACACTTGGAATAGTCCTGGCGGCTCCACCGGAGATGCTTTTGGGTATTCCGTAGCAGAAATGGGCGACTTGGACAGTGACGGACTCTCAGAAGTCCTTGTTGGCGCAATTGGCGCCGACAACAATGGCCGCAACAGCGGCTCAGTTTTCATTCTCGACGGCGACACGGGCAATGTCCTTCTTCGAGTAGACGGCGAGGGTGCTGGAGATTTACTCGGTGTAGATGTCATCGGCTTGGATGACCTCGACGGCGATGGATCCAAAGACTTTGCGGCAGGCTCACCTTATTACGAAGGCGCTAACGGCTTCTTCTCTGGCCGTGCATATGTGTTTAGTGGTGCCGATGGTTCCGTTCTGGACACGATTGAGGGACTTGCCGCTGGAGACATGCTGGGTTCCGCCCTTGCGTTTGGTGACATCGACGGAGATGGTATCAAGGAACTAATGGTTTCCGCGATTGGCCACGGGAACATGGATGGCGATGTTCGCGCATTCAACTTCAATCAAACAACCGGAGCATTAGACGAGGATTTTTCCACTTCCGACATGTTGGTAGGTTCGACCAACAGCGAATGGTTTGGGTTCGCGTTAGATTGCCCTGGAAGCATCAGCCCTCCTTTATTAGTGGTCGGCGCACCCTTTGATTCTACAACTGGCTCAGCTTCCCTCTTTGCAGTGCACCCTGGGAGTGGCCTTCTTTCCAAATTCAATTTCCTTCCAACGCTTGCCGGCCCTCCAGTTAAAGGTGTGGGCATTTCCGTCTCTGCTTTAAAGGGAGACTCCGGTGCGATTTACCTCGCTGCCGGCGCCCCCATCAACCACGGAGGCTCTGTCTTTGTCTGGGATGTTAGCCTCGGATTCCCAAATACTCACCGAATAGATGGGGTCAATTTAGGGGCTCACTTTGGATTCTCCGTCGCTCTTTTGGATGATTCCAACTTCGACGGCGAACCAGACCTCGCAATTGGCGAACCAGGGAACTCCCATATTGAAGTTTTAGATCTCGCCAACCCAACTCCTCAACTTGGCCCCCTACTTGAACTTGATGGCACTCTTGGCGATCGTATGGGATGGTCGATGACACGCTTGTCGGACTCTAATGGAAGTGGGAAGAGTGATTTCGTCGCTAGTGGGACACGAATTTCCACCGGTGCGGGCACGAGTACTGGCGCAATATCTCACTGGACTCCACCAGATACGGATTTAGATCCACCCGCAACAACAGTCACTTCCACCTGGTTGCTAGGTGACGATGTCACGATAACCGTAGACAACCTAAGGGACCCCTGCGACCTCTACTTCTATGCGGGGAAGAGCATTACTCCAACGACCTCTGCAGAGGGGTTTGATTTGGATATTGGAAACTTCCAACAATTCTCTACACCTACAGGTGGAGATTACTTCTTCTTAGCATCAAATGTAACGGGTGGAACGAAAACTATCACCGTTCCAATCCCGTTGACCATGTCTGCTGGAAGTCCGCTGATTTTCCAAGTTGGGACCAAAACAAGTAGCCCCTTCTTGCGAGTAAGCCCTTTAGACCCTGACGATGGAGGCCTCCTCGTCGCCCCACCATTCCAGCTTGACTACAGCCCACCACCTGCCGCTGGCGCCACGACAAACCTCCAGGCTAACTTTGGCCACCCCAATGAGAAAATATACTTCTTTTACGGAACCAGTACCGGTTCTGCCGGCTACCTCGGATTTATTGTAAATACTGGCCTTAGTGCTCCAACGATGATTGCAAATATCGTCGCAGATGCCACTGGCACAGCGAATTCAAGCATTGGCATCCCTGCCGGGACCACAGGCTTCCCCCTTTACTTCTCTGCCGTTTCTTGGATTAATCTGAATGAACTCCTCGACGTGACTGAAGAACTCACCATTGGGTAAGCTTTACCCAAACTATCAATAACCGCGAAGTTCTCCACTTCGCGGTTTTTTTGTAGCCTCCAGTCTTGGGAATCGTCCACTGGATACCGCATTCCGCGGGGGAGGTAAAAAATGACACGTTTCTTCATGCTATTGCCACTCGTTTTTCTTCAAGAAGGATGTGAAGGGAACGTAGTTTTAGCCGACACCAGCTGTTTAGAAGTTCGAGCACTAGGCGCCGCTCAATCCAATAGCGGGTGGTCCTTCAAGGGACTGACCATCAGTGCGGGGAAAACTCCATGCCCTCAGTTGGAAGGGGCTCAGCTCACGATGTTCAATAACAACGATGGCAAGGAAGGGTTCTCAGACCCACCTGACAAGTATGTTTCAGGAATGAAAGCGAAAATCACAGTCCCTTCAGACACGATTTCATTTGGTTCATTTCAAAACCAAAACTCTCAAGGAGTACTCGCGGACTCCTGGGAGCTCGTCATTCTTGACGATTCCGGAAAACCCAATACATTTAGTGGGAGCTTCTAATCATGAAACGAGTCCGACTCTTTTTCATTTTTTTCGTTATGGGGCTTTTCCTCCCAAAAATGACTCGTGCCGCTGCCTTAGCAATTCAAGAGGCCACCTTCGCCAAAAAATCTCAGGAGATTGTGGTCAATGTCCATCGATACGGAGTTGGTGTCGCGGTAATCAACCCTACCCAAACACCAGGGCTTTCAAGGGAAATTCAAATACGCGACCTTGGCCCAGATGTGAAAGACTTGGTTGAAGACCGCCAGCCGACAACTGCTTGGGCTTGGGTGAACAATCAGCCACCGGTTGCCTTTCAGCCCGCTGGCCGGGACACTCTCAGGCTGGTCATCCCCAAGCACTGGCTTCGCCTTTTTGGAAGAAATGAAGTCCATGTGAGCGCTTGGGATAACCAAGGTATTGCCCTTGTTCAAACCAGTCTCGATGGAACTTTCTTCTAACCGAGAGGGAATTGCCTTAACGAATCAAAGACAAAAACTCGCTACGAGTTCTTGCGTCACTCCGGAAAATGCCAAGCATCGCAGAGCTCGTGGCCGAACTGGATTGTTTTGCAACTCCTCGCATCATCATGCAGAGATGAGAGGCTTCGCAAACAACGCCAACGCCAAGGGGGCTCAAAATAGATTCAATGGCTTCAGCAATTTGCAAAGTCATTCTTTCTTGCACTTGCAAGCGGCGAGCGAACATCTCCACAATTCGGGGAAGTTTGGACAAGCCCACGATTCGACCATCTGGGACATAACCAATATGAATTTTTCCGAAGAAGGGAAGCATGTGATGCTCACATAAGGAATAGAACTCAATATCCTTCACCAGAACCATCTCGCTCGCATCTTCGTGAAAGATGGCGCCGTTTACGGTTTCTTCCAAACTCCTTTGGTACCCATTAGTCAAATCAGCTAACGTTTCGGTTACTCTTTGAGGAGTCTTGAGCAAACCTTCACGCTTAGGATCTTCTCCAATTTGTTCCAGCATTGCTTCCACCAAACTCTCCATGGTGGAGTCCTTTCTTTGATTCAGGGAGGTTGGGGTGTTCATACTAATCAGCACCACAATAGCGGACGGAGTAATCTCGACTTTCCTCGAGGCGTATTTCCCTTAGTTGGACTCCTTGAGGCAGCTCTGGTTCCAATTGCTCCCAGAAAGCGGCTGCCAGATTCTCCGTTGTCGTTAGCTTGCCAGCCAAAAAATCTACATCCGTATTCAAGTTGCGGTGGTCCACTTTAGAAATGAGTTTTTCTTGGACGAGGTCCTGGAGCTTCAATAGGTCCATCACCATGCCAGTTTCTTCGTGGATTTCCCCGGAAACTTCAACTTCCATCAACCAATTATGACCATGAAAAGAGTCGCTATTGCAAATACCGTAGGTCTCACGATTCCACGCGTCATCTTTGCTGGGATTGTGGAGCCGGAAGGCTGCACAAAACTCAGCTTTGCATATGAGGTGGGCACGGGGCATGATTCGGTAGGGAAAGGAATTCGGAAAAGCTGATTTTAGCGCACTCTTTGAAAGCGGACCGTCGTCGTTGCTTGTACAGGCTGACCTTTTTTCTCAGCATAGGCGCGCACCATGTAATTCAGCGGGGGACCTTGTTGAGGGGGGGTCAAAATCAAATCTCTCCCAGCGGTCATCGAGATTCGATTGGCATCCAAATTACCAAAAAAGAACTCCTTTTGCTCAGGATGCTTATCGGCTTCCGAAATATCAACTGGTGTCCAACCCTGGGCGTAATCCCAGTAATGCGCCCAACAATGATATCCCTTCACTACGCCGGCCTCAGATTCGGGCAAGGGAAAGCCAATAGTGAACCGGGCTGGCACATCTAAAGAACGGGACATGGAAATGAAAAGGGCATGAAAGTCTGTGCAATTCCCATAGCCCTCTTCGCATGCCCATTCTGTGGATCCTGTCCCCCATCCTTCCCCAATTTTTGAATAATCCATATCTTCCAAAACTTGGTCATAAAGGGCGCGCATCAACGGACGAGGCCCAGCCGATTCTACCACCTTAATGGCCCGGTGGGCGGATTCGCCCCCAACAGGAACAAGTCGATTTGGGCTGAGATAATGGTGCGTCGGCTCGGCAGAAAGTTTGCCCGGGCCATCCAGGCTTCTTTTCACAATCCAAGACCAAGAATAGGAATCTTGAGTCGCTCCTGTAACACTGGAGAATCGATTCCCATAGGTATCTGAGGCTCCAGTTATTGCACGCTTCGGTGTGTTTGCTTCTAGAAGAACCTGGACGCCATCCTCCAAAGGGACGGGCACCCAGAGGGTTGTGTCTTCCGATCTAGTCCCTTCGGGAAGGGAGACATCAAAGGTCAATTCGAAGACCTCGTAGTTCGAGGTATCCGGCACCCAAGAAGCGCAGCCTGGGAGCGAAGCCCAGAAGGCGAAAAGAGGAAGAAAGCGTAGGATGTCCAGCATGGCGCGGAGAAGCATACCAGCCCTTCATCCACTCGGAATCCTAGTCGGTTCCGTCCTGACGGGCATTGGTGTGTTTGTTGCGGAGACCTTTTTAGGACCAATTCTGACCCGTTCAATGACCCCACCTGAAGAGCGAATCCTGGGAATGGTTCATGAAAGATTGCTGTCCTCCTACGTCGAGCCCAAAGACCCCGAATGGCTCATGCACCGAGCCGTGGAGGGGATGCTGGATGGTCTTGACGACCCCTACACCTACTTTGTTGGTCCGGAAGACCTCCAACGTCTTGACGAGGACAGTACTGGAAAGCTCATTGGGATTGGAGTCATTCTGGATGGCTCCACGGGTATTGTCCGTTATCCTCATCCAGATGGGCCAGCGGAATTGGCCGGAATTGCGCCGGGAGATCGTTTTCTTTCGGTTGATGGCCTGGATGTCACCCAGATGACAACCGACCAAATCGTCCAAGCCATCAAAGGCCCACGCGGCACAGCGACCCGACTCGGCCTGGAAAGACAAAATGGCACCCTTTATGAGACTGAAGTCGTTCGACAACCTGTTCAAAGGACCACGGTCGGTCGAGTTGAACTTCTAGATAGAGATGCCGGAATTGGTCATATTCATATCCGATCCTTTGCTCGGACCACTCCCGCTGAATTGGATCAAGCCTTAGACCAACTGTATTCCACGGAACTTCGAGGCCTAGTCCTTGACCTCCGGTTCAACACCGGTGGCCTTCTTGATGCAGCTGTGAATATCGCTTCTCGATTTCTCAAAGGCGGGCCCGTTTGCAGTTTACAGGTCAGAGATGGTGACGACCTTGTCCGAGTTGCGGATGCCAAGTTATCTCGAGCCGCTGACATACCTTTGGTGGTTTTGTTGAACCGAAGAAGCGCAAGCGGCTCCGAAGTCCTTGCTGGTGCTCTCCGAGACCGAGGCGCTGCCATTTTGGTGGGCGAGCAAAGTTATGGGAAAGGTGTATATCAACAAGTCCACCGATATCGAACGGGTAATTTTGCACTTAAATTTACTGCCGGATATTACCTCACTCCCTCCGGAAGGATTCTGGAAGGAAACACGGACCATTCAAGAGGTGGTGGCCTTCTCCCTGATCTCCCTGTTGCGGTCAACCTCGAGCAATCCGGTGAAATTCAAGGATGGCTTGGATACGACTTCCCTCCTGCCAAATATCGAGAACAAGTTTTTAATCTTTTCCCAAGGGTTGCAGAACTCAAAGCACCCGCAGACCCCGTCTTAAATACCGCTTTGAAGCACCTTCAAAAAGTCATTCAAGCGTGAGTGAAGCCAAGCTCATCCTCGGAATTGAAAGTTCTTGTGATGAGACCGCTGCATCGGTGGTCCTTGATGGAAGAGAAGTACTTTCCTCCGTAGTCCATAGCCAAATTGACCAACACGCTCAATGGGGAGGCGTTGTTCCAGAAATAGCAGGGAGAAGTCATTTGGAACAAATTGTTCCGACGATACAAACTGCAATCTCCGAAGCCGGCGTACTACCTAATGACTTGTCCGCCATTGCCGTAACCGCTCGGCCTGGCCTGCTAGGTTCTCTTCTCATTGGAGTTTCTGCCGCCAAGTCCATGGCATGGGCTTTTGAGAAACCTCTCATTGATATCCATCACATTGAAGCCCACATTTATGCCGCCTTGATGCCCATCCCCTCTTGGGAATTTCCGTACATTACTTTGGTTGTTTCTGGAGGGCACACCAGCCTGTATCAAACGGATTCCCCACTGACCCACACTTTATTGGCGTGCACACGGGATGACGCCGCTGGAGAAGCCTTGGACAAAGGAGCTGCCATGCTTGGCCTCCCCTATCCAGGCGGCCCGAGCATTGAAAAGGAAGCTTCTTCCGGAAACCCAAAAGCCTTTCCGTTTAAACTCCCATTGATGGGCCCGGACTCCCTTGAGTTTTCTTTTTCGGGCTTGAAAACCGCTCTTCTCTATACCTTGAAGGGGCCTGGCGGAAAACGCACGGATCCTACTCTTCCCGGAGCAAAGAACTTATCGGATTTATGTGCTAGCTTTGAGCACGCTGTCACTGAAACCTTAGCCCAAAAATGCATGCGAGCGTGTGAGCAAAAAAAAATCCCTCGTTTGCTGATTGGTGGCGGAGTCGCCCGCAACTCTCGATTGAGAGAGAGAGTGGCGCACCACGCCAGCCAACACGATATTCAAGCCACTTTTGCTCCACCTGAATTTTGCACAGACAACGCCGTCATGATTGCTGGTTTGGGCTATGCGAAATTAACAAATGGTGATATCGCTTCCTTAGACCTCGATGTTGCAGCCCGCTGAGATGGATTCCTCCCGCCACACTCCCACCCCTTCAGACCCTCTCAAAATGGACACGAATCGCGAAATCCGTTGTGGGTTTCCTGAAGCTGTTTTTGCTGAAGGGAAAACGCCGGCTCAGGTGACAGAAGCAATGGTGCGATTATCAAAAGCGCATGACAGGATTCTGGCAACTCGCGCGAGTCAAACTCACGCGGATGCTGTAGCCAAAGCCCTACCGGATTCTCAGTGGAATCCCACAGCCCGCTGTATTACTTGGCGTAAAAACCCACCTACAAAGACCGACCATCGAGCCTGCATTCTGTCCGGAGGGACTTCCGATTTGCCTGTAGTTGAAGAAGCAAAGGTGACCCTTGAGCTCTTCGGAATCCAAGTCGATTCCATTCCTGACGTTGGCGTTGCGGGCTTGCATCGCCTTATGGACCACCTTCCCGACATCCGAAAGGCATCGGTTGTCCTGGTCTGCGCAGGAATGGAGGGCGCTCTTCCAAGCGTGGTTGGTGGTCTTGTTTCTGCCCCGGTCATAGCTATACCTACAAGCGTGGGCTATGGGGCGAATTTCGAAGGACTCGCCGCTTTGCTTGCCATGCTGAATTCTTGCTCTCCTGGCATTGGGGTAGTCAATATTGACAATGGCTTTGGTGCGGCGGTTCTTGCCTCACGAATCCTCCAATCTTGAGGTAAACTAGATACAACATGACTTTTCTCCATTTTCGCCTTTTTCCAATTCTGGGCTTGGTCACTATTTCATTCCTAGCTTGTTCTCCAGGAGAAGATTCTTCTAGCGGTTCTTCTTCAGAAGGCTCGACATCTTCCTCAGCCACCAGCATTGATGTCCCCATCCAAATCCGTGATTTTTATAACGCTGGTTCTGAAAAAGTGCCTGTACGAGTTTCAGTTCCACTTCCAAAGGGAATTGCGCCGGAGCAACCCCCTTCTTGGGAGCTCCAAATTCAGGGCATGCCTCCAATTCCTGTCTCCAACACCGTTCTTTCTCGTTGGGAAGACGGCTCCGTGCGGGTTGCCTTGGCCGAATTTATGTCACCCCCCATTCAGCCAAACACCGTCTTGGAGGGAAATTTAAAAACCACAACAGCCAAAATTAAAGCCAGGAATAAATGGCAAGTAAGGAATTCCGCTCTACAAACCAATTTCTTCCAATTAGCGCTTAGCGATGACGCCTTGTTTTCCATCAAACATGCCGATGGGTCCCCATGGCTGGGTTCTATTAAGAGTATCCTCAATTTAGATTCGCAATCTGTCTCAAGCTATAGTCTTCACCCTGGCACTTTCCAATTGGAATCCGACACTGACTTTTCAGCGACCTATGCAAAAGAGGATTCTTTCAAAACAGCAAGTGGGCGAACTGTTTGCTCTCTAAAAACTCGAATTACAGCTTGGCGCAATCACTCGGCAGTCCGAGTACAACAATCCTTGGATATTCACTCTGGAATCCACAAAGTTCAAGCCTGGAGCCTATCCGTCCCTCTTTCGGACAAACAAGGTTCCCCTATCGTCGCCCTTCCCGACGATGGCACAAAGGTGCTTGATGGCGATTTTTCTTTGCAGCAAGTGAGCCACAAACAATGGAGCACAAAAGGCAGAACTTTAGATGGTCGTCTTCCTGGGTTTCTTGCCTTGGACGACTTTTGCCTTTCCGTTACTGACTTTTGGCAGCTCTATCCATCGGGTTTCACCCGCAATTCAGATTCCCTAGAGGTTGAATTTTGCCCCGTTGTAGACGAAAGACCGGTTGTTCTCGAGGAAGGATTTGGTCGAACCTGTGAGGTTTGGCTGGATATGCAACCCACCGACCCCACAACCCCCGTTCCAGTTCTCACTCGCCGCTGGGCTAAACCACCCTTGGTTTCTTGCAAACCAGAATGGTATCTCTCTAGCAAAGCATTTGGAGACTTAGGCTCCTTCAACTCGGAGTCTTTTGCCTCGATGGCAAACCCTATTTCTCACTCCATTGACAGCATGCTTGATCGGCGTGAGAAATTTGCCAGAACAGATTATGGAATCCAAGGATTCGGTGATGCCTCGGGAACGGGGAAAACCATTAGCTATATGGGTTCCATGCAAGCCGAGTACGACCCTGCCCTGACCTTGTTCCAATATTTCCTACGTACCGGTGATCCCAAAGGGTTTGAGCTGGGAATGGACTTTGCCTGGCACTACGCAGATGTGGACATCTCTCCTTATGGGGGTGCATTCCAACACCGGGCAACTAGGCGCCACATAGAAACCTGGATTGCAGACCTTTTTTCAGAAAAGCTAGAGGCCCTGATTCAATCAAACCGTAGCGGGCCCTTATCTAAAGACGATGTTGTCGCATGGGCTGAAGCTCAATATGAAGAAGACTTTGGGCTCACCCTAAAGAGATGGGTTCGAGAAGAAAAAGGAAATGGCGCAGATGATGAAGAAATGAAAAGCCGTGTTCTACGCATGCTTGGCATGAATGAAGTCATTCTGATTGAGAGGAACCTAAAAGGAAGCGAAGAAGTGGGCGACTTGAGAAAATTAGCTGAAGGCATTTCTCAAGATTCTCGAGCTCAAGAGCTTGGATTTACTGATCTAGACACTCAATTTTCAGGGTTTTTCGATCTTTACGGCGGAAGTTGGGATAACCCACCTGTGTTCAATGTGGACACCTACCCCATCCCGGAAAAACGACATATGGGAGGACACTCTGTCATTGAGGGCACTGTATTAGCCTACCTTTTATCGGGTGAACCTCGCCTGAAGGATTCCATTCTTCGCTTTGCCGAACACCATGCAGATTGGATTGTCCCGAATGCGATTCGAACTCTTGAGGAGGCTCGAGAAGCTGGAACCACATTGGCTCCGAGAACTATCGCCTGGCCTGTTATCAACATCCTCAGCATTTTCCATCTGACTGAAAGCCGGCCCAACACATCTGCCCTTCACGCAAAACTGACCGCGGCGGCTGGCGAGTGTGAAAGCTTATTGCGCACGGTCTCCGCCGAGGAAACTAAATCCTCCATTCATGCGGGCATTGGAATGGAAGCACTTTCAAGGTGGCATGAGTACAGCAACGACTCCGACACCCAAAAAGCTCTTGTAGCGTTTGCCGAAAAATGGGCCGAAGACATGTACGACCAAAGCAAGCACGCATTCCGATATCATCGCAACGATTCTGGAGAACCCGCAATGAGTGGACTTTGCATCCGAGGACTCGCTTATGCCGCTTCCATCAGCGGAAATTCCTCTTTGAAGGAGCTTTGCGAGGAATCTTGGGAGCACCTTCCCGAGGAGGTCTCTATGAGCAAATCTTTTGCGATGCACTACAGAGGCGTAATCCCTACCCTCCACCTTATGGATCGCTGGGCGAGCTCTCCGTAAAGGCCTTTCCATGTTTGCTACGACTCTTCTCCTTTGCTTTCCCCAAACCATTGCCTACCCTGTGACCCATATCCTTACTGAGGGGGCTGTTCTCGAAGTTCGTGTCATTTCGACCAGGGTAAGCCAAGCGGCCATGAGGGGCTTGAGGCGACTAACCGGAGAAAATCCTGGTTCTTCTGAGGAAGACTGGCTTCGATGGTGGCGCGAGAGGAAAATGGCTAACTGATGCAAGACTCCTCTTCCCCCGCCCTTCTTGCCCTTGAAAATGGCATTGTCCTAAAAGGCCGCTCCGTTGGCGCTAGCGGTGAACGCGCCTGCGAGCTTGTCTTTAATACCGCAATGACAGGATACCAGGAAATCTTGACAGACCCTTCTTATCGGGGCCAGGGAGTAGTCATGACTTACCCTCAAATTGGCAACTATGGTTGTTGCACGAAGGATGATGAAAGTCGTGCATGTTGGACTGAAGCCTTAATCATGAGGGAATGTTCCCCTGTCTCTTCCAATTGGAGAGCAGATTCGACTTTGCCGGAATACCTCATCAAGCACAATATTGTTGCGATGGATGAAGTGGATACTCGAGAACTCAGTCTCATGCTTAGAGAACAGGGAGCCCTACGAGCTGTCATTTCGACTGAGGATTTGGATGAGAAATCGCTCATTTTAAAAGCACAAACTCATACACCTCTAGAGGGGCGTGACCTTGCCGCAGAAGTAACAACAAAAGTTGCGTATGATTGGTCCGAAGGGCAAGACCAAGATTACAAAGCACCCGGCATTCCAGGAAGTCAAGAAAGCTTACCTTTGGTCGTCTTTGACTTTGGCGTGAAACGAAACATCCTGCGCTGTCTGGTCTCTGCAGGATTTACACCGCATGTAGTCCCCGCCAGCACCTCGGCCGAAGAAGTCTTAGCCCTCAATCCCTCTGGAGTGTTTTTGTCCAACGGCCCAGGCGACCCTTCTGCTGTAACTTATGCACACCAATCTATCCGCACGATTGCAGAAAACGGGGTTCCCGTTCTGGGCATTTGCCTTGGTCATCAAATCTTGGCTCACGTATTTGGCGGCAAAACATCCAAGATGAAATTCGGTCACCATGGAGCAAACCACCCTGTAATTGAGTTGGACACTGGCCGTATTGACATCACCTCCCAAAACCACAGCTTCGCTGTAGATGAAGGCTCCCTTGAAAGCGCTTCGCTTCAAGTCACCCATCGGAATGGGAACGATGGAACCGTTGAGGGCATGCAGCACTCTCAACTCCCAGTTTTCTCAGTGCAATACCACCCTGAAGCGGCGCCTGGACCACACGATTCAGCCCATCTGTTCGCTCGTTTTCGGCAATTGATTGAGGACAAAACGATTCAAACCCCTTAGTTCTCTTTTTAGTTATCATGGGTTCCCCCTTGAACCATGATTTCTCGCCCCCTCCTTTTCCTAACCCTTTTACTGGCATCACCCCTATTTTCCCAGGAAAGTCCCTGGATTTACAATTCGAGCACCAAGCATTGGTACAAGATGACGCGCAGTATGTCTTGGCTCGATGCCGAGAATTCCGCTCTTAGCGTTCAGGGGCATCTCCTCTCCATTTCGGACTTCTATGAGAACGACTGGGTGTTCCAAACTTTTGGAGATTATGGCCCTTTGTGGATTGGTTTTAACGATGAACTTCAGGAAGGTGTTTGGGATTGGACTTCGGGAGATCGAATCACTTATCTCAAGTGGTCTCCAAATCAACCTAACGGAGGAGCCCTTCAAAATGCCGCAGCTATGCTTCCAACTGGCCATGCTGCTGCCTCTTCATGGTCAGATTTTCGCACTACCCAAAAGTTTCGAGGCGTCATCGAAATTAACTTTCACCCAGGTTTTTTATATGACAATGACGGGGACGGACTTACGGATGGAGAAGAAATTTCCTTATGGGGAACGGATCCTAAAGACCAAGACTCCGACGACGATGGCCTCTCTGATGGAGAAGAAGTTCTATATCCTCACCCTGCCTGGCACTGGAACGAATCCAATAATCACTGGTATCGCCTAAGCGCTTCGGGAACCTGGGATGAAGCCGAAGCGGAAGCCGTTTTGGCAGGAGGACATTTGGCCACAATCCGAAACGCCGCAGAAAACGATTGGCTTCTTCAAAACCTATATCGAGATTCGTGTAGTAGCAATCCGGATTTAAACGGACCTTGGATTGGTTTAAACGACACTCGAATTGAGGGAAGTTTCGAGTGGATTTCGGGCGAATTGACGACCTATCGGAATTGGCTCCCTGGCGAACCGAACTCTTGGCTTGGACAAGAAGATCATGTCCACATGTCCGCAAATGGTCAATGGAATGACCTTGGGCCTGAGATTTTATGTTGGGATCGCCTCCCTGGGATTATCGAGATTGATTTTGAGCCACCTTTGCTGGGAACAGATCCTTTAAACCCGGACTCAGATGGGGACTCACTTCAAGATGGGCAAGAACTTGGCCGAGACCAAGGTTGGCCAGGAGATCCCGCAAACGGGATTGCTGGAACCGATTTGGCTTGGTTCCATCCGGATGCGGACCCGAGCACCACGACACACCCTCTGGACAATGACTCTGATGATGATGGCTTTGGTGACGGAGATGAAGACATCGATGCCGATGGTCAACAAGATTCTCATGAACTCGATGCAAGCTCCAAAGATACCGATGAAGATGGTATTCAAGATGGAACTGAATCGGGCCTGACCCAAGGAACTCTCGGAACGAACCCACAGATTTTCAAGCCCGACAACGACCCTGTTACCGTGACGGACCCCCTTAATGCCGACAGTGATGGCGGAGGCCTGCTAGATGGCCTGGAGGACCGAGACAAGAATGGTCTTGTGGACTTGTTTGACACGGATCCAAACTTGCCTTCCGACGACCAATATGTTCTCGAAGTTGACCCCCTCTTTTTCCTAAGCATTGGTGGCTTGGCCAATTTTCAGGTGATTGACGCTCGTCCCTTCTCTCTTTGCCATGTCTTGTACTCACTTACAGGCTCGGGGCCAACCACTTTGCTCAATGGGCTGCAATTGGATTTAACTCCGCCCGCAACACCCTTTGCCGCCCTTTTCGTCTCCGGCCTCGGTCATGGCTCTAGAACGGTTCAAGTTCCCCTGACTGCCCCCATGGGCGCTCAAGTTTGGTTCCAGGCCATTGAATTTGATTCGGGTTCCCCGACTCGTATGTCGAACAACCTTTTACGCCTGCTTTACTAAGCAAGCCTTGGGTTTGTGGCTTGAGCTGTCCCCAAGCACAGCGCTGGGTTTTTTCGGCTTTTACCGAAAATTTCGCTGGAATGTTGGGGGAAATCCAGCAGAACTACCACCCTCTACTGGGGTTCTCAAATATCCAAGGGCTTCGCAATTCGATAGCTCCCCATTACCATTGAGTCATCATGCTTGAAATCCTCCTCTTCGCTCCTCTTTGCCTCCCACTCCAGGACCCTCCAGACCCTGCACCTGCTCCCGAGGTCGAAAAAGTCGAAGTAGATGAAATCTCTCCTAAAGAAGCAATCGCTCAACTAAAAGAAGGTCTAGGTGGAAAAGACTATGCTGCCCAAGCAGCCCTCCTTGAAAACTTGGGCATGGTCCCGGATAAGGGCGTGGTCAAAGAAGTTAGCAAGGCCTTAAAATCAAAAGACCAAACCGTACAGCTTTCCGCTTTGATAGCTCTTCGATTCAATACAGACCCATCTGCTCTCGCTAGTCTTATTAAGCAAAAGAAAAATAAGAAAATCATCGATGTCGACGAGCTTGCCGAAGAGTACTACTACGCCCTAGGGCAACACGGAAACAAAAAAGCGATTGATGTCTTAAGTAATGGGCTTTACTCCGGCGCAAAAAATTCAAAAATCATTCGTGCCCGGATTCTTTCTCTAGGTCACATTCGCCATGTAGATTCTTGTGAAGCCCTCATGAATTTGTTGAAATCTCGCGGCGGCAAGCGTGGTCACATGGGCCAAATGAGCGAATTCCGAACCTCCATGGCGGTACTTACTGGAGAAGACAAAGGTGGCAACACAATTGATTGGATTCAGTGGTGGAACGACGCCAAAAAGTCATTGAAAATTTCAACAGACGAATGGCCTCTTGAAAAAAGGAATGCCCAGCGCCAATGGCTAACCCTTTGGGCGACTCCTCAAGAAAAAGAGGAGATGCGCAAGAAGGCCAAGGAGAAAAAACAAAATCCAGGCGACTGATTTCCCTTCTATGCCTGAATTGGATGAGCTTCGTCTTGGAATCTTGCACTTCAACTTAGGCAAGTGGTACGAAGCCCATGAAGCCTGGGAAGAGAAGTGGATGGCCATGGGGGGAAGTGGGCGCGATTTCTACAAAGCCCTCATCCAAGTCGCCGTCGGCTTGCACCACTGGGAAAACCACAATCCAAGAGGTGGGCGCAAACTTGTTCAAAGGGGCAGGAATTTACTCCTTTCCTTCGCTCCAGAGCACTTAGGCGTTGCTCTATCCGATTTCATTGTGGAATTGGACAGCTTCTGCCAACCGCTCGAAAACTGGGATGGAAAATCTGAGGTCCCTTTCCCTAAGCCGCAGCCACCCCGCCTAAAGGCTTAGCCTTTCAGCCAACGCCACAACTCCACTAATCGTGGCGCCTGTCCTGTACGCAGAATAGCTGTCCGGAACACCTTTCCGGCAAGCCATATGACAACAACCACGGAAACAAATCCAAGGATTGTTGTACCAACTATATCAAACAGGGGTGGGTTGGCTGCAGCACGATTCAACATCACGAAAGGCGTGTAGATAGGAATCCAAGAGAGGACTGTGGCCAATGTCCCGTGTGGATCCTTAGGAATGAACATCATTGTCAAAAGGGGAACCATCATAATAATCATGACGGGCCCCATGAAGTTCTGAGCGTCTTTAATGGTGCTACACACACTTCCAATAGCCAGAAATATTCCACTATAAAGTAAGTAAGCCATGAGAAAGTAAGCAAGAAAAATCCATAACAAGCCTGAATTTTCAATGATATCCAAGAGCTTCGTTACGAATTCGGCTTCGGGCCCAGCATGCCAATGCAAAATACCCAACAAGGCTGCAATCCAAGCAAATAACATCGTGAAACCGACGCAGGCAATTCCAAACAACTTACCCGCCATCAACTCGCCTGCGGTAACAGAAGAGAGTAGGACTTCTACGATTCGATTGGATTTTTCTTCGACGGTATTATTTAATAGCATTTGGACAACAGACATCAAAGAAATCCAAAGCAAATAAACAAAGCCAATCGGAACATATTGCCGAATGGTGTCTGCTAGTGAAACTTCTTCTTCCCCTTCCTTCTTCTTGGGGTCCAAAGACACTACCGGAACTCTGTCCGATTGTATATTTTTAATCAATTCTTCATCCAGGCCTTCGGTTGCATACAAACGCCGCTGCAGCTCTCTGTCAAGAGCACGGCGAATGCTGTCCCGAAGGTCAAAGTCCGCCTGGTTAATCGACCAGTACTCCACTTCTTTGGGTCTCGCCCCCATAAGCTGTAGAAGGTTTGATTTTGAGGGAGTCAAAATTCCATCCGGAATTACAACTGCGGCAAACAAGTCCTTTTCGTCAGATGGATTCGATTCGTCCAGTCTTTCTTTCAGTAAGGCCCGAACTTCCTTGAAGGACTGATTCATATCCAGCCAATCGGGAGTTGGGATCCGAGAAAATTTTGGGCGCGGAGATTCAAAATCCGGTCGGTCTTCCACCAACACTCCACTATCCGCCATCATGCGAATCCAAGCCTTAGGGTCACTAGAATTCAAAAAGCCTTCAAATCGAGCATCCTCCTCTTGCCGCATGGATTTCATGGCATCTATCACCGAGGAAGGGATTTTTTCCAAATCCATTTCCTCAATTTGCTTTCGAGCAAATTCCTTTCGGGTGTGCTTACTCACATAATCAGATGCAGCACTAAATACGCGCCACTGATGAGAGCGATTCAGGCCTTGGTCAATCACGGCCTCAAGCTCTCCCGTAAAATCCGCCAAAACAAAATTGCGTGTCGGAGTTGCCTCTTCTTCCAAAAAGCGTGTGACCTTAATGGACGCCAGAAGAATTACTGGGAAAAGGAGAATCCCAATCCAGAACCCCTTGGTTTTTACATTTTCGAGATACTCGCGAACTGCAATCAGGTAGGCGTATCTCATCGAACAGTGGCCTCCCTCGCTTCCGGTCCAACCATATGCACAAAGATGTCGTGAAGGCTCGGCTCGGAACGATCAAACCTGGTGAGGCGAATGCCCTTTTCGTAGGCTGCATCAAGGAGGTGATGCGGGTCCGCGTCTGGTTTGAGACGATATTCGTGAAGCCCTGGCTGATTGAGGTCCTCCTGGACCGATTTAACAAAGGGGAGTTGCTCCAAAGAACTCAAGTCTCCGGCAGACTCTATTAGGACTCGCCGTGGCATTAGGGCTTTGGCCTCGTCCACCGTTCCATCAAACAAAGAGGCACCTTTGGCAATCAAAACAAAGCGGTCACAAATCCTTTCCGCATGGGACATCACATGGGTTGAAAAAAGAACCGTTGCCCCCGCCGAACTCATATCTCGAATGACTTCTTCCATCACCTCTTGATTGACAGGATCCAAACCCGAAAAAGGCTCGTCAAGAATTACGAATTCTGGCTTGTGAGCGATTGAAGCAAGGACTTGAACTTTTTGTTGCATCCCTTTCGACAAAGCCTCAGTTTTTGATTCAGCAAAGTCTCCAAGGCCGTACTGCTCCAAAAGTTCGAAAGCACGAGTCTTCGCAGCTTTCCGGCCCATTCCCTTCAGCGAAGCAAAGTATGCAATCGTGGACCAGGCTTTCATTTTTTTGTAAAGGCCTTTTTCCTCTGGTAGATACCCTATACGGTCACGAACTTGAAGAGCCGAAGGTGCACCCAAAACGGAAATCGTGCCTGATGTTGGGCGAATGATTTCCAGAATCATTCGAAGGGTTGTCGTCTTCCCTGCCCCATTCGGGCCAAGAAAACCATATACGGAGCCCCGCGGAATGCGAAGCGAAAGCGAGTCTACAGCCTGAAAGTCGCCATAAAGTTTGCTAACAGATTCGAGAATTAGGGCGTCAGTCACTTGGCCACAAGTTCGGTGTCCAACACAGGGGGCATTACTCTTGCTGCTGAGCAGGCGGCCTCAACGTCTTCAACAGTCTTCGGTGCCGCCAAGGTGAGGTTTTCATTGCCCCCGGGAGTAATCAAAATATCATCTTCAATTCGAATCCCCATTCCTCGCAAAGCTTTTGGAACACGCTCGTCATTTTCAGCAAAGTACAAGCCCGGCTCCACCGTCAAACACATTCCAGCCTCTAATGACCTGAACTCTTCCCCATTCTTGTAACGACCAGCGTCATGGACATCCAAGCCAATCCAATGCGAAGTGTTATGCAGGTACCAAGGTTTGTAGAGCTCTTTCTCGACAATCTCCTCTACGGATTCTTTCAAAACTCCGAGCTCGACAAGGGATGCGCTCAGAGAACGGACTGCTGCCATATGCACTTCGTTAAAAGAGGCGCCAGGCTTGCAGGCGTCAATAGCGGCTAGTTCGGCCACCAAAACAGATTCATATGCTGCCTTTTGATCAGGCATAAATTTCCCATTGACTGGAAAGGTTCGAGTAATGTCCGCTGCGTAGCAAGAAAATTCGGCACCAGCATCAATTAGGCACAAATCTCCATCCCGTAAAGTTTGATGGTTCGTGTTGTAGTGCAAAATACAAGCGTTCGAACCACCAGCAACAATGGCGGGATAAGACCAGCCATCACCACCGTTTCGGCGGAAAGTGTAATCCAGCAGGGCCTGAAGTTCCCACTCGCCCACACCCGAGGCGGCCTGAGCCATCGCCAAGATATGACCTTCCGCAGAAACAGCCGAAGCTTGCCGCATAAAGGAAAGCTCCTCCTCCGTCTTAAAGAGCCGCATTTCATGAAGAACGTGGGTCGGCTCAACAATCGCTTCCGGTGGATGAATCCCCAATCGAGCCTTCATTCTTGAAGCAGTAACAGCACCAAGAACCTGCTTGTCTAAAGCCGCATTTTCGCCAATTCGATACCAAAGCCTTTTTGCCTTTTGGATGGCTTCTGGAATAAGCTTCGAAGCCTCTTCGAGGCACCAAGCCTCTTGAAAACCTAAAGTGCTTTTGGCTCCTTCAGGCCCCAAGCGAACGCCAGTCCACGTTTCCTTTTCCGCATCTTTGGGCAATACGAAAAGCCCATCATTTGGCAGGCCATCAATCCCCTTGGAAAGAAGAAGAATGCCATCGGCCTCGCCATGACCCGTCAGATACCAGTAGTCCGCTTGCTGGCGGAAGGGATATTCCACATCATGATTACGGGTGGCGAAAGAAGCACCAGGAAACAAGGCAAGGTCGCCCTCCTCCATTTGCTCCTGAAACGCGCGGCGGTGGTTAGCAAACATCCCTCGCAGAATACCGTCTCCAGCTTCTAAGAAACAGGGTCAGACTTCTGCGCTTCAGGTATTTGGGGTCTCTCCGCCATTTGATTCCGTTTTAGGGAAACAAAAAGGCGGGCAAGTTCAGGATCAAAATGCGTTCCAGCGTCCTTCTCAATGATTCCCAAGGCCTTTTCAATCGAAAATGCAGGCTTGTAAGAGCGCTCGGTCGTCAAGGCGTCGAAAGCATCGGCAATGCAACAAATGCGACCCTCAAGGGGAATCGAATCCCCGGAAACTCCAAGAGGGTACCCCTTGCCATCCCATCGCTCGTGGTGACTGCGAGCAATGTCGGAAATATCCCGTAAGCCAGGAATCGCAGACAAAATGCGATCGCCAGCGTTTGGGTGTTTCCGCATCAAGTCAAATTCTTCGTCATCAAGTGCACCCTGCTTGCAAAGAACGGCATCGGGGACAGCAACTTTCCCGATGTCATGGAGCAAGGCCCCTAACCGTAATGTTTCAAGGCGCTCGGTATCGAAGTTCATCCATTCAGCCATTTCAACACAATACTTTGCGACTCGGTGGCTATGACCGCTGGTATAGCGGTCTTTTGCTTCCACGGTTCGCGCTAGGGCAAGAGCAGTTTCTACATATACTTTTTGGACGCGCACCGAAGAATCCATTAAAGAGTCCAAAGTTTGGTTCGTTGCTTTTGCTAAGCACTTCATTTCGGCACTCCCTTCAACTGCGGCTCGATGACAAAAGTCTTCTCGACCTACGCGTTCAAGAGAATGGAAAACGGATCGAATTGCCCGAAAACTCCTCCGCAACCAAATCCAAGAAACGACAAATGCAATGCAAGCGGCAAGCGTAGTTGCCCTTCCTAGTGAGTTGAACCACGCCGGCTTCGGGAGAATTTTACGAATACGAATTTCACCAAGAGAAGTCATTCGACCTTGAAGGGGAATTCGCACTTCCAAGCAACGGCTCCCAGACTCTTTCCCTATCCAAATTCCGCTATTTATTGCCCGAGGAGTTGCCAAGTTAGGGCTCCCTTGGCTCACTCCCCAACGAGAAGTCAGTTCACCCTGAGCACTCCAAAAGAGAACTGCATCTGCATGAAGTGACTGACCAAGCTCAGCTAAATTCTTTTCTAGAGCAATGGGCTGGCCTGTTTCTTTGGCCATCGAATTCGTCTGAAGAAGGGCAGCGCGTTGGATATGGGCTCCTTGAACTTTGGCCAGCTCCCTTGCCTCCTGAAAGGCCAACCAATCGCCACTCCACCAAACCGACATCGCCACCAAAAAGGAAGTCATCAACGCCCCACGGAAAGGGGTTGATGCAAAAAAACCAGGCAGAGAAGCCCGGCGCCCCGAAGTTGGGTGTCGTTGCTGAAAGGTGGAACTCACTACACTGCTATCGTCAAAAGGTCTCCCCCACCTTTAGCCCAAGGACCTAGCCCTTAAACCCTTAGCACATAAGATGTTCTGCGCACTGTCAATTGCTTCTTTTGCCCTTGTCTCAGCCCTTCCCCAAGAACCGGAATGGCATGGAACAGCTGATGCAGGTTTGGTTCTTCTCAGCGGCAATAATTCTTCCTCGACAGCCACCATTCGTGGGGAAGCAAAACTAGAAGAAGGCACTTACAGGTGGATTTTGGGCCTCCTTTACTCCGGGGTCCGCCAATCCGAGCAATCTACGGGAATCTCTAGCACGACCTCGAGGCTATTAGACTTGTCCGCTGAACATCACCGTTTTTTCGATGACGCCAACGACTTTTATGCCTATGGGAAGGGATCTGGCCGCTCGGATGAGCCCAATGGACTTTCGCACCGCACAGATGTCGGTTTAGGTATTGGCCACACTTGGCGCTGGGATGAGGGCAAAACATCTTTAAACTTCGAAGGAGGCCCCTCCATGGTCCGAGAAAACAACGTCGGAGCCTTGTCGGATTCCGCTTGGACGAGTCGGTTAGCCGCAAGACTAGATTCCCCCCTTTCTGACAAGCTCACCCTTACCAGCAAAGTCGAATATTTCCAGTCCATGTCCCGAGCCGAAGATGCCTCCGCCACGACCGAATGTGGCCTTCGCTGGTCCCTAGCCGGTGACTGGTTTCTCCAATTCACTAGTTCGCTTTCCTGGGATGGAACCCCTGCCCCCGGCTTCGAACAAACGGATTATCGCCAGTCCTTCACCCTTGGGACCTCTTTTTAGGCTTCTCCCTTGAAACAGATTTCGAAACGAGGACCATTTCGCCCACTATTCTAGAATCTGTACGCTCCCGATTCCCCATGAAAGTTGACATCAAGACCGCCCAAGCCCTGACCTCCGACGAGGCTCGGGACACCCTGGTCATGTTCCGGAATATGGGAGAAGACCCCCTTGCCATCCAGGAAAACTTTCGGGGCATGTTCCCTAAAAAGATTGCCGAGGCCTTGGGAGAACTGCGAGCAAACCGTCGGCGTGCACTCACCAAATTCCGACATGGTTTGGATATGTTCTTTACTAAAGAACAACTCCAACAGTCCTCTTCCGAATCCGTTGCTGCGTGGCGCGCAAAGCGTTTCGCAGATGCAAAGGCAAAAGAAGTTTGGGACCCTTGCTGCGGGATTGGTTCAGATGCCATGGCCATCGCTAACCTTGGCATTCAAGTGCACGCTTGGGACAAAGAACCCTCTGCCACCCATTACGCCGAAGCCAATGCCGAAGTTTATGGAGTTCTGGAGAGGATAGATTTCAAAGAGACGGACTGTACTGAAGAAATGCCTGGGCCGGGCTTCATGTGGCTCGACCCTTCTCGCCGCCGCGGGGCGCGAAGAATTATGAGTCCGGGCGATTGGTCTCCAAACCCAGAGCAGATTACTGCCTTGCTCGCAGGACGCCCAGGTGCTGGAATCAAATTGTCCCCTGCGGTTTCCATTGACACCCTTTTGGAGCACTACCCCGAACCAGATGAGATTGAGGTCATCTCTCTAAAGGGCGAGGCCAAAGAAACTATTTTTTGGTATGGAAAACTTGCCAGCAATGCCGCGCGTCGAGCAACGGCCTTGCCCGCAGAGGAGTCTTGGACTGGTGACCTAAATGCCCAAGCCGAAACTGGAGAGTTTGGCGATTTCTTTTATGACCCAGACCCTTCCATTGTGCAAGCTGGTCTACTCGGCTCTTTTGCAGCCAAGCATGGACTCTACACGGTTGACCCTGAGATTGGTTACCTCACGGGTGCGACCCCTGTTTTCTCCCCTTTCCTAGACACTTTTAAAATTCTCGCAGTGGAATCTCTTGATCCGAGGAAAATGCGGCCCATTATGCGGAAACACAACGTGGGGAGTTTAGAAATCCGAAAGCGTGGTATTGCTGAACGGCCACTTGCCATTGAGCAACGCATGCTTAAGAAAAAATTTGGGGACAACCGGCTCGTTCTTCTTGCTACACGGGTTGGGGATCGCCACTTAGGTGTACTGGCAGAAAAACTCGAGCCGGAGGACGAGTGATACCTCGTCCATCTGAACCTCTGCCCTCTTTCTTGAGGGCACTTTTTCTCCTTTCCTTCTTATTTTCCTGTTCCCAAGAATCGACTAATTCGCAAACGATTCACTTTGCCCTTGCCTCCAAGCTTGGGAGCTTTGACCCGCTTAAGTCCGTAACAACAGGGAACCAAGTTCTTCAGCGACAATGCTACGAGGGCTTACTGCAATACGACTCCTTAAGTTCAAACTACGAGCTTGTAGGAGCCCTAGCAGACACTTGGGAAATTTCGGAAGACCAACAAACTTGGCTCATCAGCCTCCGGCCCGATGCCACATTTTTTGACCCCGCTTCCAACCCTATATGGGGAAATGGGAAGCGAGCTGTTCAAGCTTCGGATGTCTTGGCTTCTTGGCTTCGTCTTGCCGATGCGCGAGAAGGCGCAGCAGCCTGGTTCGTTTTAGAGGGACTCATTGAAGGCTTAGATGCCTTCCGACTCGCCACCTCGCGAGGCGAAGACGAAGCGAAGACAGCATGGGCTGAAGCCCTCGACGGCGGGATTGAAGGTTTGCGCGTGATTGACTCTCACCAACTGGCAATTCGCCTAACCCGACCTGAGCCCACTTTCGCCTATCGCTTGGCCTCGCCTTATTTGTTGGTTTACCCGCGAGAAGCTCTTTCTCGGTCCGGCCTGCAATTCAGCCACCACCCCGTGGGCTCTGGCGCCTTCTATCTCAAGGAATGGGAACCTGGATTTCGTGCTTTCTTTGCGCCAGTACCTGGCTCTGACCATTCCGCTCCACCTCGCGTACACCTTGAATTCTTATGGGTTCCCGAAGGTAGTACTCGAACGATGATGTTTCAAAATGGTGAGCTGGACCGTTTGAGCCCTTTGCAAGATGCCTTCACCTCCCTAATAGAAAACGGCCAACCCAATTCTGAGCTAAAAAAGCAGGGCGTCAAACTTCGCATCACCGAAATGTTGGACTTGACCATGTTGCAGTTCAACATGTCCGACCCCGTCGTAGGCCATCTTCCTGGCGACTCGGATGGCAATCGCAAACGAAGCCTTTTGCGAAAAGCTCTAGCCTTGGCCTTCCCTTATGAGCAGTGGCATCAAATTGTCCGGAGTGGATCTTGGGCAAAACCCGCAACGCGCTGGCTTCCGCCTGGACTTCCTGAGTCGAATGCCATCCAAGACATCCCTTGGCGCAGAAGCGACCTTGCTCAGGCAAAAAAACTTCTCGCCGAAGCGGGTTGGCCAGAAGGAAAGGGTCTCCCTCCTCTTCGACTTGAGCTTGGAGGAACTGACCCTACTTCAAGAGACCTTGGTGCCATGTTGTCCGCCTCTTGGAAACGGATTGGGGTTCAATTGGATTCCGTCGCCCAAGACTATGGGGACCTTGTTCGCAAAATGAACTCCGGTCAAGCTCAAATCTCCACTCGCGCTTGGACCTTGGATTGGCCGGACGCTGGAAACCTCTTGGATATCTTTTATGGAGAATTTGCTGCTCCCGGCATTAACAAATCTCGCTTTCATGACTCCCAATATGATCAAGCTCTCCAGGCATTTAAGTCCACAAAGAACCCAAATGAGCGCATTGCTTTGGCAAAAAAAATGCTTGCCCGATTAAATGCGCTTGCCCCAGCCATCCCTATTGACCATCGCCAAAGTTATTTGCTGACTCAACCTTGGCTCGAAATTCCAACACTCAATCCATTTGACCCTTTGCCCTGCGCCTCTTTCCGTTTGAAGGAGGTGGCTCGATGAATCTATTGCGCTCTCTCCTTCGGGCAGTCGCGCTTGCCTTTGGAGTAAGTATTCTTCTGGGTTTGATTCTGGATTCGGGTCTTCTTGGAGATTCCGCTTTGCGGGAGGCCGGCCAGCACGCAAACGCAGATTCCATTGCTGCTGCTCGCCAGCGCCTAGGGCAATGGGAAAAATACTACCCAAATGTTCTTGAGATTCGTCAGACCAATCCCGACAACTTTTTGTCCTTGTGGACTGAAGGGGAAGATTTGATTCTTGGAAATAATCAATCCGTTCCATACCGCCGATACCCCACCGAGGGGCGCACTGTAGACTCTGTCTTTCTAGAGTGGATTCTTGAGAGTAAGGGAAATATTCAATTGGAGGCCGACGATTCCTTTGGAGCCTTGCCCGCAAGAGGCTTAGCCATCGCTCTAAAGGACACGCGCATTCGATGGAACCCAAGCACGCCCCTTCAGCTTGCTTGGGCTTCGGAGCAGGACACCTTTACGAAGGTTTTCTCGCCTGCGCTCCGTTCACTTCGATTTGATTTTGGAGAAACGCGAAGTGGCCTCCCAGTGCTTTCTGAATTAATCCGCCGTGCCCCTCGTTCCCTAGCACTGGCTGCACCCGCCTTTTTTCTCACCCTTGCCCTCGCTGTTTTCATGGCTCTTGCTTGCTTATCGAAGGGGGGCATGCTTGACCGTGGCTTTGCCATGGCTTCCGCAATCGGAATGTCTATTTCCTCCTTAGCTTGGGTTCTCTTTCTTCAACAATTCCTCGCTGGCCGTTTGGGAATCTTCCCCATTTTTGGATGGAAAGCTCCATGGCTTCCCTTTCTTGCCCTTCCTGTTTTGTCTTGGATATTAGTTGGGCTTTGGCCGGAATGGAGGTTTTGGCGCAACCTTGCAGGGGACCTCCATTCCAAACCATTTATCCAGGCTGCGCGCGCCCGTGGCATGCCTTCTTCTTCAATTCTAAAACAGCATCTTCTTCCAAATCTTTTCCCTGCACTACTAACTCAAATCCTTAGCGCTCTACCTTTCTTGGTACTGGGCTCCCTTCTCTTAGAACACTTTTTCGGAATTCCCGGATTGGGTTCATGGATTGTGGATGCTATCGAAAGCAATGATGTCTCCATTCTTCGCGCATCCACTTTCCTGATTGCCCTTTCGTGGCTGCTTCTTCAAGAACTTTGCGACTATCTTCTTCCACGCTTGGATCCGCGCATGACCAAACGGCCGGAGCTCGCTTCATGAGTCGCCGCCTACGCCTCATGGTTTTACTGGGCTACGCCGGAATTGCCCTGGCAGCTTGGGCGGGCTGGATTGGCTCAAGAGAGTGGCCCCACGACAACCTTGGGAATGCCAGCCTTCCCCCTAACGCCATTGCGTGGCTTGGCACGGACCACTTGGGGCGCGATGTACTCTCCCGCATCATTCAAGGTTCACGAATAGCCCTCATGGTGGGAATGGTTGCCGCAACGATTTCTGTGGGAATCGGGAGCTTGTTCGGGCTTCTTGCCGCCTGGAAAGGTGGGCTGCTCGACCGTTTCCTTCTGGCGATTGCAGCCACGATTACGGCCATCCCGGGGATTCTTCTCGTTTTATTGGTTGGTTGGATTCTTGGCCCTGGAATTTGGACAACGGCCATCGCCATTGGAGTGGCGAGTTGGGTTGGAACTTTTCGCATGGTACGAACGGAGGCTCTCCGCCTTCATCGGGAGTGTTTTGTTGAGGCCGCAATTTTGGAAGGTGCACAAACTGGGCGCATTCTCAGGCACCATCTTCTCCCCAATCTCGGCGCCCTATGCAAAGTACAATTCCTGCTCCACTTTGTTTATGCCATCAAGGCCGAAGTCATTCTTTCCTTCTTAGGACTTGGTCCCGCCGACACCTCCTCTTGGGGAAACATCATGGCTCACGCCTCTTACGATCTCCCCAACGGCGTGTGGTGGCCTTTGCTCTTCACCACGATCGCTTTGGCTGGCCTAGTTCTTGCTCTTCAGAGCTCCACTCATTCGCCCAGCGACACCCAGCCGTAGCGAGAGCCTTCATGAGTGAAGCGAACGATGGGGTGTTCTGGGTCGTGAAACAACAAGTTTACCCAATCTCCATCAGTGGCCTCGGCAATCCACTTCGAGCGAACTTGGAATGATTTTTCTACGTTAATGTCATAAGCCATAATGAAGGGCAGGGCGACATGGTTTCGAGTTGGTACGACATCTCCCCAGAAGCAGGCGCGTTGTCCGTCATCGTCAATGACGACTACCGAAGCTCCGTCTGAATGACCTCCCAGTTCATGCAGTGTGACTCCCGGAACCACTTCAAGCTCACCGCTGAAGGTGTCAAGCAAACCGGCGTCCACGATTGGCTGCAAATCTTTTTTTCGATAGCTGGCCTGCCTCAAATGATCTGCATTTAAAGCTGCTTTCCTTTCACTATCTGCCAAAAAGTAATGGGCATTCGGAAACAACGGTGCACCGTCTCCTCCGCAGGCCGCACCAATATGGTCGAAGTGTGCATGACTCATTAACACATGAGTAACTTCCTCCGCCCGTCGCCCCGCAGCCTCCAAAACCTGCAACAACCCCCCCCCTGGATGTTCAATGCGATACATCGCTTGGTGCTTTTCACTCCAGCGCTGGCCCAGCCCCGGTTCAATCAGCAACACATGCTCACCATCTTCAACAAGAAAGCAGTTGCATGCCAAAGGAATGGTATGGTCTTCAAATACGGGCGTGAGATTTTCCCAGAGTGCCCGCGGCACTACTCCAAACATAGAACCACCATCAAGGGAAAAGTTGGATTCTCGCAAAGCGCGAATTCGAAAACGGCCAACTTGGGTTTCAGTGCTCACAATAGGAAGCCTTAGGCCATTTGCAGTTGGGCTTTTTGTAATAAATCACGTGAGATGATGAGCTTCTGCACTTCCGAAGTGCCTTCACCAATCGTGCATAGCTTGGCATCGCGGTACATCCGCTCAACGGGATATTCGCGCGAGTAACCGTTGCCTCCAAAAATTTGGATAGCTTCATAAGTACAACGCATCGCTACCTCTGAAGCAAAGTACTTACCCATTGCCGCATCAGTTCCGTAATCACGGCCCGCATCTTTCATGCGTGCAGAATGGTAAACCAGATGACGTGCAGCGGCAATCTCGGTGCGCATGTCGGCCAACTTAAAGGCAACCGCTTGATGCTTAGAAAGATGCTTTCCAAACTGCTCACGCTCATTAGCGTATTTAACCGCTTGGTCTAGTGCGCCTTGGGCAATCCCCAAAGACAGCGCGCCAATGGAAATACGCCCACCTTCTAAAGTTTTCATGAAGGTGATGAAACCCGTTTCAGGTGTTCCAAGTAAATTATCAGCAGGCACCTTGCAATCTTGAAAAACCAAGTTTGTCCAATCAGAACCACGCATGCCTAATTTCGTCTCACCCTTTTCAATGGAAAAACCATCGGTATCGCGATCAACAACCAAGGCGACAATTCCTTTTTGGCCTTGAGACTTGTCGGTTTGGGCAGTAATCACATATGGCTTGGAAAAAGAACCGTTAGTAATGAAACACTTGGAGCCATTAACCAAATAATGGTCTCCCTCTAAAACCGCAGTGGTTTGAGTTCCACCCGAGTCGGACCCTGCGTTGGGCTCAGTCAAACCATATGCACCCATGAACTCACCCGCACATAAACCGGGCATATACTTTTCCTTCAACGCATCGGAGCCAAATGCATGAATAGGCCAAGTCCCCAAAGAAACGTGAGCGGCATAACTTAAACCCGTGCTTGCGCAAACACGCGACAACTCCTCCACGGCAATGATATATGAAAGGTTGTCGAGACCAGCGCCCCCTTCTTCTTCAGGGAAGGGCAAGGCAGGCAAACCCAACTCACACATTTGTCCCCAAACATCCTGATTAAATGTACAGGTCTCGTCTGCGTGAGCGGCGACAGGGGCCACCACTTCATTGGCAAAACGCTCCACCGTTTCACGAATCATTTCCTGCTCTTCAGTCAGGTCGAAATTGGTCTTTAGGTCTTCCATGATGAACTGCAGAATTGACCATCAAAAGGCAGCGTCTACAGGAACGAGGGATTATCCCATATCCCACTCTGATTCACCACCTCAGGTAGCATTGCGTACCAGCCAGAGCTACGACACTTCAAGAACTCTTAGCCAGAAAGGCCCCTAACTAGCCGAGGCTCCCCTCTCAATAAAATCAGCGATTTCATCGGTGGGTGTGCCGGGGCCGAAAATCATGCCAAAGCCGATATCTTTTAGGGCAGCGGCATCGTCTTCAGGAATAATGCCGCCTGCAATTAGAAGAATTTTTTCAAGACCACGGTCGATGAGTTGTTGACGAATGGCTGGCAAAAGTTCCATATGTGACCCCGAAAGAATGCTCAGACCAAGCACTTGCACATCTTCTTGCTCAACAGCATCTACGAGTTGGGCAGGGGTGCGGTGCAAACCAGTATAAATCACTTCCATGCCGCGATCGCGCAGGGCGGCGGCCACCACTTTGGCGCCACGGTCATGGCCATCGAGGCCGGGTTTTCCAATCATGACGCGAATCGGGTTTACACTCATTGTTGTTCTCCGTTTTCCTGAAAGCGGTTCATTATGTCGCTCGCCAACTTGTGGGCAAGGCGGTCGGGGCGGGCACCGGCTTCAAGTTGAGCTTGAGCAAGTTGTTCGAGACCGTGCTCGGCCCATAGGGTCGCACGCAAAGTTTCGGTGAAGACCCTGCGAGTGCGGGCGAGGTCACGAGCACGGCGGCGAGTTTCGGCGCGTCCATCGGATAGGGCGTGGGTGCGCAGTTCATCTATTGCGGCGGCGATCTCGACAATGCCCTCGCTGGTAATTGCCGTTGATTTCAACACGGGTGGACGCACGGCGTCAGGGGGTCGAAAATCGAGCATTTGTTCAATTTCGGTGGCCAACAAATCGGCACCTGGTTGGTCGGCCTTATTTACCACAAACAGATCAGCGGCCTCCATGAGGCCCGCTTTCATTGCTTGCACACCATCACCACTTTGCGGGGTGAGCACAACTGTGCACACATCGGTGGCGGCGGCGATATCAATTTCCGCTTGACCGACCCCGACAGTTTCCAAAAGGATTTCTTCAAAACCAAAGGCGGCCATGAGGTCGGCGGCGGCACCAGCTGCGAGGGACAAGCCACCGAGCGAGCCACGGGTGGCCATGGAACGCACGAATACACCGTGCTCGCCTGCGGCACGATCCATGCGTACGCGATCACCGAGGAGCGCGCCGCCACTGAAGGGGGAGGAAGGATCCACGGCCAATAGACCAAGCTTGCGACCTGCACTTGCCCAATGGGAAGCAAGAGCATCGACCAAAGTAGATTTGCCGGCGCCTGGCGGTCCCGTAATGCCAGTGCGCTGAGCTGCGCCAGTGCGCGCATGCAAAGAATCCAGCAATTCGCCAGCTTCAGGGACTCCATTCTCCACCCAGGAAATCGCCCGCGCCAAAGCACCTTGATGCCCAGCGTTAAAGCGTTCTAAAAGAGTGGTGACGGTCATTGATTAGTGGCCAAGGCTCGCGAAATCACAATCCTCTGGATGTCAGTGGCGCCTTCATAAATTTCAGTAATGCGCGCATCACGGTAATGCCGCTCGACAGGAAACTCTTGGGTGTAACCTGCGCCGCCATGAATTTGAACCGCATCTTGCGCAGCACGGTTACAAGCTTGGCTTGCAAACAACTTCGCCATCGCAGCCTCTTTAGTGCAAGCCTCACCTGCATCGCGTTTGAAGGCGGCGGCGTGTACGAGGTGGCGAGCAGCTTCAAGTTCAGTACCCATATCGGCAATCTTCCAGGCAATCGCCTGAAATTTTCCAATCTCACGACCAAACTGTTGGCGCTCAGAAGAATACTTCAAACACTCTTCCAAACACGCGCGATGAATTCCCAGTGCTTGCGAGGCAATGCCGATGCGGCCGCCATCCAAAGTCTCAAGCGCGATTTTAAAACCGCCTAGTGGGTCACCAAGTACATTTTCGTCGGGAACAAATACATCTTCGAAAATCATTTCCGAAGTGGATGATCCGCGAATTCCCAACTTCTCTTCTTTCTTTCCAACTTTAACACCATCGAAATCACGTTCAACGAGGAAACAACCAATATTCCGGCCGCGCGGGGCATCGGAATCGACTACGGCGTAAACCATGTACAGGCCGGCGTTGGGGCCAGATGTAATCCACGCCTTAGTGCCGTTCACCTTCCAACCTCCATCGACCTTTGCGGCGGTGGCCCGAATCGAAGCGGCATCGGACCCCGCTTGAGGCTCAGTTAAACAATAAGCACCGAGCATCTCACCGCTGGCGAGTTTGGGTAGGTACTTTTGCTTTTGTATATCAGTACCGTACTTCGTGATCGGTCCACAAATCAGAGAGTTATGGACCGACAAAGTAACTCCCGTGGAAGCGCACCAGCGATTGACTTCCTCAAGCATGATGGACCCGTGCAAGTTGCCCATGCCTGCGCCACCAAACTCTTCAGGCACGGTTAAACCCATGAAACCCATTTCGGCGGCTTCGGCCAATGCCTCGATGGGAAATCGCTCCTCGCGGTCCCAGGCTGCAGCGTTTGGCTTGAGGGTCCGCTCGGCGAATTCGCGCGCAGACTCCAAAATCATTTCGTGTTCTTCGTTAAGCAAGCTTGGCATTTCTTTAGGGTCGAAGTCCGACCTCGGGGCGCGCATTATCCCACTTCCTAGACGTTTCATCACCTCCGAAGTTCGCTTACAACTAATCCGCTTCCAAATCCATGAATTTCAGCTCGGGGAAGCGGGTTTTGAGTTCACGCTCGATACGGTCCACCTCCAGGGCAATGCGACGGGCAGCCTCTTCCCCCACTGCAGCCGAGAAGTTTTCCAGCGTGGCCGAGTCGGTTTCGGTGGATTGCGGCAGGCGCTCGCGGACCCATCCACTCATGCCACGGCCGATTTCGGAGCCATCAAAATCAAGATCGGCCTGCAGCTTGAACTGACCAGTGGCGATAACACGGGTGCGCAGGCGTTGGACGGCTTCAATAGAAGGCTGTTCTTCCAAGAAAGTGCGTACCTCGGATTCGCGCTCGGCACTTAAAGCGTGCCCGAGTAACAGGCGGCGGTTCATTAGACCAAGCTTGATGGCAATCCATCCCATCATTAGGCCAATAAGCACGCTGCCCACACCATCCCAACGCATGTCGCCAGTCCAATGGGCGAGGCCAATGCAGGCCAGGGCAACCAATACACCAAGGGTGGCGACTAGGTCTTCATATAGAACTGCGACTAAAGAAGGGTCAGTGGTACTCCGCAAAAAAGCGGCAATACTCTTCGAGCCGCGTTGCCGGTTTACGGCCTGAACTGCGGTAAAGAGGACGACGCCATCGAGGATGAATGAAATACCGAGGACGGCGAAACTAAGCCAGCCGATTTCAAGGGACCCCGGGTGGAGTAGGGAGTGGATGCCATGATAAACAGTGACACCACAACCGAGTACAAAGATGCCTACTGCGGCGAGGAGCGCAAAGAGAAATTGTTCAGCGCCGTAGCCGTAGTGAAAGCGTCCGTCGGCAGGCCGACCGCTCCGGTGCACGCCCGCCCAAAGCAGGCCTTGATTGGCGGTATCGGCGAGGGAATGAACGGCTTCGGCAAAAAGAGAACCTGAACCCGAAACCCAAAAGGCAACAAACTTGAGAATTGCCAGGGCCCCATTGCCAAAGACAGCAGCGACAACGGCGGTACGCGAACTAGCAACCATGACTTGCTATTGTGCTGTGGTGGCGGGTCTAGAGCAAATGGTGGGTCGTGGCTAAGTTTGACTTCAAAACCATGTAATCAGCAAACGCAAGCCAATTGTGCCATTGCGATCCATCGGATAACTACTGTGTCGAGATGCAGATCGAAGGTGGATCCCAGAATTGCTCCGGCTACCACCACGAATCACGCAAGACCAGCCACTGATTGGGCCAGTCGGGTTTTCGGCAGGAGAGTTCAAGTAATAACTTGGATCGTACCAATCGTTGCACCATTCCCAAACGTTGCCCGCCATATCGTATAGGTCGTAATCATTTGATGTGTAGCTCCCAACATCCACAGTGGTACCCACGTTGTAATCATAATTTGCATCGTTTGAGGTGATGTCATTTCGATTCCAGGGGTATTGGAAGTAAGGGTTTTCTGCCCCACCCCGCGCGGCATATTCCCATTCGGCCTCTGTAGGCAAACGATAACCTCCGCTAGAAAAATCACAAGTCCATGTTGTTTCATCGTAACAAGGGTTGAAGTTGTCAGCAAGGCTTCGCCAATTTGCGTAGAAGCAGGCACCGTACCAAGTCATGTAAACCGCCGGATAATTTTCTTTCCCGGGTTCAACCAGAAATCGGTTCCCATTCCATAACAAGCCGTTCCAGAGGTTGCAAATTTCCTTATTGCTGCCGCCAACCTGATAAACGCTATTCCCGGAAACCATCACCCTCCCATTAACATAACTTGAGTTGAGGAAATGCGCATACTTCTGATTCGTCACTTCGTATTGATCCATGTAAAAACAATTCAAAGTAACGGAATGTACAGGGTTCTCATCAAGAGAGCCTAAACCAAAATGATCCCCCATTTCAAAAGTCCCAACAGGGATATGCACCATGTCCAGGCGCGGAGGATTGGGCATGAGGATTAGTGGAACCATGTTTGTAGCTTGATGGGCTGGAACAGACCACATGTCGTATTCAACGCCCTGGAACCATACCTCGGTGCCAACGCTCAACGTTTTTGGAATAGAGAGAGGGCCCAGATTCCCTGAACCTACGCCGTCAAGTTGAAAGGGGTCAATTTGCTTGATAGGTTCCGTTAAATCCAGAATCAAACCACTTGGCAAAGTGATTGGTCCTGGGCCCGACTTTGAATAGCATAGAAAAATCCACGCATCGGGTGCGCCATAATCAATCTGAAAAGTTATCTCGCCTCCTTTGAAAATAGGGTCAATACTGAGCGTTGCTTGAGAATAAAGCCTTGCCGGGCTAGCAAACACTAGAACGATAAAGAAAAGCAGAAAAACGAGGGGATTTTTCATAGATATACATTATGACAGTAAATAACCAGTATTGGGGCACCTTTTTTTTGCGAAAACCCCAAAGTACTCAGGCGAGCTATTAACTGTATTCGTAGAAACCTACGCCGGATTTAACACCGAGTTTGCCGGCTTCGACCATTTCGCGCAGCATTGGGCAGGGTGCGTACTTGTCTTCCTTGAGACCGTCTTGCAAGACATCCATGATATTTAAGCAGATGTCTAGGCCGATGTAGTCGGCGAGGGCAAGGGGACCCATTGGGAAGTTGCACCCGAGTTTCATCACGATATCGATGGACTCTCGGTCCCCCACCCCAGTGTGAAGTGACCACACTGCCTCGTTAATCATCGGCATAAGAATCCGATTTGCGATAAAACCGGGGAAGTCGTTAGCAACCCCACAGGTTTTGCCGATAGCTTCCGACCAAGAAATGGTTTGAGCACATGTTTCATCGGAAGTTTTTTCGCCGCGTATGATTTCCACCAACTTCATAATCGGAACTGGATTCATGAAATGCATGCCAATCACTTTTTCGGGGCGGTTAGTTGCTTCGGCGATGCGAGTAATCGAAATGGAAGATGTGTTTGATGCCAGAATTGTGTGTGCAGGTGCCGCGGCATCGGCAGTTTTGAAAATATCTTTCTTAACCTCTTCGTTTTCAAAAACTGCTTCAATCATGAGATCGCTTGCGGAAACAGCATTAGCAAGATCGGTCGACAACGAAATACGTGACATGATTTCGTCACAATCGTCTTGACTTATCTTTTCTTTCTTCACGAAACGACCGAGCGACTTCTCAATCGCCGCACGTCCGCGTTCAAGCGCGTCTTCGCTCACATCCACCATCGTTACGGTGTGGCCGAAAGTGGCGAATGTTTGCACGATGCCGTTACCCATGGTTCCGGCACCGACGACAGTTACTTTGATGGAATCAGTCATTTTATTAGCAAAGTTCTACGGAAAGTGAGACGGCATTGCCTCCGCCAAGGCAAAGAGCGGCAAGACCGCGCTGCAAGTTGCGATCTTTTAAGGCGTAAAGCAGGGTGGTGAGAATGCGCGCGCCAGATGCCCCAATTGGGTGGCCAAGCGCCACTGCACCACCGTTGACATTTATTCGCTCCGGGTCGAGCTTCATTTCTTGTGTTAGAGCGCATGCGGCGGAAGAAAAAGCTTCATTCAGTTCGATGAGGTCAAAGTCATTGCGATTGAGGCCAGTGCGCGCTTCAAGGTTTTCGATTGCGACCTTAGGGGCCATCATCACCCATTCAGGAGCCATTCCACCTGCGGAGTAACCAGTGATTTTGGCGAGTGGATTCAGACCATGCTTTTCACAGGCTTCGGCGGAAGCCACAACGACCGCAGATGCGCCATCCGAAAGCTGTGAAGCATTACCCGCAGTCACAGAACCATCCTTCTTAAAGGCAGGCCGCATTTTTCCGATGCCTTCGGCGGTGGTGTCGCCGCGCACTCCTTCATCTGCAGCAAAGGCGATGGGGTCTTTTTTCCGTTGCGGTATGGACACTTCAAAAGTCTCGGCGGCGAACTTGCCAGATTCCCAAGCGGCACCTGCTTTGCGATGTGAGCTTGCGGCAAACTCGTCCTGCATTTCGCGGCTGATGTTGTATTCGTCGGCGACCAATTCACCTGTCATACCCATGTGTTGATCGGAATAGGCATCCCAAAGACCATCGTGCACCATCGAATCAAGCAATTGGGCGTGCCCAAGGCGTGCCCCCTGGCGCGCACTTGGCATCAAGTACGGCGCATTCGACATGGACTCCATGCCGCCAGCAACCACGACGTGGTTATCACCAGCTTTAATCGATTGGGCGGCCAACATCACCGATTTCAAACCTGAGCCACACACCTTATTCACGGTAAAGGGCGCCACCGAATCGGGAATACCCGCAGCGCGAGCAGCCTGGCGCGCTGGGTTTTGACCCACTCCCGCCTGTAGCACATTCCCCATAATGACTTCGTCAACCGCCAAGCCATCAAGCCCAGCGCGCGATAAGGCCTCGGAAATCGCAAAAGCACCCAGCTCAGGGGCACGAAAACCAGAAAGAGAGCCCTGGAATCGACCGATTCCAGTGCGGCAAGCTGAAGCGAGGAAGACGTCGGTCATGACCTAGTATTTTAGGTCACCCCAATCCCTTTGTTCAGGGTTTTTCAGACCGAGACTTTTTCTTCTTCTGCCCCAACCAGCTTGCGCTCGGCGGCATGAACAACTTTCAACATGTCCACCAAACTGTCAGGGTTTAAAGAAATGGTGTCAATGCCACGCTCGACTAGCCACTGCGTGATTTCGGGGAAATCGCTCGGCGCCTGACCACAAATACCGATGTACTTGCCCTTCGCTTTGCAGGCAAAAATCGCCATTTCCATCATTTTAAGAACGGCACTATTCCGTTCGTCGAAGCCGGTGAGAAGACCGGAGTCCCTGTCCACGCCCAGGGTCAACTGAGTAAGGTCGTTGGAGCCGATACTCATGCCATCAAAGTGTTCCAAGAACTCGTCGGCCATCAGCGCGTTAACGGGCAATTCACACATCAGGTATACCTTCAAATCTCGTTCGCCGCGACGAAGGCCGTGCCGAGCCATGAGATCTAAAACCTGCTTCCCCTCCTCTACCGTTCTCACGAAAGGAATCATGGGAATGACATTGGTCAACCCCATCCCTTCTCGAACTTCGCGCAAAGCGTCACACTCCAAAGAAAATGCCTCTTCAAATTCCTCAGAGTAGTACCGAGAGGCCCCACGAAACCCAATCATGGGATTTTCTTCAATGGGCTCAAAGGCATGCCCACCAAGAAGGGCGGCATACTCATTCGATTTGAAGTCCGAAGTTCGCACAACAACGGGCCGCGGATAAAAGGCAGCGGCAATCGTTCCTATCCCCTCCGCCAAGCGAAGCACAAAGTAGTCGCGCGGGCTGGAGTATCCGGCAATTGCGGGATCGACCTCTTCACGCACCTCATCTGTCAAGTTTTCATATTCCAGTAAGGCTCGCGGATGAACACGAATAGAGTTATTGATAATGAACTCCAAGCGGGCGAGTCCGATGCCCTCAGCAGGAAGCCGCGCGTGGTGAAGAGCCTGATCAGGGTCTGCCACATTCAAGTACAAGTCTGTCCTTGGTTTCTCCAAACCACTGAGGTCATAACGGTCCATTTTCCATTCGGCCCGCCCAGCGTAAACATAACCGGCTTCCCCTTCCGCACAAGAAACCGTGACCTCTTCCCCATCAGGCATCGTTTCGGTGCAATCGCCCGTTCCAACAATAGCCGGAATCCCTAGCTCCCGCGCAATGATGGCGGCGTGACAGGTTCGGCCGCCACGATTGGTAACCAGAGCGGAGGCAATCTTCATAATCGGCTCCCAATCAGGGTCCGTGATATCCGTGACCAAAATCTCCCCAGCCTGCAATTGATGCATGTCCTCTGCATCCAAAATCACGCGCGCGCGACCAGCGGCGATTCGTTTACCCACAGAACGACCTTCGGCTATCACCTCACCGTGCTGCTGCATTTGGAACACCTCGTGATAAATTCCTAAATCACCGGAATGGACCGTTTCCGGGCGAGCTTGCAGAATGTACAACTTCCCATCTTGACCATCTTTTGCCCATTCAATGTCCATGGGAGTGTCCTTCCCCGCGTGGTTGGAATAGTGGTCTTCAATGGCCAAAGCAAAGCGAGAAAGTTCCAAGACTTCATGGTCCTGCAAAGAGAACGTATTTCTCGAAAGCTTAGAAACAGGAACATTCCGAACCGAAGCACCTGCACTGGCCTCGCGGGAGTACACCATCTTCAATGCCTTCTCTCCTAAGCGGCGGGAAAGAATCGGACGCTTCCCCTCCCGAAGGGCAGGTTTAAAAATCCGAAACTCATCAGGGTTAACAGTGCCCTGTACCACATTTTCACCCAGACCCCAGGCAGAATTAATCAAAATAATGTCTCGAAAACCAGACTCCGTATCCAACGTGAACATTACCCCTGAAGATCCACGGTCGGAACGTACCATTTTCTGAACGGCCACAGCGATTAAGACGCCATCGTGCGGAAAGTTTTGGTCGTTGCGATATGAAATAGCTCGGTTCGTGAACAAGGATGCAAAAACACGTTTCACAGCTTCCATTAAATTCAAGGAACCGCGAATGTTGAGATAACTTTCTTGCTGTCCCGCAAAACTAGCATTCGGTAAATCTTCGGCAGTTGCTGATGAACGAACTGCAACATCGCAATTTGTTCCATATTCTTCCTCCATTCCACGATAGGCTTCAACGACTTGTTCACGAATTTCTTCGGGGAATTCTCCGTCCAAAATACCCGCACGAATCGAAGCTCCTGCTTGTTCAAGGGCATTCAAATCACCTTCAGGAAGCCCGGCAAGCGTTTCGCGAATGAACTCTTCCAGCTGATTATGCGACAAGAACGATTGGTAAGCGCCAACGGTAACCGCGAAACCGCCAGGAACCCGAACGCCTAGGTTTCCTAGCTGGGTCACCATTTCTCCGAGAGAAGAGCATTTCCCCCCGACCAATGGGAGGTCCGTAAGTCCAAGCTTGTTGAATGAGAGCGTGTACGACATAGGTGCCCCCATTCTGCCCATGCGCCCTAGAGATTGGAGAGAAAATTCCCAAAAATGAACGGTCATTCACCCTGAAGGTCGGGGAGGGCGAATTTCCGCTGGTACTCAAAAATCAGAGACGTTTCAAGGTGCTCGACTTCGGGTCTAGAAGTAAGGGAATCTAATGCAACATCCCGAAGATGGTCCGAGTCCCGCACCGCAACCTGCACTAAATAATCGTGGTCACCGGACACATGCCAGAGAGCGATAACCTCGGGGAGGCACAAAAGGTAGTCGTGAAATCCAAGGATTTCAGCTTTGGAATGCTTCCGAAGGCGAATGCCCACGAAAGCCTGCAAAGTAATCCCAAGAGCAGAGGGATCCACCTCCACATGTGCCCCCCTGATGACTCCCCGCTCGGTTAGACGACGAACCCGCTCGAGGCAGGATGAAGGGGACAAACCCACCCGCCCAGCAAGCTCCTTGTTCGACAATCGAGCATTATTCTGCAGTTCAGCCAAAATACAGGATTCAATTCGGTCCATATATGCAATTCTATACTATTCCGCAGACTATTCGGCACAAACCGCACAATATTCGAAGATAATGTGGCAATGGACCCTTCCTTCCTCACCCAATCCGTCCACGCTGGCCGTGAAGACCTCTCCGAACTGGGCGTCCATGCTCCGCCCTTGGACTACTCCAGTACCTATCCGATCCATGATTTAGAGCAAGGCATGGCCAGCATTGACGCCTTTGTCAAAGGGGAGGCTCGGGCAAAAAACCCGATTTACTCCCGCCTTTTCAACCCAACTGTGAATCGCTGGGAACAAGCCGTTGCCCAACTTGAAGGCGCCGAGGCTGGATGTGTCGCTTTTTCCTCTGGCATGGCAGCCGCAACTGCAGCCCTTATGGCACTCCGGGTTTTATCCGTCGACGACGGTAAGCCGCGCACTCATGTCGTTGCCGTCCGCCCCCTCTATGGCGGAACCGACCACTTGCTCGCCAATGGCCTCATGGGCCTCGAAGTCACTTGGGCTCAAGCTGATGAAATCGCTTCAGCCATTCGTGAAGACACGGGATTGATTTGGATTGAAACTCCCGCTAACCCCACTCTTCAAGTCGTGGATATCGCCGCCGCCGCCAAAGCCGCTGGAGATATCCCCGTAATCGTAGACAACACTTTCTCCACCCCCATTCTTCAACGCCCTATCGAACACGGCGCCAGCCTGGTATTGCATAGCGCAACCAAGTTCCTTGGTGGGCACGGCGATGTCCTGGCAGGAGTCGTTGCCTGCAAAGATGAACAATGGGCCATGGCCTTACGGCAAATTCGAATTGTGACCGGAGGAGTTTTGCACCCTCAAGCAGCATGGCTACTGCATCGCTCACTACCAACACTTCCACTTCGCGTACAACAAGCCCAAAGAAACGCTCAAGCCCTCGTTGCCTGGTTGCGTAGTCGTGACGGTATTGACCAAGTGTTCTACCCCGACAATTGCGAAGTCGCGAAGCGCCAAATGGACGGTCCTGGAGCTATTCTGGCTTTTGAAGTTCGAGGTGGGCATGATGCCGCCGCAAAGGTCATGAAAAAGGTGAAGCTCTGTACTCCAGCCGTAAGTTTGGGTTCGACGGACACCTTGATTCAACACCCAGCTGGCTTAACTCACCGTATTGTCGAAGAACACGCCCGGAAAGAGTTCGGAATTACGGAAGGGCTACTCCGTGTTTCTGCGGGAATTGAAAGTTCTGCCGACATCATTGCCGATTTAGAGCAAGCATTAAGCTGAGAAAAACTCCAAGGCTTCCGGATTCGCAAGAGCCTCGGTGTTCTTAACCGGCCTGCCGTGCAAAACATCGCGGACAGCAATTTCGGAAATTTTCCCAGAACGGGTTCGAGGGATATCGGGAACCGCACGAATTTCAGCAGGCACGTGGCGAGGGCTCGCACCTTCACGGATGCGTTTTCGGATTTGGGACTCAAGGGTATCGCAAAGTTCTTCCCCCTCTGACAGGCGCACAAACAATACCACCTCTTGATCTCCATCATGAGTGTTTCGGCCCACCACAATGGCTTCGGCTATCGCTGGGATTTGTTCAACTTGCCGATAAATCTCAGCCGTGCCAATGCGGACTCCACCTGGATTTAAAGTTGCATCAGAACGACCATAAATCGTAAGACCGCCATTTCCTGAAAGCTGAACCCAATCGCCATGCCGCCAAATACCCGGATAGTGGTCAAAATAAGCTGCGTGGTACTTGTCACCGCCCTCATCTTTCCAAAATCCAGTTGGCATGGAAGGGAAGGGAGCGGTGCAAACCAACTCGCCTTGCTCCTCCACCAAAGCCTGGCCCTGATCATCCCAAACTTCCACTGCCATCCCGAGACCGCGACACTGCAACTCGCCCCGACGCACTGGAAGGATGGGGTTTCCCAAAGCAAAACAGGAAATCAAATCGGTGCCTCCCGAAATGCTGGCAATCTGCACTCCTGGCACATTTTCGGTTAGCCAGTCAAATGACTCGGGGGCCAAAGGAGAACCCGTCGAAAGAACTGTGCGGAGTTCAGGAAGGGCTGGAGGTTCATACCCCGCCTTCTTGCAAGCATCTACCCACTTGGCTGAAGTTCCTAAAAAATGGAGGCCCTCCTTGGCCGCAAAATCCCAAATAGCCTCAGGGCCAGGGTGAAAAGGGTTTCCATCCCAAAGATAAATCGTGGCACCGGAAGCCAAACCGGTGATTAACCAATTCCACATCATCCAACCCGTTGTAGTGAAATAGAAAAGCTTCTCTCCCTCACGCAGGTCGCAGTGCAAACGATGCTCCTTCAAATGTTGCAGGAGAGTTCCACCTTGCCCATGCACAATACACTTTGGCTTGCCAGTTGTCCCCGAGCTAAACATCACATACAAGGGGTGATCAAAAGGCAGAGATTTGAACTCCAAGGAAGCCCCCGCCCCATTGGCGCAAAGCTGCTCAAACGAAATGGATTTTTCAAGCTGAGCTTCGGAGTTCAAATAACTCAATAAAACAGTTTGCTTTAAGCTTGGTAAAGCCGCAACCACTTCCCGGATTTTCGGGCGAATATCAAAGCCCTTACCTTTGTACACATAACCATCGCAAACAATCAAAATCTTAGGCTCAATTTGTCCAAATCGATCTAGAACGCTGGAAGCACCAAAATCAGGAGAACAAGAACACCAAACTGCGCCGAGAGAATTTGCGGCCAAGGCCGCAATTACCGCTTCAGGCGAATTCGGAAGCCAACCCGCAACTCGGTCTCCTTGACCGACCCCAGCAGCACGAAGACCTGCTGCACAGGAGGCAACTTGGGAAATCAAGTCATCGCGTGAAATCTCTTCTCGGAGGCCATCCTCGCGCACAAACGAAATCGCCGTTTCTGATCCCCGAAAACGCAAGAGGTTTTCAGCAAAGGAAAGACGCGCTTCTGGGAACCACTTGGCGCCAGGCATGGCATTAGGGTTTTCGCAAACCGTCCCCCCCATCTCGCCAACCACCCCGAACTCCTCCCATAGACTTTTCCAAAACTCTTCCCGATTCTCCACCGACCACTTCCAAAAAGAAGCGTAATCCTCAAAGCCGTGCGCGCGCATGGATGCGGTCATTTGAGCGGCATCAATCGCAGAAGCTTCAGGTTCCCAGAGGGCTTCGTTCATTTCTTCATCTCTGCTATTAGGTTACCAGCGAGGAGGGCACCAAGTCCCAAGAGACGGCGGCGGTCATTCATCGAAGAGATATCCTAAGACCATGGCCGCCACCTTCGAACACGCCAATATCACCGTACGGGATATCCACGCAGCTCTCCGCTTCCTTCAAGCGGCTCTTCCCAAATGGCAGGTACGCTACGAAGGCGAGGGCGAAAGAGGCCCCTGGCTTCATTTTGGCGATGACGAGACCTACATTGGCCTGGACACTGCTGTGGAAGCTACTGAGGGAGGCCGCAAGCCCTATCACCACACCGGTTGCAACCACATTGGGTTCGTGGTGGACGACCTCAGTGCCCTCCGCGAGCGCCTCAAAGCTGCTGGGTACGAAGAAGGTATGCTTGCCCTGGACCACCCTCACCGCCTCCGCGCCTATTTCTACGACGAAGACGGCATCGAGTGGGAGTTTATTGAGTACCTGTCGAACAACCCCTCAGAACGCAATGATTACACTTTCTAAAAGCTTTCAAGAGCTTCCATCTTGTAACCGAAAGAGGTGTAGCTTAGGCTGAATTACCCAGGAGGTCCCTCATGACTGCCCCTTACCCCATTCCCGTGGACGAAACTCAAGTTGCCAACGACTGGCGCAAGCGCGGCTATGACTGCGAGCACAAACTTGATGAACCGGGGACGGAGCTCGTGGACTATCTTCACGATGTAGATGAACTCCATGTGGTGCTTGAGGGCGAGATGGAAATCTCTTTCGGCCAAACCACGCTACATCCCGACCCAGGCGAAGAAATTTTTGTCCCTGCGGGTGCACTTCACACCGTCCGCAATATCGGCACTTCCCCTCTTCGCCGCCTCCGCGGGCACTTTGTTCTCAGAGAGGGCGAAGAAGAAGCCTAGAGCTTTTTATCGCTTTCGAGTATTGAATCCCCTCGAAAATCTGCTCCCGTGGGGCGCTGGTAAACCCGCAAGTCAAACTCAGGAAGAACGGCAAGAATGTGGTCAAAAATATCGGCAAGGATGGCTTCGTATTGCGCCCATCGCTGTTCACTGCTGAACAAATAAATCTGAACCGGCAAACCAAATTCATCCGGAGCTAAATGCCGGACTAAGAAGGTCATGTCCTTGTGCGTTGCCGGCTGCTGCCGCAACCAACAGTCCAAGTAAGCCCGGAAGGTGCCAATATTGGTGAGTCGGCGACCGTTTACCAAACTCGCATCGTCCGTCCCTTTCTCCTGATTCCAGCGCAAGAGCTCCTCCCGCTTCCCCTGCAAATAAGGAGCAAGAGACTGAACCTCCGTGAGCTTTGAAAAATCTTCCTCACTCAAAAATCGGATGGAATTCATATCAATTCGAACAGCCCGTTTGATGCGTCGGCCTCCAGAATCGCTCATGCCGCGCCAGTTTTTAAAACTTTCGCTAATCAGGGCATACGTGGGGATCGTGGTAATTGTTTTGTCCCAGTTTTGAACACGCACGGTATTCAATGAAATATCAATGACATCCCCATCTGCTCCAAACTTCGGAACCTCAATCCAATCCCCATGTCGCACTAAATCCTGTGTGGAAATTTGAATACTAGCGACCAAACCCAAAATAGAGTCTTTGAACACCAACATCAAAACTGCGGTTAGAGCCCCAAGGCCACCGAGCAGGGCCCAAGGGGAGCGGTCAAACAAAGCGGCAATCGCTACGATAGCCGCAAACAACCAAACAACTATTTTAAGAACTTGAACCCAGCTCTTCACTGGCTTGTCTTCTAGGGCTGGAACCTTTTGAGCTCTAGCCACCAAAAAGTTAAGCATGGCATCTGCAACTGCGGCACCAATTAATGCGATGTATGCAAATGAAAGTCGAAGAAACAGGGCTAAGAAAAAAGAATCGCCACCCACAAAGGCCGCAGAAAACAAATATAGAACAAGAGCTGGCGCTATGTGAGAAAGTCGGTCAAAAACGCGGCAGGAAATGAGATCGTCGTCCCACGTTGATTTCGTACGCTTGGCAAACCCTTTGATGACTCGCAACATTAAGCGTTTGGCAATGAAATTAGCCGCCCAAGCCGCCACAAAAAGGGCCAACAATCCCAAAGACTGAGCGAGCATCTCCACCCAAAGATTGCTGGGCAGAGCAAATTTGCTTAAAAATTCAGTAATCAGTCCCTGCAGGTTCATTCTGGAATTTTAACGCCGAATCACTCGCGCCCAATGGAAACCTTCAATCAATCGGACAGCCTCCAGCCCCTCATCGCTCAGGGTATCGTCTAGATGCAAGGCGCACATTGCAGTGCCTTGGCCTTTGTCGCGGCCAAGCGCCATGTCGGCAATGTTGATTTCCAACTCGGCAATTTTTGAAGTGACCGCAGCAAGCCGACCCGGTGAATCGTCATTGACACACAAAAGAAGTTCTCCCTTGGCGTCGGTCTCGATGTAGTAAGAATCAATACGAACGACCTTGGGGAATATCTCCCCAAAAACCGCACCTTGAACCAAGTGTTCCCCGTGGTCTGAATGAAGCCGCACGGAAAGCAAACCAGCGTAGCCATCCGCATCTTGGCCCTGGACTTCTTTCAGCGTGTAACCATGTTCTCGGGCGACTGCGCCGGCATTAACCAAGTTGACGCGCTGAGAGAGCAAGCGACCCAACAATCCTTGAAGGACTGCACTCGTGAGGGCGCTTTGCGGCAGCTCCACCAAGTCTCCGGCAACTTCTACTTCAATCTCAGTGATATGCCCATCTAGAAGGTGGGCTTGAATCACGCCCAACTTGCCGGCTAGTTTCTGCCAAGGACGCAGGCGCTCGGCAACTTCGGATCCTACCGAAGGCATGTTGACCGCGTTCTGTACAGCGCCATCATTAAGGTAGGCGGCGATTTGCTCGGCAATCCGAACGGCTACCTTTTCTTGAGCTTCGGAAGTACTGGCACCAAGGTGCGGTGTACAAACTACTCGGTGATGGTTACGGAGGGGATAATCCTCGGCAGGTGGTTCGCTTTCAAAAACATCCAAAGCTGCGCCGGCGCATTGCCCACTTTCCAAAGCGGCAAGAAGGGCGGACTCATCAATCAAGCCGCCGCGGGCACAGTTCACCACACGCACACCTGCCTTACATAAGGCAAAGGTTTCCGGGTTCAGCAAATGTCGCGTGCGGTCAGTCAAGGGGGTATGCAAAGTGATAAAATCCACTTTGGGCCAAATATCTTCCAAGGCAGAAAGCTCAATGCCCATCTTCTTGGCAATCTCCGGCGACAAGAAGGGATCGTAACCCAGAACAACCATGCCAAATGCTTTCGCCATGGAGGCGACTTCGCGGCCAATACGGCCCAAGCCCAACACGCCAATGGTTTTGCCATGAAGTTCCACGCCCATCAAGCCTTTCTTGCCCCAGCCGCCACTGCTCAACTTCCCATGGGCAGCAGGAATGTTGCGACACATGGCCATCAGCATGGCCCAAGCATGCTCGGCGGCAGAAAGAGTATTTTCGCCGGGGGCATTCATGACCAAAATTCCACGCTCCGTTGCAGCGGGAACATCAATGTTGTCTACGCCCGAACCCGCGCGCCCAATCACCCGCAGGCTGGGAGCGGCATCCATCATGGCTGCATCTACAGTGGTTGCAGAACGCACAACCAAGCCCTCGCAATCCGCAAGAGCGGCCATTTTTTCCGGAGTTTCCATGCCTGGGCGGTTGTCCACCGAAATCCCAGCACTCACAAGAATGCTTTCGGCATCAGAAGCAACTGCGTCAGCGAAGAGAACTTTCATTTTTTATAGCCACGTCAAAGTGGTCAAGGAGATCGTTTAGAGATTCGAGGGTATGTTCCCCCATGTGTCCGATTCGGAAGGTTTTCCCTTTGAGGGCACCGTAACCATTGCTCATCAAAAAGCCCTTTTCTTTCAATGCATCCAAAATAGGAACAAAGTCGGGGCCAGACCCTCGAGCGATGCAAGAGACTGTTGGCGACCGAAAGTTTTCCGCTGGGAAAAGTTCAAAACCGTGCCCCTCCGCCCATTCTTGAGTTCGGGCAGCCATGTTGGCGTGCCGCAGCCAACGAGCCTCGAGCCCTTCCGCAAAAATGCGCTCCAGCTGGAGGTTCAGGGCGTAAAGGTGGGCCGTGCTTGGCGTCGTTGGGGATTGTTCCTTCTCATTCCCCTTCTGCAAGCGAAGAAAATCTAAGAACCAACCCTTGTGTTCGACTTCGGCCGAACGAGCAAGTGCTGCATCGCTCAAAGATGCAATCGCAATTCCCGCAGGAAGGGCCAAGCACTTTTGAACACCAAAGAGGCAAATATCAATTCCCCACTCATCTACGTGAACGGGGGCCCCGGCCATCGAAGAAACCGTGTCAACCAATAGCAACGTTCCAGGGAAATCTTGAAGCACAGCGCGGTAGTCCTGAACTGGATTCAAAACACCAGTGGAAGTTTCATTGTGCACAACGGTAACCGCATCTACGGGACCATACTCTTCCAAAGCAGCACGCAATTCTTCGGCAGAAAATCCTTGCCCCCATTCCGTTTCAACAGAAACCGCATCTTTTCCGCATGACCGTGCGATTTCGAACCAACGTTTCGAAAAAGCACCACAAACAAGATGCAAAGATCGCTCTCGAACACCATTACGAATGGCGGCCTCCATCATGGCGCTTGCAGGAGCGGTCAGTAGGCAGATCTCGCCGGTAGCCTGCATTAAGCGCCCCAAGCTTTGGCGTGCGTTTTTCCAAAGTCGGGCGCACTCGGGAGCACGATGGCCAATAGCGGGATTGGCCATTTGGGCCAGGACTTCCGGAGCGACCTCAGTCGGTCCTGGAATGAAGAGTTTGGGTTGGGCGGATGTGCGTTCCACGGGCTTGAACCGGGGGTTTCAGCGGGGGGGTGAAGCCTCTGAAACAGCGTATTCATACACCTTCGGGGCTGTTTTTCGTAATGTCTCAAGACGAGACGGACCTGCGGCATAAAGAGCAACTGCCCATAGACCAGGGCCACCCAAAAATGCCGGCGCTTCCGCATGGACGCGCGAGCGTGCCTCTATCGCTCCAAAGCCCACAAAAAGCCCCAGAACGGGGCTGGCTTCCAGGTCAGACACGCCATCCCCTACCAGCATGCGACACTCTTTCGGCATATCCTCGCCGCACGCCTCTTCCACAACGATGGGCTTGCCCCCATTTTTTGCCAAGGGGTGCGCGCAGGCTTCGGCAATGGGATCCGAAGAATCTAATGGGTAAGGGACAGCGTATATATCGGAAAAAGCCACGCCGAGCCGTTCGGCAAAGGGTTGAACCGCTGGCAACAGTCCGCCAGACACCACGCAAACCCGAATCCCCATGCCTTGAAGAGCAGAAACCGTTTCTAATGCCCCAGGTAGACGGGTTTCCCAATATCGTTCTGCTAACCAATTCAAGTCAGAATCGGTCGGGTGAATCAAACGCAAGCGTTCCCCGTACACCGAATCCAAGGGTAACTCCCCCGCCATGGCGCGGGCCGTCAAGTGTGCAACGTCCACCTCACGCCGAAGAGCTAACTCATCAATGCCTTCAATCGAGGAAAGAGTGGAGTCGCAATCCAGAAAAACCACATCCGCACCCTTCCAATCAGAAGGAAAAAAATCAGTGGCGAGTGAAGGCATGGACGAAGGCGGTTAGTTGACTATGTTAGGCATCCTTTCTCAGAATGGGGACGTAGCTCAGTTGGGAGAGTGTCGCGTTCGCAATGCGAAGGTCG
>DLRM01000043.1:196811-217965 GCA_002500505.1 Planctomycetes bacterium UBA7888
GGAGAGCGTCGCGTTCGCAATGCGAAGGTCGGGGGTTCGAATCCCCTCGTCTCCACCACCGCCTCCAACGTATTATTCGGTATCCGCAGAAAGCCGGCTTTGAACCCGTTCTAGGCGCCAACGAACATCCTCTGCGCCTTGACCCGATTCCAAAACGCGCCCGTACAACTCTGCGGCCCGCTCCCATTGCTCGGCTAACTCAAAGGCCCGGGCCATGCGATAATCAATAAGAGCTTGCTTTTCCACCATGGCCTGTCGAAGAACATAAACGCGATCCGCTTCCTCTGCCAAATCGGTTTCAGCAACATGGAGCAAAATTGAACTCGCCAACGCCATACGTTCTCCGCGGATTTGAATATCGACATCGTTTAATGAGGCTCGGGTTTTGAGCCGCACTTCGACTTTGGAAAGAAGGGATTCAGTCTCGGAATTGCCAGGTTGAAGCCGATTGGCATCGCGAAGCGCTAACCAAGCAGGACCCAACGAGTCCGCCTCCATGAGGAGAGTGGCCATTTGAACTTGCTCCTTTGCCATCTCGGCGGAAGATTCCCGAAGGATGGCTTCCGCTTGAGAACCTTCACCCCAAATCGCTGCCGCATGCATGAAGGAGGTGTGGGCACGAACCGTGTGTCCTTCCGCGCGTTGTCGAAGACCGTCAAAGAAAAAAGACTCCCCCTGGCGTTGGAGAGTGGCAATCTTTTCCGCCAGCTCACCGCACCCAGCTTCGGCTCGTGAATTTTCAGGGTGCCACTCCAATGCTTGAAGGAAGGCAGCATGAGCCGCTTTGACTTCACCCATCCCACGAAGAGCTTCGGCTTCATCCACAAGGTCCGAGGCCATTCCGCGATAAGCGCGGGCCCGAAGCTCCACGGTCATGGTGTGCCCAGGGCTCGCTTGGTCCGCGGCTTCAAGAACTTCAAGAGCCTCCAAATGCTTTTCTTGGTGAATAAGGCGCCGAGCATGTGCAGGCAAAATTCTCGCCTGGGCTTCGGCTAGGCGGGTTGACAAGGAAGGGTCCAGCTCGCCTTCTCCAGCAATCTGCGCTTGTCGATAGGCGGAAACAGCGGCCCCATAATCCCCTATCGAGAAAGCAGCATCCCCTTCAGCCATCCATGATGTCGATTGGCAGGAGGCGATGAGAAGAATGAGGAGAGTCCGAAATTCGAAACGCATGCCCTCATTGTGACGCAACCTCACTTGGATTTCATTCCTTGATTTCTAGCTTATTTAGGAACGCCTAGGGAGCATTAGCCCCACGCAGGCATAGAGGAGAAGGGCCCCTGTCCCCGCAAGAGCCGGGCTAAGGGCGCCCCGAGAGCCAAAATCTCTGAATACGATCTCCGCAACAAAGAAGAGCATGCAGGAGAAAATGCCAAAACCGAAGCCTTCCATGGAGGATCGGCGGCTGAAGCGGAAAACGAAGGGAAGCCCCACAAAAAGAAGGATTAGGTGGACAAATGGAGCGGCTCGCCAGGCCCAGAGGAGGGTTTCGGCTTGGCGATGGCCAGAATCTCTAGCTAGCACCTCTTTGAGCTGACCAGAAGAAAGCTCAAGTGGGCTGACGGCGGAAAAGTAGGAACGTAAGAAATCTTCCGGCTTCAATTCGGGGTGGGAAAGGTATTCCACTGGGGTCTCCGATTGGCCGGCTCGAACTTGGCGTCCTTTACCCAAAACCCAATGTCCCTCTTTCCATTCTGCAAAGTCCGCTTGGAGTAATTGATCGTTGCCTTCGGAATCAAACGAAAACAACTCCAGCCCAAATATCTGTTCTTTTTCTGGGTCGTAGCGCCGGAGAAGAAGGCGATGGTCATCTTGGGTCCTCACCGTTAAATCAACAAGAGCCCAGTCGCGTTGATGAAAAACTCGCCTTTGGATGCCCTCACGAGGAGCGGCAAGATTGGGGAGAAGAAGTTCACGGAGGAAAACGGAAAAAAGAGCGGCGAGGATGGCTCCGGCAAACACTGGAGCGAGGACACGAAAGGAGGAAGCGCCGGCCGACAACATGGGCGTCCATTCTCTTTTCCTGGCGAAATGAAGGACCGTCATCATGCCCGCAATTAAAGTGAGATACGGCGCAAACTGAACCCAAAGAAAAGGGAGGTTGAGGAGATAAAAATAAAATACCTGGCCAGACACGCCTTCCATCGTTTCACTTGCCGAAGAAATTTCATCACCATGGCCGAGAAAATCTAAGACCGTGAATATTGCCAAAATTGCAGCCGCCACGACCAGGAGATAGCGCAAAAATGTGAAGAGGACATAGCGGTTGATTCGGTTCACACTCGGCTCCTTGCTCGATGAAATTGAATCGAAAGTAAAGAAAGCATGCCGACAAAGGGAAGGCACGCCGCTAAAAATGGGCCCAACAATCCAGTTTTCTGGAATGAATTCCCAATATGGAAGAGTGGGAAGTAAATCAGAATCAGAAGCCCTAGAGCAACGGAAAAGGCAAACATGACTCCCCCCTTACGCAGGCGCCATCCAAGCAAAGCACCAAGGACGGCAAGTGGAATTGTGGACAATGCCGTGAAAAACCGACTCCAAAGGGTGTACTTTAGGTGGCTGCGACGATTGGGCTTCAATTCACCTTTCAGTTGCTGTCGGATTTCACTTGAGGAGAAGGCATTGCCTTTTAGGTTCTCTCCAAATCCACTTTGTACCGAATCCAAATCAATTCGCACGATTGCAGGCCCTTCATTCACTGCAGACCAGGCACCTTGGCCTTCCACACCCATCGCAAAACTTCTCATGCCTTTGAATTGGAAAACTAAGTGGCGGCCATCTAAGTCCATGGTTGCAAGAGAGGCACGGAGCCGCAAGCGCTCAGAACCTTGTATGTTGGCTTTCTGCCCAGGACCTCCAGGATCAAAAGCAAAGGCTTGCGCTCCGTCTCGCCCTTCATGGGTAAGAAGCAAGTTTTTGAAATCTCCATTCGCCGCACGCCCTCGCCAGCTGAGGTGGAGCCCACGGAAGTGAATTTCCGATGCGCCGGGGTTCGTGTTTTCCAATGCTGCAAAGCGCACTTGAATCGAAATATCCTTTATCTTTTTATACACACTTGGCAAAACTTGGGATGCGAGTGGGTAACTAAGAAGGGCCAAAGTAATTCCAAATAGAAACGCTGGTCGCAGAATTTGCCGGGGAGTCATACCTGCCGTTTGGAGAGCGGTGATTTCACCATCGGCGCTCATACGACCAAAAGTCAAGACCGCTGCGGTCAAGAGTGTTGCCGGAATGAGATAGGGAAGGGCGTTCCCTACAAGTAGAGGTATTAAGGTCAGAGGCACCCAAAGGGGGGCTCCCTGGCTCGTGCTCGTTGCTCGAACAGCCGCACCGAGAGCAACCAGCAAGGTCATCCCACCGAGCACCAAAAAAAGGTGCATCCCAATTTCCCGGAAACAGGAAGTGGAGAGAAGACTGCGGTGAAAGGAGGCTCGCACGCTCCTAGATTGTAGGCTGTTGGCATGCGAGAGCTGGAACGGCACAACATGACCCGCCTGAGAGAGCAGTTTCACACGCACCCTTTGCGGGATGCGGGGCTTGCTGCGTTATGGGAAGAGATCTCTGCCAAGCCAGTCGTAGTGAGGCATTCTCCCCATCGCACGGTGCTTCGTTGCTCTTCTCAGTCCAAGGGTGACTGGCTCTTCAAAGTATTTCACCCAAATCGCCGTTGGGAAAAGCCACGCCGTCTCTTGGCTGCCCCACCGGCCCTCCGCGAATTCCGCCTGCACCAACAACTAGAGCTCGCAACAGCCACTGCAGAGCAAGTGACTCCGAACCTCGGGGTCTTCGCTCGCCCGTGGTTGGAGGATTCTGGGAACGAGATTTCTGCGGAGTCCTGGGGCGAGGGACTTGCGAAATTGCATAACCAAGGTTGGAGCGATTCTGACCTCAGCCTATCTGATTTTCTGATGGTGAACGACTCTCTGGTTCCACTCGACCTCAACCATGCCTCCTTTCGGAAAGAGGGAGCCACGAAAAGGAATCGGCGGAGAGATTTAGTGCGTTTGATTTCGGAATACTCTCCCCAAAAACGCTTCTCTTTTGCTGAAAGACTTGCAACCGCTTATTTGAAATATTCTGGAATTCCATTCGTTTCTTCCACGCTCAGCCAATACGCCTTCGAGGTTTCCCGTTCTCGCTTCTGGAAGCGCAGTCGGAGGGCTTGGAGGGACTGCTCTGATTTCAAAACGAAGTTCAGTTCCCCAACTTACGGCCTACTCACATGGAGACGAGATGAACCATTCCCTTCAGAGGAAAAAAAACAAATTCAGTGTGGGAAAGGTGGGAGTGTCTTTCGGGGTGAAGCGAACTTTCGAAAGGCTTATTTTCGAAATCAACGGTGCTTTTGGAGTCCCGCGAAAAGAACACATCGGAACTTTCACCTCCTAGAGCTAATCGGCTTACCTGCTGCGACCTCACTTGGTTTTTCGAATTGTTGCCTATGGACCTTAGCCGTTGAAGGTTCCCCATGCGAGATTTCGGATGCTGTAGACATTGCTCGCTGGCTTCGAAAACTTCATGACTTCGGCTTTGGTTGCCGCGACCCAAAGTTGTCGAACTTTATTCGCACTTCAAATGGCCCTGTTCTCATTGACGCCGATGGAATTCGCTCAAAAGCCCAAAAGCCCATGCGAGACCTCGGTCGTCTCCTTGCCGAAATGTCGAAAGAGTCCGAAGAAGGCGAGGTTCAGGCCGCCTATGGCAAACACAATGTCAAGGAATCCGCACTGTGGGCGAGCCGATTTCGAGAAATCCTTGAAAGGAAATCCTGATTTACCAAGGCCGGCTCAGGCGAGCCCGGGCGAGCAATTCCATACCAAGAGCCAAAGTCAAACCAGCAGCGAGAGAAGCGGCAACCGCAAAAAAGAAAACCCATGGGCGTTTGGGCACTTCTCTAGCGGAAGAGGGGCTAGCTTTTTGATGTTCTTCAAAAAAGGTGAATTCAAGCCCTTGATCCAAAACCAAACGCAATTCTTCGACTCTTTGTGAAATCTGAGATGCGTAGGCGTGAAGGCGCTCGATTTCCAAATCAATGCGAGAAAGTTCTTGCCGAGTTCCAGGGAGTAAATCCAATTCTGCTTGATTCGCAGCAAGCTGTAATCGCATAAGAGTGAGGGAGGGCTCAACACCCGCTTGAGCCGTGTGCAAATCCACCAATCGATTCAGCAGGGCTTGAAGCTGTTCATCAGGTCGCAATTCGGTGGATGCGTGCACCAGTGGGCCGGTTGCCTGACCGCCAGTAGGCACCACGGAAGCGATTTGTGCCTCGTCCTCTACCCGTCGTTGAGCGCTCTCTAAGTTTTGGATGGCTCGTTCGAGCTCAGGGTGCGTGTTAGGAAGAAGATTGCCCTGAGCGTCTCGTCTTTCGCGATACTTCAGTTTAAGGATTTCAAGTTCGACCCGGATACGAGAGACATCCTTAAGGGCTTGCGTGTAAGAGGGGTTTTCCACCAAGGTTTGACTGAAAATTTGCATCTCTCCAGGTCTTGCCTCAATCTCCCTTTGGACAATGGGAAGTTGAGCAGAAATTTTTGCTGATTCAACTTCAAGGTCGCGAATGGAAGATTTCAATCTTTGGTTCTCTGCCACCAAAAGAGATGTGTCGATATCAGGGTCGGGGCTCTGTGCAAGCTCCAAAATATTGAGGCGCTCTCGTCTTGCAGCGGCATATTCCGACCAAGAAAGAGGTTCCTCTTTTTCCAAAGATGCCAAGGTTGCAAGAGGTCCTCGCTCAGCCATTTCTCGCATTACCTGTCGCAGTGCTGTTGCAAAGGCGTTTGCCACTCTGGATGCGCGATTACGGTCTCGGTCCATCACAGAGACAACCAAGAGTTGATCTAAATTCAAATCTGCCACCACTTGCCTGCGAAGACTGGTGACCGCTTGAGCACGCTCCTCTCCCAAGAGGTCTGCATATCCCATATTTTCAAGGGCTCGAATGGCAACCAAATTGCTATGAATCAACCCCATAATGCCTACCCGAGTTTCTTCACTTAGGTCAGGGACAACCGGACCTTCTGGGAGCGACTCCGATTCCGAGGTCAAAGACATTCGAGTCGTTTCACCAGGAACCAAAAGAGAAGCCGTAGCCTGCCAAAAAGTACCAACGCTCTGGAGATAATATTCAGCTCCCATAATTGAGCCTAAAACCATAAAAAGTATAGGTGTTCGTCGCCGATAAACGGCGGCGAGGACTTCGGACAGGGAATCAGTATTCATCGGTCAAGAAGGCAGACTGGTAGCCAAGAGTATGGTGCTGCTGCCGCAAGGATACGAAGATTGAAGCTTCAATAAAGGCTATCCAGGCCCAAAAGAACTTCACCCAAAGGAACATGACGACAAAGTTCTGCACGAGGAGAACACTAGAGGCAAGCCCAATCCCTATTAGCCAATCTCTTCTCTCGTCCCCGTCAGGACCCTCCCCAGCTAGACGGAGAGCAAGTCGGAATCTCGAAAAGATAAGGAAAAATAGCATTCCAAAAACGAGTACGCCAAAAATTCCCATTTCCGCAAGAATTTGCAGGTAGGTGTTATGGATTTCGAGATGGTAGGGATTAAAGAAATTCAGAATCTCCCCCACTCCAATTCCAAACCAGGGGGATTTCTGAAAGGCCTCTAAGGCAAGGGCATCAATATGCCATCGGAAATCTGCGCTTGAGGCATTCATTCCCTCAATGATTTCATAAAGCGATTGGAAGACTCCGGTGCTCAACCCGATTGAAAAGAGAGCGAAAACGCTAACGAGATATAGGACTCTAAACTTTGGCCAACGGAAAAATGGGAGGAGACCTGTGCCTGCGGCAAGTGCCAACCATCCGCTTCGAGAAAAAGTAATAAAGACACCTAAAGAGAGGAGAAAAAAGGTCGACAAAAGAACGGTTCTTCTTTTTCGGCTCAATCCGGTTTTCAAGCCATGCCATAAAGTAAGCAAGGCAACTGTGCCAAGCGCGTTTGCTTGATGGTTCGGATGAAGCATGAGGCCTGTACAGCGAGGCACCCCAGAGCTTCCCATTAAGGGAACCGGGAATTCGATTCGATTCATTTCAGACCCGGCAAAGGTAATCAAAGTGCCTGTTGCCAAAGACATGAGTAGCTGCGCTAGCCCGACAAGAGCTGAGATGCATGCCCCAACTAACAAAAAATTAAAAAACAGTTCAAGGTGGCGATGTTTACTAAAAAGGACTGGAAACAACAGAACCATGATGAGCACAGTCGCCCGAAGAACAAAATCCATGAGTGTTACAATCGGGAAATCTGTTCTAAGAAAAACCGTTAAGTAGAGAATAAGAGCTAGGCCTATTGGGACAAGAGTTGGCGAAAGTGGGACTGAAAAATCAACTCCTCTTAAATATCTTTCGAGCAAAAGAAGGCCAAGGAAAAGAATGGCAATTTGGTAAATGGCGGGAATGACATCGGAAAAGAGAGAAAAAGCAACGAGCCCCAATAGGGGTCGATCCATACCTCCAGACTGAATGCACCAACCTAGAAAGAAGGCTATTCCCAAAAAGATTGCGATTCCAAATGCACTACCAATCTGAGGCATATCGTTCACCAGTGGCGGAGAAGGCCCCAAAAGGTCCACCTCCAGGCGATGGCCATAGATTGCATCTACGCCAACGAAATAGCCTAGCCCGCATCCGAGAACAAGAAATCCAAGGTAAAGGGAAATTTTCCCGACATTCCCAGAAGATGTAGCGAGCTGGATATCAGCCACGGTCCTCCGGAACATTTTCCCACGACAATTCCAATAAAACAGAAGACCAAGGGGGTAAATCCAGAAGAACTCCCCTCGCAGAGGACTTCAGAACGGATTGAGCAGAAACCTCCGAAAGCTCAGATCCTGGGTGTTGGGCTAAACGTCTTGGTGCTTGACTACGCACCTCTTTTAAGTGGAATCGCATTCCTCGCACGATGTCCGCCACTAGCCTCGGGTCCAGACCATTTTGGGGGTCCTGCACAGCTTTCATCATTTCTAAACTCGTGCCTTGGCTCATCACAGCCTTTGCTTTTGCTATGTCGGAATTTGAATATCCGTTCTTTTTCAAACTGGGACCCAAAAGGTCCACAGCTCGCTGAACATTTTCCGTTCCCCAGCGCTTAAATTCCTGAAGGTAATGCTGATTGCTCAGAGGGTTCGAATGATTTTGGTCCAATAGCCAAACTCCTGTTACCGATGGTTTACCTCCGGCCCATTCTATTTTTACGGGTCGGCTTTCTAAACTCATCTCCGCTCGAGTTTCCAGGATAAGTCGTTTGCCTTCTTCCCAAAGCGACTGGTCTTTTTGGGGGCCGCCCAAGCGTTCAACGCCGTATTTCCCGTCAACAAACCCACGGACCAGCTGGTTCTTCCCTTTGTACATAGACATGTCCATGCCCGCCCATTCCACATAGTGGTAGGCACGCTTTTCTGCGTACCCAAAAGCGTTAGCTAAAAGGAGATAACCGCGAGGCCCACTACGCGTGGCAAGGCAAGTCAAGTTCCATGGAGCATTCTTTCGCTCTACAGAGACTTGTGGATATTGGGAGGCTTTTCGAAACATCCTCATCCCGTTCAAGACTGCTTTGGGCCCGCCGTTAAGAGTAAAAACCCCCACCGATTGCCCGGCGTAATCTTTCTTGGCTTCCCAAAATCCATCCTGCAAAAAGAAGAAAAGGCTATGCGAAACCGAAGTACGCGCCAAAGAGGAGTTCATAGAAATATAAAAAGTACCTGCACGGTGATCATCACATTCCGGCGCTGTGGGGTGCGGCAAGTCAATGTTCCATTCGGACAGAATCAGCTCCGGTTCGGGAATCCCAAACTCATCCGCACTCTGCTGGATTCTCTTCGCATACTCATAGCACTCGTTATCGCTTGGGTAGCTTGAATAGAAATGGTAAGAGAGAAAATCAGGTTGAAAACGATGCTGAGCGCAGGCTTTCAAAAGAGCTCGAAAATAAGTTTGGCCGGGCCCTGCACCAGAAGCCATCCCCGGCCCTCCAAGTCGGATATGGGAAGGCAAGGATTTCCGAAGGTACTTGCCTGCTTTGGCAAAAAATGCTCCAAAACTCTCCATAGTCCCCAGCCATCGCCCCTCCAAATCAGGCTCATTCCAAATCTCTACATATTCAACAGGAACGCCGGCTTTGAGCAAGGTGTGGACATCGCCGGAGACCTGTTTGGCCCAAGCATCCACACTTTTGGGAGGAGTTCCTGCCCTCTCATGAGGGACACCCTGATTCTCCGGGGCGCCCACAACGACTAGAAAAACTTTTAGTCCCGCTTCCTTTGCATACAGCCCGGCTTGCACCTGCTTTGCCATGGGTCCCATGGTGTAGTTCAACCAAATCCGTGCAAGCCCCCCTTCGGGTCGAATGGCTTCTGACCAAGCTTTCCAGACCCCTTCGCTCGCATTCGATAGGTCGTTGATGCCAGCCCCAATCCCCTGAGGGACTTCTTTACCAGCAGTAGAAAAATCTACAAAAAACTCAGGTGCGTCACTTTGAGCCGAAAGAGAATTACCATTAAGGGCAATTAGATAAAGAAAGAAGAGAGGCGAAAAAACAAGTTTCATTGCAAGTATCCCAAAGCGCGAAGGGATTCCTCAACCTTCTCTGAGTCTTGTTGAGTAAATCCGACGCCGGCTCCCCCAGGAATAGGCATGGACTCTTCAACAATAACCACTTCTCTTCTCTTAGAAAGAATCCGGGATTGAGCCTTTCCCTCCATCCAGGATGGAATAGGAATCCCGAGAGCATGGAAAAGGGTTGGAGTCGTGTCACGAATATGCATTCCACTTAGTTTTTGAGATGGCTTAACCCCTGGAGCAGACAATGCAAAGATGCCTTCAAATCGGTGTGTTCCAGAAATGCCAGCATTGCGCCGCTCAGAAAAAAGTGTCTTGGAATTCCAGTCGTCCTTTAACAAACAGGTGAGACCTCCCATCTGAAATTGTAAATCGGGAGCTTCTTGTTTCCGATTACCGGAATAACATTCGTCCAAGTCAACAAACCAATCAACAGCCTTCCTTCCTCCTGGCATCGTTAATTTTTTAAGACGATGACGGATTTCATTGAGCAGGGGTTGAGCCTGTTCCTCTGGCACAAGACCATTAGGCTCTCTCCCCTTGATGTTCAGGCATATTCCATCGAGAGAACTAAAAGCCCTTGTTCGACTCCAATCTACATCTTCAAAATCGGTTTGGGATTTCCGGCGGAGTCGAGGAAACGGCACCTTCCCTAAAAAACCAGGGAAGCGAGAGACTGGCTTCGTGTTAAGAACCCAACGGGGCGTGGGTTTTCGATAGAGAAATTCTTCCTCCTCAAGCCAACGGTTGACGTGGAAGTCCCAGTTCTGAGGTCCAAATCCATGGTCGCTAACAATGGCAATGGGAACAGCAGACCCCACAAGCTCAATGACTTTCCCCACAAAAGCATCCGCTAAATGGTAGGCCTCCCGAATGACCTCGCCATAAAGCCGCTCCCCTTCCTCAGACCAACCGGCATGGCTTCGGTCTTGAAATTTCCAAAAGAAATGCTGACAGCGGTCCGTAATGGAAATCACCGTGAAAAAGAAATCCACAGGGTGCCTTTGTAGCAAGATTGGAAGTAATTCCAGGCGCTCTTTTTCCAGTCGGAATAATTCATCCCGCAAACTAGCATACTGAGACAAATCCTCTTGATTGGGTTCAGTGTCCCCGTCCCAAGGAACATAATTCACATCGGATTCGTAAGGATGTCCCAATAAATCTTGCACTTCTTCAGCTAGGGAAGGGCTGGAAAAAATAGAATCAGACTCCAATGGGCAGGGAACACCAGAAATCGTCCAACCATTCACGGGGTAGGGCGGAAAGGTCATGGGTACATTGAGAAGCCCGACTTTCCAGTCTTGGCGGCTCAAAATGGAGCCAATGTCCATTCCTGAAAAATGCGAGCTATCATTTAGAGGACACCTGTAACTGCCCAGCTCCCGACGAATAAAATGAAATATGCCATGTTTTCCAGGATTAACCCCCGTCATCATGGAGGTCCAGGCCGGTGGCGTGATGGGCGGTATTTCCGATTCGAGCTCTCCACTGACCCCCTCCTCCAAAATACGGGCAATATACGGCAATTCTCCAGCGTCAATCATGGGCTGCATAATGTCCCATGTTGCTCCGTCAATTCCGATGATGGCGAGTCGCGTCAATTTTCCTTCCCCGAAAGGTATTCCACTGGGAGCCCTCCTTTGAAACAATAGCGCCCCTGCCCAAACTCATGAAACCCCTCTCCCTACTGCCTCTCCTTCTTGTTGCGTGTAGTCACCCCGTAAAAGACGGTGTTGGCCTTGAAGAAGAACCCGCATTTGGCGGCGCAAACATAACCCAAGAGATGCAAAGTGGCCAGTTCTTCATTGGGCCTGGCGATTTGGTTCACGTGGACATTTGGTCCTTCCCTGACTTGAGCCGAAGTTATGTCGTGGATTCTGACGGCTCCTTGGATTGTCATTTGATCGACCCCATACCCCTAGGAGGACAGATGACTTTGTCTTCCTTGCGAAATGAGTTGTTCGAAGCCTACAACGGCCTTCTCGTTGAACCATCCATTGCCCTTACTGTCACGCTAAGCATGCTCAGGAAAGTCACTGTTCTTGGAACAGTGAATCAGCCTGGCGTCTTCCCTTTGGACACCCCAAAAATCTCAGTCCTGGAAATCATTGCCCTTGCAGGAGGAATTCCTGCAGAAGGAGATACTACGGGTATCATTCTTGCAAGGCAGGTTGGGGACAAAGTTGAAGTCCGAAGTTACAACTTAAGTCTTCTTTTTGACCCAAGTTTGGACGACCCCCCTTCACAAATACCTTTTGTTCGCCCGGGCGACTTTGTTTATGTCTTGAGAACGGATCGCGCTCAATACAGTGATACCTTAAAGGTGGTCACGGATACCTTGCGCAGTATCACTCTCAGCCAAATGATTATCCGCAACACTCCCACCGTGTTCGATCAGCTGAGCGGAGGCTCCTAAGGACATCTCATGGATTCCGATATCGGCGAAGCCCAGATCCAGATTCCTTAAATGCCGCAAAGTAGTCCTTAGCTGGCACATCCCAAGTTCTTGAAGAAGGCCTCTCGCTACTGCCTCCATACCAAGCATTAAGACCCGCAAAAGAGGCTACATAGTCTAAGGATGTCAGCTGAGACTCATGCTGACGAAGGGCTTCTTCCAACTTTGCATGAACAGGAACATTCGCTCCAAAAGGAAGTGGGGTCCAAAACCCAGTCAAGCTCAGCGTGCATGAAGGGAAACCCGTGGGCCAAGCAGCACGCAAAACTCGAGTGAGTTCAAAATGGTCCACATGGTTGTCCAACCACCATGGCATAAGGATTCGAGTCGGCTTGAACTCCTCAAGATGCTGGCGAAGATCCTGTGTCCACTTCCCATGAGCACGAATGTTGCTTTCAGGAGCATTCAAGCAAGCTGTCTCCGAAACCCCAAGAATCTTTGCAGCTCTAGCGCCCTCGGTACGCCTTTTTTCACCTTCCTTGCCCCCATCCGTTAGCCAAAGAAGGCGCATGGGGCATTCCGATTCCACGGCTTGGGCAAGTTCAGCACCTAAAAGGAGAACTTCATCGTCAAAATGTGGAGCTAAAGCAAGGACCCGCTCTTCGGGATTGTCTCGATGATGTTGAGAATCAGAAAGTTCCTGATCCACTCGGGCAAGGACACTCAAGCTTCGTTGATGATCCAGTAAATGATGAAGATATCGACGAGATTGCAAAGAATCCTTTGAGCGCGGCTGAAATGTTGCCAGAAAAGAACCCTTAAGAATGAGTTTCATGCGCTGAGCAGGCAACAACACAAGAGCCTCGGCTTCGCCTTTCCCGCCATGTCTAAGGGAGGCTCGAAAACGACTCAGGCTGTCAGAAACTTCAGGCCCAGAAGAAGTTTGTTCTCCACGTCGCTGAATCACGGTGTTGGGGAGAACGGGGAAATCCCGTTCATACAAAGCCACAGGGGTCGACGAATCGACGCCCGCCAGAAGGCGGCAAAGGTCTTGACATTCCTTCCCTGGGTTAGGCCATGGCGCAAGAATAAAATCGGCATCTTCAGACCATGGCAAAGCAGGACTTCCTTGATTTTCCAAGATTTTGAGCGTGCCCCGAACCCACGGACGAGGATCTCCTGCAACAAATCTGGGTCGCTTTGTGGGCAATTCCGTAGCCACAAAAGGCTCCGCCAGAAGATTCGCCGGCCTAGACAGGAAATATGGAAAAACTCGACTCATCTGTCCTTCCATTCTGGTTGAATGCTCAAATCCTTATCCATGGGAGAGCCGCCGAAGTCGGTCCGTGATTCCAGAGTCAATTAAGCCAAAACTACCGCTCACAATGATATAAGCGCAAATGAAAAGAGAGCTTCCCAAAAGCGGGCTTTCTAGAAGGGTTGGAAAAACTTTTATCAAAGCAAAAGATATCCCCACCGAAAGAACGATGTATGGCAAAGATCCAGCCATGAGTTTGGCCGTCCCCAACAACCGTTTGGTCAGCACGATTTTGACCAGGACCTCCACCAATGCCGCCCCGAAAGAAGCCCATGCTGCTCCCAATATGCCCCATTTTGGAATGAACAAAATATTTAGAACGATACTAGAAACGGCAAAAACAAGACCAAAGAAAGGAAGCTTTCGATCCATTTCCTTCCTTCCAATCATGAGCATTCCAACGGGTCCTCCAATACAATCCAACAATACAACAATCGACAGGATTTCCAGGACACCCCCTGTGGTTCCCACTAGGCCCTCAACCCCGTAACGGTATTGTTCACCAAACCAGCCGGCAATGGGGTCCGCCCAAATGAACACGGAAACAGCAAGTGGGGCCGCCCACCAAGCCTGATAGCGCAAAACTCTCCCGAATTGGTGTTTGACCTCCACCTCAGAATCTGGGTCTACTAAAGACTCGGCAGATAACCGAGTTAGGCGGGGAAATACAGCGGAATTGAGCGCCATTGTTAGAGCATGAAAGACGAACAGAACTCGCATGCCCTGCCCGTAAAGCCCTCGCGCAATGTCGGATGTTTCCAAAAGGGAAAGGCCAACAATCGGGATGATTAATAGCCCTAGAAGTAGGGAATCCAAACGATTCCGGAGCATGCGAAGGGCTTGAAATAAGGCAAGCCCAAGAGATTCCAGCATAAGGGCTTTAGTTCTCTTATTGTTCGACTTAGGGAGTCCGTTGGGAAGAAATCTAGCCTCGGCCTTAATGGGTAAAACAAATCCACGAATGAAAGATCCAATTAAAAAAGAAGTAAAAACCCCAAACAACCCCCAATGGGGCGCAAAGTACAAAGCACAACCTGCAAATCCGACTCGAAAGAGACCCGTGCCGACATCCCAAGCAGCGGGAACAGCCATTTCTTCATTGGCTTGGAAAAGAGCCTCGCCAAGACTGCCAAATGCTTCGCCAAAAATGATTCCACAAACGAGAAAACCAAGGACACAGCGCTCAATGCCTAATCCGCCCTGAAAAGTCATCTCCACAAGGAGATAAGCGAGGACACAGAAGCCTGCGACAAAAGAACCGAGGAGTAGGGTTCGGCGGGCATCGGCATAAACTTGTCCCGCTTGATTAGGCTCTCTAGCAATGGTCCGGACCAAAATAGTCGGAACACCAATTGTTGCCACAGCACTACCAAAAAAAAGTAGCGTGCTCATCAAAGTGTAAACCCCATTCGTCTCCATCGAAACTAATCGAGGAAGCAAAAGCCCAAAGATGGCGTAAACAGATAGAGAAAGAGTCTTGGCGACGGTTAACCAGGCCGTGTTCCGAGCGAGTGTCGCCAAAGGCCAGCCCTCAACCAAAAAGGGGAATCAGGGTGGACTGCAAACGGCGAAACAAATCGGCGGTCGCTCGAGTATCTCGAAGGCAGTACTCAGCAATCTCGTCGTAACGACCTGAGCGTGCTTTTTGTGCAACCATGGAGCCATCCATTTTCCCCTTGGGGGACTCTACGCCAAACCGCCGACACCAGTAGTCCAAAGAATAGTTCTCGCGCGAAGCACCAAAATAACCCAGGACGTCCATGAGGTCACAGTGGTCGCGGACGCTGTAGCGATACCCAGCCAAATTGCGGGAGGGTGCGATATCCAGCATGGCGGAACGGGTCATAAGAACGGGGCCGTCGTAAGACCGGCCGTTGTACGTCACAACCGCCCCCCACTCCTCCGCTAAACGCCAGAACTCGGCAAGCATTTCCCGTTCATTTCCGCGCCAAATTTTTGTACCAGGCACAACTTCAAAGTCATCCCATTGATTGCCGCTACCATGAACAAGGACAGCACCCGTGTCCTTTTCCAAGTTCCACATGCCCACTGACACCACTCTTCCAAGCCCTCGCACTAAAGCAAGCCGATGCTTGATGGGTTCTTCACCATCCCGTTGAGATTTCCGAGAAAGAAGGTAGTGGCGAGTGGCTTCGTCCACTTCTTCCCATTCCAAACCGGCAACCTCAATGTCAAAAGCAACAATGGGAGTTCGTAGCGGGGCGGATTCTTTAGGCATTTTTTTGTAAAACGTCAGTCTCCCACATGATCTCCAAGATGCACAGTTAAAACTGGGCAATGTGCGGTTCGAACGATTTTTTCTGCCGTAGAGCCAATCAAAATGTGTGCGAGTCCCCCACGGCCATGGGTCGAGAGAACAATAGCTCCGCAATTGAGGTCTTTCGCAGCCTGGACAATGGCCTGCCAGGGCCGGCCGCCCCCCTCAATCAAATGAGTTTCTACCGCGGAATTTAAGGCCTCGACTTCTTCAGCCGCAGCAGCGAGAGCTGCTTCAGAGCCTCGACGGAATTCTTCTCGATACTTTCCTAAGTCCAAAGCCTCGGCTTGCACATAACCACTTAATGCCGGTGCTGCGGCGACAAGGTCATCTTCAAAGGCATGAATCAACACAACAGTCCCTCCAGACTTACTCGCCATTTCTGCAGCCCATGGGTAGGCCGAGCGAGCGTGGTCTGAAAAATCAGTCGCAAGTAGAACTCGTTTGAACATTATTATTCTTCTTCGTCCCCGCCAACATAACCGATTGCTCGCATTGAGTCGATGAACTCTTGGTCATATCCTTCCCCCGGTACTCTCGGCGGAGTAGCGGGACGGAATTCCGATCGGAGACTTGGCCCCTTTTGAACAGCATGGTTTTGAATCCACTCGGGCGAAAAAATGTGCTCCGGAACCAGTGCGGGAAGGTCTTCAGGTACAGGCAATTCAAGCAGGTGGAGAAGAGCGGGTGCAACCTGAAAAATATTGGTTACTCGACGGCTCTCCTTCGGAAGTAGTCCAGTGACCTGGACAGCAGGACCCGCAAGGACAAACACACCATCGGGGCCAGCCTCATGTCCTCCGGACTGAATTTGCCGTGGATTGGCAAGATTGAAGGCGTGCATCCCATGGTCACTCAAAACCATAATGTTGGTTTCTGGAGGTACCACATCAATCAGGTCCCCTAACCAACGGTCCATCAATTCGTAAACAATATCGATGCGATTGCCAAGGCGTTTGGTTTGCTCAGGTGGCGTGAAGTAAGAAAAAGCAGAAGGTTCGCGATAACGCCAAAAGTAGTGGCCTGCGACATCGGGCAATCCATAATAAACCATATTTAAGTCCCCAATCTCTTGGGCTAACTGTTCCAACATAATGCGGTGATGGGTTCTATCGCCGTGATAAGCCATGCGAAACAAGCGATCTCTTTGCCAAGGAAAATCCCAAGCCCCCTCTTGCGGAATGGAACCAAAAATCCCGTTGAATTCTGAACGCAAGGGGCCCTCGGGTGCCCCATCTTGTAAAGCCGGAAGGATTTCTTCCATCAAACTTGGGGGGTGGGCGAGATCGGGCAATCCATCTGCCCATACTCCAGACTTCCATAAAATTCGGCCTTGAGCTTGGGCTGCATAAGAAGCAACAATCCTTCCATTTTGAATTTTTTCTGCAGGCCAAGATACCCACCAAGCAGTGGAAAGAACGCGGCGATCTTGCTCAGATGCCATGTTCCAAATCGCAGGAACTTGCCGCGTATTCGATGTGTAAGGCTTACCTAGCTGGCCGCCTGGACCCATTTCTGCGAAATTCAAAATGCCATGTTCGCGCGGACCGAAACCGGTTGCAATGGTGGACCAAAGAACTGGAGAGAAGGTGGGAACCGCCGTTTGAATACTTCCCCCTACCCCACGCTCAATGAGCTTCTGAAAGTTGGGAGCTCGGCCAGCATCTATGAGGGGCTCTAAGACACTCCACTCCAATCCATCCATTCCGACAACCAAAACCGGTGGACAAGGCCGTTCCCGTTCTTGAGAACATCCGGTAACTCCCAATAGGAGAAACAATGTAGGCAGGACGAGAGGGGTTGCGGCGCAGGAGCTCACTCAGTGATTCTATGAATCTGCCCTATTCCACCAAGACGCCCTTTTTTCTTCTGAGAATCCACGCACCCAGAAAGAGGACAAGAAAACTCGGAAGCTCTCCCCAGCCTTGGAAAGCTCCTGGTCGACCCACGACCCCAGCGCACCCGCCAACCACAGGAGCGGGCTGGAAGAAGAAGGTGCCCGGCGCCATCACACCCTGGCCGTTGGCCAACTCCAGCTTCACTCCCCAACTTCCCGCCCGGTAATGAGGACTCCTGACCTGAATCTCGTTTGGAGCATTTGCATGGAGGGCCTCCCCTTCCACACCTCCAAGTCCTGTACTTGAGTCCACCCCAAACAAAACGCGGGCGGGATTTTCTAGGTTGCGCCCAAACAGTTTCACAAGAGCTCCGCCGGACCCATTTCCTGTACTTGGGGTGAAGTCGGATATTTGAGGGTCCTGCGAAGACACGAAAAGGAAGGCATCTTCCACGACGACGTCTGCGGCGCTTGGGTTTCGGAAAATGAAATCGGCCCCACCTGGTGTACCGAATGGAGTCAACACCTCTATTAACCTGCTAGATATCCAGGTCGTTGACGCTTGGCGACCGTTTAGCAACACTTGGATACCGCTTGAAAAGTCTTCACCATGCACGAGAACCTTGGTTCCCCCATTGCTTTGTCCCGCAACGGGCCAAAGTTCTGTAAAAATAGGGACGGCAACATAGGTGAGAGCGTTTCGCAGAATACAACTTTGGGCATCTGGGTTTTGGAGCATGACATTTACTTCACCACCGTCGTGTCCAGGAACTATAACTTCAAGGGTTTGTGAGTCAATCCAAGTTGATTGAACAGCTTCCTTACCCCCAATTACAACCCAACACCCTTCCTGAAATCCATTGCCATGGATTTGTATTTTTTCTCCACCTTGAATCGAAACCACGGAGTGACTCAAAGATTGAATCGAGGGGGCTTCCTCGACAACTTCGATTGCTCCTGGAGCAATGTCTAAAAACCCTGTCGAATGGACGAAGAATAAATCGTATTGCCCAACAGGAGCTCCGGAAGAAACTGTTGCGCAAACTCTCCTCCAGGAAGACCCTCCCCCAACCTTCGTAATCGTGATGTAGGGAGATTTGGATCGGATTTGCAGTCCACCTGGAGAAAAACCTGAACCAGACAAGGTGAACGTTGAATCACTTCCGGCATGGACTTGTTTTGAAGCTCCCAAATAATCTTGAAGAGGTGAATCTGCGGGAAGAATCCAGTCTCCACAAGAGTAGATTTCACCTTCCGCAAGTGCAAACAAGTATGGACTTTGATAGCCGCCGTAGAAATCTGCTGAAAAGTTTGTGTCTACGGGATTGTCTCCTGTGAGGTTGGATTCCCCCATGCCTCCCTCTAGTGGAGTCACGTAAACCCAGTAGTCTCCAGCTTCCAAACCGCGTACGGTCCAGTTCCCATTTGGCTCGGAGAGCACCGTAGTCATTTGACGACCATCGTGGACATTGACAATGCCAATTACAGCACTGGAAAGGCCGCCACCTTGAGGGCTCAAAACTCGCCCATTGAGCCTAGAATCTCCGCCGTAAGGTTTGAGCGCAACAGCGCCGGCCTTGTCATCTGCACTCAAACTTCTGTGAAGCCACTGGGAAGCGGAAACATACGGCCACATAGAAGAAGAAAGAGAGGGCGAATGGTCCAAGCCTATTAAGTGGCCAGCTTCGTGGGTTACTATATCCTGAATATCAAAAGTGCCTTGACTCAAATCAGTCGAAAAAACCCAATCGCGAGCATTAAGAATAATATCGGCATCCAAAATTCGCCCATCACTTAATCGATAGCTGATGGGAGTAACGGCAACCATCCCTGTTCCACTAGGAAAGAACCCTGTCGAATTGTTTTCGTCCGCCACAACTAAATGGCTGGAATGACTCGAGAAGTTCGTGGAAGATGTCTCGCCATCAAAGCGAAAATTAAGATTGCTTCCATAAACGTTTTCCCAACTTTCCAGGCCATGCCGCACCGCTGCGCGGTGGCTCCCATCTTCACTCAAATCATCCCAACCCGGTGTACTCAGCTGCCATCCGATGGTGTTGCTATTCCAATAAAGCGTCTCGCCGCCAATAACAATTCGAACATAACCTAAAGCGGTTCCACCGACCACGGCCAAGGCCAATCCGAAGATCGCAATCCGCCTAACGAGAACGCTGGCTTGCGATTTCATGAAGAACTTGGGTGCGGAAGGCTTGGTAATCCTGGATTTCCGGCTCCTGTTGGTCTGCCAACGCGCGAACCACCGTGCGCCCAGCCCCTGGACGGGCTTGACGAACGCGGAAAGCGCCGGCCGATAGCCGGACGGGTAATCTCCATCGCTGTACAACACTTTCTTTACTTAGGAACAGAATGTGGTGGTCACCCACCTCGATTCGCGGCATGCCAGGAATGTGCAAACCGCGGCCAGCCGCCACTCCGCCCGGAATTCGGACTTCGTCTATGGAGGCCACACTCCCCTTCATCGGAGTGATGGCAGAAAAAGTAAATACCGTCTGAATAGATCCGTCATCAGACAACTCGAAACGCTTGTTTATGGTCTCGACTTCAGCAATCCAATCTGCGTCTGAGACGAGATCAGCCAAATTTGACCCCTCAGCGACCGAAGAAGCCGAAAGAGTGGCCATTCCTGCTCCTAGAAGGAGAAGGGGGATAGCAAATAAGGCTGGACGGAAGGGCACCCCCCTCTTTCGGAAATTTCCAGCCGCCTAATTAGGGTATTTCTAACTTTTCTCTTCAATACAAGAAAAAGGCCCGAATCCCCCGATTCAGGCCTTCAATCAAACCCCCGAAGGGATTAACTTTCGTGGAAAATTTCCTGCCTTATCGGCAGTAGAATAAGTCCTCCCCTGGCCTCACTCCAGCTTCGGCCCCCCGACCGAAACCAGAACCAGAGTTCCCAAAGCGATTGAAGCGCACCACCTCGTTGCGAGCCGCTGTTCCCCCGAACGAGCCCTGAAGGCTCTTGACGACTTGCGGAGTTCATTTTGTGGCGTTTCATTTCAATCCTCTTATTGGATTCAGTCCCCCGATTTTGAGGACCGGACTCGGAAATCACCAAAGGCTCAAAAAAGGCCTTGGAGGACTTTGACCGTGGCCTCTTCGCCCTTAAACCCTCGAATCCGGGCCAACTCCTTCCCGCCTGCATCCAGAATGCGGACATCAGGGATTCCCCGAACGCCGTATTGTTTGGCCAAGCTTTTATTATCATCTGTATTGATTCGGACCCCCTCAAATCGAGAAATCAGATCCTTATGTTTGGGGTTATCGAGCACCTCCTCCCCCAATTGGCGGCACGGGCCACACCAATTCGCATAGAAATCTAATAAAACTGGCTTTCCGCTTTTCTTGGCAGCTTTCAGAGCCTCGTCAAGACTGGCGTGCCAAACACTGTCTTTTTCTTTCTCCTCCCTTTGAGGGATTTCGAACTCCCCTTCTTCAAGAAGAGTTTTCAGGTCTTTAGACTTTTTGGTGTCCAATTCACCATCAAACGACTTTCTAGTGCCCATACGAAAAACGGTGCCCCTTCCCTTAAATTCAACTACCACGTCTTCTCCATATTTTTCATGGGCCTCCTGGATTAAACGCTCGCGGTCTTCTTCAGAAGTGGACTCGGGATAACTTAGGTAAACATTCATGCCCTCCGTGGACTGGGCGTCAATATCGAGCTGGAATCCTTCAAAAAAATCATCCGCATCAAACATCCGTGGGAAGTCAGGAAAGTTAGGCATTTCGGGGAATT
>DLRM01000043.1:218316-226067 GCA_002500505.1 Planctomycetes bacterium UBA7888
GGCATTTCAAGAACGCCTCCCTGGTTTTCCAGCAACTCCTCCAATCTTTTCCATTCTTCTCGAGGGACTGCGCGCCGGTCGAGAGGAGGAGAGGAACGCTGCAAACTTTGCCGAGAACGGCGCCCAAGCAGACCGCGGAGGGTGATTTCCTCTTCGCCTCGCCGAATTCGAAGCCTCACAATTTCACCGGGCAGGCGCCTTCCTACCTCCTGGGCCAAAGCTTCCATATTCAAAATACCTGTGCTGTCCACGGTCAGGATTCGGTCTCCAGGGAGCAACCCCATGATTTCTGCAGCACTGGGTTCAGTCACTTCGGAAATGAGAGCTCCAGCCTGGTCGTCCGATTGCAGCTGAACTCCTAAATAACCGCCCTGGGCGCAGAGGGAGGAAGAAAGTACAAGAAGGCTAAGGGTGGTGAGAACTACTTTCATGGCAACTATTTTTACGAAAAAGTACAGGTTTGTGTTGGCTTTCTTCTCTCCCAGAAGGGAAATGAGGCGAGAATTCCGAAGAACCCATCGTCCCATCATGAAAGCAATTTTCTTAGAAATCGAAAGCGAACCGGATAGCCATGACACCGTAATCAGCGCCAACTTCGGGTTCAACTGTGGTGGAATCCACCATGACCCGAATGTTGGAGTCCACATACCAGTTCAAGGCAACTCCTTTGGCAGTGCCCGAGGTTCCGTCAACTTCACTGAAGTCATAGTCACCCCAGCGGACGGCGACTTCCCAAGCACCTTCGGAAATTCCTTTAGCCCGCTCGAAAGCTGCCGAGGAAACCTTGTAACCGCGGTACTGGTCACCCGTGAACCAGCTCACTTGAGCGGACTTTGAAGTCGCTTCGCCTTCGTCAGAGTCGGCATTGGCATATTCAGCCATGAGACTTAGAGAGCCATCGGTGTAGGCCAATTCCAATCCGGTGGTGTCGACATTAGTTAGAGTTGTGGCCCAGGAGCCGGACTCGTGGGAACCTGGATATGCCTTGAATGACTTCGTTCCTTTTCGCTCTTGAACCGCAGCACCCATGTGCAAAAGAGTGCGACCTTTGTCCGTAATCCAAGGACGGAAAACTACACGACCACCAAAGGAAGTGTTGTTATCTGCATCTGTATCTTCGCCGTAGGAATCGGCATCCCAGAAGGTGCCTGCCTGCCAGGTCAATTGATCCGTGCTATTGGACATCATGATTCCATGGTTGCGAGCAGGGGAAAAGCCACTCACAACCGACCGCTCCAGAAAGGTAATGAAGCGGCTGGATGTCAATGCGTCCAAACCGAATGGCTCCTTAAAGTGTCCAACCTTGATAGCGCCAGGTCCGATGTTCTTAAGTTGAAGGTATGCATCAGCGAATTTTGCCGGTTCGCTACTGCTCGCAAAATCCAACTCCACCTTGAAAGAAGCTTCGTCGGAAAGGTTGCCCTTTGCGCCGATGCGAACGCGGCGGAATTCAACAGCGGAGGCATCTTCTTCACCACCTGCGCCAGAAAGAGTGAAGTCGCTTTGAAGACGACCAAAAACGGTGACTGACTTTTCAACTTGTAGCGAGGGGGCGGTGGAGCCGCCCTTGGTCAGAGGAGCCAGTGCTTGGCTTTGAAACAACAATACTGTGGCTAGAAGCATGTACGTATTTGGGGTTTATGAAAGGAGATCCAGGTTGTCTACCAGGGGTATTCAACCCTCGCTCTTATAAGAAAGGGGGAAAGAAAAATGAAACCTATGAAAAGACGGTTATTCCGAATTGACAGGATTCCCTTCAAGGTCTGCCATGGGCTGAATGCCGCTCGTCAAAGGAAGGGCATAATTCCGAAAAGCAGGAGAAACACCATTCTGCCCTAGAAGGAATTCCTCCGGCATGTCTTTGGTGTGTTTGGCAACGGTATGGAGAGGAGTCACGAAAGGCTCGCAACGGTATTCCCCCCCTTCCACACGGCGCAAGGCAATCGAACCGCTGGCGTGGTCTCCAGATACGGCTGCCCGAACCGCAGCCCTGCCACATTCGCGAGCTTCACTGGCGTCAATGGGAGAAACGTCGGCTGGAAAAGAACGTTGCAAGTATCCAAAGGTGTCCGCCCGCACCCGAATATTCCCAAGGTGCTCTCTCACAAGATTTGCAAGGGCATCACCCAAGGCGCCGGTTCCTGAAAGTTGAACGTTGCCATGGCTGTCCGCTTGACCCGCAAGAGCAGAGCCTGCTTGTTCAGCATAAACCTGCAAAAACGGTTTGCCATCAGCGTCATGAATTCCTTCAGAAACGGCAACGACGCACCTGCCCAAACGACTATGAACCTCGGCAACATCAGCTAAAAATTGTTCAGGGTCAAAAACCCGCTCGGGCAGGTAAACCAAATGAGGACCATCTTCTTCATTACGACGGCCCAAAGTCGAAGCAGCGGTCAGCCAACCGGCGTGCCGACCCATGACCACATTGATTTTGACTCCCATGAGGGAACGGTTGTCTCGGTCGTCGCCCTGAAAAGCATGAGCGACAAAGCGAGCAGCGGAGCCATACCCAGGGCAGTGGTCAGTGACGCGAAGATCGTTATCAATGGTTTTTGGAATATGAAAACAACGCATTTTGTAGCCTTGTTCTACAGAAAGCTGCTCCACAATATGAGCAGTTTCAGCGGTGTCATTTCCTCCGATGTAGAAAAAGTATCGAACATCGAAACGGCGAAGGCCTTCCACAATCTTGGCGACATCCTCAGCAGTAGGTTTCATGCGAACTGACCCTAATGAAGCAGCTGGAGTTTTGGCAATCGCTTCAAGAGTGTCAGCGGTCTCTAAACTCAAATCAATGAGGTCACCGTCCATCATGCCTTTCACGCCATGCCTTGCACCCAACATTTTTGTGATGCAATCATGTTGGGCAGCCTCCTGAATGGCGCCAACGAGGGATTGGTTGATGACGACCGTGGGGCCGCCAGACTGGCCAATTACAGCCGCTCCTTGAAGAATCGTAGTCATAGTTTCGTATTAGGGGCCAACATGTTAGAACATCCCCTATGAAGTGCCATGAACTAGACTATTTCATTCACGGAGATGACCTTCAAGTTGTAGAGGTTGAGCTGGATCCAGGCGAAACCGTTGTCGCCGAGGCGGGCGCCATGAACTACATGGAAGAAGGTGTGGAATTTGAAGCCCGCATGGGTGATGGCTCCAGCGCAGACAACAGCTTGATGGGCAAACTCTTTGATGCTGGGAAAAGAGTCCTCACAGGGGAATCCATCTTCTTGACCCATTTCAGCAACCACGCTGCTGGAAAGGCGCGCGTTGCCTTTGCTGCGCCCTATCCAGGCAAAATTATAGCGATGGATCTTGGGGCCATGGGAGGCGACTTACTTTGCCAAAAGGATGCCTTCCTTTGTGCCGCCTACGGAACAAAGGTTGGTATTGCTCTTCACAAGCGCTTCGGTGCAGGTCTTTTTGGTGGCGAAGGTTTCATCCTTCAGCGATTGGAGGGTGATGGGCTTGCCTTCCTTCATGCCGGCGGAACCATCGTGGAACGCGAGCTCAATGGAGAGACTCTTCGCCTGGACACGGGTTGCCTTGTCGCGTTCACGCCCGGTATTGATTACGACATTGAACGTGCCGGCAATCTGAAGTCCATGATTTTTGGTGGCGAGGGTCTGTTCCTGGCTACCCTTCGCGGACATGGAAAAGTTTGGATACAAAGCCTCCCCTTCTCTCGCTTGGCCAACCGAATTCTTGCCAATGCCCCTAAGAATCTTGGGAAGCAAACAGGAGAGGGCTCCGTGTTGGGCGGTATTTCTCGTTTATTTAAGTCCTAATAATTGTTGCGTGGCGGCTAATGGCTGCGAGAAGAATTCTCGCCGACCATCTCTTCTCTAATCCCACTTAGAGTTGCGAAAAGTCTAGACTCAGGCTTTTTCCGGGAGAGGACGATCTTCTGCTACCAACATGACCAATCCAGCTTGGCGACCGGCACGACACAAGATTCTTCCGAAGGGAAGCAAGAAGACTAGGCTCCACAGCGGTATTAACCCGCGGGCAGACAAGACAGAGAGGGCGACAACCCAACCCAACTCAAAAACAAAACCAAGGCCCGTAAAACCGAGAACTCGAATGGGCTCGTAAGCAAACCTGCCCAATCCCCTAAAGAGTGCAAGTAGGGCGGAGCGCCCTCGATTCGCCACCATGGAAGCCCGGCTGAGGTCAAGAACCAACTCCAGGACGAGGAGCCCCAACACATAAAGAGTTTCGCGTCCATGCTCCACCCAACGAGCCAGCGATTCAGAGGGAGCAAGGTCAAGTTTGCCTTCCGGAACCACTTGCTCAAGAACCCATTCAAAGGGACTACTCCAAAAAATCCAAGTCAATCCGTAGAAAAGAGGTAAGCCCAATAGCCATGTCCTAAAAAAGGGAAAGAACCACTCTCCTCCAAACCGAAGGAAGGCCAAAAGCCCGTTGCGGCGGCGAGGGCTGAGGGCAATCCCCATCCAACCGCCGGCGAGAAGGAGCCCAACAAGAGAAGAAAGCAAAATGCTCGGGGTGAGGGCCGCCTGGGCAGCTGAAGAAAAGTTAGGAGTTTCTCTTTTCCATTCCGCAAGCAACCACCCCGGCGTGGACCAAGCTACATTGAAGGGAATTTCAGAAGCGGGCACGGCCACGTTCGTTAAGCCAGAGCGAGCAGATTGATAAACAGTTGTTGCCGTGGGTAAGGCAAGAAGAATGGAAAAGGCAACTAGGCACACCAACACCCGGGGGCGCGCTAGGGCCAATCCGAGGCCGGCCAAGAAGTGACCCAAAATTCCTCGCCTTGGATGAGTGGGCAACATGGACGGCGTTGGTTGACTCGAAGTTTGGCTGTCGAGGGCATTCGGCGGCTGCGAATTGTGCTCCACAGCGTCAACGACAAAAGGAGTGGGATTCAAACCGGAGTCGTGTTCTTCCTGGCTCATCCCATGCCTCCTGAGTAATGAAGAACCTGTTGAGCCCAAATCATGGCCCGTAATCCATATTGGAGAGCTCGTTTGTCGTCCGGTTTGTCCAAGCGAGAATTATTCATCCAGTTGCGGTCCAAAAGCAGTCTCTGGTTGGGATCCACCTCAACTTTCGTGGCACGCAAAGAGTGGACGGGCCATTCAAAGCGCTTCCATGAGTCTCGGCCATCCCAAACAAAATTCTCTTCGCTTTGATCTTCCCAAGTCACTCGGACCTCAACCGGTACTTGAAAGGTTCCCAAGCGGCGCAGTTCGATGACAACATCCCAAGGCCCCTCGTGATCTTCTTCGGTGTCCTCTTGTTCGAGCTGCTTCGAGTTCAAAATAGAAACTTGGTTTTGCAAGCGATGAACTCCATAGTCCAGGGTGTCATTCGATTGGTAAGCCTGCTTCCACAACTCCCCCCAATTGAGTTCTTGGTCACCTATCGTGACTCCCGCTGCAAACTCTTGTACTGTTTTGAAAAAATCTTTGGGTCGAGGGTGCTGATAACGGTATCGCTCGTGGTAGGCACGAATAGCTCGCGTCCAGGTTTCCTCGCCCATGAGGCGAGAGAAAGTTTCCAGCATCATTGCAGGGCGGTTGTAAGCATTTGTTCGCCGCATGGTGCTGTTTTGAAGAGTGTAGGTTGGTTTTGCCAATGGGTCCGACCAGTCGTAAGCATGGCTGCCGCGTAACCGGAGGACCGGGTCATCCCAGACTTCAGGCAAATAGCTCGCCAAGGGAAGTTCACGCGCCCATCTCTCAATCGATGTGTTCCGACGAAGCTCATAGGACAATTCGCCTACAAATCCAAGGTCAGGCGTTTCCCATCGTTGTAAAGCAAAAAGAGAAAGCCAACTTCCTTTGCCGTAAGAAGGGTAGGCCACAGGGGCTTGCCCGTAGTACTGGTTTCCTAGAACCGACCAAGTTGCCAAAGAAGGAGCCCAGCCTTTGGCTTTAACTCTCTGGGTGCTAAAGGTGTTAAAACCTTCATCCATCCACGCATGACGAAACTCGTCATTACCTACGAGCCCGTACCAAAACTGGTGCCCGAATTCATGGACTGTCACACCCTCTGGAGACAGGGTTCTCTGGGCATTGCCCTTGCGGACACCACCAGTAAAAAGTCGAGGATATTCCATGCCACCTGTTCGACGTGCATTATGGGCTGGGTCAATGACGGAAATCGTTTCATAGGGGTACTCGCCGTACCAAAGGCCAAACCAATAAAGAGACTTGGCCGTGGCGTCCAGATAGCGATCCGAATATTCGGCGTGTTCGGGTTGAAGCATTAAGCGGATTAACGTGTCGCGAGGAAGGAGAGTCTCGACAGATTGGATGTGAGCAAATCTGTTGTCCCCCGAAAGAGCGTTAAAGATGCGCTCCTCCTCTTCATGATCTCGCCACCCACCTTCATTCATGAGGGTATGAAAACTAATCTCAATTACTTCAAAGTCAGGGTCTGCCGTCCAAGCAAAATCATGCACATTGTCAGATTGAAAAACATATTGGACTGTCGTCTCTGAAGAAACCTCACTCGTCAAAGATCCTGTTGCAGCGACCTTGCCTGCGTAACGAATCGGAAGAGTTAAGTCTAAAGTGTAAGAACCATAGTCGGCGTAGAACTCGGTGAGGTAGTGATAAGGTTCACAATTCCATTGAATCATCCCTTCAAGTTCTTCAAAAACACCCACCTTTGGGTACCACTGAACGGCGTGGATATACCCACCATCGCCATCCACGCCAGATCGCACAAAAGCGGGAGGCAGGACTGCATTAAAAGAAAGTTCGACAGAAACAGTTTCGCCAGGTTGAACTTCCTTAGGAAGTTTCGTGATTAATACGGTTTCGTCTTTCGGAGCACCGGACTGAGGCTGATAGGAAAATTCCAACGGGGTCCCATCTTTCAAAGTTACTTCTTTGATTTGCGTGCCGCCCCACTCTCGAGGAGACCGATTAACACCAAAACGATGGGCCTCTTGCATAAACAAGGAATCTCGACTCTTCCAAGCGTTGTTATAAACATGCCAATGAAGTTCTTGAGTGGGTTGAGTTGTCGTGTTTTTCCAATCCAAGCTCAACTCGCCTTTGATGGTTCGCCCATCTGCTTGCAGGTGGGCTGCAATGGTGTAGTCCACAACCTTGGGACTCTGCTCAGGTAATTGAGCAAAGGCGGGCAGTGCACTCAGTACATAAAAACATGCTAGGACGATTCGCCGAGGGACCATGCCCTCATGTTAGCTCAGCCCTTTCACCAATCGTCGCAAGCGCTGGATGGCATTGGTGTGGATTTGACTGACTCGACTTTCTGTAAGCCCCAACTCCTCACCTATATCTCTCATGCGTTGCCCTTCGCTGTAGTAAAGAGTCATGACCTGACGCATTTTTTCAGGAAGGTCTTGGATTCGATTCCGAATCAACTCCATCAACTCCATGTTTTCACACTCCGCTTCCTTCTCCCCTGCGGCCAAGAACTCTTCTCCATTCTCATCGACGGGAAGAGTCACAAATGCGGGAGCATCGACCCCAGCGGCTTTGGCCTTCTCTCTCTGGGTGCGTGGAAGAAAATCCAGTCGACGCAGTTCATCGAGGATGCCACCCCGAATGCGGTGATACGCATAGGTTTTGAAGGTTGCCCCTTTTGAAGAGTCGTAGGAACGAGAGGCGTTCATGAGCCCCACCATTCCTGCAGAAAAGAGCTCATCGTCTGAAACGGAGACCGGGAGCCGGTTGCGGAAACGGTTCACCACATACCAGACGAGGGGTTGCCATTTTGCAAGGTCATTCTCATAAACACCTTTATCA
>DLRM01000050.1 GCA_002500505.1 Planctomycetes bacterium UBA7888
TGTTTCCTCCAAGACTACGCCTGAGTATCAAGAGCCTAGCCCTTCTCCTAAGCCAACAGGAAAGCATGCTAAAGAAAAGGAGGAAATCATGCGGAAAAATGAGAAGCGGCGCCAATTAGCAACGGTTTTCCTTGCACAAGCGGATGAGGCCTTTGGCCGAGGAGACTACAAAGGGGCGATTTCCCTGTACTCCGATGCAATGGAACTGGACATGACCAACCGCGCGGCCCGAGATGGCATCCGCCGTTGCGAATCTGCCCTTAGTGGAGAAGCATGGGATGTTTCATCTGCCGAAGATGTTTTAGCTCAAGAGCAAATTCGCCGGGCATATGCCCGCGTCAAGATTGAGGGCTTGGTTCAAGATGGCGACAATGCCATGGACAAGAAAGACTATGAAGCGGCTCTTGCTTACTACCAATCCGCTGAGATGGCCCTTCGCACGCGACCTGGTCTTGCCGGCCAAGGTTTAGAACACTCCGTCGTTTCCGCCAAACTCGAAAGCGCGACAATTGCCTTTAATGATGCCCTTGACTCTGAACGCCAATCAGAAGCCGCAGCGGCCAAAGAGGAAGCCGCAGCTGCTGAGAGTGCCCGCCTAAACTACACGACCAATCGCATCCAAACTCTTTTCCAAGAAGCCAACTCAGCATTTAGCCGCGGTTTCTACGAAGAGTCTGTTGGCACACTTGATGCTGTTTTGGAATTGGACCCAGACAACCAGGACGCTCGCGAACTTCTGCAGGTTGCAAACATGGCCTGGCTGGCTACACGAAAGCGCAACACAGATACTGCATTCAGAGAACAGTGGAAAGCCACTTTCGACGAGTTGACAACTTTGGCAATCCCACCCAAGAGTGCGATTGAACATGATGTAGAGTACTGGCGGAAAACTGTTCTAAAGCGCGGTTCTTTGGACAAGATTGTCTCCGCCGCCGAGGTTGATCCCACGGAAGCCAATATTCAATCAGTTCTGGACTCCACTCGAATCGAACCAAGATTCGACAACAGCATTGAAGAGATTGCCGACAACTTAGCGACCTACACTCGTGTCAACTTTGTCGTATCACGCGCTGTCCGTGAAGATTTGGACGAAGACGTCAAGACTATCTCTATGGCCTACTCGCGTCAGATGCCTGTCTCCCAGATTCTTTCCATCATTGAAAACCTGAGCCAAAATCAGATTCAATTTGTGATTCGAAATGGCGTCGTCAATGTCCTTTCGGCTGAAGAATCCACTGGTGCAAACGTACTGAACAAGTACGAAGTCCGTGACATCGTGCGGCCCATTCAGGACTTTGTTGGAGTTGACATCAACCTTGCCCCTTCGGGCGGAATAGAAGAGGTGGACGAAGAACTTCCCGAACGGGAAGCGACGATTCTTACTGAAGATGATTTACTTGCAACAATCACCGAGAACATCGATCCTGACATTTGGGATGACACTGCCACGGTTGCCATCGAGAACGGAACATTAATTGTCAACGCTCAACTCAGTGTCCAAGAGCGCATCAACAGCCTCCTGGAAGACCTTCGGAAATCTTCCCATGTCATGGTCGAACTGAAAGTTCGGTTCTTAAAGGTGGAGGACTCCTTCCTGCAAGATGTCGGCGTGGACTTCCGTGGCCTCGGCGATGACGCTACATCTGGACTCCCCGGAAAAGGTTCGGATTATGTCTTTGACGATTTCGGCTCTGACCCAGGCTCTCCTGGTCTTCCTGGCACCTTAGGTACAGGGAACGATGCGGGTCTCTACTTCCGGGAAGCAAGCGACAATGTCAACATTCTGGCTCGTACGGAAAACCTTTATGACTCCGGCCTCGGGAATGAAGACGGTCTTATCGGCTCTGGTGGCTTAAGTCTTCAGTACACCTTCCTAGATGACGCTGAAGTGGAAGCCGTTCTTCGTGCAGTAGAAAAGTCAGAGCGACGAGAGGTTCTGACTGAGCCCACTCTCATGGTTTCCAACACCCAGCGTGCAACTTCAACCTTTGCAAACCAAGTTTCCTACGTTGGTGACTTTGATGTTGAGATTGCCCAAGCTGCTTCCATTGCTGACCCCATTGTTCGAGTAGCTCGAGATGGCGTCTACCTAGATGTTCGCCCAGTGGTCTCTGCTGACCGACGTTTCATCTATGTGGATGTCCGCCCAACTGTGGCAACATTAGTTCGGCCGATTCCCTCCTTCCAAACTTCTCTTGGAACGGGCTCTCCAGTCACCATGCAGCTTCCTGAAATGGAGCTCCAGAAGATTCGTACTCGCGTTCTTATCCCTGATGGTGGCACGCTCCTCCTTGGTGGCATGAAGGTGGTTAGCCAACAGGCACTTGAATCTGGAATTCCGATTTTGAGCCGTATTCCTGTCCTTTCCTTCTTCTTCTCGAGAAAGGGTGAATACGAGTCGTACCAAAAGCTCCTCATCCTGCTTACTGCTCAAGTCATCATTCCTGATGAGTTTGAGCCCTCCTCCCTTCCGGGTGGAGCCGCTAGGTAGGCAAACTTCGGGCCGGCGCGGCAACCCCGCTCCGGCCTCTTCCTTACACCCCCAACCCCCCACTGGGGACGGACGGCATGCTCGTATCTGCAGCCCTTTTCCTCGCTGCCCCCCTTCTTCTTCAGGACCCCACTGCAAGCGCTTCAGTTCGCCGTGAAGCTGCTTTTGCGCGCGCCCTGACGACGGAACTCAACTTTGTCGATCTTGCTGAAGCAGTCCTGGACAAGTCTATTGGTTCTGCCAGCGGTGCAGACAGGAGTGTTCTCCTTCTAGCCCGCTGCGACATACGAAAAGTTGCTGCTCAAAACGCAAAGCGCCAAGAAAAGCTTGGGGCTCTCGCCGTCGCTGGCCAAGCTTATGCAGAGTTTTTAGCTTCCAACCCCCCTTCGGGGCTTGCTACGGATGCCCGTGTCGCTCTAGGGGAACTTGCATTTTATTATGGAACCGCCATTGCCGAGCACTTGGAGCGAAACCAACCGTCAGAAGCTGAATTGGCGGAAATGGCTCAAGTCGCAGACACCATTTTCATGGCTGCGAAAGAAGGTCTGGACCTCATCATTAGCGATTGGGAAAACATGACTGATGGGGATGAGAAAGATGGTCTTCGCTACAGGGCCTACTTCCCCTCGCGCTTTTACAAAGCTCAAATTTATTACTACTGGGGAATGATTTTCCCCCCTGAGTCTTTGGACCGAGCGGACCGTATTGAGAAATCTTTAGGCCTCTTTGAAGATTTCGCCATGCTTGTTGGAGAAGGTTCCATTGCCGGACTTCGCGCCTACCGTTTTATGGCGGACACTTACCTCCTCCAAGCCGAAACTTTTACGGCGAAAAACGAGGCTGACAGTGCTGCCACTGCTCTTGAAGATGCTGAGCTCTTCTATCTGCACATTATTGAAAACTCGATTCCTGAAGACGTTGAACTCCTGGATGCTGAAATAGATGGTCGGCGCAATGTTGTGCAAGAAGCCTACCTTGGGCTAATTAAAATGTACCGCAAGTGGGGCCGAGAACCCGAAGCTCTCCAACAGGGCGCAACCTTCCAAACATGGGTAGAGGACGAAAATGTGCTCCTCGTCCCTGCGGGCTACCGCTGTTTCCTTGAAGTCGCCCGAGGTTTTGTGAACTCAGGCAAGTTCAACGATGCAATCACCATTGCAGAAATGGTGGCTAGCGAGAATCAAGGCTCGGTGGTTCAACTTGAAGCCAACAATATGATGTCTGCAGCAATCGCTGCCGCTCCCGCAAATGAGCCCATTGATTTAGGCATTCTTTACGCTGCGGCAGAAGGTGCATACTGGCAAAAGGAATTTTTGAAGGCTCGGGAGGGGTTCCTCCTTCTTCTTGGTCGACTTCAGGGGTCTCGACAGGCTGACGACTACGGTGCAGGCGCCTATTACTTCCTTGGACGGGCCTACACTTACCTCGATCAACGTCTTGAAGCCACAGTTACGCACCAAATCGGTTTCGAACTCTTCCCCGACGATGACGACTATGCCTCGAAAAACGCCGAAGCATGGATGAAACTATCGGAGACTTTGCGTTCTTCCGCTCCCGGCGACGCCTTCCTTGACCAGTATTGGAAAACTGCAGTGAATGCTGTTGCGAGCTCTAGTTCGGGAGGAGCACCAGATCAAGCGCGTTGGACTGCTGCAAACTCCGATTACCAACAAGCTAAGGACAAGGCAAAGATTGCAAAACGGAGTCCGGCAGGGAGCATTGAAGCCTCTCAGGCCCTAGACGCTTTGGATGCTGCCATTCAATCCTACAAAGGGATTAAAGAAGGATCCCGTTACTTTGAGAAAGCAAAGGTACAAACCGGAATGTGCCTCTTCCGCAAAATGGCTTGGGATGACCAAGCTTCCGAAGAGGCTTTTGAATACTTCGAAAACTACCTTGAGGTTTACATTCCAAATCCGGAAAACACTCCTCAAGATGCTCGGGGTCGCAAAACACGAAAGGACGCTTCTGCACAAGCCGACTTTTATAGGGGCCAAGTTCGCTACAAGCAAGCAAAGGAGGGAGACGTTGCCCATTGGCCGGAAGTCCTGAATTTATACAACGGCTTTACCGAACGCCATCCGGATCAAAAAGACTACGCCGCTGCAGCTTTTGTTTCGGTTTTAGAAGCTCACCTTGCCCTTGGCAATGAAGAACAGGCCATTGCTACCTGGGAAATCCTAACCAAAGAAGGTTATCCAGATTCCCGTATTGCGCAATCTTCCCATTACTTATATTCCTGGTACCTGATCCGTGCTGAAGAGGGAGAAGAAACTGATTTTGATGCGCTGGGTAAAGCAGCAAATTATCTCGGCTTTGCCAATAGTCATGTCACTCGCCAGAATTGGCAAAACCTGGTGAAAGAAGCTCGCTTACGACTGGAGCTTGACGAGCCTTCCCATGCGGCGGACATCCTAGAGAAGACTCTTGCCAAGTTCGCCGAAGACTCCACCTTCTCCGAGCTTCAACGTTTTCATGCTCGAATGGACCTTGTTGATGCTTACCTTACTCAAGGGAATACTGCGGAAGCCGGTCCAATTATTGAGAAACTCCTTGCAGAAAAGCCAAAAAACCTGCGAGTGATGCAAGCGGCAGTCAAGGTTCTTGCTGGCTGGCCTGTCGCGACCGAGACTGGCAGAGTTAAAGAGATTCCTGGTTTGGATACTACAGAGGATTTCACGCGGGCCGACAAACTTCTTGCAGATCTAACGGCCTTGGCAGAGAATGCTGCCAAAGAACAAGAAGTCAGCAAATTTTCCCTACCTGATTATTGGAATGCTCGACTCCAATTGGCGTATTTGCTTTATAAGCGATCCAAAATTGATTCAGCCTATAAAGGCAAGCATGTCCAGTTGATTGAGGGACTTGAACGGTTAGCCCCAGACTTGGGATCCTCCACCGTTGGTCCGAACACTAAGAAGATTTTCCTCTGGCTCAAATCCAAATAACCCCATGACTCTTCTTTGCGCCTTTTTTCTCGCAACTCCCATGGCTCTGCCACAGGAGGACACCCTAACTCTCATCGATGGGAAACTCGTCTCCGGCAAAATTACCGAGGCCACCCTGGAGAAAGTTCAAGTGAACAAGCCAAATGGCGACAAAAAGGAATACTCCTCTCAAAGCATTCTTTTCGCTCGATTTGGAAGCCTCTCATCTGGAATGAACAAGGGCGAAGAGTTTCTTTCGAAATTTGACTTCGCCAATGCAGTAGCCTCCTTTTCTTCCGAAGAAAGTCAAGGCCATCGGCTCGAATATTGGGCACGTCTTCGGAAAGCCGAAACTTTGAGCATTTGGGGCAAAATTGACCTTGGTCAAAGCCGAAAAGCAGAAAGTGCCTTTAGAGATTGGCTTGCCCGTTACCCAGACAACTTCTTTGTGCCTCGAGCGAGGCAAGGTCTCGCCTTCGCTATGGCACGCAACGGGCAAGTGGATGAAGCAGCCAAGGAACTAGAAGCTGTTGCGGCATTGGCATTTGACAAATCCCTTCCCCCACACGTCGAAATCCAAGCTCGGCTCGCTAGGTGCGAGGTCCGCCTTCTTCACGGTCAGCCAGGAGTCGCCAAGACCAGACTGGAAGACATTGTGACTAAAATAGAGAATGCCACCCAAGACCGCTCCACCTCCAGCGCCCTAAAAAGCCATCTTGAGCGCATGAAATCTCAAGCCCAGGTTGCCCTAGGGGACTCCATCGAACTCAAGGATGGCATGGCGGCTTCCCAGCGATATTGGGAAAATTTGCTCTCAAAGGCCAATTTAAGCATGGAAGTTCGGGCTGCTGCCACAATCGGCCTGGCCCGCGCTGCCAATAGCAGCGGACAAGCAAGAGAGTCGCAAATCCTTTTAGCAAAGGTAGTTGCGACTATGCCAGCCTCTCCGAAAGTTACCTCAAAGGCCCTTTGGTTCCTTGCGGAGATCTCCGCAGAGCTCGGGGATAGCCCGATTCCGTCCAAGACCTATTACCAGCGCCTTGTGGATGACTATCCTTTTTCATCATGGGGCATTCTGGCCCAAAAGAGGCTTAGTGGCTAGGAACCTAGGTTCCCCCACGAAAGCTCGCTAGAATCTCCCTCCGCCCCCTTCCGAGTAAGCCCTCCAGGGGCTTACTTCCCCCAAAAACTCAATCCTTCCAAAAAACAAAATGAGCCGCCTTCGTCAACTCGCATGGCCCCTTGCCTGCTGGTTCTTTTCCGCCCAGTTGCTTCTTGCGCAAGAAGCTGAAGCCGCCGCCACTCCTTCGAACAATGTCGGCATTTTTGATGCCATCGGCCAAGGTGGAAAAATTGGTTTTGTCATCATCTTGATTTCGGTGGTTGCCGGAACCTTGATTGTTGAACACTTCATGAGCATTAAGCGTGAAAAACTCGCCCCGCCGGAAATTGTGGACGAGATTGAAGAACTTATGAATGAAGGCAACTATCAAGAAGTTTTGGAGTACTGCGAATCAGAGCCTTGCTTCTTTACGAATGTTGTGGCTGCAGGGGTTCGCAAACTAAAGTACCCCTTTGAGGCAGTAGAGAAATCAATCGAAGAAATGGAAGACGAAGAATCAGTCAAGCTTCACCAGAAGATTGGCTATCTTTCTCTCATTGCAGGGGTCTCCCCCATGATGGGTCTCTTCGGAACGGTTACGGGTATGGTTGGCGCTTTTGGAACGATTGCCTCTCAGGCTTCTGTTGAGCCACGCGACTTTGCAGGTGACATTCAGTTGGCGCTTGTTACCACCGTTTTGGGTCTGACTGTTGCGATTCCAGTGACTGCGTTCTTCGTTTTCTTCCGAAATAAAGTGACCATGATGTCACTAGAAATTGGTGCGATTGTTGAGGAAATGTTCGACCGCTTCCGCCCAACCCACTAATTTCACTGTCTTCTTCTCCCTAATACACAATGAGTGAACGAGCACGACCAGAAACGGAAATCGACATCGACATGACGCCGATGATTGACGTGACGTTCTTGATGATTATCTTTTTCATCATTGTGAACGACCTCACACAGCAGGAGTTGGAAGATTTGAAACTACCCGTGGCAATCCAAGCGGGACATGACGACCCTCCACCTGGCCGCCCTATCTTGAATGTGATGGGATGTACCTGCACCCCAGGCCCTCGGAACGAGCATCAGAAGGTCGACGGGAAGAAACCCTTTTGCGCGATTGGCGACATCATTTGGAAGAAGAAAAAGCTTTTTTGGGAAGGTATTGAGCCAAAAGGCTCGGATCCAATTCGCAAAGCCCGTCCGGATTTCTACTGGAAGCTTGCTCTTCAACTTGAAAAGTTTGCCCAACAAATGGAAACAGACGAAGATCCAAACTTGGGGCCTCTTCCCGACGAACCGATTTTGATTCGGGCAGACCGCAATACGGAATTCAAATACATCTCCAGGATTATGGAAGCCTGCTCTAGGCAAAACGTTCGGATTTGGAAAGTTCAGCTTGCTGCATCGGAACCTGAATCTGCAAAGGAAAAGAAGCGATAAGGCAGAGGCTCATGGCAAGAAGAAAAAGACCAAAATTCGAAGAAGTCAAGCCGGACATGGCTCCCATGATTGACGTGACTTTCCTGCTACTGATTTTCTTTATTGTGACCTTGAAGTTCAAGGTTCTAGAAGGGCGGCTCGATGCTGCACTTCCAAAAGATATGGGCTCTATGACCACCGAGACTGAACCTATTGAAAAGGTGGACATTGTAATCCTTGTCAAAAAGGATGGACGATTAACTCCGGACCCGGCGACAAGAACTAACTCCCAACCGGAGGGTCGCCTCAAGCGCTATGTTGGCCGTGAAGTGGAGTACATCGTCGGAACAAACTCGTTCCCCAATGCGAAAGCACTTTCCACCTTCCTTGACCGCTTCGCCAAAACTGAAGAAATGAAGGAGGATACTCCCATCACCCTAGATGTCCGCAAGGGCTCTGTTTACGGTGATGTTGTCGTCGTCCTAGACGTTGTCATCGAGAAGGGATTCCAAAAAATCTCCTTCGCAGGATCATTCGAGGAATAATGCGATTTTCGCCCTCGTACCCCATTAGTAAAAAGGCCTCCCCCGAACCTTTCAAGCCTTCCATGAAGAACTCCCTGTTCCAGGTACTCGCACGAACTCTACCGGCTATTTTCCTAATTGCCGGCTGCAATACTCCATCCTCTGATTTCGATGACTCCATTGAACTCTTTGCTGAAGCTGAACCAGAAACTGTTCTTACTAAGACCCGCTCTGTTGACACAGATTCCGCTCCGTCTTCTGCTAGTGCATTCAACACGGCGCCCTCCAACCAAGATCCTGTAGTCCAAGAAGGTCGTGAAGTCGCAACCTTACGTCAACAAAAGATTGCCCTCTTGGTTCAAGCCGATTTGGATACGGCGACAGCCGCCATGGCTGACGGGCGTCTCATGGATGCCGAATTGTCTGTCATCGCCGCTCTTCAACGCTCCCCTGGCGACCGAGAAGCACGGATGTTGATGGATCAAATTCAGATGGCTATGGGTAAAGCTATTGTCCCTATCGCCGGCTCCGCGGACGATGTCCACGCTCGTCTGCAAGCTCGCCTTAGCAAGGAGAAAGCTGCGACTCAGGCCCACGCAGCCCGTGGTTTCCGCCTGTTTGAAGAAGGCGAACTCCATGAAGCCATTGGCGCTCTCGTTCTGGCCAAAGCGAGGATCGACAGCATTCAGTACGAGATGGACTGGGCAGGCTTGGATAAGCAGGTCGAATCCACCCTCCAGCAGGCTCGAGATCAGCGGGCAACGGATCTCGCCACCAGTCGCGACGCCGAGAAGAAGGAAGCATTCGAACTCCTCCAGGCCGAGGAAGAGGAAATGCGTGCCCGCGAGGAAAACCGAAAAGCTCGGATGATTTCTTTGTCCATTGAGGCCTTTGATGCTCGCAATTTCGACGAAGCCCTCGACCTTGCAGAAGATGTCTTGGCCATTGACCCACTCAATGAAAAAGCACGGGAACTACGCGATGCCACCCTTCGCGCCCGCCACGAATTGGTGAATGAGGAATTCATGACCAAGCGCTCAGAGCGCTTCAAGAGCTGGCTTCAGGATATGGAAGACGCCATGGTCCCAAGCACTGAAGTTTTGGATATGCCCGACTTGGAATACTGGGCGCGGATCACCAGAGATCGTGACCGTGGTGAGGATGAAGACTCGGGGAGTGCCATTGAGATGGAGAACCTAGCCCTTCAAGAAGAGGCCGCTAATTCCACTATTCCTGGTTTCTCTGTCGAAGGTGAAACATCCCTTGAAGAAGTCATCAACAAGCTTCGCCCCTACACCGACATTCCTTTCGTGGTGACCCCACACGCCATTGACGCCGTGGACTCCGAAGGTATCGAGTTCAACCTAAAGCTGAACCGAACGATTACCGTCGCAAATGCTCTTCGAGTCATTACAGATGCCGCTGGTCCAGATGTCACATACTCCTTTAAGCACGGTGTTGTTTACATCACCAGCGTTTCTCAAGCAAAAGGCCAATTCATTCTCCGCGCGCACGATGTACAGGATTTGACTTCGACCTTAGTGGACTTCTCTGGTCCGAAAATTGACCAAATCCACTTACCGGACAATGAGTCGGACAGCGAGGAATTGGTCCAAGGCGGAATCATTGGAGAGCCTGCACCGATTTTGGATCCTGCCAACCTAGAAACTTTGGTGCAACAATCGGTTGCCGCCAATACCTGGGAAGACCTTGAAGGTGTTTCGATTACTTACTCCAATGGTCACCTCATCGTCTGGCACACGCCAGAAGTGCAAAAGGAAATTGACGCTTTCTTGGAGGATATGCGTCGTTACATCTCTTCCATGGTCACCATTGAGGCTCGTTTCCTAACCGTCCAGAAGGACTTCCTACAGGAAGTTGGCTTGGACTTCCGCGGATTAGGTGGAACCTTCTCTCCGCCCACCGACATGCCTAACCTGGATGACATGACCTCCGGCTTGGAAGACAACACTTCCTTGGGCTTGGACAACGACGGCCAGGGTCTGCCCGGTTCTGCAGAAACGAACCCATCCGCAGGTGCATTCTTTAACGAAGGTGGCGATGGCGATATTCGCGCCCGTACTGAAAATATTCTAGGTGACTATGGAAGCCGCCTCTCGAATACCGGTGGAATGGCAATGCAATTTGTGTTCTTGGATGACACTCAACTCTCCATGGTCCTCCGCGCTGTTGAAAAATCTAACCGCGCAGAAGAGGTCAACGCTGTTACCGTTTCCGCACAAAACACTCAGCGCGCTTTCATCACGGTTCTGAACCAAATTACTTATGTTCAGGACATGGATGTTGAAGTCGCCCAGGCATCCATTATTGCTGACCCTCAAGTTGGTGTCGTTTCGGATGGAATGGTCTTGGATGTCCGTCCAACCATCAGCCATGACCGACGTTACATCACTCTCGAGTTGCAACCAACGGTTGCTTCTCTAAAGCGCCCGATTCCTGAGTTCACTTCTTCCCTTGCTGGATTGACCACTCCAGTGACCCTTCAACTTCCTGAGTTGACGGTAAGTAGCGCTAACACAACCGCAGTAATTCCTGATGGCGGCACGGTTGTGATTGCTGGCCTCAAGAAAGTTACGGATGTCGAGCAACGCGCAGAAGTGCCCATCATGGCCAAATTCCCTGTGCTTTCTTGGCTCTTCAAAAGTGAAGGCGAAGCCAACGAGAAAGAGGATGTCATTGTCATCATCCGCGCTCAAATCACTGACGCGCTGGAAATCGCCGACGACCTCGACGCTCGAATCTAAAGTCCGAGCAAAACCACCGCCCCTCCCATTACAGGGAGATTCCGAACTTAGTGTTCAGAATCTCCCTGAGTTCGTTTAGGGCGTTGATTTTGTAGTCCGGCTCGAGGCCACCTGACAAGTCTGCATACTTACCCGAGCCGTGGTGGAGAACGGTAATCATCCCAGCTCGTTTTGCAGAATCGACATCTTTTAGTGGATGGTCCCCCACGTGCATGGCTTCCTCGGTAGAGAATCCTGCAACCTCTGCGGCATGGGCATAAAAGGCAGGGTTTGTTTTCGCCATTCCAACTTGGTCAGTAATAAAAAGAAGTTGTGGGTCAAGGAATCGGTCAAGGCCCAGCCGGAGGACTTTCTCCATCTGTTTTCCCGCCAATCCCGCTGAAATAATTCCAAGGCGCAAGTCTGTACTGGAAAGATCTTCCAATAAGCCGTGAGCTTCGGGTCGAATCGTGAGCTTTTTCCATTTAGTCTCGTGATAAGAAATCACACCCGCCATCACGAGCAAGGCTGGATTGACCTTCCCTACGGCACTTTGAGGTAGGCGGTTTAGCAAACGATCAAAGTGGCGACTGTCATTGGAACCAAACTCAATCACAACCTGTTGGAGCTCAGCGAGAACATCTTCCTTTTCAGCACATAACCCTCGGGCAATCATGGACTCCACCGCCTTCTCCCTAGCTTGGCCCGCAAACTCTGTGGAAGAGTAAAGTGTGTCGTCAATATCAAAAAAAATGGCGCGAAGACTCATGGATTTAGGCGAGGCACAGAGTCCAAGAGAGTACGCGTGTATTCATGTTCCGGGGCCTGGAATACTTGAGAAGTTTCTCCAACTTCAAGCAAACGACCCGATTTCATCACCGCCGTGCAATCAGCAAAACCCGAAACAATGGCAAGATCATGGGTAATGAAGAGGAAGGAAGTCCCAGCTTCCTTTTGAAGCATTGTGAGCAAGCTAAGAATTCGGTTTTGGACAAGAACATCCAAGGCAGAAACCATTTCATCACAAATGACCAATTCGGGGCCCAAAGCCAGAGCGCGAGCAATACAGGCCCTTTGCCGCTGGCCACCAGAAAGCTTGGCGGGAAGGCGAGAAGCGAGGCTCGGATCCAGTTCAACTTTCTCCATGAGAAGACGGACTTTCTCTTGAAGAGCAGAACCCCGTTCTCGGCGGTGGATGAGCAAAGGTTCTGCAATGGAATCTCCGACCTTCATGCGTGGGTTTAGCGCGGCTCTACTGTCTTGAAAAATAAGGGAGACGAGGGGGCGAAGAGGCTTCCATTCTTTGGCTGGAAGGGTCAGCAAGTTCAGTGCCCCATCACGACCAAAACGGCCCATGAGTGCAGCAAGGCGAGCATCAGCTTGGATTCGAGCCTCCGAGGGTCGAAACCATGCTTCTCCCCCAGCGGCTGGGACTAGCCCGACCAAGGCACGCCCCGTACTGGACTTTCCAGAACCAGATTCTCCGACCAAGGCGAAAACCTGATTGGAATGAACCTTAAAGGAAATGCCGCGAACAGCAATGCTGTCGGAATCCGAGCCCCCAAAAAGCTTTGTCTGACCAGGGTAGGTAACCCTAAGGTCCTTGACTTCCAAGATGGGTTTCACGGCCCCACCTCCAATCGTGGAGCTGCGGCAACGAGTTCTTTGGTGTAGGGGTCATTTGGAGCTCCGAGCACACGATGGACACTTCCTTGCTCCAAAACCTGGCCACTTTTCATCACCACAAGTTCTTCGCAAACCGAAGCCAAGACACCCAAATCATGGCTAATCCACAGGAGGGCAAGCCCTCGCTTCGAACGAAGGCGATTGACCAGCTGCAAGATTTCGGCTTGAATCGTTACATCCAAGGCCGTTGTAGGCTCATCGGCGATGAGGAGTTGAGGGCTTCCAGCCAAGGCGGCGGCAATCATGGCTCGTTGAAGCATCCCGCCAGAGAGTTGGTGTGGATAAGCGCGAGCTATATCAGCAGGGCTTTGAAGACCACACTCTTCCATCAGCTCAAGGCAGGCATTCTTCCGTTCAACCTTGCCGAGTGGCAAGTGCAATTCCATCGCCTCGGCAACCTGGACACCAACCGGTAAAACGGGGTTAAATGCAGCAGCGGGCTCCTGAAAAACAAAACCCAGCTTTGCGCCTCGGATTTTGCACATTTCCACTTCGCTCAGAGGACCCAAGGCTAACCCTTCCAAATAAATTTCCCCTTGGGTTTGAATTACAGAAGGGGGCAACAGGCGCATGGCGGCCAGAGCCGTCAGAGTCTTGCCCGAACCCGACTCCCCCAAAATCCCAACAGCCTGCCCGGCAGAAACTTCTAGGGAGAGGTCTTTCACAAGGGATTGGCCCTCCTGCGAAGCAAGAGACAGGTTTTGAATCCGAAGGAAAGCTTGTTCAACCACGAGGAGATTCTACGGCTTCTTGCCGTTATCCTGAGCTTGTGGATTGGCATTCTGCCCAGTTTCGGTTCTCGCTTACGCCCCTGCTCACCCTTCTTCTGGTGAGCTTTGGGCTCGTGCCTGCCTGCACAAAGTCTATTCCTCCCGGCACCCTTGTTGTTGCCAACAATGCGGACGTCCAGAGCTTGGATCCTCAGCTGGCGACAGGGGCCCCAGAAGGCCGGGTTCTTTCCGCTCTCTTTTCAGGCCTGACCCGCATTGACCCTTCCACCTTAAAGGTGCTCCCTGAGCTTGCAGAGCACTTCAGCAGCCCCGACGGCGGCTACTCTTGGGAGTTTCGCCTTCGTCCCAACCTTCAGTGGTCGGATGGCTCTGCACTGGGGGCTATGGACGTCTTGGAGTCCTGGGAGCGCCTCCAATCCCCGGCAACCGCAGCTCCTTATCGAGATTGGCTACATGATTTAACAGAAGGTGGCCTAGTCGTTGAAGACAACATCCTTCGCGTCAAATTCCAATCCCCGAAACCATTTTTCCCTGGGATGTGCGCTTACCACGCTCTTGCTCCCGTCCCTCCTGGTCTTCGAGATGGCAGTGAATCAGCAGGAAAAGTCACCAGCGGTCCATTTCTCCTTGGCTCTCGTCGCATTCGTGACCGCATCCAACTTCAAGCTAACCCACACTATTGGAATGAAAGAAAGGTACATTTGCCGGGAATTGTTTTTCTAACTGTTGAATCTCAGTTCACAGCCCTCAACTTGTTTTTGACGGGTGAAGCACACTTCATTCCAGACGTTCCTGCCTTAGCCGTTTCTTCTTTGTACCAACGCGAGAAACAACTCATACGCGACAAAATACGAGGCCCACGCTCACGCCCAGAATTTGACCCCCAACCCTTTTTGGCAACCTATTTCTATCGCTTCAATACGACGCAGCCCCCCTTTGATGATGCACGTGTGCGACGCGCTCTTTCCTTGGCAGTGGACCGAACTCTATTAGCCAAGACCCTGGGCTCTGGGCAGCCCCCTGCCAAAACTTTAATTCCAAATTCTCTCCCTAATTGGGATGGCCCCGACGGCCACAATTACGACCCTGAAACCGCCCGACGCCTCTTAAGGGAAGCTGGCTATGACTCTGAACACCCATTTCCAAAAGTGGAGCTTCATTACAACACGGCGGAGCTTCATCGTGATGTAGCTGAAGCTTTACAGGCTCAATGGCGCATGGTTCTTGGAATAGAAACTCGGCTCTACAACCAAGAATGGAAAGTCTTTCTAGATGCGCAAAAAAAGTTGGACTACCAACTATCCCGCTCCTCGTGGATTGGTGACTACTTGGACCCTACGACCTTTCTAGATGTCTTCCGTTCGGACTCCCCCAACAATCGAACAGGTTGGAAAGACCAACGCTATGACCTCCTATTAGAGAAGGCAAAAAAAACTACCCACCAACAACCGCGAATGCACTTTCTACGCCAAGCTGAAGAGCAACTCTTGCGCGAGGCCCCCATCATGCCGTTGTTTCACTATGCTGGAAGAGAGCTTGTCTCCTCTCGAGTTCAAGGTTATCGCCGAAATCTATTGGGCACCATCCATTGGGCAGGCTTGCACCTTCTTCCTTCAACCCAAGCGGAGGAACGATGAAACGCTTTTTGCGCCGGTTATTGGCATTGACCTTCGTTCTTTTCTTCGTTCATGCCGGGACCTTCTTCATGGTTCACTCTGTGCGTGGCGGTCCCTTTGATTCGGATCGACAACTCCCTCCTCAAGTAGAAAAAGCACTCCTGGCGGAGTACCACTTGGATGAGCCCTTGCTCCAACAATACGCTCATGCAGTTTCTGGAGTTTTCCATGGGGATTTAGGTCCCTCTCTCCGCTACCGGGGCACTCGTGTTGCCGATGTACTCGCAGAAGCGATTCCGATTTCAATTACTCTTGGGGGCGGCGCGCTTTTTGTTGCCTTGTTACTTGGCATTCCAGCTGGGCTTTGGGCCGCCTCTAGAAAAAATAAAAGCCCAGACCGCTTTGTCCTGAGCGTAGCCACCCTTTGCATGGCTTTGCCCAATTTTGTCTTAGCTGGAGGCTTGGTCGCATTATTCAGTTTTTCTTGGAGTCTCCTCCCTCCTGCTGGCTTAGGCGGCTTTCGTCATTGGCTAATGCCTTGCTTCTGCCTTGGCTTGCCTTTTGCGGCACAAGTGGCCCGCATTCTTCGAACTTCTGCCCTTGAAGTCCTTGAAACTCCAGCGGTATTGGCGGCCCGCGCACGAGGTATGGATTCAGAGACTTTATTAAGGCGACATGTCCTTCGAAGCGCCTTAATGCCTGTCGTTGCCTTTTTAGGACCTGCCTCGGCAGGGCTCCTCACGGGTTCTCTCGTCATCGAACAAGTCTTTGCCCTGCCTGGATTGGGCGCCCACTTTGTTCAAGCAGCCATGAATCGAGATTACACCCTAGCGCTTGGTGCTACTTTGCTCTACACCGCTGTCCTTGGTTTATTTTCGTTATTCACAGATTTCCTATTAGCGCGCCTCGACCCTCGCATGGAGAGTCTCTCGTGATTCGCTTGCGGCAATCTTCTCGCTGGGGCCTTTTTTTCTTGCTGTTGCTTTCGGTCATTGCTTTTCTAGCTCCATCACTACCATTCGAGGACCCTAGTGCGATTCACTTAAATCAGCGCCTTGTCGAACCAGCATGGACTCAAGCTCCATTCTTAGGGACCGACTCCAAGGGGAGAGATCTGTTCGCTCGAATTTTCTTTGGTGCAAGAGTTTCCCTTGCAACCGGCCTCTTTGGAAGTCTCCTCGCCCTTTTTATCGGAATCCCTTGGGGTAGCATCGCAGGCCTTCTTGGAGGAAAAGTAGACCGAGTGATGATGCGAATTGCTGACGCCATGGAATCTATGCCGATGGTGGTCCTTGTTTTATTCCTACTTTCCATTCTGAGTGAGTATCGCATGGAACTTGATGCAATAGGCATCGGGCGAATGCATGTGTTTTATTTAGCCATCGGTCTATTGTTCTGGCTCCCAACTGCCCGGATTGCGCGAGCAGAAGCCTTGCGTTTGCGGTCGTCATCTTTTGTTCAAGCCGCCCAAAGCGTGGGCTCAAGCCGAAGCAGAATTCTCATCCGCCATCTACTGCCGAATATGGCGCCATCCCTTTTGGTCATGTTGGGAATTACTGTGCCTCGGGTGGTCTTGATGGAAGCTTTCCTCTCCTTCCTGGGGCTGGGTGTCGAACCCCCTTCGATTTCCTGGGGACTCTTGGCTGCGGATGGGCTCGCCGCTCTCAACCCCCTTGTGGGTTGTTGGTGGCTACTAGCTTTTCCTGCCGCAGCATTAGTTGCCAGCCTGCTCGCTTTAAACCTCGTGGCCGATGGGCTTCGAGACAGGTTAGGCAAGTAAACCGATTCCCCTCTCTCCCTTTATTGGAGTCGTTTATGGGAAAATTCCAGCTTTCTCAAACTCATCAATGACTAGTTCTGTCCTCCTCTTGATGCCTTTATCGTTCAGGTGGTAGGCAGAATCGTAGTAATACTTCTTCTCAAACATATGGCCCAATGGGTCCCCCACAAACGGGATGCCATGCTGTCGGAAATACCCTTTGATATTTTTCATGGTCTCCACATGTCCCTCTAGACGGTAGTCTTCAAAATACATCGGAGAAGAGGGCATGGCCACAACGTTCACCCCTTCTCTTTCTGCCCAGCCCAGATAGATATCCATTGTTTGAACATAAGTAGAACTTAGCTGAGGATCCTCAATTTGGACGGGAAGCGCATGATCTAAATCGTAACGCTGACTTTCCGTGAGCTCGGCGGAGTCCAACATGATTAGGTCTCCACATTTATTTAATTTCTCCGTGGACAAGCGCCCATCAAGTGGGAGGCTTCCCTCTTTTCCCATTCTCAAGAGGCCCTCAAGAAGTCGAGCAAAGCTGGTTCGGGAGACAACAATTAACTTCTCAAGAAGGGGAAGCTCTCGGAAGTAGCTCGCGTCTCTAGACAGAAGAAAATCAACCTGAACGACTGTGGGCATGCCATCCGATTGATAGTAGTCATACTCTAGGGGAAGGAGAACCGTATCTCCTCTTCGGAGGATCCGTTTGCTTCGGTCCAAAATATATTGCAAGCCTAAGCCGGCATTGACAGCACCATTAATTACTGGAATACCCCACTCCTCTTCCAAGGTCGTGGAATCAAATCCGAAAAGAGAATTTGACCCTGAAATAATGATTACCTTATTCCCTTGAATTGCCAGCGCTCGGCTTTCTTTGTATTCAAAGTAATTTTGAATCCAAGCAGATTGATTAGTCTTCGAGCCAATCTGTAAATGAATCAGGGCAATCCACAACATGCAACATGTGAAGAAGGTAAGGAGAATGCTTAAAAGGAACTTCATGATCTAGAAATTAAAGTACAGAAATTCGCTTTCGGAGACGGAAACCATAATCTTTATAGAGACGAATAAGACGAAACCCACCACGATTGCCGGGAGGCAGGAAGTAGTCCAGGACGCTCTACCTTTAGCAAGAGCTTCTTTCTCCTCCGTAAACCGCTCTCGAGTAATGAACTCTTGGGTATTTGGAAGGAAGAAAATGACTCCACCCAAAACAAGGAGCCAAGCAAAGCCCCAACCACTGGGGAAACTAAGGACTCCACCTCCTTCGAAAAATGAGAAGGAATTCTGAAAAAACTCAGGAAGGAACCCCTGAGAAACAGCTGGGAGCATCAAGCCGTTTTGGCCAAGAATGGCTTTCGTCAAACTCAGCGCACCGGCAAAGGTCTCTGCTCGGAAAAATGCCCAAGCAAAAGATACGGCAAGAAAAGTCAGCGCTGTAGAGAAAATCGCCCTAAGCATAGACGGCTTGGGCAAGGTTTTGGGCTTGCTTTTAAGACTGAAGTGCTTCCAAAAATGATTCAGCATCAAGTAAGCGCCATGGAGGGCACCCCAAATCACAAAATTCCAAGCAGCTCCGTGCCACAGGCCACCGAGTAGCATAGTTATGAATAGGTTTAGATATCGGGACCCCTTTCGATTTCCACCAAGTGGGATGTAAAGATAATCCTTGAGAAACCTGGACAAAGTCATGTGCCAACAACGCCAGAATTGGATAATATTTCTTGACCGATAAGGAGAATTGAAATTGAGTGGCAAAGCTATGCCAAACATTGCGCCAATCCCTATTGCCATGTCTGCGTAGCCACTAAAATCAAAGTAGATTTGCATGGAGTAGGCAATGAGACCACCCCAGCCGTCAAAAAATGTGACGAGCTGACCTGCGTCTGCTGCCTCAAACACTGGAGTTGAATACTCGGAAATGCCATCAGCAAGGACGACTTTCTTAAACAAACCCGCAGCAAAGGTGGTCAAGCCGAAATTCAGATTTGACAGCCTAAATTTATAGCTCTCCTTCCGCGCAAATTGGGGAAGCATTTCAGCATGATGCACAATGGGGCCAGAAATGAGCTGTGGAAAAAAGGTCACGAACAATGCGTAATGAAGAAAATTCCTTTCTTTAACCTCCCCTCTATAAACGTCAACAATGTAAGCAATTTGCTGGAAAGTGAAGAAGGAAATCGCCAAAGGCAGCAAGATTTTCTGACCTCCAACATCAAGGTCAAACATAGCATTGGCATTCAAAATGAAAAAGTCGGCGTACTTAAAGTAGCCCAACAAGCCAAGATTGACGGCAACCCCTGCCACTAAAATCGCTTTCTTCCTTCTCCTTTCTAAAGCGATTCCCAAGAAAAAGTTGAAGAGAATGGAGAAAATGAGCAACCAAAGATAGGCCGGATTCCACCAACCATAGAAAAATAGGGAAGAAAAAACTAGCCAAGTAACTGCTGATTTTTGGAATCCTCGTTTCCCAAGCGAAAAGAACCCCAAGAGAACAATGGGGAGGAAAAGGAAGATGAAGGCAGGCGAATTAAATAGCATGCTTCAATCGACTCCTAAACAGAAGGCTACGCTGAGTTCGCAAGAGCAGTGACTTCGATTTCAACTAGAACATCTTTGGGAAGCCTGGAAACTTCAACGCAGGCACGGGAAGGGCGGTGTTCGCCAAAGTAGTCTGCATAGACTTCATTCACAGAAGCAAAATCATTCATGTCCTTTAAGAAAACTGAGCATTTCACAACGGAATCCTTGTCACAGCCAGCAGCCGACAAAACCCCTTCAATATTATTAAAAATTTGATGTGTCTGCTCAACCACACCTCCCTCAACCAGAGAACCATCTGGACACAAGGCTATTTGTCCCGAACAAAAAAGAAAGCCTCCAGCCTGCACAGCTTGGCTGTAGGGGCCAATCGCCGCTGGTGCCTGTTCCGTAGTAATCATTTTCATGGCTTCAGTCTATCGACCATTTGAGCGCGTACCGCAGAAGTCAGAAAACGCTCGAGGTCTCCTCCCCCAGCGTAAACTTCTTTGATGAGCCGAGAAGACACAAAGGAAAACTCCTCGCTTGGCATAACAAACACCGTCTCGATGCCATCGTCTAGGGTGCGATTCGTGAGAGCCATTTGGTATTCATACTCAAAATCTGAAATTGTGCGCACACCGCGAAGGATTGTGGAGATTCCATTCTCTTTACAGTAATCCACGACTAAACCACCAAAACTCTCAACCGTCACTTCAGGCAGGTTCTCAACCTCTGCACGAATCATGTCGACCCGCTCCTCTGCAGTAAAAAGCGGAGATTTCGAAGCATTTCGCGCGACCCCAACCCGCAAAGAGCCGAAAAGTCCAAGGCCACGATGAATTAAATCCAAATGACCACGGGTCACTGGATCAAAGGTTCCAGGATAGAGTGCGGCAGGGACTGAGCTGGGCATTCTAAAAGTGTAGGGTCACCCTTTCGTTTTGCCTTCGTTTGCTTGGCGTGGAGCTCTCCGAAAAAAGGTGGATTCCCGTGGCCTGTGCATTGGCTTGGCTAGCAGGATCCTGGGTTCAATGTATTGCTTCCGCCCCACTTCCCACCGGAAATCAAAGCTCAATCTTGGTGGCTTCCATTTCTATCTTTGTTGTCTTTCTGAAGGGGAGGAAATCAGGAAAGTTGCCCTTCCTTCTGCTTTCCAGCTTCCTTCTCGCCAGCGCCAGGTTTAGCCCCCCACCGAAACAGAGCTGGAGCAAGCCTCCCGACGAAGGGCGCCCTGTTCAATTCTGTGGTCAAGTCCTGGATTCTCATCGAAGCGATCAGGGTGGATTTGAAGGAGAAATCATCCCCATCCCATCAAAGGGCGGCTTCCCATTCCGGGCTCACTTCCCCTCCATCTCTTTTTCCTCTCGGAATAACCCCCCTCAAGGGCCTCGCCGTTTTCATGGGGTATTAAAAAAGTCCTCTTGGGGCTGGCAACTCAACCACTTGTTTGCAGATCCATCCTTTCAGCACCATAGAGGCGCATTCCACTTTCTTACACGCACAAGAAACGCCCTTCGAGCTCGACTCGAAGAAAACCTACCCACACCAGAGGCTGGCCTCGCTCGCGCCCTCTTGCTCGGGGAATTCAAAGCCGTACACCCCCAAAGATACGCCTTATTTCGAGGGCTTGGTCTATTGCATCTTCTTGCGGTTTCTGGAATGCATTTTTGGTTGTGGGATTCCATTCTCAGGCGTTTGCTCTGTGGTCGTTTGAGGTTTCTTCGGCCACTCCTCCTTCTTTTTGCAGGAGGCTTAGCAGGGTTCCGCGCCCCGGTCATCCGCGCCCTTTCCGCCCTTTTCCTTCGGGATTGGCACCATCATTCGGGAAAGCAAGTGAACGCCTTCCACCTGTGGGCGGGGGCACTCTGGGTGGAATGTGCACTCCTTTCCCCGCGCGAACAAGGCTTGGGTTTTGTGCTCTCCTACTCTGCGACCGCAAGCTTGATCTGGGTAAACAGAACTCGAGGTGGAAACAAAACTTGGAGAATCTTTCGTTCTTCCCTGGCTGCGAGCTTGGCCACTTCCCCTTGCTTGCTGGCAAGGCAAGGCACCCTGGAGCCTTGGTCAGTTGCCCTCACCCCACCGATGTCTTTACTCCTCCCGCCTCGCATGTTGGGATCCGCCATGGCATGCCTTCCAGGCTCCCCCGGGGAGATGGTCGGAGTTTTTCTAGAAGGGCTTAGCAAATTTGAAAACCTAATTTTGGAACTTATTGATCAACTTCCGGCAACTCCACTCGTTGCTCCGAAAATCTCCCTTTCTGCTTGGGCCTTATTTTCTTTGAGCAGTGTTGTGGCGATGGGGTTAAGGAATCCAAAGTTGCGGCATATCACAATCTGCTTTGCTCTTCTAGGATTTTCAGGAAGCTTACTTTATCCCAAAAAAGGAGAACCTGGCTTCGCTCTTTTATCCGTGGGTCACGGATTGTCCGCTGTGACCGCCGGACACCAAAAAAGCTTTCTTTTTGATTTTGGAAGCATGAGTATCTCGCCAAACCTACTCTTGCGGAATAAACTCTGGCCGCACCTTCGAAAAAATTCCTGGCCGGTACCAAGAGAATGGGCTCTTAGTCATCGAGACTATGACCACTCAGGAGCAATGAAAGTATTTCAGAAAAAACATCAAAGCCAACAAATCTTCTCCACTCCAGGGACTTTCACGGAAATCGAGGGCATGACCCCCTTCCAAGCTCGACTTTGGAATTGCCCAATGCGGATAGAGGGCGAAGCCAATGCAGGAGGCTGTGTTTTGGAGCTTATCGGTCCTTCAGGAAGGGTACTCGTCATTGGAGATCAGTTCGGGCGGGATCTTCGATGGCTTTGCACCGTACTGGAACCCGGACCGATTGAAGTCCTGGTACTCCCACATCACGGGCGAACAACTGCGGGTCTGCCGGAGTTACTAAACCATCTGCGCCCGCGTGAAGCTTGGGCTTCTTGTTCCGAAAGGGAAGCTGACTTGGCGGCAACACCCTTGCTTAGAAAAAGAAATATCCCACTTCGATTAACAAGCGAAGAGAATCTGAAGTGGCCTCCTGTGGAAAACTCATTTTTCTAAAAACAATGTTTCCCTTTCCTTCGCACTTCGTTTCCTAAGAGTGCAAAGCATTCACGGAGCCACGCTACACAACGGGAATGCAGAACTCGTCCGCGTAGAAACTCTGATTACCCGAGGCATGCCTCAGCTCATTTTAGTAGGCATGCCAGATCGCGTTGCAATGGAGGCTCGGGAGCGACTTCCTTCTGCCTTGCGCAGTCACTCTTTTCCCTTTCCAAAAACGCGCGTATTGGTGAACCTCGTTCCCGCTCAAGTCCCGAAGCGAGGCATGCCCTTAGACCTCGCCATGGCGGTGTCGCTTTTAGTCGCACAAAGTTGTATTCCTGCTCCAAGAGGGCGCTGGCTCTTTTTGGGTGAACTGGATTTAGATGGACGGATCATTCCTCCAGAGCGCGGCACTTTATTGGCAGCTTTAGCTACTGAAGGCAACTTTGCGGGAATAATTGGGGCGCCTGAAGTGGCTCACGAGGCGGCCCTTGCTCCAGGTGTGCTGGCTTTTGGTGCCGTAGACCTATCTGAAGTTGTGCAAATCCTGCTTCATCCGGACCAGCACGTTGCCGCCTTTGGGCAGGAGAATGCCGGAAAGAGAGAGGACTCTCGCCTTGAAGATGTGCGAGGCCAAACCCTGGCAAGAGAAGCCGCTATTTTGTCCGTTGCCGGTGGGCACCCACTCTTTTTGCAAGGCCCTCCAGGAACGGGGAAGAGCATGCTTGCCAAAAGAATCTCTGGGCTCTTGCCGCCCTTAAATCCAAACCAGGCACTGGAGGTCGCTCGAGTGGAAGCTTGTTTAGGCAGAGTGCCCTCCCTACCCCGCCAAGCCCCTTTACGCGCACCACACACCAGCGTTTCGGCCCAGGGCGTTCTGGGAGGCGGACGACCCTTGAGGCCCGGAGAAATCTCTAGGGCCCACCACGGGGTCTTATTTCTGGACGAATTACCAGAATTCGCACGCCCCGTTCTGGAAGGTCTTCGACAGCCTCTGGAAGAGGGTGAAGTTCGACTCCAACGTGCAGACAGTTGGGCTTGTTTCCCTGCAAAAGTCCTCCTAGTTGCGGCCAGAAACCCATGCCCTTGCGGCTACTTGACGCATCCAAAAATTGGTTGTCAGTGCACAACCCTTCAAGTTCAGCGTTACCTACATAAAGCAAGTGGCCCACTATTGGACCGTTTTGACCTGTTCGTGGAAATGGGACCTGTGGCCCCGGAAGCTCTTGATGCGCCACCGACCTCTCCCACACAATCGGAGGCTACCCAGAAAATTGAGTCGGCGCGAAAAATTCAGGCTGACCGACTCAGCGGAGACATGCCGGCCAAAGGCGGAGAAATGCAGTTTGACCATCTACTCAACTGCGGAGTCAGCGCAGCCGCCAAGAGAAGGATTCATCAAGCCGCTCACAGCCTTCACTGGAGCGGGCGTGCCCAGCTACGTTGCCTAAGAGTCGCTCGAACTATTGCAGACCTAATGGAAAGCAAAGAAATCTCCGAAGGTCATGTGCTAGAAGCTCTTAGTTTCAGGCGTCCTATTTTGGAGCTGGAAGGTGCCAAAGGCTAAGGCCCTCGGATTTCCAAGTCTCTAAAGCTTCGCTCGGAGCTGACTTCCCTTCGGGAAGAAGAACAAGCATCCCTCGTTGGGGAAAGAGATTCCGTAGTGCTTGGAGGGCCGCAAAGGCATCCTTCTCGCTAGGTGATTGGTAAAAAACTTGACTCCACTCCACCCGTTGCAATAGGTCAAGCTGACCTTCATTGTGCACATGCATGGTGTCCACAACTAAAGGGTGGAAAAGCGACGGTGCCAAGGGGTGGCCCTGCACTCGACCCGCGCCAAGCCCACGAAACCCAATGGGGTCGACTAAGCAAACCGCAGAGGGGTCTAACGATTGCATTTGGACAAGCAAACTCCCTCCCTCTTCTGGAGGAAGCACCAGTGAGCCAGAACTGTTTTGGAGTAATAAAGGCTTTGAGGCCTTCCCCCAAGCCCAATACGCTTTGGGAACGACCAAAGTCGTAGGCAGTGCCAAGAGAAAAAGAAGAGTCCATTTTGGAACACGCCATGTTGCCCATTGAGCAATCCAAGAACCTGCGGGAATCGCCCAGAAAAGAGCGCCTATTCGGGCAAATTTATATTCATTGCCCCAAGGGAAATCCCCAAACAGAAGGAGGGCTGCAGCGAGCAAGGTTGCAAAGCCAAATCGAATGCGGTGCTCTTTCGACCAGGACCGAAGCCCCAGCACTGCCATAGGGATGAGGATGAAAAGAGGTCCAAGGAAATTCCAAAGTGGTTGCCCCCCAAGTTGAACATCGACTCGATTGCTTCCACCTGGAGCACTTTGAAAGGCCGGCAACAGAAAAGCTAATGCCAAAAAGCACGAAGCTAAGCCCGCACCAACCCAAGCAAGCCGCGAGGGAGCTGGCCACCGAATCAATCGAGGCAACAACCATCCCAGCATGCAAATCCCGGTAAAAGCGCCAACAAGCGGATTCAGCGCAAGGCATAAGGCCGCAGGGAAGATTCCCCGACGCGCCTGATGAGTTCCTCTTCCATCTGCGCCGCGATTGGCAACAGCGAGGGCCCACAAGGCAAAGGGCAAGGCCAAGGCAAAAGAAGAGATATTGAGAAACTTTGGCAGAAAAGCCTGAAGTCTTTGATCCCAATGAAAGGGCATCTCCGAAAAGCTCAGAGGAGATAACTGGAAAACCGGGGGGGCCTCGGGCGGAATCGTCGGAGTGTTCAAGAAAAAGCCCAACCATCCGAGGGCATTAAAGCCCAAAACTGCTGTCCAAAATGCAGCCCGGCGAGCACTAAAGCGAAGATGAAAGGAACGACAAAGGGAATCCAATGCCGGCGCAAAAAGAAACGCCGCCAAAATGTTGAGGCAAGCAAATCCCCATAGTGGGCCAATCCCAATTTTCCCCAAGAGAACCCCAAGAGTGGGATACAAGGTGTAGTAGCGAAGAGGACTTCCGGCGTGATAGGGATTCTCAGGAAGAAGGCCGTCACGAAGAACTGCCTCACCAACGGTCGTGTGCAAATAACCGTGATAGGAAGCGCGAACCGATTCCCCACCAAGAGCCAAGATAAAAAAAATGGCAAGCGCTAACAAGGCGCCCTCTGCCCAAGCTACGCGATATTGGCGAATAGGTTCAGCGACCATTCAAACTCCTTGGCCGGCAGCCAGAGGACTCGGCTTCTTCGGCATACCCAAGCTCTTCCAACAAGCTCGGGTCCATCCCGCCAACAGGAACTGGGACACGAATTTCCTGAGAATCGAACCATGCGTTCAAGGCTTGGAGCATTGCTTGAAGTTGTTCAGGGTTGCTCCGACTCAAATCATTGACTTCCAAGGGGTCAACGCTGCGATCAAAGAGAGCGATTTCTGGATAAGGATACGAAGCTTGAGGGGGCTCCTTTGGCCCCCACCCACGACCTTCACAAGGGGCGTGAACAAGGGTCCATCGTGAATCTCTAAGGACATAGAAATCACGCATCCAAGTCCCAACTGTGCTTGGTGTTGAAGCCGGAGGCTCCAGCCAATTCGGTTCCACAACTTGCATCACTGAGGCCATTAGGTTTTGCAAAGCAAAAGGTTCAGCACGGCGTTCACCGGGCTTCCAGGTAGGACCAAGAATCATTAGAGGGACACGCGTAACGCCGGCATAAAGGCTCTTCGCATGCAGGAAGTAACCGTTTCGGTCCCCAAGTTCTTCGCCATGGTCCGAAAAGAAAACGACCACTGCATTTTCAAGAAGGCCGCCACGGTCAGCCGCCCTGTATTGGCTATCCAACTGTTCCAAAAAAACTCGCAGCATATCTGTCGCATAAGCCACTTCACCGTCATAGAGCGCCCGAATGTCCTTCCGAAGCCCCGGAGTCAATTCACTTGGGTTGCGGTGAATCTCATTCAGCAACGTGTTATTCGCACGAATGGGGTGCTTGGGGTCTGACCACTTTTGATAAGGCACAGGAGGCTCGTAAGGCTGATGAGGGCTCATGAAGTGCGCCCAAGCAAACAGCCGTCCACCCTCTTGAATTACCGGAGCAGTCAACTCCAAAAGCTCTTTGGAAACAAGGGGCTCAAATTCTCGAGGGCGAATCGCATAGTCCTCAAAGCCGCGGTCGAATCCAATTTGAGGTCCCAGAAGCCGATTCGCAACCCGTCCGAAGGTTCGAAAACCCCTTTCACGTAAGCCTTCCACCAAACTCGAAGCACCCAGCTGAAATAGGTGTGTGGTTGCACCATGTTCAAGTGGAGACAAGCCCGTCAAAACACTTCCAATGGAAGGGACAGTCTTGCCAGCAGGGGCCCAACAGGAATCCCAAACCACGCCCCTCTCTGCAAGCCAGGGAAGAGTCCAGGGCTGTTCAGCGCGCCCCTCTGGAGCTCGTTCTGCGCCGTAAATCCCGAGGCGATCCGCACGCAAAGTATCAATGGAGACCAGAATTAAATCGAGTCCCGCAGGCTCTGGTCGGGCACAGCCACCGAAGGCCAACAGACAAAGAAATGCAACCCTTCTGGACATGAGAAAAAGTATAGCCTCGCCTGTATTCTTTCTCCTATCCATGACCATCCTCGACCGCGCCTTTGCCCTCGGCATCCCCCTGGTTCCTCGCCCGATATTGCGACGGTTGAGCCAGCGTTATGTCGCAGGCGAACATCGGGATGCCGCTTTGGCTCTTGGCCACCAGCTTTCTAGCGCAAATTACTGCCTCACTTTTGATGTTTTAGGGGAAGCCGTTTCCAATCAAGAGGATGTCACTGGTGCACTTCAAGAGTATCGCGCCCTTTTTGATGATTTACGGACTCAGGACCTGGAGCTGAACCTATCCCTAAAACCTACGCAAATGGGTTTGCTTTTGGGAGAATCTTTCTGCACGGATTCAGTTTCCACCTTGGTTTCCCTCGCGGCCGCGGAAGGTGGGTTTGTTCGCTACGAAATGGAGGATTCCCCCACCACGGATGCCACCCTCCGCGTATTCCTCCAATTGCACAAAGAGCACGGCAACCACGTGGGCTGCGTCCTTCAATCCATGCTTCATCGAAGCAGAAAAGACCTCGAATCTCTTTTATCAGACTGTCCGGGCCTGAATGTTCGCCTAGTAAAAGGCATTTATGTTGAGCCTGCAGATGTGGCTTTCCAAACTATGGGCGAAATCAATGAAAGCTTCTTAGGTCTCGCCCGACAAACCCTGCAAGGCGGTGGTTTCTTAGGCGCTGCGACTCATGACCCAGTTTTGGTTAAAGGGCTTCGAGAACTCCTTGAAGAAAACCCTGAATGGAAGAATCGATTTGAACTCCAAGTTCTCCTGGGCGTGGGTGAAGAACTTCGCCGAGAATGCCTGGATGCCGGCCTCCCTGTTCGTGTTTACATTCCTTACGGCGCCAAGTGGCTCCCTTATGTTCAAAGGCGCCTACGCAAAAACCCCAAGCTTGCTCGATATGCGTTCTTTGGCCTTTTCAAGAAAAGAGACTCGATTGCTTAAATGCAAAGTTCTCTACGAAGAAGGTCCCATGCTTCTTCGAGAGACACCCCTTCTTGAAAACTAATACCGGAAGCACGGACATGGCCACCGCCGCCCAAACGCGTGGCGATTTCGCGAACATCCGTATCAACCTTGCTCCGTAAACTCGCCTTCACGCTTCCACCAGTTCGCTCAAGGAGAACCGCAACAGCGTCTACGGTTTTGACTGCACGAAGGATGTCAAGGACCTCATCGGTATCGTCCAAAATTGCACCCGCAGATTGGAGCTCAGCCTGAGATATCTTTGTCATTGCAACGCGGCCCTCTGAAAAGTACTCCACATTAGAAAGAGCGAGCCCGATTCCTTTTGGATGTTCCTGCAGACTGTTTTGGTGAATCGCTCGATAAAGAGTGTCAGGGACAACGCCGCCCTCTACAAGTTTGGCCGCGCATTCCCATGCAGGAGAGTCAGCATTGGAATACTTAAACCAACCCGTATCTGCCGCAATTGCAGCGAAGGCGGCCTCCAGGGCTGGAAGCGGAAGCTCAACTCCAAGATGTTCCGCAAAACGGACGGCGAGTAAACCACTTGCGGCAGCCGTGGGCTCCAAAATCATCGCCTGCCACAACCCTGGCTCAGCTTGGTCAAGCGGATGGTGGTCCACCACAACTCGATTGCCTGAAGCCGCAGCTAATTCCACCCCCAAAGCCCCCAATCGAGATAAAACAGAGCAATCGCAAACAAAAGCAAGGTCAAAGGTGGGAATACCGACTTCCTGATCAAAAACTTCAAAGTCACAATATTCTGCAAGGAAGGCAAAGCGGGAATCTGGCGCATCAGGATTCATGACTCGAACATCTTTGCCCATTGCTTTACACAAATGGAACAACACGCTTTCAGTCCCTAAGCAGTCACCATCAGCTTTGACGTGACCGGTGATGAGGACTTTCTCAGCGTTGGCAAGAAGGGTGGCGACCGTTTCCATGAGAGTCCATCCTAAGACAAGGGGAACAAGTTTCCATGACCTGGGGCTTCTTCGCTACTCAGCCACTGGCAAAAGGCTTCCGCATCAACGGGAAGGGGGTGTCCCCCCATCTCCCACCGCAGGAGGGGTAGCCCGGTCAAGTTAAGGGCCTCCGCTCCAGTTTGGGTCAGAGAAGTCCACCATTCCAGAGGCGAAAACCCCGGAACCAGCTCACAAGCCAGCCGGTATTCCCACATGGGATCTAACACTTCGTTGGAAGCCATGGAATCGCAGCCCAGGAGGGGAGGCTTGCTCAACGCTCCAGAGAAATCCGGAGTTTCTCGGCAGAAATAACGCTGGGTTCCAGGACACCATGCAATAGACACTCCAGCTTCTTCAAGACGCTGGAACTCTTCCTTCTTTAAATTTGTGCAATGCACTGCCAAGGTGCCCGGCCGCAAACCACCCACTGCTTCGAGCCAGTCCACCGAAGAGGAAAATCGTCCTTCAGGAATAGGGCGGCCGCGTTCTTCGAAAAGATGTGCAAGAGGCCCCGAGCCATATTCCAAAAACTCTCGTTCATCCGAATGCTCGCCCAAGTGAATCGAAACATGGAGTTGATTTTGAAAAACCCATTTTGCAACCGATTGACTCACCGAAAAAGGAGCGTGCAAAGCGACACCTTCTGTTTTCTGAAGAAGCTCCCGGAGCTCCCTGGACATCGCTTCGCCAGGTTCAAAAATTTCAGACCAGCAGCGAAGGTGTGGAAACAACTCATCTCTTTCGTGCGGAAGAGAGTTTGCTCCTGGCTCCGACATATGGGCGAGCACGCCTCCACAACCATTCTGCTTCAATTCTTCCAAGGACCGGTGAGCCGAATCAGAAGGGGACAAGCGACTATCCTCGCTCCTCCATGCCAACAAGCTGCGAACCCAATCTGCAAAAGGTTGGCGAGGCCAATCTGAGCTTGGCGCATCAAAATTCTCTAAATGGGCGTGGGCGAGAACGGGGCTTTGGGTCCAACACTCCCCTTCAAATACTTCCACAGGGGAAGAAGGCGATTCTCCAGGCGGAAGAGCACGCACTTCCCCCTTGGAATCTAAAGCCAACACAACTCCATGCAGAAGAGTGTCCCCCAGCAGAGTCGCTTCCGGTTGAAGAAAGCGTGGAGCTTGAGCCTTTTTACTCTCCAACCCAGTCAAAGTGCACTTCGTCCACGCGGAAGAAGGCGGAAGGGTCGCTCCAAAGGGGCAAACCCGCAATGATGTCGTGGTCAAAAACAAGATTGAATCGAATCATGCGAGAAAGCGTGCCACGGATTTCAGAGAGGCCATCCGTCGTAGAACCTTGCCCTGGAATAATCCAATCGCTCAAAGAAATATCATCTGGAGTACTACTTCCTGGGGCGGACCAGCCGGTTTGGAATGAAACCCAAATAGGGGATGTGCCAGGCTGAGGATAATTCACTCCTCCACTTTCGTAGACAATGCTTTGGTCCCCGCCACCTAATCCATCGTTGTAGGTGCAAGTAATCCGATAACCTGAAAAATCCAACAGCATGACATTATTGGCTGGGAGGAACCAATGGCTGCGAACTCCCGAGGCATTGGAACTAAAACTTCCAATGGGAGTTGAGGCTCCAAAATCTCCCTCATGAATCACACGGTTTGGAAGTCCGGAGGAACCTATCGGGGCTAAATCCACCGATTCATCCGGAGAGACCAAGGTTTGGAGAGCTGCAAGTGTTTCATCTCCTGCATTTGTCTCAAAGCGAATCACACCAGAGCCACCATCTCCGCCATGGTTTCCGACAGAGCCAAGTCCACCTTCGCCACCAGAGAGGCTGAGGGTGTTGCTACCCACATCTAAAATCCCTCCCGCCTGAAGAAGGATACTCCCACCCGAGCCACCACCACCACCAGCATCTCCCGGAGGGCCAAAGTTGATGGCATTAAAATCTGAATAAGGACGGTTGAGCATGAATTCACTATCTCCACCATCTCCACCATCCACGGAAACTAACCCCGTCACAGCAAAACGGCCACCAGTGTGAATTTGAAGGGCGCCCCCACCGGCACCGCCACCAGCACCAGAACAAGTTCGGAAAGAATCAATCCAACCGAGGCCTGAAGGGTTACCGTTAAAAAGAGAGTGGTTCGTGTTGGGGTCCAGGGAATAAGAACCATGCTGACTCATACCTGCACCGCCTCCCCCACTCCCGCCGAGGAGTAGGTTCAAATCCGGGTCCAAAGTCTCAATCCCTGCCACAGGCGAATAGGCCCCACCTGAGGCATCCGGTACGGAATCGCCCACCTTGGCATCCCAATTAAAGCGATCGTTGAACTCCCAAATACTATTCCCAGCATCGCTAACAGGGGGAGTCAATGGTTGCAAAAGAGGGTTTGTGCTATTGGAATCAAAATAGTCTCCCTGCACTCCATCCGTCCAAAAGCCACCTCCGCCACCTCCGCGAGAACGATGAATGGAGTACGCGGAGTACTGCAGAGTCGAGGGGTCCAAATGAGTTTGTATTCGAGTGCCCGTCAGTACTCCTCCTGGTGGAACTGCAATATCGTCTAGAACGAAATTGGAGGCCGTGGGCCAAGCCCAACTTCCCATCCCGGACCCCTCTGCTAGGTCACCAGGAATATTTAAAGCACTCAGTTCAGGGTCACCGGTAGGAGCAACCCCACCAACTCCAGCACCATTTCTTCCATGAGGAGAAGTCCAGCGAATCTTATCTGTAAAACGAGATGGGTCGGGTTCTCCTTCAGCCGCCACTAAAGTCTCAGGATTCGCATCATCGTAAAAGTTAGGGTCAAGAAGCCCCCCAGCACCATCCAACAAGTACCAAGCCCCGCCGCCTCGTCCACCCGACCCAGCAGCGCAGTATCCAATTCCTGGAAGCCCCCCCTCCGCTTCGGACTCAAAAATACCACCTGAAGACTCGGAGGCAATGACGTTACCACCCGAATCCTTAATCTGAATAATCTCCGAAAATCTGGGAAAGTACTTTCCGAAGTTGGGTGAGGCATTCTCACCAGACACATCCAAAATGCCCTCAACGAGCATTTGGCCACGCACCAAAAGTCGTAGGGGATTGGGGCCCACCGCGGAAACCCGTACGCCAGCAGGAATATGAACTTCTTCAAACGGGAAAACTCCGTCCGTAATCGTGACATTGACTCCGGTCACTGTCTTCATGGTCATGAGCGAAGTATCAAAGACATAGTCTTCGGTTGGGGCAAAAACCCCAAGGATTCCACTTCCTCCACCTTCATGGATGCCCGTGTCGGCTTGTAGACCACTATCCAAGCCAACAGTTCCTTCTGCCCAAAGGTGGGAGGTGCTCCCCGCAACATCCTCCATGGAGTTGTCCGAAAAACCTTCTGCAAAGGAGCCCGGAGCGCTAAAGGCCTCAGGAAGCGGGATGGAGAATTCACCGGGATTCAAGATGGCATTGTTGGCAATATCTGCAATTTGGGGAGAAACAAAAACCTTAAGAGTTCTGTCCCCTGAGTGACCGCCCGGGAAAGGGGCCAATGGCGTGAACACCAAAGTCGAAGTCAAAGCATCCTGGTCGAAACTAATGGAATAGGTACCAGGCACACTAACGTCAACGGTTTCCGGAGATGTCTTGTCCTCAACCTTAACTGAAATTGAAGGGCTACCCCCAGTGGCTTCATTGAGCAACTGAGATTTTTGCATCAAGTCATTAAAAACCAAGGTAATGGAAAAATCGCTGGAAACGGGAGGCGTACTGGCATCCGGAGTCACCACAACAGAAGGTGGACCAGGTGACAAATCCGTCACGCCTGAGGTCGTAATGCCACAATTGATATCAGATAAGTTTGGGCGACCAATGACTGAGCGGACCACATTCCATTCGGGGTCGGCATAGACCCGCAAGCGATAGACATCTCCATCGACAAAACCAAAAGAAAGTCCTGCCTCAGTTTCAATCAGGGAGGGTCGGAAGATAATCTTTTCACCATCGACGAAGAAGGTGCCCGGGGGGGTAGCCCCAGAGATGTCACTGACAAGAGAAATCGTGGCGTAGTTCGCCGAAGAGTCCCGTACCTCATCATTGAAGGTAATTACAATATCCTGATTGGTTGCAATCGTATTGACGGTGCAAGTGGCACCATGGCAACCCAAAGAGCAATGGTCAATCTCGAACTGGTCCGCGTGAGTTACAGAATTCGACGAAGTCGATCCCAAGCACCCAGCCAATAGTGGGAGCAGGCCTGAAAGGAAGGTCTTCCGTAAGATGCTGAGCATGAGGATGCTAGGGCCCGGCTGTTTTGCCCGGGTGCGGCTCGCCGCCACAGGACCCCAGTCTAGCAAATCTACCCCCTCTTCGACCTTGGGTAACAGGGCTTCGATAGGAGTGTAAAGCAATTGACCCCATGATGTTAACCCTTCGGATTCTCGCAATCTGCCTGCTTGCCGGGGCAATGCTTTGGTCTCCCGCTGAGCCGCATTCTGCCGGCCTCAGGCCGCTTTTCTCGGCCGAACCGAATGGGGTCACCCTGAACCGCGTAAGCCGTGAAATTGGCCCCGATGGAGGCTACCAAGAAGCTACTGACGCGGTCTTCGATTTCGCCCCCCCCTACGGGCAAGCAGACGACTTGGAGGGTCGCCGCACCAGACAAGCTCTCCTCTGGATTGCGGCAAACTCTGAACAATCCCATCGCCTGCCCTGGCAAACCTGGCTCCTGGAAGAACGGAGGAATCGACCGGAATTCGCTGCAGAGCTTTTTCTCGCGGCACAGAAAGCACTGGGCAAGGAGCTGATTCCTGTGGCCGACCAAATGGACCAGCGGGACACACCGACTCCCCTCCGGATTGTCATTCACCAATTCTGGTGGACCCTCTCCCCCATTTTGGGCCGGAACAAAAGTGGCGCACTGCTTTTGCGAGAGACGCCTCGAGCAAATGACCTGCATGCCCGCCTCATTGCTGAAGTTGTCAATTTGTCTCCCTCGCTTGAAGCAGAAGAATTGCTCACTGATTTCGCCCTCTATTCTCGGGGCGAAGAGCGAGCGCGTAGGCTGGCAATCCGAGCCCTTGGAGCTCGGGACGCAAAATCTGCCGTCCCCTTTTTGAGTTCATTAGTCTTAGGTGAAAACAGGAATGCCCTCCTTTTTAAGGAGGCCATGCTTGCCGTTTTAGAACTTTCACCCGAAGACGGGCGCAATCTTCTTCTTGATCTGCAGGCTGACCCTTCCACTCAGCCCGTTGTCGCCTCTTTCCTCAACACTCTCCGCGAGGCCAACGGCTTGTCCACTCAATAGGATGAAAATATTCGATACACATTGTCACCTTCAATGGCACGAAGACGAAGACCCCATTGCGAATCGCCTTCAACGAGCAGTCGAAGCTGGTGCTGAAGCCTGCATCTGTGTTGGGGTGGATTACTCCTCTTCTCAAAGGGCCCTTCGCATAGCTGAACAATACGACGGTGTTTACGCAAGTGTTGGCTTGCACCCAAACGATTTACCCAAAGACCCTCCGGAACTTGAAAAGCTGTTTCGAAAGATTCACTCTCTTTCGCAACAACCTCCTTGTGTTGCCATTGGAGAAACTGGATTAGATTTTTTCCGGAACCGCACCACCCATCACTTGCAAGCAAAGTCCTTTCGGCACCACTTAGAAATGGCGCACGAGACAAAACTTCCGGTCATAATTCATTGCCGAGAGGCATACCAGGAAGCAGCTTCTCTTCTTCAGGACTTTTCTAATGAAACTGGGGAACCCATTGCTGGAGTCATGCATTGTTGGTCAACCGGCTCTGAAATCTTGCCCGATTTCCTTGACCTTGGCCTATACATCTCCTTTGCTGGGAATGTGAGCTACCCAAAAAGTAATTCCCTTCGAGATGCTGCCAGCAATGTCCCCCTTGATAGGCTTCTTGTCGAGACCGATGCTCCTTTTCTAGCGCCTCAACCCAAGCGGGGAAAAAGGAATGAGCCAGCCTATATTCGACATACCCTGGACTGCATTGCCGAACTTAAGGGGCAAGATGCAGAAAACCTTGCCCAAGTAACTTGGGCAAACGCTTGTACCTTATTTGGGTTGGATTAAGACAAGTCCGCTTTCCGGAGGGGAGTCCTTAAAGGACGGATTTCCACCCTTCCACTCAAAGACCTTGCCTTTGGAGTAATCTAACCAGAAGCGTCGATCACCAGAATACTTCTGAAGTTTGGGAGTAGCCCAGCACCCTAGGCTGGTCTCTCTACCACCAGCAACTTCCTGGAAGAGAAATCCGGAGCGAAGGCTAATGCCGCCGTAGAGGGAAAATCCATCGGGCATTAGACTCCTAGGAAAAGAGGGTGCCGAAAACTCAGATTGCATTTTCCCAAGTTCCCAAAGGCTTGGCGGGAACCCAGTTGAACGACCCGAGCGAACCCATGCCACCCGAGCAGATTGAATCATCTCCAGCAAATCAACTGCGCATGCCTCATTAAACCTTTTCCTAGGTTCAAGAGAACGGGCAAGCCCGATTGCCGAGACTAAGGCAATTACAGCAATGAGCGCAAGAAGCTCGAGAAGCGTAAATCCGCCTCTACTCTTCTTCCTTCTCACCAAGTTCTGAAACAATTTTATCTTGAAGATGGCTTGGCACCTGATCGTAATGAGCGAATTCCATCGTGAAGGAACCTTCACCGTGGGTCATGGAGCGCAGCGGGGTGCTGTAGGACTGCAACTCGGCCAAGGGCGCATTGGCTTCAATGATTTGCATATCCCCCTTGGAATCCATTCCAAGAATTTGTCCGCGGCGGTTATTCAAATCTCCACTCACATCCCCAAAGTAACGAGAGGGCACTGAAATCGCAGTGTGCATGACGGGTTCAAGCAAGATTGGGCGCGCATTTTCAAAGGCGCCTTTCAGGGCGCGTGCGCCAGCCATCTTGAAGGAAACCTCGTCTGAGTCCACGTCATGGTGCTTACCGTCGTAGAGCTCCACGACCAAGTCCACAACTTGGGAACCCGCAATGATTCCTTTGCCCATTTGTTCAACCATTCCCTTTTCAACTGCTGGTATGAACTGGCGTGGAATCGACCCGCCGACAATCTTGTCCACAAACTCAAATCCGGCACCGCGTTCGTTGGGACGAAGGCGTATGTAGCACTCTCCGAATTGTCCCGATCCACCAGATTGCTTCTTGTGACGATGATGCCCATCGGCGTTTATCGTCACTGTTTCCTGGTAAGCGATTCGTGGAAGAGATGTGTCGCAATCCACGCCACGGTGATGAAGTAACTTCAACATTTCATTGAGATGCAAATCGCTCAATCCGCTCACAACCAGTTCGTGAGTAACGCTATCTCTCCGCACAGCAAAGGTTGGGTCTTCTTTCGCAATCTTCTGCAACTCGGGACCAATCTTTTGCTCATCGTCGCGGCTCTTGGGACGAACCGCTACTGAGGTATAGGGAGTTGGAAGAGGGAACTCAAACGATTTCCCCTCGCCTTCACTAACAATCGTGTCGCCGACATGAAGGCCATCCACTCGAGTTACCGCAACAATAGAACCAGGGCCAGCGCTAGAGATTGAGTGGACATCCTTTCCGAAAATTGTGGAAAGACCTGAGAGCTTAAACGGCTTGCCACCCTGAGGACTTGGAACCTGCATATCAGATTTCATGGTTCCTTGAAGAATGCGAAGGTAGGTAATTTGGCCAAGGTGCTTGTCGGACATTACCTTCCAAACCCGGGCAACAAGGCGCTCATCAGCTCCGCCCCCCTCAACATTGTCTCCCTTTACGACGGACAATTGAGTGGCGGCGGTTGGAAATTCATCCACAATGAAATCAGCAAGTTCAGGAATCCCAATCCCCCGCAGAGGGTCCACGAAAAACAGAGGGGCCAAAGTTCCTTTCGCCATAGCCTGAGGCAAAACTCTCGCCAAATCCTCGTCCGAAACATCACCCTCTTCCAAGTAACGCTCCATCAATTCATCATCTGCCTCAACGATGGCATCTACAAGTTGGCTTCGAAAGGGATTCTCATCGGAAGCAACGGCCTTTACAGAGGAAAATCCCGGACCAACTTGGTCAGGAAGAGTAAATGGGACAACCTGGAAACCAAGCCTTTCGTGCAGGTTCTCAATGATTGCATCCAAATCCAAGTTCTCATGATCTACTTTGGTCAAGGCAACGGCTCGGGCAAGACCAAGCTCGCCAGCCATTTCCCACATTCGAACCCCATGGAAGGGGAAGCCTTCATTGTTGGCTGCTAGGGTCACAACCGCACAGCCTGCCGCACCGAGGGAAGTCACCGCGTCAGCTAAGAAGTCCGGGTACCCGGGGGTATCTATCAAGTTCAAGGATTGCTTATCCAGGTGAACAACTGCCCCACCAAGAGAGTGTTTCTTCTCCTTCTCTGCATCGCTGAAGTCGCAGACTGTATTCCCTTCATTGATGGAACCGAGACGAGTCGTGGCGCCGTAGTGATGAGCCAAAGCCTCTACTAGACATGTTTTTCCAGCATCGGAGTGGCCAATGAAAGTGAGATTGCGTAAATTTGAAGCGCTCATGAATGCACAGGGGAATGTAGTCAGGGGAAACGAAAGAAGGGCCGAGCAGGATAACTGCTCGGCCCCATTTGTGGCAGTCTCTGTCCCCTAGAAGATGAGGATTTCAACCCGGCGGTTCGTTGCCTTGCTCTTAGTAGAACTGTTCTCGGTCTTGGGAGACCACTCGCCATGGCCAGCAATCCGGAACTGGTTAGCGGGAACTTTAAGATCCTGAGTCATGTAGTTGATAACTGTCATGGCCCGAGTAACGGAGAGCTCAAGGTTGCTCCCCCACTTGTCCTTGGACTTCTTAATCTTATCGTTATCAGTATGGCCTTCGACCCAGAAAGTCTTTCCCTCGTAGTTCGTCTTGAGAATGTCCGCAACGGTTTTCAAACTCTTCCGGCCTTTGGAGTTCAGGTTGGCCGAACCAGAATTGAAGGTGATGGCTGAAGGTAAATCCAAAACAAGAATGTCGCCACGCTTGCTCACTCCAACGCCAGTGCCTTCAAGGCGAGAGGTAAGCTCGTCCACTTCTTGCTGAGTCGCTTGGTAGGAAGCGGACATGGCTTCGAAACGGTTTTCGATTTCCATGCGGCGCTCTTGTTCAAAGGCGTATTGCTCACGCAGTTCAGCAATTTGGGCATCCAAAGTTTCGCGTTGGGCATCAAGCTGACGCAGGGTCATCTGGGCGTACTCAAGTTGCTGATCCTGATCACGGATGGTTTCCGCGAGGGTTTCAGTTTGGCAAGCAGGTAGGAGGAGGAGGGCAGAAAGAAGAGAGAGTGAGTTGAACTTCATCGTGGTTAGGTACGGCTGAGGAGGGGTCAATGGAACCAATCTTGCAATAAGTTAGGCCATGTTTCAAGGAAGAACCGGCGAACTGAGCCTGGAAAAGCCAAAACAAGGGCTGTTCCCAAAATAAGAGGGGGGCCGAAAGGGATTCGGCGACCCAAAAGCCACCCAAAATGGCAACTACTTCGGAGGGGTGTTCTCCGACCTCTGGCGATTCGACGGCGATGGACAACAAAGATCATTCTCAGAACATTGCCTAGCCCCAGGAGGGCACCAAAGGCAACGCCGATGAGAAAAGTCCAGGCCGCGCCTTCCGGCCCGACCAAGGCACCCACGGCAGAGAGGTACTTCACATCTCCGAGGCCAAGGGCTTCTTGCCCTAGAAGATAAGAAAAAAGCGCTCGAATTCCAAATAGCAAAAGAAAAGAGAGGCTGGCCCCCAGAATTGAAGAAGCTCCAGCGAGCATCCAGGCGGGGTTTTCATGGTGAAGGCCAAGCCAGGAACACCCCCAGGGAAGGTCCAGAGTTGGCCCCATTTGGAATTCAGGAACGGCAAGGGAAGCCAAAATGCCAAAGGGGATTCCCAAAAGAGTAATTTCGTCGGGCAGGATGTAATGCTGCCAATCAATCACCGCAGCAATCCACAAGGCAACCAGCACAATCAAGAAGAGGGAAAAAGCCAAAGGGCCGAGGCCCACAGTCCATGAAGTCAGTCCAGCCCAAAGAAAAAGAGCGCCCAGCCCAACTTCGTGGAGTAAGTAACCCAGAGCAATGGGCTTGTCACAGCATCGGCTCCGGCCACGGAGAGCAAGCCATCCCACCAAAGGAAGGTTTTCCCAAAGGGTTAGGGTCTCTCCACAGGCTGGGCAGAGGGACCGGAGAGGCTGGGTCATACTCATCCCCTCTCGAGGAAGGCGGTAAACCGCAGCTGACGAAAAGGAACCCGCCGTGATTCCAAAAAGAATCAGAAAGAGAGGCCAGAGGACTGGCGCTTCATGCAGGAGTTCCCACCATGCCATGAAGGAGATTGTGCCGCTTCAGAGGAAAAGCTCCAAATCGTGCTCTAATGTGAAGCCTGATACGAGAAAACCCGAAGCCGTATGCCGTGAGGCTTACCATCCGAAGAAATCCTCTGGGGCGGAAGCCTGGCACCTGCGCCCTGGAGTTCTTCCGGAAATTCCAAGAGTGGCCATGACCCATCTTTGGGCAATTGGATTTCGAGTTTTATGTATCCATTCTCGTTGTGCGTGAGGCTAAAGAAGGCCGCCTGTCGCTTTTCAAGGTTAGAGTCCAAAAAATATGCCGGGTGCACTAAGCATCTTGGGTCCACCGGGTGGTTCATAGGAATCTCTAAGATCCCATCAGCGTTTGCCGAAACCTGGTAAATCCCATTCTCTAGGGCCTTTGGGAGTAGGTAATCATCCGTCCCAGCATCCCCCCCTAAAGCACTCGGAATCTCTTTTCCGAGAGTCTTAAAAGGCAAACGAATGTCACCCGGGAGTATATCCAAATTAACACTTGAAATAGCTGACAAGTGAGGGACGCCGCGTAAGAGAATGAAGTGTTGCTCTCCTGGACGTAAAGAACCATCTTCGAGAGTCGGTGAACAAGCCCGAGTCGGAATCAAACTTAGCTTGGATTTCCCAACCGAAAACTTCCAACCCTTGGTGGGGTTTCCTTCTTTGTCCAAAACCTGAAAGGAGTGGTGCTGGAAATCTTGCGCTAAGCTTTGATTAAAGCGAACCGTTAGCTCGCCATCCAACACAACTGGCGCATCATCGTCCCCTGTCCAGCCAACAACCGCGAGGGAACTAGGCGCACTGGAGTTCCCACAAGCAAGACATGCAAGTAGGAGTAACGCTCGAGATGGGCTACCAAGCGAAGGGTATTTTGACGTATTCGAGAGAGGGTTTCTCACTACTGATTGCAACTCCGCTTTGGTTGGAATCAATGTCAAAGACGACCTGGTAACGGAAGTAGCGACTGCCTGTGAGGTTTGCAATATCAGGACTCCAGCCCGTTGTCGTCACCATGTCATCGGAACCTTCGAAGAGGAATGTGAGGTCCGAAGTAACAGGTAATCGGTCTTTCGTCGTGCCTGTACGGATTCCAAGGAAACGTTCGTGGATGGCCCATCCCAAAGCAGAAATGGCCGGCAAAGGACCGTCCAACACCGAAGTGGTGAGGTTGAGATTGAGGCCAGACCAGGACGCATCAGTAATACGGAAGTGCGTTGAAAGGTCACTCTGGTCAGGCAGGAATTCGTAGCCAACAAGCAGGTTGGGGTTCCGTAGTAAGTCCGCAGAAAAACCAGCAACGTTGGTCGCGGGGTCCACGAATCGAATGCTATATCCGGATGTAGAGGCACCGCTGGCGTTCGCAGTGGTCACAACGGCATCGCCCAAATCAAAGGACTCGCCCGTAGATTGAACATCCCCCGATCCATCGGTTCCCGAAAAGGAAACCAAGAGGGCGTTGGCAAAGTCAGGGAAAGTTCCCAAGTTGCTATTGGGGTCCATGTGAAGGCTTGCCAAACCCGAATCAATCCATTCTGATTGTAATTGGGATTTGGAAGCGAACATGGGGACCAAGGCATACGGAGAAGGCTCAGCAATGAGGTCCAACATTTCCTCGAGAAGATCCGTATCCACTGGGCCTAAAGCCACACCACCACGAATATAGTTATCAATGACGGCATCATGAGGGTCAGGCCAATCAATATCCACACCTGGTTCAGGAATATGGATTTGAATAATTCCATTACTCCCAGCTCCTCCGCGGCCAATCATGAAATCAGAGTTGCCATCATCAGGACCAGCAGGAAGTGTAGACGAATCACTCATGACCCAGCCACGGCGGCCACCGATGGCTTGAATTAACTCGGGTTTAGAGCCAGGAAGTACGTTAAACGGATCGGCAGTGAAATCAACATCGCTTAAATTCAATCCAGTTGCCGAATGAAGCACAATGTGCCCACCAGAACCGCCACCAGAACCAGAAACTTGTTGATTCAAACCCCAGAGAGACTCTCCACTATTCCCAATGCCGCCATTTGCTTTGATTAGGGAATTCTCACCAAGAACAATGGCACCAATCGCAAGAATCTGAAGCTGACCGCCCCCACCTCCACCAGCCGCACCTTTGTAGTAGGCCTTTGTCCAGCCATTCGGGAACGCGTTGTCAGGGAAGAAGTCACCTAAGGGGTCCAAGAAACTGTCGGCATCGGCATCAACTCGGTTAATGAGTGAGGAATCTCCACCGCCACCGCCACCAGAGCCTGCCCAAGGAGTCGTCAATTCGCCAACAGTTGAAGTTCCACCCGTAAATCCGTTGTATCGAATTCCCCAGAAATCATCATCCGTGGTCGAGGTCGAGCCAAGAACGGAAGGGTTAATAAACCCACCATCGGGCCCATTTGTGGGGTGTCCATAATTGAACGGTGGGCCAACAATCGAAGAGGAGGGCGGGTTAGAGGTCCAAGCTGGGTCAAGACCATCTCCGCCACCAGACTCATCATTGGCATCCATATCTTGGGACGCATCTTCCATTCCATAGCCACCCCAAAGCGTGTTAATCGCAGTCACGCCTGGAGGCTCTGTCGCTTGACCCTTATGCCAAGAATTGCCACGCATGCCATCTTCTGCACCAATAAAGAATGCGGCGACTTCGGTCATGTCGTAACCGCCGAAGCCATCATCGAAAACAGTGTGTCGATCAAAGCGAATATCAGGCCCCGCATCGTCATAATTTTCTGGATTGTTCAGCGTGATTGGCCAGCGCTCCCAAGTTACTGCTGAAGGTGTGGTCAAAGCAAAGTTACCGCCAGCCCCACCACCGGCTATTTTGCCCTCCTCCGGCACGACATAGGAACCCATATCCGTGGACTCCCAGTTCAAAGAACCTTCGCCACCGCCACCGCCATTGCCAATGCCAAATGCGCCTTCGCCGCTGGCGGCTCGAAGGGTTTCGGAACCAGTTTGAGCGGAGGCCGTTCCACCATCGCCGCCGCCACACTGCCCGAGAGCTCCGAACTCAGGGATTCCCGGAGTGGTAATGGCCAGCGGAGCAGATGCGTTTTCACCACTCACATCCAGAGTGCCAAGAATTTTTACCGTACCTGTTGCGTAAATAATAAGAGGGTTGGAGCCCAGTCCTCTTACGCGAGCACCCTCTGAAATGGTGAAATCATCCACATGAAGCACTCCACCTACCATCGAGAATGGGTGACCCGTGGAATCATTAAAAAGAAATGGAGACTCCAGGGTTCCATCGGTATCGAGAAATACATCTTGGTACTCATCCAGGAAAAAGTCTTCGTCAGTAGCAACTTGATTACCTGGGTACTCAAAGCTTGCAGTAACCGAACCGAGGGACCAGTCTGCCGCGGGGAGACCTGAAGCGGCATCGGCAGAAATCCAGGTGCTGTCCAAGAAGAAGTCCCGGAATTCATCCACCGTTTCCACATTTCCGCCAGCCTCATTAAACGCAGGCCCGTTCTCGTAATAGGAAGTCAACGAAGGGGTCGGCAACAAGGCAGAAGTTTGGGCTTGAGAATTAAACTCGCCAGCAATGTCCTGAAAAGCCGGGGAAATCGTAGCCTGGATATTTCGGTTCGGGGGCAATAAGCCAGCGACCTGGAAGAAAACAGTCGAGCCAACGGATGTGCAATTTTGGTAAAGAAGGAGTTCTCCCGGAAGGCGGTTATTCGGAGAGAATGTGTCCTCTCCTACCGCGCCGATTTCCCCATCCGAATAACGAAGAGTCACCCGATCGGTATTGAGGTTGTCGGGACTAGCGTCAATGGGTTGATTGAAGTGGATGGCGATTGTGGGATCGGAATCCGAGAACAAGTTCAACCCTTCCGGCAATATCACCGACTCCAAGAGGGCGGGCCCCTGAATGGTGTCGATAAAAAGGTTATCGGTTGGAGGAGTTGGACTTTGGAAGCGAACTGTTAGACCAACAGAGAGAGAGTGGCCTGCAGTGTCTCGCAAGGTGGATCCCCCGAAAGTTGAATTAGTTGGCAGAGTCAATTCATAAATATGCCCACCAGGCACAAAAGCGCCATTGTTGTTTTCCAAATTAGTGGGGCAAGTCGGAAGGAAAGCAAGGGTCTTATCCTCCGTTCCAGAGACTAATTCAAAACTACCCGTAACAGGACTCCCTGAAACAGTATTTGAAACCGGCCGAACGATCACTGTCGTCAGGTCAATCGAATCCGGGTCAACTGGATGATTGAAACTAATCAGAATTCGCCGATTTAGTTCCCAGGTATCTCCACTCACAACATTTACGGTCTCTACCTCAAAGCTACCAATGGAGTTTGAGCCAGATGAGTTCGTGTACCCTCCCTCGAAGCAAGAGGAAAGGAGAGCGAGAAGAAGAAAAGGGGAGGCTTTAAGCAGGGTGTGACTCATGGCTACTGGACACCCCAGGCGAAGCCCATAGCGTCCAATTCTGGTTCTAGGTTCATCTCGATGTTCGAAACAAAGGTGAGGCGAATTTGGAAGAACTGAAAGTTCTGACCACTATAGGTCAAAAGACTCGATATATCGGATTTCCAGGACGTTGGGGTGGCAATACTGCCGCAACCACCCTGCGCAATATCCAATTTGTCCCCATAAAGGTCGAGGACATTGGCATCCAACAAAATACTGGGTTCGGCGCAATTATTCTCAGACACATCCGCCGAGCCTCGGAATTCGACGAGAACGGAAGTCCCCGGCAATTGGAATTCAGGCGCTGGATCCATCGTTACTGAACTAATGAAGTCAGGAATGCCACCGAAGGGGAACCAGTGTGTGAAGACTCTAGAAATTCGCACAACAAAGTCCACCTGCTGCCAATAAAGCTCTGGCCCATGGTTCTTCGTTTTAAAACCGGTCGCGGTGTTGTAGCCACCATTTGGAATGGTCCCATCTGCGCTTGGGTCATCGGGAACAACTAAATGCCATGATCCTCCAGAATCCATTCCTCCAGCGGAGTAAACTCGATAGGCGGGCTGAGAAGATGACCCCACCATGATTTGGATTTGGAAACCGTTAGTCCCATACTGTTTTCCCTTCGGATAGGAACGGAAG
>DLRM01000055.1:0-10264 GCA_002500505.1 Planctomycetes bacterium UBA7888
TTTTGCTTCACCTAAAGCGACCATTTCCTTTTTCCCTGGATAAAAGAGGGTAAGTAGAACAAAACAAGCTATCGCTGCGGCAGCCGGGACACCAAATAGTTTTTGGTAGTCATCTCCAGCCCAGTCTGCAACCCAACCAGCAATTTTGCTCCCAACAATGACACCAATTCCGATGATGACCAGGTTGAATAAGTTTTGAGCACTAGCGCGGACATCAGAGGAAGTTTCCTCATCCACCACCATAAAGGCGACAAAGATAAAGCAACCGAAGCAGAGTCCATGGAGGCCTACTCCAGTGAGCAAAAAAGTGGGATTGCCATCGGCAAAAGCGAAAAGGGTCATACGGGCGGCATAAGCCAACAAACCAATTCCGAGAAGGGTCTTACGCGAAGTTTTGCGGGAAACAAAAGGGATCAAACCTATAACGAATAATTCCGTCATTTGCCCAATGGTCATGAAGCCGCCACCTCCCACACCAAAAATGGTTTCAAAAATAGCCGGGGCTTTTAAGGTATTGTGCAAAAAGGATTCTGTGTGAACAAAATAAAACTGGTGAATACAACTTACCGGCACAGCAAGCAAAAAGAGAGTGCACAAGGGTTGGCGACGCACCTCTTCCAGAGCCTCTATTACAGCATTTTTTTCGCTGGTTTTGCTGGGCGGAGTATGGGGAAGAGTGAAACAAAATAACCCCATGAATGCACCGAGAATGGCGGACAATCGGAATGCATCGGCTTTGCCGGCAACTTGAGCAAGGTGCAATTCGGCCCCTTCAAGGCCACTTGGAGAATGTGAATAGGCAAGCCAGTGGCCCATGGCAAGGCCAACCGCAATCCAGCCAAAAGTGCCCCAGAGGCGAACCTTGCCAAAGTCTCGGTCACGGTCAAGGATGTGATGGAAAGCTAAAGAATTCGTCAGTGCCAACGTTGGGGAGTAAATCAGGCCATACGCCAAAGAAAAAAGCAGGAACCCCGAGAAAGTGTCTACCGACGCCAACTGCCATATCAGGCCAGCACCAAGTAGATGGCTAATACCAAGGTACTTTTCTGTGGCGAACCATCGGTCAGCAACTTGGCCAGCGATGAAAGGCCCAAAAATGGCGCCGACAGCGCCTGCTGCGAACATGGAGCCAATTTCGTCGCCGCTCATCCCCCGATGGTCTTCGAGGAAAGACCAAAGGAATGGCAACCACGCTCCCCAGATTGCGTACTGGAGGAACATCATGACGGAAAGTCGGATGTTCAGAGTGGCAGAAAGAGGTGGAGTCATGCGAAAGGATGATAGAGCCGCCCCGGCAAGTTATTTCACCCGGGCGGACAAGGGATCTCAGCCTTCTGAGGTTTCGGCGCTAGAGTCAAAGTGTGCGCCTTTGGTAAACCACGATTTGCCAAAAAGAGCCGCTAGAGTTCCAGCAAGGGCAACCAAGCCCAAGATGAACCACATAAAGTAGGGAGACTCGAGGAAAGGCACTTCCCCTGCAGCAATCCGTTCGCCCATGTTTGGCTCCCCTGGTGGATACTCTGGACACCAACGAGCTAGCATGCTGCCCGACAAACCACTCACGACCAGCTTAGCCAAGAAGTAGGGCACCATGCTCAGGCCAAGATAAGTCCCCTCTTGTCCCTCGGGCGCGATGGCGGCTGTGTACTCACTAAGACGGGGAGACCAAATGAGTTCCCCCACAGTCAAGACGAGCAGGAAGAGCCCCGTCATGATGTATGTCCATTCGACGATTCCAATTCCAGCAAGCGGAGGAATCGCCGGGATGAGCATCGAAATAGATGTAATGAGAGCTCCAAAGACCAACATCTTGTAGACATTGAACTTCTGCAGGAGCGGGATTACTAAAATCAACCCGATAATGACTAAGACTGGATTAAATGCTTGCATCAGACCTACTTGAGCATCTGCGCCAATCACTCGATACCAGAATTTCGGGAACAGCAACCCAAGATAGAGGAAGACGGCTCGCACGCCTAACAACAAAGTAATCAGAGCTGTAAAACGCCAAAAGACCGGCTCGCTAAAGACAGCTTTAACAATCTGAATCGGTCCCAAGCTTTCCTTCTTTTCTTTTCCGCTCTCTTCTTTTTTCTTGTCAGTTTCGATTTCCTCAGAAGTTCGTAGTTGATCGGTATTGCGAACAAGGAAAAATGTGGCAAGCAGACAGAGGACACCAGTAATCAGGCCAAAGGTAAACACATGGTAGTGGGGCAGCCCCATCCGAAGATAAATGATGTCGATGAGGAAACCGCCACCAGCGGCACCAACATTCATAAACAAGTACCAAAGATTGAAGCCCGCGCCACGAGCGCGAGAAGTGGTAAACCGCCGATTGCCTGCCTGAAAAATAGTAATTAGCATGGCCATGAACGGAGCCATCGCTGCAAGCAATCCAATAACAAGCCAACTCCGCAGCTTATTTTCAACAATGTTCTCTCCGGAGACAGAATCGCCTTCTCCTCCGTCAATGCCAATACCCAAAGCTTCGGCGGCATCTCCTTCGACGAAAAGGCCAGAATCCGAAAGCTTGATGTTCTCACCGTCCAGCTCCCATCGTGGATTCGGAATGCCGGTTCCAACTAAAGTCGACTGGTCGGTGCCTCGCTCCAAAAATAGACCAAGTTTACGGGCAATAACGATTCCCGACTCTCCAACACCAGTCGCAGAAAGGCGACCAGATTGAGGTTCCATGTTGGCACGAACTTGTGTGTCTCGAACAAAAAGCTTCGATCTATCCGCCACGCCCATCTCAAGATGGCCACTTGTCGCCTTTTCTACCCGCTGAAAAACATCCGCCAAGGTTTTGCACCCTGCCAAACTAACTTCCCAAGACTGGTTATCGTGAGAACCGAAGCGAAGATGAGGAACGGAAGTATCGTCGCCAACCGGCACACCTTCCCCGCCGTGAAGTTCGGACAAGCGAGTCTTGGAGGTGATGGGGCGTCGAGAATTCTGGTCGGCCACCAACAAACCATTGCCTGCCGCATTGAAATCAAGCCCAATCTGGAGCCCGGCAGAAGAAGCTACTTCTTCGATATGATTTTGGAGAGCTCGAACTGTGGAAAGCTGATTAAGTCCCGTGACAGTGACTTCTGCTCCCCATGAGTCTCGAATTTGGAGGGTCGTGCCACCACGGAGACCATCCCCTTGGTTCAAGTCAGCCAGAGAAACCCCGTCGAGTTCAGAAACCAAACGACTGCCATCAAACACAGAGGAATATTGTCCGCTCGTTGATAGACCAAGAGCGACCGCAGCGGGACCTTCCACGACAAGAGGGCCTGGATACGTCGAGGCACTGGAGTCCTTGAGCCTCAGACTGACCCAACCAGGAGCTACACCTGCGGACACCTTGCCTTCGTTGTCGGGTGCCTCGGCGATACGAGCGAAAATATCTCCAAGGGTGTCCGCTCCAGCCAAGTCCACGACGAAACGAGTGCCATCGCGAGCTGTAACGGCAAGATCGGGCTTACCCTCCAGAAAGGCAATTCCATTGCCGTCGTTGAAAGAGGCGATAAGGCTTTCGGCATTCAGTCGGACGGGTTCGTCCATCCGCTCGACAACGACCACTCCGGCGCGAGAAAGTAAAAGCCCAATAATGGCAATGTAGAGTGCCCGCTTAATTCCCAACCAATCTGTAATGACTCCCGAGAAGAACAAGAAAATAGTCGTCAGGCCCGAAAAAATCATGTAAATGTAACCAGCCCAAGCGTCAGTAAATCCAAAGTCTTTTGATAAGGTGACTGTGGCAATGTTGAACATTGCAAAATAGGCAAGACAATCCAGAACATTGATGAGCTGAAGGCCCCAGTACTCCCGCTTGGTCTCCTTAAGAACCTTAAAATCACGGAAATATTTCCGCAATGCGCTTACATTCTCTTCAGAAGGGCCGGCCGGGGCAGGTTCGCAGACATCAGTCATGGGGATGCTTTTTTGGGGGGGGAGGTGACGCAACAGGGCGTTGCGAAAATGAGTCCGTCAAAAGCTAACCGTCCCCTCCCAAACTGGCAAACCAATTAACAAGCTTCTATCTTGGTGCCCCCACCCCTTACTGGGAGTCGTCACGACAATCCTGCAAAATGCCATGGTGGTTAATAATAAATGGAAAAGAGTGGGCATTTGCGAATAAACGCAAGAGTGGGGGTTGACACCGCCATGGGCTCAGCAACAATGCTTCTCAAATCCATCAATTTGTGGTTTCTTTTCACCCTCTTGCAAACTCAATAAGTACCTAATAACGATGAAAGTCATCCGACGTGTTCTTCAGACCCTAGGGGTGCTCGCAATTGTTGGCGCTGCCCCTTCGACCGCATTTGCCCAAGACAATGACTCCGCGTGGAGCTTTTTCGGCGATGCCCGCGTTCGCGCAGAATTTAACGACCTCGCGGCTAACCCTGACCGGCACCGCCAACGCTTGCGTTTCCGCTTTGGCGGCAACTTCAATGTGGCGGACAATGTGACTATTGGCACTCGAATGCGCACAGAAAGTGGCGACCAAAACAATCCCCACTGGGACATAGGAAACAACTTTGACAACATGGATGTTTCGTTGGACCGCATGTTTGTTGATTACAGCCCAACCTGGGCAGATGTACGCATGAAGATGGGCAAGTTTGGCCATGGCTTTCAAGCCAACCCCGTTTACGGTGAGCTCGTCTGGGATGGCGATGTTCAGCCTGAAGGTCTCGCTGTCTCAGGTTCTTCCGGCGACTTCGACTGGGTTGTGGGCCAGTACGCCCTGACCGAAAATGGTGGACCAATTAGTGAAGATAGCTGGATGACCGTCGGCCAGGTCAACACCTCCAAGGACGACCTCAAATTCGCCGTCGGCTACTACTTCTACGGCGATCCTGATGCCGCTGGAGCGGAAGCCTACACCGGCACGGATGTCGGCAATTGGGGCATCCTAAACCCCATTGTCAGCTGGAAGAAAGACAGCCTCACGATTTCAGGTGAATACATCGAGAACGTGCGCGCCGGTGACGGATTCGATGCCACTGGCTGGGCCCTTGGCGTTTCCAACGGCTCCCCGTCTGATTCAGGCGGCAAATTCTATGCCCAATACCAAACTGTGGAAGAGGGGGCTGTGTTCACCACATTCGCTGGCGACGACTTTCCAGGCGGTCGCGACGACTGGAAAGGCCTTATGGGTGGCTGGAAGCGCCAGCTTTCGGACAAGATTGGCCTGAATATCTGGGCCCTGACCCATGAACAGGAAAGTATTAATAGTGAAACCGACTACCGTTTTCGGATAGACTTCAACATCAAGTTTTAGGGACAGCAAGCATTCCCTGAAAGTTTGAGGCGGGCAGACGGGCAAACCTTCTGCCCGTTCTTTATTTCACTAGCCCCAAACTCCGATTTCCCTGGCATAATAAAGACTCCATCGCTGGAGGTCTAAATGCGCACTCATCTCCTTCCCCTTCTAGTCGCTCTCCTTGGCGCCCCCCTCGCCCCCGCCCAAGGCACTGGCACCTTGGATGGGTCTTGGATTACCAAAATGGACTTCTCCCCCCCAATTCGGGACATGTACAAAGGAATTGTCCTTCAGGAGCGTGGAGACGGACGGGTTGCAGGTTATTTACCAGGGAGCGTTTCGGTTTGGCTCACTTCGGGACAAATCACCGGGAACCATGTCTACCTAGAATTCCTAGGTGGAGACGGTACAGGCCCTTCTCTCGGAGGCCCCTTTGTCGCCTCCTTCGATGGCACTCTTTCTGGAAATAAAATTGCCGGTTTGTTCTCTGACCCAACGGATACTTTTCCAATTACTTGGACTCGAATATCTAAGCGAGCCATGGAAGAGAGCTGGATTTTCACGGATAGCTTGACCGGGGACACAAACCGGGTTGGAAGAGTCGAGCGCAAAGGCTCTTTTGCGGCTGGCGGTTTTGGTGGCCAAAACACCTGCAATTTCTTGGCATGTGGCGGTCACCTGAACTCTTGGGATATCACCGGGAATTCGCACTCCCTTATGCTTACATCTTCCGGTTTATGCCCCACCTTGGGATATATGAACGGCACATTTGATTCCGCGAACAATGTTTTGTCCGGGACCTGGACCAATACCACTTGCTCAACTACAACCAATGGATCTTTCACCGCCTTAAAGGAAGGGCTTACTGACACAAGTCATGTTGAGGCCGTTCTGACTCTTTTGATAAAGTTCGCCGACCGTCTAGAAGCGGAATCTCCCCTAGCAATCAAGGCTTTTTCCAATTCATATTTGGATAATGGGGTCACAAAAGGGGATTGGAATAACATCCTTTCTGGCTGGTTTTTATCCTACGACAATCTCTCTGCAACCATTGAGACTGTTTCCAAAATCATCACAATGAACGATGGGGAAACTTCGTCTTCTCTTGCCGATGACCCTCGAGTGGACTGGCATTTCAAGCTCATGGGCACCCCTTCCAGCGGCGGATCTCCAGTTGTTCTCTTGGAGTACATTCCTTTCAGCCTCGGGGGAACCGAACTTTTTTACATCGGACCCGAGGCCGGAAAGGCAGTGTTTGTGGGCAACGGTCAATAGCCTTGGGCCGGGTAGAATGCGTGCGTGATACGCCTTGACTCTGCAGCCATTTTTCTTCTCTTGCTCTCCTGCGGGAGCCAAGAAAAGCCAGGCTTCGAGCAACCAGACGACTTTGGCGAAGTCGCCTCCTTTGTCCTTCAAGACCAATCCGGCCAGGACTACTCTGGAGAATCGCTCAAGGGGAAAGTCTGGGTCATTGATTTCTTTTTTACGCGGTGCCCCTCTGTTTGCCCCCGAATGACCAAGGAAATGAAGGAGCTTTATGAGCGCATGCCAAAGCGAGAGGATTTGCAATTTATCTCAATGACAATTGATTCGGAGTTCGACACGCCAGAGATTCTGGCAGAGTATGTTTCATCAAAACAGCTTCCAAAGGAGAGGTGGACTTTCTTGACGGGTGACAAAACTGCGATTGCGGATTTAAGTCGAAAATCTTTTGCTCTTGCCCTAGGAGATGAGATGAAGCCAAATGGAGATATTGTCCACTCCACAAAGTTCGTAGTCGTAGACCGCGTCGGCAAAATCAGGAAGTACTTCAACAGCCTTGACGATGAGCAAGATGCTGCAATGGAGGCCTTGATTCTTCAGCTATTAGACGAATGAACCTTCCCGCCTTGAATGCCTCGCTTAATGGCGCTGCGGGACTCTTTCTGATTGCCGGGTTCATCGCAATTCGAGCAAAGCGAGAAAAGCTACACAAATCGCTCATGCTGAGCGCCTTCTTGTGCTCCATTGCCTTTCTTTTTTCCTATTTACTACACCATCTTTCGACACCAGGCCTTACTGTGAAATACGCAGGCCCAAATTGGGGGAAGCTCCCCTATCTCGCCATGCTTGCTTTACATACTGTTCTTGCCGCGGCCGTTCCTTTTTTGGCTATGCGAACTCTATTTCTGGGCTTTTCGGGTCAACTCGAAAAACATCGCCGGCTTGCTCGACTCACATTCCCTATTTGGGTTTTCGTATCTATTACCGGAGTTCTGATTTACTTCATTCTCTACCAATGGACTCCTTCCTGGGAAATTGCCAAATCTGCCCTGCAACAATCATGAAGCAATCTGACCTTATTGGTCTTTTTTTTGTAGGTCTCGGGTCCGCCGCTGGCCTCGCACACACTTTTACCGGCCCTGCAAGCCCCCCTCCGGACATTCGATCCGTATCCGCTCTTTCCCCAACAACTCGCGACTTGGAGCTTGGAGAAGACCTGGAACAACAACTTGCCGACGAGCTCGCCTCTCTTTTTGGGCCATGGGGTTCCCCTTCCTTGACCCAAACTCCCTTTTCTTCCGTTGATAAAGAAGACGAGGCTTGGGAGGAGGCCGCTTCGCTTTACGCCAGAAAATGTGCTCACTGCCATGGTAATACCGGCACTGCCAACACTACAACTGCGGCCTTGCTCTCGCCCAAACCAAGAGACTTGAGTTTGGGAATTATGAAGTTCACCAGCACTCCAATAGGCCAATCCGCCCAGCTTTCTGACATCGAGCGAGTGATTCGAGAGGGTGTCCCTTCAACAGCGATGTCTGGATTTTCCGCTCTCTCGAAAGAAGATTTGCGAGCTGTTTCTTTATACACCGCTTGGCTCCTTTTTCGCGGGGATACCGAACAGCGAGCTGCCAAGGTTTTGAAGACGCGCGCCAATGGTGTCCCGGAAATCGTTGCCCGCGCCAAAGAAGACGCTCAAAAATCCTGGTCAGCCGAGCCCTTGCAGATTCCTGAAAACCTCTTGGCTCCACAAGAGGGCTCTGCTGCGAGGGGCGAACAATTGATTCAGAGTCCTAAAGCTGGCTGTGTTGGCTGTCATGGAAACGACCTAAGCGGTAAAGGGCTTGCATCCTGGAATCATGCTGATTCAGAGTGGCTTCTTCGAGATGTATGGGGGAACACAAGTCGCCCACGAGATTTGCGACATGAACCTCTTTCCGGAGGCGAAAGTGCAGCTGACATTTATCGAAGAATTGCCGTTGGCATCAAAGGGACTTCAATGCCTGGGGTTAGTGCCCAACTCAGCGCCCAAGAAATCGCTGACCTTGTTCAATACATCCTCCAGGAACGGAGAATTGCGAGATGAGCCCTGACAACTTTCACCCTTGGATTTATCGACTATCTCTGGCTGCGATATTTGTTGCCGTCGTGATGACAACTGGCCTTGGGGGTGCGGTGACCAGCACGGATGTCGGTATGGCGTACCCCACTTGGCCCGACATCAACGGATGGAGCTTGTTTAATTTTTTCTATGGGGAAATCGCCGCTGAGTTTGGCGCCGGCGCAAGCATTGAACACACTCACCGGCAAGCGGGAACCCTCATTGGGATTCTGGTTATCCTCCTGATGGTCGCCTGCTTCCGTGGCAAAGACGTGCCTTCCCATTGGAAACGCCTTTCAATTTTCATTTTCCTTCTTGTTGTGGCCCAGGGTCTCCTTGGAGCGGTTCGTGTATTAGAAAACGACCAGCTTGTTGCCATTATTCATGCGATTGGCGCACAACTTTGCGTTGTCGCACTGGTTGCCATGGCGAAACACAGTTCTAGAGCGTGGGCGGAAGACCAGACTGCTCCCAAAAACCCTCTTTCCCAAAGACTTCGACTTTGGACTCGCGTAGGAATTGTGGTTCTATTCCTAAATTTAGTTTCCGCTGCAAGCCTGCGCCACAAAGCGGGCGCCTTTATGGGCCACTTCATTTTGGCCTTGGTCGCTTCTGCAGTATTGCTTTGGATTATTCGCCTTTCCTTAACGGCATTCGGATCACATCCAAGGATTCCAAAAACAGGAAAGCGACTTGCTCAACTGCTTGGAATTCAACTTGGGCTCGGGGTTGGTACTTGGGCCTGTTTGTTTGGCCCCTTGCTTGGCTACTTTGAGACAGAGCAGATGCGCTTCCTGGCGCAAACGAGTTTTGCAACGGCCCACCTCGTGGTCGGCGTTGGAGTTCTGGCCCAACTCGCTGCCTTGGACATGGAAGCTCGTTACCGCACGGAACCTGTCAAGGAATAGGCAATTGAAAAGTAGCTTTGTAAACGATTGGATTCAGCTAGGAAAGCTGAGGATCCAGGCCCTATCAACCCCTGCCGCAATCCTTTGTTGCTGGCTTGCCGATGGCATGCGACTGAAATGGAGCACCGCCACTCATTTGGCTATTGGCCTGACCCTCATGAGCTTTGCCTCAGCCGTTTTAAATCAGGTTGTTGAGGTTGAGCTCGATAAAAAAATGAAGCGAACGGCTAACCGGCCTTTGCCTGCAGGCCGAGTTTCTGTCTCAACCGCTCAGTGGGTGGGATGGTTCACGGGAATTGCTGGAGCCGCTTGGCTTTGGCTTGCCCTAAATCCCCTCACTGCTTGGCTGGGTATCGTAATGCTTGGCCTTTACGTTTTTGTTTACACCCCGCTTAAGGGTGTCACCGAGCTCAATACGGTTGTAGGCGCTGTGCCTGGAGCGTTGCCTCTGTTGGTTGGCTGGGCCGCAGCCGGAAACGGATTGGATATTTTCGCCGGAATCCTTTTTGCAATTCTTTTTCTTTGGCAGCTCCCCCACTTCATTGCCATTGCCTGGATCTATCGTGAAGACTATGCGCGAGCGGGAATGAAAATGTTACCTTCGGCAGACGAGACCGGCGCATTTTCCGCACGGCAAGGCGCTTATTGGGCTCTCACCCTTTTAGTTGCGAGCCTTCTTCCCACCGTTTTAGGTTTTGCAAATCGCACCTACTTTTATGCGGCCCTCACTCTTGGCAT
>DLRM01000055.1:10598-32893 GCA_002500505.1 Planctomycetes bacterium UBA7888
GGTTTCCTCGCTTCCGTTCTACATTTTGGACTTAAGCGCACAGACGCAAGGGCTCGTGTTTTGTTGTGGGCTTCCTTAATCTACCTGCCACTACTCTTGCTTGCTTTGTGGCTCTCTTAGTCGTCGCTCACAGCGAGGGAAGTACCTTTAGCGCAAGGAAATGGCCAGAGCAACTGAAGTGCTAGCGAGGATAAGGCCGAACCAAATGACCCACCAATAGAGCGTGCGGCGCATGGCCATTTCGTCAGCCTTCATGAACGCTCGCAAAAAAGCCACCATGGGAATAATGGCGACCGCCGCCAAAACAATATTCTCATGCTTGGCAATTGCGGAAATTGCTTTTAGCCAACAGATGACAAACATGGCACCACCAAAACCAGTCAAGTACCAGCACGCTCGAACAATGCCCTCCCCTTGGAGGTCCGCATCGGCTCCAAAAATTAAGCTGAGAAAAAGAGCTGCCCAGCAGACACCAAGAAAGTGCCAATAAACTGCGGTGTTACGGACTGTTTCTTCAGTGGCAAGACCCTGTTTCCATTTCCGCAGAGCAATCCAATGCCAAATCAGTCCACCCAATACATGAAGGACGTGAAGCCCTGTGAGCATGTAAAAGCTAAAGGCATACAAAGACTTCGCCTTAGGGGACAAGTGCGCAGCGCTTAGCTCGTTCCAGTTCAAAACCTGACTAACGACGAAACCAATCGCCAAGAAAAAGCCAAGCTTAAACATTCGAACGCCAGCGTCGGGCTTCCCGAATCGAAAAAGATTAGTCGCTGTTTGGGAGCTACCTGACAAAAGCACCAAAAGGGCTGTACTTAGCCAAAGCCCACTAGGAATTGCGGGCAGTCCCTCAGACCAGAACCCTGCCTGTCCGCGAACAATCCAGTAAGCGCACAGGGTGCTCACAAACAGAATAGAAATCGACGCTAGAAAGGCGTGTAGGCCAAGAGCGCCCGTGCCGGGGGGAAGTGTTTGTGGTGCCCCCCCTGCGGACTGGCTCATTCTGCTGTGGAATTCGAAATATTTTCCTTCGTCCAGCCTTTAATGTCATTCTGGTAAGTGTTTGTGTCCACCACGACATAGGCCAAGAACATACCGACAAACAAAATTGCGACGAGGAAAATGTAGCCGTTAAAAGGTCGATCCCACTTCAGGTGCATGAAGATTAGAGCAACAATGGTCGCCTTGATGGTGGCGATAATCATGGCAACCCCCAAGTCGAATCCATGGAGATCCATCTTGCCGGTTGCAACGGTTAGCGCAGTCAAAAGGAGCAAGGCTACGAAAGTTCCTGCCAACATCTTCAAAGAAAGAACGTGGCCGGCAGAAGAGTGGTCGTGAGAATCGCTCATAATCAGCTAATTAGGTAGAGAAGCGGGAAGAGGAAAATCCAGATGAGGTCAACAAGGTGCCAGTAAAGGGCGCCGCAATCAACTGCGTCGTACTTCTCGGGAGAGAAGTCCCCTCGCATGTTTCGCCTCATTAACCAAAGCATCAGGATGATTCCGAGAAGAACGTGAATTCCGTGGAGACCTGTCAGGCAGAAATAGATTCCGAAGAAAATTCCAGTTTGACGGCGAAACTCGGGATCTAGGTCTTTGACGTCGCCCCAATGATGGCCATGTTCCCTAACAGAAGAAGCAACATCAGCAGTATTTTCTTTGAAGATGGAATGCTCCGCATTCCCCCAAAGAAGGCCTTCGTGGTACTTATGAGAATACTCCATGTACTTAATCGCCATGAAGCCACATGCGCAAAGGACCGTTATCCCTAGCAAGGTTGTCACAAGGTTTTTTTGCCCGAGCTGAACGGCTCGAACTGCCCAGGCGGCAGTAAAGGAACTCAACAGAAGCACTGCCGTGTTGACAGCTCCCAAGTTGGTGTCCAAAAACTGAGAAGCGTATTGGAAGACATCTGGATGGTTGCTGCGATACGTTGCGTAGGCAACAAAGAGGCCGCTAAAGAAGAGGATTTCCGTAAGAAGGAAAACCCACATCCCGAACTTGTTCGCATCGAACTGTTGTTCGAGGTCGTCAAAGTGATGGGCAAGCTTGCTGTCGTGGTGGTCAGAACTCATTTCAGGCCTCCGTAGACTCGACTTTACAGATGAGAGGATCGTGTTCGCATGGATTAATCGGCAAGTAACCTTCCTCGTCCGACTTGAACTGAATCAGAGACATGTCGTAGGGATCGCCTACGGCTGGAGCCTCGTCAAAGTTGTGGGGAGTGGGCGGGGAAGCGCATTGCCATTCAAGAGTTGCAGCACCCCATGGGTTTGGCGATGCCTTTTTGCCCGTCTTTAGGGAACGCCATAGATTCCAGAAAATCATGAAGACCGCAAGGCCAATCATGGCAGCGCCGATAGTGGAAATCTTGTTCAAGTACTCATACTGCGGGTGGTAATCGAAGTAGCGACGTGGCATTCCGCGAGTTCCCATGAGGAACTGAGGAAGGAACGTTAGGTTGAATCCAAGGAAAGAGACGATGGTCCAAAAACGCCCTTTGGCCTCGTCGTACATCACGCCAAACATCTTCGGCCACCAGTGGTGCACTCCGCCTAAGTAAGAAAAGAGAGCGGAGCCAACCATGACGAAGTGGAAGTGCGAAACAACAAAGTAAGTGTCATGGAGATGCATGTCCGTGGACAAGTTAGCCATCCACAAACCAGTCAAGCCTCCAATTCCAAAAAGCCAAATCACCGACATCGCCGAAACCATGCCCGTCGTGAATGAAATCGAGCCCTTGTACATGGTGGCGACCCAGTTGAAGACCTTAATGGCCGACGGAATCGCCACGGTATAGGTCAACGCCGAGAAGATAATGGACACTAATGCGGATTGGCCGCTTACATACAGATGGTGCCCCCATACGATAAAGCTCACGATGGCAATGGCAATTGAACTGTACGCGATAAAGCTGTAGCCAAAAATGTGCTTCCTGCTGTATGTAGAGAATAGCTCGGAAAGCACTCCCATGGCGGGAAGAATCATCACATATACGGCTGGATGGCTGTAGAACCAGAACAAGTGCTGGAACAATACAGGGTCACCGCCCAAGGCGGGGTCAAAGATTCCAACCCCCATGATGCGTTCAGCAGCAATCAGCAAAAGAGCAATTCCGAGAACAGGTGTGGCTAAAATCTGGATGACTGAGGTTGCATACAGCGCCCAGCAAAGAAGGGGCATTTTGAACCAGGTCATGCCAGGCGGGCGCATCTTGTGGATTGTGGCGATGAAGTTGAGCCCTGTGAAAATAGAGCTAAATCCAATAACGAATGCCCCGAACACTGCAATAACAACGGATGTGTCCGTCGAAGTGCTATACGGAGTGTAGAAAGTCCAACCCGTATCCAGACCGCCCGTCAAGATGGCCAACACCAAAAGAACCGCACCAATCAAATAGAGGTGATACGAAAGTCGATTGATTTTCGGGAAGGCCACATCCTTTGCCCCCAACATGAGCGGAAGGACAAAATTCCCTAAGGCTGCAGGGATGCTCGGGATAATGACCAAGAAAATCATTACTGCGCCGTGAAGCGTGAACAGATGATTGTAGACGTCCTTGCTCACCAAGTCCTTGCCCGGGGAAAACAGCTCAAAGCGAAGCAGAAGCGCGAAGGAGCCGCCGAGAAGCATTGCAGCAAAGGTGGACCACATGTACATCAAGCCAAGGCGCTTGTGGTCAAGGGTCATGAACCAGGACTTAAATCCCGTTTCGTGGTTAAGGTAATTAACGGAGGAAGCGTGGGTGTTCATGGTTCTCTCCTACTGGACGGTTTTGAGGTATTCGATGATGGCGTCCATTTCTTCGGCCTTCAGCAGACCCTGGAAGGTCGTCATGACTGGGGCAAAACCTTCAACCACTTTGGCATTCGGCTCGAGTAAGGATTCGCGGATGTAGTTTTCGTCAGCGACAGCAGTTGTGCCATCGGTGAACTTGCGCTCAGATCCAAACATATTCTTCATGGAAGGGCCAACGAGCGGTGTACCGTTTGTGGAGTGGCAAGCAACGCAGCTCTTTATAGAGAAGAGCTTTTCACCAGCTTCGACAGGAGAAAGGTCGGCGAGAAGGTTGCCGTTCTCTAACATCCACTGATCAAATTCTGGGCGGTCATGAATGACCACCTTGGCATACATAGAGGAATGCTCCGTTCCGCAATACTCTGCACACTTGAGCGGGTATTCTCCAGCTCGAGTGGCATTGAACCAGGTTTCGGTGTAGCGGCCAGGAACGACATCCATCTTAATTCGGAACTCGGGAATCCAAACGCTGTGGATGACATCGCGGGAATCCATGATTAAACGAACATTTTCCCCCATCGGCGCGTGGAGCTCATTGTGCTGAATACCGTTCGGGTAGGTGAAGTTCCAGCTCCACTTCTGGCCTGTTACCTTAATTTCGTATGAGCCCTCTGGGGCATATCGGCGCTGAACATAGCCATCCATGCCGATATAGAACAACCAAGCAACCAATACGGTTGGGATAATCGTCCAAACAATCTCAAGCGTATTGTTGTGACTGGAAGATTTCGGCGGCTCAGGGCTCTTGGACTTCCGATATTTAATCGAGAAGTAAACTGTTGCCGCATTAATCAGAAGGAAAAAGAAGCCGGCCACATACATGAGAATCATGAAAACATGGTCATGCTGGGCGGCAGCCTCTGAGCCTTGCACCGGAAAAAGAAAGCCGTCCAGGGTTGTTTCTGGCCTTTCTTGCTGCGTTGCAGTCAGGAGGTATGGGAGAAATGAAAGGTTCATGCTGAGTAGTTCTCGGTTTTTGTTCCTGAACGACGGAGAAGGCGCAAGATGAAGGCGCCCAGAACGGCAATGGTCAAGGCCCCAGCAATCCGAGTAATGTTCATGATTGCAGGTGCGTAGCGCCCTTTTGTAGCGTCGTACTGGAAACAGAAGAGAATCAGTCGGTCAATCGAGGACCGGACTTCACCCTTTGCCGTTTCGAGCAAAGACAAGCGAAGCGTTTCGGGATCGTATTCAATCCCGTAGAGATAACGAGAAACCTGACCCTCGGGAGAAAGGAGAATGAGTGCAGCTGTGTGGGCAAACTCATCTTCTTCAGGAAGGAATCGATAGCCAAAGCCAACGCTCTCTGTCAAGGAAGTGATGGCCTTCTGTTCGCCAACAAGGAAATTCCAATCTGCACTGGGGCGGTCGTAGGCCTGAAGATAACGATACCGCACGTCGGCTGCATCTTTTGATTCTTCCGCAGGATCGATGCTGACTGTTACAACTCTAAATTCTTCTCCTGCTGTTTCGTCTAACTCGCCAAGGACTTTTACCAGCCCCGTGAGCTGCAAATTACAAAGCATCGGACAATTGGCGTAGTTGAGGGTCAGGATTACAGGCTTGCCATCTTCAAAAAGGGACTCAAGAGTAATCGATTCCCCGTGATGGTTATAAAAACGAAGCTCTTTAGGAATCTCTTGACCGAGTTGCTCATCAATCCCCACTTCTTTCAAAACTGGGATTTCCCGAAGCTCTTGGGCTTGTGCCAAATTACCGTAAACGACAAACGCCAATGCAAGCGGAAATAGATGCCGCTTAAAGAGGCGCGTGGAGGTAGAGGTGGACAACGTCAAACGCGAAAAGATTTTTTATTCGTCAGCGAGCTCGGACATGGCGGAATTAATGTCGTCAAGATCGGACTTTTGCGATTGCTCCAAAGCAGCGCTTTCAGCGCCCAGATTCCGGACGTTCTCAGCTCCGTATTTTGCCTCAACGCCATGAAAGGCACCAACGGACCAATAGGCTAAAGCTAGAGTGACCACACAGCCCACAACGGTAATTGTGGTCAGCTTGGCGATTGGAATGTCGTCGGGTTGGTGAGCCATGGTGAGGTATTTTAACGGGGAGAAAAAGGCGAATCTAAATTCCGATTATATAATTGCGGCATGCTCCCTCTCTGCTCCAGTGCCGCAGAATACGCTCTTTGCGTGTTGGGGCACATGTCCAACGATAGAGACGCCCTCTTCCGGTCTTCATCCTTGGCGCAGTCCATCGGGCTACCTTCAGAGTTCGTAGCCAAAATTCTCGTCCAGCTTCGGCAGGGAGAGTTCGTTACTTCTCGACGCGGGCGCCACGGGGGTTACCTTTTGGCATGCGACCCTGCGCAGACGAGCATCATGGAAATCGTGTCCTTTATGGACCAGGCTCGAGACGAGCCTGATTGTGCCGAAAAGGCGGGTGAGGCCACCGGGCACGGATTGAACTGCTTGCTGCATGACTATTGGAAATCGGTGCACTCGCTTCGCGAGGAAGTCTTGGGCGGCCACACGATTGCCGACTTGGCAAAATCCTGTTCCCGCCATAGCAAGAAATTGAACCCGAAAATCTCTGTGTAAAGCCAAACCGAAGGCCATCCTGAATCTAAGTATTCCGGAATGCCAGCGATTCACCGAGAAGAGCATCGTTACGGGGCAGTAAAGGTTTGTCGCCAGCAGTGCGGGCAACCGCCCAGACAAAGAAGCCTAAAAGCCCGACCGCGGAGCCGATTTCCATCAACCCAATGGGGAGGGTTTCGCTGGAGTATTGAGGCATGATGAGCCAGACCATGTCAATCCAATGCAAGACCATGAGATAGCCTGCCCAGAAAGTGATGGCGCCCAAATTCCGCTTGGGGTGACGAGAAAGCAAGCCCAAGAAGGGAACTGCAAAGTGGAAAATAACGAGAGCCCAAGTAACTGGCATCCAGGCGTCGGTGCGACGAATCATGAACCAGCCAGTTTCTTCTGGAATGTTCGCATACCAGATGAGCATGAACTGACTGAATGCGATGTAGGCCCAGAAAAACACGAAGGCAAACATGAACTTGCCCAAGTCGTGGTAATGCTCCGGGGTAATTGCACTCGTAAGCACCCCGCCATTTTGGAGGCGTCGGCCTGCCAAGATTAACCAGGCCATGATGACCATGGTGGCGCCGGAAAAATAGTAAACACCAAAAATAGTGCTAAACCACTCAGGAGCCATTGACATGATGATGTCAAAGGCAGCAAAAGAAGTCGACAACGCAAAAATGATGACCGAAAGGGCAGACCATTTCTTTGCCTTCAGGGTGGGCTTAAAATCAGGGCAATCGTCCTGAATCAAGGATTGCTTCAGAAAGAAACGACTCATTCCTGACCACAAAACAATGTAAAAGGCCAATCGGAGAGCAAAGTCGTTGGCGTTCAACCAAGAAACTTTCTTTGCAACAAGGGCGGCATGTTCACCATGAGGGTGTATCCATGGCCACAATAGACCGCCAAACTCTTCCACGCCATGGTGAGTGAATAGTGGGTAGAAAAGCGGGACTGCCATCAGGCCAATCCATGGGAAAGCGCCAATAGTGAATTCCGCAATTCGGCGCACGGTCACACTCCAGTGCGCGTTAGTGAGGTGCTGAATGATGACAAAGAAAAGGCCACCCAGAGCGATGGAAAGGACCCAGCTAAATGCGGTCAGGTAGCCGAAGAAGAAGCGGCGCATGTGGTCGCCTTCAAGAGCGCCGAGGGCGCAAGCAATAAGGAGTCCAAGGACTCCGAGGGCGAGGCCATTGCGACCAATCCGGCTCGTTAGAGCTCCGTCGCTAATCTTGTCGTGGATTTGAGCTGTTTGATGTGCCATGAAAAGCCTCCCTTACTTCTGAGCGTGTTGGAGGGCCCTGAGGTAGTAAGCAATCGCCCAGCGATCCTTTGCAGGAATCTGCTGGCGATAGCCAGGCATCGTGTTAATGCCTTCAGTGATGGAGTTGACAACCTGGCCAAATGGCTGGTCGACAATCCGCTGTTCAGTCAAATTCGTTGGGGTTACCCAAATCGCTTGACCAGAGAGTGCAAGCTGGGATGCTCGCTGATGAATCGGGCCGTCGCCTCGGCCTGCATAACCATGACAGGTTGCGCAGTAGATATCGAAACGCTCGCGGCCACGCTCCATAGTGGCCAATGTTGCAGGAACGGGAAGTTCTGTCACCCAATCTCCGTTATCTTCCTTGCCCGTCATAAACGATCCGTGGAAATCTAACTCGCCGCGAGCAACGGTTCCACTGGGGTCCAAACGCATCGCTCGGCCATCTTCAAAGAGAGGGCTTGCTGTTTGGGTTTTATACTTCGCCTGGAAATCCATGTTCGGAACTAGGTGAACGCGAGGCGTGGAGGAAGTGCTGTTCCGCGCGGCATAAAGCAGTGCGGGCGGAAGCAGGACCAAGCTAGTAAACACCCAAGCGAATCGAACAACGCCGGCGGGTAATTTTTCGCTCTCGTCGGGGAGAGGCACGGTTTCCACCGCAATGGCCCCCAAGGACTCAAGGAACGCTGGTGTTTCTTTGGCGTCAAAAGTGCCATCTGTTCCCTCGACCACAATATAGAAGCGGTCATTACAGGCGCGGCTAAATCGTTTTACTCTGAAAAGTGGATTAAACCACTTTGGCAAACCATTCAGGGCAAGCATTCCAAAGACCGCGGTCAAGGAAGCAATGAGAACAGTTAATTCAAAAGCAACAGGCGTTGCCGCTGGTAGCCCGAAAAATGGCTTTCCGGAAATTTTGAATGGGTAGTCCACTGCATTCATCCACCACTGCATGAGGACCGCAATACTCAGCCCGGCAAAGCCGCCAATTAGGACTAACCAAGGAAGAATCGTGGGCCGAACACCCATTGCATCATCCATACCATGAACGGGGAATGGCGTGTGCACATCCCATTTGCGGAAGCCTCTGTCTCGGCATTCTTTAGCAGCCGCCACGATGGAATCCACATTGTCAAACTCGGCGAGAGCGCCGTAGAGTTTTTGGTTATTGCTCATAATTATTCGCCCTCCTCGCCGTGGTGACCTGGGTGCGCCTCTGGCATTACATTCTTGATTTCGCTAATGGCTATCACTGGAAGATAACGGCAGAACAACAAGAACAGGGTGAAGAACAATCCGAAACTTCCCGCGAAGGTAAGGATGTCAATAATGGTTGGCTTGAAGTAGTGCCAGGAGCCAGGAAGGAAATCTCGAGAGAGAGACGAAACCGTAATTACAAATCTCTCAAACCACATTCCGACATTGACCAGCACAGCAATAATCCACATTGCCCAAACATTGCGACGTATTTTTTTAAACCAGAACAGCTGTGGGAAAATCACATTGCAGCTGACCATAATCCAATATGCCCAATAGTAGTTACCGAAGGCGCGGTTGATAAACACAAAGCCTTCATAAGGGTTTCCTGAGTACCACGAAATAAAGAACTCCATTCCGTAGGCGTATCCAACCATCATGCCTGTGGCCATGATGACTTTGCACATGTTCTCTAGGTGACGCATAGTCACCAAATCCTTCAGCCCAAAAAGCTGGCGGGCAGGCACCATGAGGGTGATGACCATTCCAAAACCGGAGAAAATCGCGCCCGCCACGAAGTAAGGCGGGAAAATGGTTGTGTGCCAACCTGGGAGTTGTGCAGTTGCAAAGTCAAAGGACACCACTGAGTGAACCGAAAGCACCAAAGGCGTTGCAAGGGCAGCAAGCAAAAGGTACGCCTTTTCGTAGCGATGCCAAGCGCGATTAGAGCCGGTCCAACCCAAGGAAAAGATGCCATAGAGGACTTTGCGAATCTTGGTAACCGAGCGATCGCGGAAAGTGGCAAGGTCTGGAATCATCCCGATGTACCAGAACAACAAAGAAACTGTTGCATAAGTGCCAACCGCAAAAAGGTCCCAAACCAAGGGGCTTCGGAAGTTCGGCCACATGTCCATTTGGTTAGGCAAAGGGAACAACCAATAAGCAAACCAGGGGCGGCCCACGTGGATTCCGGGAAACAAGCCCGCACACATCACCGCAAAAATGGTCATTGCTTCAGCAAATCGATTAATACTTGTTCGCCAATTTTGTCGGAACAAGAACAGCACCGCTGAAATCAGCGTCCCGGCATGTCCGATGCCAACCCAGAAGACAAAGTTCACAATGGGCCAACCCCAAGCGACGGGTTGGTTGTTTCCCCAAACACCAACACCTTCCCAGAAAAGGTAGGCCAAGCAACAGCCCAAAGTTCCCAAAAGGGAAAGGGCAATCGTGAAGGCGATGTACCAGGCGCGAGGAGGCTTGCGCTCCGCAACGCCAGCTACAATTTCGGTCACTTGGTTGAATTCTGTAGGCCCCTGAACAAGGGCGGGTGGACAGATTTCCTCGGGTAGAGCGGTCGAGGCGAGATTAACCATGAGAAACTTCCTCCTGGTGTTCGCCGTGGGTCGCACCTGTTGTGTGCTCAGAAGATTTCACTGCGAGTGATGGGTGTGGATTGCGGATTGGCGCCATGTAACGGGTGCGAGTATCCAAATTGAGCTCCCCTAGCAGCTCATAAGTTCTAGGGTTTTCGAAGGCCTTGCTCACAGCACTCCCCTTTTGGTTCAAGTCGCCAAAGGCAATGGCTTGCGTTGGGCAAACTTGCACGCATGCCGGTGCGATTTCCCCATCGCGAATCTCGCGATCTTCGTTGTCGGCCTCAATCCGTGCAATTTGGATGCGCTGTACGCAATAGGTGCACTTCTCCATGACGCCGCGGCTCCGCACTGTCACTTCAGGGTTGTTGACCATCTTGAGAACTTCGTTGCCTTCTTCTTGGAAGGCCTCGGAGTAAAGGTGGTAGTTAAAGCGACGAACTTTATAAGGGCAGTTGTTCGCGCAGTATCGAGTGCCGACACAGCGATTGTAAATCATGTCGTTGAGGCCTTCGCTTGTGTGCGTCGTCGCCGCAACTGGACAAACCTGTTCACAAGGAGCCATTTCGCAATGGTGGCACGAAACGGGCTGGCTCGAAACTTGGGGATCTTCAATCGGACCACTGAAGTAGCGGTCCATTCGAATCCAGTGGAGCTCTCGACCCATGGAAACCTGCTTCTTGCCAACCACAGCAATATTGTTTTCGGATTGACAAGCAATTGTGCAACCTGCGCAACCAGTGCAGGCTGCAAGGTCAATGCTTAGACCCCACTTGTGCACATTTTCATACTTTCGCTCCTCCCACATGGAGTTGAGCGGAGGATGGTGCACGCGGTGTTGAGCAAAATCAGGATGGCTTTCGTACTCAGAAAGGTCACCTTCCCGAATCAAGTCACCTAAGCGGTCTTCGCGACCCAAGGCGCCTATTTCGTCAATGATGTGGTGGTCCTGAGTGGAGACCAAAGAGTAGGTCGCACCCGTAGCCGAAACCGTGGCCGCTGGTATGTGGTACTGAGCCAGAGAAGACCGAAGTTTGTAGGTGTCAAAACCAACAGAATCCACATTTTGCTCAGCCATGTCATCGGCAATACCTGCAATGCCGGCGATTTGGCCTGCGGCAACACGACCATAACCGAGAGGCAAAGTCACTGAGCCTGCAGCGTGACCGGGCATGACATAAACAGGAAGCTCAAGGCTTCTGCCTTCAACCTCAATGCGCACCATGGACTCATGAGAAACGCCAAGTTCATCAGCGGTTGCAGCACTCATCAATGCGGCATTGTCCCAGACAATTTTTGTCATGGGGTCTGGCAATTCTTGGAGCCAGCCACTGTTTGCAAATCGCCCATCGTAAACCGAACCATCGGCAACGAAATTCACTTCCATCTTTCCGGGGTGAATTGAAAGTTGGCTGTCGGAAAAGCTAATTGCCGGAAGCTTCTTGGGAGAAACTTTTATCGCAGGCCAACTAGAGCTTGGGACAAAACCATCGTGAACCATTTGGCGCCAATCGCCACGGTCAGCGTTGGACTGACGGACAAGCTCTTCGCCTTTGCGCCATTTCCCAAGGCTCACATACTCGGCGAGCTCCAAATCAGACTTTCCGCCCCAAATGGGCTCCATCAAAGGCTGGCGCAAGGAAATCACGCCATCCCAAGTTCGTGCATCTCCCCAAGACTCCAGCCAGTGGGCGCGAGGGAGATGCCAGTTGCAAGCAAGAGAAGTCTCGTCGCGGTAAAGCGAAAGATGAATGGAACTCTCGGCTTTAGAAAGCGCCTCAGAGAAATTGAGGTCGGCAGGCGCGTTGTAGACGGGATTGCCACCCAAGATGACGAGTTGTTTCACAGCGCCGCGGTTCAATAAATCAACAAGCCCGCGGATATCGCCGGTGTTATTGGATTGGGCTGCGGGAATGTAGCGAACGGTTTTGTCGCTATTACCAAGGGCAACGTTGAGTCGCTGGGCGCGAGCGTGAACTTCTTTCGGCTGGGAGGCGCCTACCGTAATGACACTTTTCCCTTGGTTGCTTGAAAGGTCTGAAGCTAGAGCTTTTAGAAAATGCGAAGGTTTGTCCTCAGAAAGGAATCCGCCATGCGGGGCTCTATTGGCATCCTCATCTCCTCCAGGAACTTGGAGGCCATGGTGCTGAATTAGTTCGGCTTCTAGGGCTGCCAAAAACGGTCCAACTTGTCCTGAGCGCAGTGGGAGTCGGTGGTCCGCATTAGCGCCAGTCAAACTAAAGTTAGATTCAACCGCATAAAGGCGATTCATCGGTCCGTCTTCGGGGCGACGGCCTTTCCCAAAGCCAAGCGAGTGGCGCAAGCGATCTGGATGACCTTGCAAAGGGTCGCCATCCAAAGAAAGAATGATTTGAGCCTTTTCGAGACTGTAGACCGGGCGTAACAAAGACCCGAATGCTAGTTGGCAGCCAAAAGTCTCGCTGTCTCGATGAACTGGTTCCCAAGTAAGCCAAGTGGCACTGGGCATGAGGGACTTCATGCGACTCCGCACATCTTTCATGGTTGGCGAAGACGTTGCCTCAGAAAGAATGACCAATCCTTTGCCGTTTGTCTTGCGGAGTTTCTGGAAAATCGGGCGAGACCACTCGGTAAAGGAAGCCCAATCACTCTCACTTTCAACTCCGTCGGCATAAGAAGCAACACTGCGACTCCGGTCGGGGTCGTACATTTCCAATGTTGCCGCCTGCGCATATTGAGTTGACGCACCCCCAGGATTGGAAGGGTGGCCTGGGTTACCCTCAACTTTAATGGGACGACCGTCGTAACTCGAAACTACAGTCGGTTGAGCGACGCCGCCAATTTCAAAAGAAGAGGCAAAGAAACGCGGCTTCCCTGGAATACGGCCTTCGGGACGTTCGGTGAAAGGAAGAATGGTTTCTTCTTTCCAGTAACAACTGGAAGCGCTTGCGAGGGCAACCGAGGCGCCAGCAAGTTGTAGAAAGCGGCGGCGGGAAGAAGAAGACCAGTCCTCTTCAATCCCGGCAGGAAATTCCTTCGATGCCATTTCCTGAAACTCGGGTGTTTGCTCGAGATCGTTCAGGCTACGCCAATATTTTTTTATTTCTTCAGATCTTTTTAGCGATGACATGCCGAACAATCCTCTCGCGGGTTTATGTCGTGCGCCTTGCGAAGTTTGGCGCCTAGCTCTTCTCGGTTTTCTTCCGTTTCCCAACCTAGATCTGTAATCAAATCCTTGGGGCGTAACTGAGGCTCTGGGTGGCGATGACAATCCAAGCACCAGCCCATTGCGAGGGGCTCTACTTGTTTCACTTGGTCCATGGTGTCTACGCGGCCATGGCACTCCACGCAAGACACCCCCTTGTTCACATGAGCACTGTGGTCAAAGTAAACATAGTCCGGCAGGTCGTGCACGCGCATCCACTCAATGGGGTCACCGGTCTCAACACTTTCCCGTAATGGCTCCAACGCAATGCTTTCGGCATGAATTCGCTCATGGCAATTCATGCAAACGCTCGAGGGAGGAATCGAAGCGGAAGCTGACTCTTCGACAGTGATGTGGCAATAACGACAATCCATGCCAAGTTCACCGGCATGAAGTGCGTGACTAAAGGGAATGGGTTGCTCAGGGGAATAACCAGTGTTCATGGTTTCGGGGGAAGCCCCGTACCACAACAAACCAATTAAATAGACCGGCGCAACCGCAAGACTTAGGCCCATCATGGGCCGGATCTTGTCAGTCCAGCGAGGGAATTCGAACACGCTCATGGATAGCGTCCTTTGGGGGTACACCCGGACCATGGCTAGAAGTGGGTAAGGGGGGTAGCCGCAGTCTCAGGCCGGGTAATTTACAAACTGCCGCCCCCTTAGGGGAGCCTAAATTAGACGGACTCCAAAAAACCGCCCTTAATGAAACTAAGTATCAGTTACTCGCCGAAATTGCGAATAATCTGAACCAAACCCGCTACCACTTCGGGCTTGTCAATCAAGTCTTGGCGAGGAGGCATCGAAGCGCTGAGGCCGACAGCTTGGCCGCCATAAAGGATGGTTTTGGTGAGTTGGGCGTCGGAAACCGAAGTCTGCCATTCTTTGTCTTGGTAGTTTCTCGGCTTGGGCTCTAACGCAACAGCAGAAGCACCGTCGCCAGTACCTGTCTGGCCATGACAGAGGGAGCAAAAGGCTTTGTAAAGCTTGCGGGACTCTTCAGGAATTGAAGCCTTGGAACTTACATTTTCGCCAGTGGAGACTTGGGCTTCTTCGCCACCACAAGCGGAAACAATAAGCAACACCAGAAGAGCAGATCCAAGGTGGGCGGAGGTTGTTTTCATACTCACGATTATTCCACCATCCAAGATATCTGGAGCTCAAAAACAATGATAAACTTTCTCTTCGCCTTCCCCTGCTCCCACAACACGGGTTGCAGGGAATATTCGTCATGCTATCCTTTGCGCCGTTTCGGGGTTTAGCATGACCCCTGAGAAGATGACTGACCCTAAATCCACCGGAGGCCACCTGCCGGGATATCTTGCCACACAGCGCAACGATCGCTGGTGGATTGAGCCCCTACTGACCGGACTTGGCTTTGCCCTGTTCGTCGCGTACTCGACCTGGGCAGCCTTTCAGGGGGCCCACTACTGGGCGGGATCCTATCTGTCGCCCTTCTATTCGCCCCTACTATTCATCGACCCATCGGTCCCTGGCGCAGCACCGATTGAGCACGCCTGGTTCGGGCTTTGGCCTGACTCTCTCCGAGCCATTTGGCCAAGCTGGTTACCGATTTCACCAGCCTTTTTGATTCTGGCCGGCCCTCTCGGCTTCCGCGGCACCTGCTATTACTATCGGAAGTTTTACTATCGAGCCTATTTCAGTTCTCCTCCGGGATGCGGAATCGAAGGTGCTCGTAAGGGAAAATACCGGGGCGAAACCGGTCTCTTCCTGATCCAAAACCTTCATCGCTATACCCTATATGTGGCCATAGCCTATATCGTCATTCTTTATTACGATGCCTACCATTCTTTTTTCCGTGACGGGGAAGTCGGCGTCGGAGTTGGCAGCATCGTTCTGCTAATAAACCCGACCCTCCTATCTTTCTATACCCTCGGTTGCCACTCATTCCGCCACCTGATTGGTGGTCGTTTGAACTGCTTTTCCTGTAACGCCGTGGCGGAAATGAGCCACGGGGGATGGAAGAAGGCCAGCGGTCTGAATCGTCGCCACATGATGTGGGCATGGATTAGTTTGGTCTGGGTCGGATTCACTGACTTCTACGTGCGTATGGTCTCAATGGGGATTTGGCAAGATTGGAACACATGGGGATGAACTTAAGCTCTGACATTCAGCGAATCCGGCACGATGTTGTCGTCATTGGTGCCGGTGGCGCCGGTTTGCGCGCAGCCATCGCCAGTAGCAGTCGCGGCCTGGACACGGGCGTCGTGTGCAAGTCCCTTCTTGGTAAAGCACATACGGTGATGGCCGAAGGCGGTTGTGCGGCCGCACTGGGTAACGCTGACTCCCGCGATAACTGGAAAGTTCACTTCCGCGACACCATGCGTGGTGGCAAGTTTTTGAACCAGTGGGAGATGGCGGAACTGCATGCCAAGCATGCCCCGGATGAAGTGAAATTACTGGAGCAATGGGGAGCCGTCTTCGATCGGACTCCCGAGGGCCTCATCGGTCAACGTAATTTCGGCGGCCACCGCTACCCGCGGCTGGCCCATGTTGGTGACCGCACCGGATTGGAAATGATTCGCACCTTGCAGGACCACGCCATACATCAGCAGGGAATCCAGGTTCATATGGAGTGCACCGCCCTGCGCATCGTGATGGACGGCGACAAACTGGCCGGCGTTCTCGCTTATTGGCGCGATGCCGGGCGCTTTGTTCTCTTCGAATGCAATGCTGTCATCCTCGCCACCGGCGGTGGCGGAAAAGCCTGGCGCATCACCTCGAATTCCTGGGAATACACCGGTGACGGATTCGACCTTGCCTACAAAGCAGGAGCTGAATTGGTGAATATGGAGTTCACCCAGTTTCATCCCACCGGAATGGTGTGGCCACCATCCGTGCGCGGCATCCTGGTAACCGAAGGGGTGCGCGGAGACGGAGGTATCCTCCTGAACAGTGAGGGGGAACGGTTCATGTTCAACTACATCCCGGAAAAATTTGCCGCCGAAACCGCGGATTCCGAGGAAGAGGCTGAACGCTGGCTGGCCGGGGACAAGAACGCCCGCCGCCCACCGGAACTCCTGACTCGGGACGTAGTCGCCCGTGCCATTACCAAGGAAGTGCAGGCTGGGCGTGGCTCACCACATGGCGGCGTATTCCTGGATATCGCCAGCCGTAGACCCGCTGATGTCATTCGGCGCAAACTCCCTTCGATGTATCACCAATTCAAGGAGCTTGCCGAAGTTGACATCACCAAGGATGCGATGGAAGTGGGCCCGACTCTCCACTATTTCATGGGCGGAATCAGGGTTGACTCAAACACTCAGATGACCCGCGTGCCTGGTTTGTTCGCCTGCGGTGAATGCTCAGGTGGCATGCACGGCGCCAACCGCCTCGGCGGAAATTCCCTCTCCGACTTGCTGGTGTTCGGAATGTTGGCCGGAAATGGTGCCGCCGATTACCTGGACAAGCTCGAGGCAACTCCGCAAGCCAGTTCTGAAACCGTGGATGCAGCCATCCGCGAAGCAACTGCGCCCCTCAACCGGGAGGAAGGACCTAATCCCTATCTGCTTCATGAGGAGCTACAAGACGTCATGAACAACGGTGTAAACATCGTCCGGGATAAGGAAGGATTGGAAAGCGCCATCCAGTCCCTGGATTCCCTGAAGCAGAAAGCTTCCGCAGTCAAGGCTCATGGGTCTTCTCAATACAACCCTGGCTGGCATGAAGCCATCTCGCTTTCTCCATTACTTATTACTGCCGAGTCGGTGGCGCGCGCTGCACTGGCTAGGGAAGAAAGCCGTGGGGCACACACCCGCATCGACTTCCCTGGTGAGCAGGATAGGTGGCAGGCTGTCCACGTCATCATCAGCAAATCCGCTGACGGTTCAATGAATGTCCGCCAGGAATCGGCCCAGGCCCCCCCGGAACGACTGTCCGAAATTGCCCATTCAAGCCTGACCGATCTCGAAGGAGGTTCGGCATGAGCCAACGCAATTTCAAAATCTGGCGAGGAGACGCTGACGGCGGAGAATTCAAGGACTACTCGGTCGAATGCGGGGAGGGGATGGTGGTACTTGATGCCATCCATCGAATTCAAACCGAGCACTCCGGCGACCTTGCGGTGCGCTGGAATTGCAAGGCCGGCAAGTGCGGGTCCTGCAGTATGGAAATCGACGGCAAACCGAAGCTGTCCTGCATGACCCGCTTGTCCGACTACCAGCCGGAAAAGACCGTCACCGTTCAGCCAATCAAGGCCTTTCCAATCATCCGTGACCTGGTCAGCGATGTTTCCTGGAACTACGAACAGAACAAGCGCATCCACCCCTTCCAGCCGGACGAGTCCTCTTCCGAAAAGGGGCTGGTCATGCACCAGAAGGATGTCGACCGGGTCCAGGAATTCCGCAAGTGCATCGAATGTTTCCTCTGCCAGGATGTCTGCCACGTCTTGCGAGACCATGAAAAGCACGATGAATTCGTCGGTCCAAAGTTCATGATTCGCCTCGCCGGCCTGGAAATGCATCCGGCAGACACGGCGGATCGTATTGCCTCCATCCGTGAAGACTTCGGCTCCGGACTGTGCAACATCACCAGGTGCTGTACCGACGTTTGCCCCGAGCACATCGTTATTACTGACAACGCCATCATCCCCCTCAAGGAGCGGGTTGTTGACCGCTATTACGACCCGGTTGCCTGGCTGCTCGGCAAACTCTTTGGTGGCCGCAAGAAAAAACCGGTCGACGCCATCGAGCCGACCAAGACCATCCGGGTCTGACTCGGATTTTCTGACTGGAGTCAACCACGAGTCACATCGAAGCAGAAGTTAAATTTGAGGCTCCCGGCCCTTCGGCTTTGACTCAAATGCCCAAGGTTCTCGATGACCTTGGCCTTTCTGTTTTGGATAGTGGACATCGAATCTTGCTGGATCGGTACTTCGATACTTCAAGCCGTGCAATCCAAGCGACTGGGTGGGCATTGCGGTTTCGGGCAGGTGAAGCAGAAGATGGAAAACTCTTGCGAACCCTCAAGGAGCTTGCGCCCGGAGATTCCCACGGCATCTCCCAGCGAGAAGAACGGGAAAGGTGGGTGGAGAACCCGGACAAGGAATGGGAAGGGAAAACACTTGTCGAGTCCTTTAAAATCTTTCAAGATCGGTGGTGGTGGCGCGCTTGTAACAGCCATTGCGAAGTAGAAGTTTCATATGACCTCGTACAGTGGCGCAAAAACCTTGGCGGGAAAACACTTTGCGACGAAGCCTTTGCCATTGAAATCGAGCTCCGGGACGGAAAACCTATAAATCTAACCGACATCGCAATGCAGTTCGCTGAGTCAACAGGCTGGCCTCCCGCGCAATGGTCCAAGTTCTCAAGGGGTCTGGATTTGTAAATGAAACTTGCACACACCATGATTCGGGTCCGAAACCTAGAGAAGTCTCTTGAGTTTTACTGTGACTTCCTCGGGCTACAAGAAGTCCGCCGAAAAGTGCTCGGTGATGAGGCCACTCTCGTTTTTCTCGCTGACGAAAACGAAAATTATTTCATTGAGCTCACTTTCAATCATGACGGGCGCGATTACGACCTGGGTTCTCAATTTGGCCACCTCGCCTTTGTTGTCCCAGACTTGGGCCCTATTCTCGAAACAATCGAGGCCAACGGCTGGTGGCACCGCCGGTCAAAGCCTGAGGCCAATACTCCCTATCTTTTTGTCCACGACCCCGACGGCTACGACATCGAGATCTTGGAGGAATCAAAATAAAAACTGGGCTAAGTATGCTTGAGCCATGCCTAGAAAGCTCCTCCCGCTTCTCGCAACTCTCCTCTTGGCGCCAAATTTCATTGCGCAGGAGTCTGATCGCGCCGATCTCCTAAAGGGAATCGAAGTTCTTCCTCGCAATGGAGTCCCCGGCACGGTTTCGGCCTTTGGCCCAGAGGCCTTTGCCATTTTGACTGGAGGAGGAAAACAACCTCTCCCAGTGGCAGGGGCCGCCCGTTTTGGAAAAGGTCGCGTTGTGCTAATTGCGCACAGCTACGTTGATCCCGCTACCCGAGAACTCGATGAAGACGATGCGCGGTCCGTCTTTGCCCACAATGTCGTCCGTTGGCTATCTAATGGAAAGAAAAAGGTAAAAGTTGGGACACTAAAAGTCTCGCCCAAAAAATGGGGCCAATACGATGTCCTCCTTTGGACTGGCGCACCTGATTGGCCCGATGAAGAATGGGTCACGAGTTTGCAAAACTACGTGAATAAAGGCGGTGGACTCTTCGCTGGATGGTGCCCATGGGGATGGAAGCAAGTTACAAATCGAGACTTAAGGGAGGACAATCCCATTAACCAAGTTGCTTCTCCTATGGGACTCGTCCTTGGCGATGGGTACAACGATGCAAATCAAGCCGGGGGCTATGCCACTTCAAAAAATCAGGCGAATCAAGTCCATGCAGGAAAAGTTTTTACTTACTATTCTGCAATCACGACTGGTGGAGGAAAACGGGACAAAGCTCCCCCGTTCTACCCTCTGATTCATGCGGTGGATTCCCTCCCAAAGGCGGATTCAATCCTTTTGCCAAAGCTCCGCGAATTTGCAGAGCGGATGCCAAATCCAAAGGCTCCCACACCAGAGAATCCGCTCAAAGAGAAGGATGGCATATATCGGCTCTGGGTTGCTCTCCAATCTCGCTTTTGGAAAGACACTAAAGTGGAGAACCGTGTGGCCTTTCTAGGCGCTAGCGAGTTTCCTGGGGCCGTTCCAGATAATGCTCAGCGAAGCGAAAAATCTCTATCCCTCAATTCAAATCGGCCTGGCTGGCAATCTACTGGCCTTTACCTTCCTGCAGGCGAAACTCTTTCAATCGAAAGAATCGCGGGAAACCCCACTGGCTGGTCTCTTCGAATCGGCTGTCACCGAGACACTCTTTGGCACAAACCCTCTTGGCCACGATGGCCAGAAATCACCCAGGAACTCCCCTTGTCCTCGGAACTTGTGATGGCCACTCCTTGGGGCGGCTCGGTTTACCTTGTCGCCAAACCAAAAGCAGAAAAAATCAAGGTCACGATTTCTGGAACTGTCGCTGCCCCCATTTTTGAGCTCGGAAAAACAACAACGAAGGAATGGGAGCGTATCCGTAAAGCTCCAGGGCCTTGGGCTGAGCTCGTAGGCCAAGAATGCGTCATAACCGTTCCCTCAGAGTCCGTACGAGAGCTCAAGAATCCAGGTGAAGTTTTGGAGTTTTGGGATGGCGTCATTGCCGCTCACTGCAAACTCGGCGCAGAGCCCATTCCTCGACAAAAAGAGCGCTTTGTTCCAGATGTTTTGATTTCCGCTGGATATATGCATTCCGGCTATCCAGTCATGACTCACCTTGATGTGGCAGAACCAGGTAACAGCAAATTGGCACCTGTCGTCGACGTCAAAAAACTCCGCAAAGAGGGGTCCTGGGGACACTTTCATGAGTGGGGACACAATCGCCAAAAGGGAAACTGGACTTTTAGTGGCACAGGCGAAGTGACTTGCAATCTTTTCTCTCTCCATGCTGGCGACAAGCTCTGCGGAATCACTCCGTGGGAAAACCCCTGGCTAGAAGGTCAAAAGAAAGCTGCTGCAAAATATTTGAAGGATCCTGATTTTTCTAAATGGAGATCTAGCGCAGGAATCGCGCTCGTTATCTACGCAATGCTTCAACGCGAGTTCGGATGGGAGGCCTTCGAAAAAGTTTTTGCTGAATATTATCTTATGGACAAAGCAAATCTCCCCAAAAGTGACCAAGAGAAACAAGACACTTTTCTTCGCTTATTCTCTATCACCGTAAAGAGAGATTTGCGTCCGATGTTTGCTCGTTGGGCATGGCCAATGAGTGAAAATATCATGAAAGACAAAAACCTTGGGCGACTCAAAAAGTGGGAGGGCGACTTCCGATGGGCGAAGCTCTAGGAGTGGAGGTTTATCATGAAAGTGCCGCCTCTTTGGCTCGCTCCAATGGAAGGAATCACCGACCGCTCCTTTCGAAAGCTCGCCGTTGAAACGAATCCGAATTGCATTGGTGCGGTTTGCACTGAGTTTGTACGCATAACTCAGCCCCCTCTGAGTGTTGAGAAGTTACGTTCAGAACTAGGCAACAAGTTTGAGGGCCCCATGCACGGCCTTCAGCTCATGGGAAACAATCCTCAAATGTTGGCCGCTTCAGCGCAAAATGCTGCAGAGGCCGGCGCTGATTTTGTGGACCTCAACTTTGGATGTCCCGCCCCTCGTGTTCTCCAACATTGCGCCGGTTCCGCCCTTCTGGATGATCCTCCTGAAATGGAAAAACTGATTTCAGCTGTTGTTCAGTCTTGCTCAGTGCCCGTTACTGCAAAAATTCGCGCTGGAGGAAACGACGATTCGAAGCTAAAAGAAATTGCCCAGCGAGTCGAAGGGGCCGGAGCCTCTGCTCTTTGCGTCCATGGTCGGTTACGAAGCGAAACTTACTCTGACCCTTGTAACTGGAACCGAATTCGAAAAGTTGTCCAAGCCACGTCCATTCCTGTAATTGGAAATGGGGGCATTGAGAAACACACCGACATTGCCCAAATGAAAAAGGAGACGGGTTGTGCAGCAGTCATGATTGGTCGGGCCGCCCTTTCTAACCCCTGGATTTTCAGTGGCGAAACCCCCGCTCGCCAAAGGAAGCTGGAGTGGCTGACAACTTATTTAACCCGAATGGAAGAAAGTGGTGCTCTCCCCACTCAGGCGCTTGGTAGGCTCAAGCAAGCGGTCAAATACATGGCAAACGCCAAGCAGCTTGAATTAACAAATGGCTTGGCGCTTTGTTTGCGCTCCTCTACCCAAGAAGAGCTTTTCGAGAGTCTAGGCTAAAAGACTTCTTCTTGCTCTGGCTTGGGGCCAGTATTCATTTGCGTCATGAACTGGGAAAGGCCCATGCGCCCGAACATGTCCAGCATGGGTACCACTTCAATGACTGTTCTATCG